>NZ_JBEPDA010000015.1:0-88088 GCF_040299985.1 Streptosporangium sp. NPDC000563 | reverse complement strand
CATTTTTATGTTGGGGTTTTTTTTCGGTTCCGGGGGGCGGGGGGCCCCCCCCCCGGGCCGCCGGGGGCGCCCCGGGTGCGGGGCCCGCCGCCGTCGTCGCGTCGCGGGAGAGGCCGCTCCAGGTCCCGCGGGACCGGTCCGTTGGCCTCTGGCTCGGCCGGCCCGGTCGCCTCAGCCGCGCCGGGTGGGCGAGATGCCGAGCTGGAGCCCCTTGAGGCTGGTCGACTTCTTGCTGAGGGACGCGGCGATGCGGCTCAACTCGGCCGCGGCCGGGGCGTCCGGGTCGGTCAGCACGAGCGGCTTGCCCTCGTCGCCGCCCTCGCGCAGCCGCGTGTCGATGGGCACCTGGCCCAGCAGCGGCACGCGGGAGCCCAGGGTGCGGGTGAGCGCGTCGGCCACGGTCTGGCCGCCGCCCTCGCCGAAGACCGAGATCCGCTCGTCGCAGTGCGGGCAGGGCAGCCACGACATGTTCTCGATGACACCGGCGATCTGCTGGTGGGTCTGGACGGCGATCGACCCCGCGCGCTCGGCGACCTCGGCGGCGGCCTGTTGCGGGGTGGTCACCACCAGGAGTTCGGCGGACGGCATCCGCTGCGCCACGGAGATCGCGATGTCACCGGTGCCCGGGGGCAGGTCCATCAGAAGCACGTCCAGGTCGCCCCAGTAGACGTCGGCGAGGAACTGGTGCAGGGCACGGTCGAGCATCGGGCCACGCCACACGACCGGGGTGTTGCCCTCCGGCTTGAACATGCCGACCGAGATGACCTTGATGTCATGCGCCACCGGCGGCATGATCATGTCCTCGACCTTGGTGGGGCGCTCGGAGACGCCGAGCATGCGCGGCACACTGTGGCCGTAGATGTCGGCGTCGACGACGCCGACCTTCAGACCGCTCGCGGCCATCGCGGCGGCCAGGTTGACGGTGACGGACGACTTGCCGACGCCGCCCTTGCCCGAGGCGACCGCGAAGACACGGGTCAGCGAGCCGGGCTGGGCGAAGGGGATCTCCTTCTCCGGCCCCTTCGCGCCCCGCAACTTGGTCTGCAGCGTCTTGCGCTGCTCGGTGCTCATCACGTCCATCTCGACGGAGACACCGGTCACTCCGTCGACCTTGGAGACGGCGCCGGTGACGTCTCGGGTGATGGTGTCCTTCATGGGACAACCCGAGACCGTCAGGTAGATCGCGACACGTACGGCTCCCTCGGGGGAGATGTCGACGCTCTTGACCATGTCGAGTTCGGTGATCGGCCGACGGATCTCAGGGTCGTTGACGGTCGCGAGGGCGGCCATCACCAGTTCCGTGGTAGGTGCCATCGAAGTGTCGGCAATCACGTCACCCCGGGGGCGACGAGGATGCCGTCCCTCCTTGTCTGTTATCGATGAGGCGTCTCACAGGCGGGCCCTGCCCGTCGTGGCGCCCGTATGGCTTGGCAGGAGGCCGATCCCGTCAGGGAGCGGTCGGCGTCGTAAGTCCATGGTATGAACCCGAGAACACCGGAAGGAATTCCGAAACCGGTGATGGTCGCTGGATTCGGACAATCCGCTGTGTAGGTGCACGTGCAACGTTCTAAGGTTACTCCGTGACCCTCACAGCGGGCGAGTCAAGAGGGAGCACCGGCTCGGAGGAGCTGGTGGTCTGGCGCATGCTCCAGCGGGCCCAGGTCCGCATCACCCGGGTGCTGGAGGCCGACCTGCTGGTCGAGCACGACCTGGCCCTGGCCTCGTACGAGGTCCTGTCGCAGCTGTCGGAGGCGCCCGAGCGGCGGCTGAGGATGAACGACCTGGCGGACAGGGTGCTGTTGTCGCGCAGCGGCCTGACCCGGCTCATCGATCGTCTCCAGCGCGACGGCCTGGTCGAGCGCGAGGCGTGCCCCAGCGACGCGCGCGGCCTGTTCGCCGTCCTCACCGACGAGGGGGCCGCGCGGCTGGCCGAGGCCGGCCCCACCTACCTGCGCGGGATCCGCGGCCAGTTCCTGGACATGCTCGACCCCGACGAGCTGCGGCGGTGCGCGGCCATGCTGAACAAGCTTTTTCCCGGCTCCGGCACCGACCCGTACTGAGCCCTCGCCTGCTGAGCCTTCGCCTGCCCGGCCGGAGCGCGGGCTCACGGCTCCATGGACCTCTGGGGCTCGGCGAGATCCTCCTGCAGACGCTGCAGCTCCGAACGGATGTAGTCGCGGGTGGCCACCTCGCCGAGCGCCATGCGCAGGGCGGCGATCTCCCGGGTGAGGTAGTCCAGGTCGGCCTGGTTGCGCTCCGCCGCCCTGCGGTCGTTCTCGTTCTGGACCCGGTCGCGGTCGTCCTGCCGGTTCTGGGCGAGCAGGATCAGCGGCGCCGCGTACGAGGCCTGGAGCGACAGGATCAGCGTGAGGAAGATGAAGGGGTAGGGGTCGAACTTCAGCGTGTGGGGGACGAGGACGTTCCACAGCACCCAGACGGTGACGAAAACCGTCATGTAGACCAGGAACCTGGCGGTGCCGAGGAAGCGGGCGATCCGCTCCGACAGCCGCCCGAACGCCTCGGGGTCGTAGTGCGGGCGCAACCGAAGGCCGGGCTGCCTGGGCTGGTCGAGACGGTCAGCCATTCCCGCCCTCTCTCGGTCGGTCGTCCCGCTCGCGCCAGTCGTCCGGCAGCAGGTGGTCGAGCACGTCGTCGACGGTGACCGCGCCGACCAGGCGTCCCGCCTCGTTCACCACGGGAGCCGCCACGAGATTGTAGTTGGCCAGGTAGGAGGTGACCTGGTGCAGGGTGAAGGAGGGCCTGATCGGGTCGAGGGAGGTGTCCAGGATGCCGCCGAGCAGGGTCGAGGGCGGCTCGCGCAGCAGCCGCTGGAAGTGGGCCAGGCCGAGGAAGCGGCCGGTGGGCGTCTCGACGGGCGGCCGGGTCACGTAGACCTGCGCGGCCACGGCCGGGGTGAGTTCGCGCTGGCGGATGTTGGCGAGTGCCTCGGCGACCGTCGCGCTCGGCGGCAGGATGACCGGCTCGCTCGTCATCATGCCGCCCGCGGTGTTCTCCGGGTAGATCAGCAGCCGCCTGATCGGTGCGGCCTCCTCGGGCTCCATCAGGGCCATCAGCGCCTCGGCCTGCTCGGCGGGGAGGTCCTGGAGCAGGTCGGCCGCGTCGTCGGGGTTCATCTCCTCCAGCACGTCCGCGGCCCGCTCGGGGGCGAGCCTGCTCAGGATGCCGATCTGGTCCCGCTCGGGAAGTTCCTCGAGCACGTCCGCGAGCCGTACGTCGTCGAGGGCGGCGGCCACCTCGACCCGCCGCTTGGCGGGCAACTCGTGCAGGGCGCCGGCCAGGTCGGCGGCGCGCATCGACTCGAAGGCGACCAGCAGGTTGGCCGCGCCCTGGTCCTTCTGGACGGCGCCGAAGCCGTGGACCTCGCGCCAGTCGACGATCCTGGTCGCGCCGCGCCGGCGCAGCCCCAGGCCGGGAGGGCTCTCGATCACCGCCACCTTGGTGATCAGCCACTCCGAGCGCCTGGTCTCCTCCATGGCCAGATCCAGGACCGTCATCCGCTCGCCGTCGACCTCCACGCCGAGGTCGAGCAGCTCGGTGATGGCGAGGGTCTCGGTCGCCCGCTGTTCGAACCTGCGCATGTTGAGCTGGCCGCTGAAGACGACGGCGCCGGCCTTGGCGGAGCGTATCCGGGTGATCGGCAGGAAGACCCTCCGCCGGGGCTGCACCTCGACGACCAGCCCGTGAACGTGCGGCGGATCGCTTCCGGCGATGGCCACCACCACGTCGCGGACCCGGCCGATCTGGTCCCCCACGGGGTCGAAGACCGGGGTTCCGGCGAGACGTGCGATGAAGATCCTCACATCTGAAGCGTAGGCCGCATCCCGGACCGACCGGTCCCCGCCATGCTCCCCTGCTCACATGGCGGAACTCACTTGCTGCCCGACGCCCCACCGTGACAGCATCAAAGCTGCTTAACGGTAATTACAGAAATGGTGGGTCATGAGACGTGCAGGACTCCTGATCGCGCTCGCGTCGTCCCTGGCCTTCGCCTTCTCGGGTCCCATGGCCAGATATCTGGGCGCGGCGGGACTCGCCCCGCTGGAGGCGGTCTGGATCCGCATGGCGGGCGCCGGGCTGCTGCTCGTCGGCATCCTCGCGGTCGCCCGGCCCGCGGCCCTGCGCATCCCCCGCTCGCGGCTGCCGTTCCTCCTGGTGTACGCGGTGGTCGCGGTCGCCGGTGTGCAGGCGCTGTTCTTCGCGGCGATCACCCGGCTGCCGGTCGGCGTCACCCTGCTCATCGAGTACACCTCGCCGGTGCTGGTGGTGCTCTGGGTACGGTTCGTCCGGCGGGTACGGCTGCCGCGGGCGGCCTTCGTCGGTGCCGTCGTCGCCGTGGTCGGCCTCGGCATCGTGGTGGAGGTCTGGTCCGGTCTCGCCCTCGACCCGGTGGGCCTGCTGCTGGCCTTCGTCGCGATGACGTGCTGCGCCGGATACTTCCTGCTCAGTGACAGTTTCGGCGACGACATCGACCCGCTCGGCCTGATCGCCTGGGGCCTGCTCGGCGCCGCCGTGGTGCTCCTGCCGTTCTCCCAGCCGTGGAACATCCCCTGGGAGGCGATCAGCGGGACGGCCACCCCCGAGGGCGGCCACACGCTGCCGGTCGTCGGGGCGCTGATCTGGCTGATCGTGGTCGCCACGGCCGCCGCCTACATCCTCGGCGTCCTCGCGATCCGCCGCCTGTCGGCCGCGATCGGCTCCACCGTCGCCTCTCTGGAGGTCATCGCCGGGGCGGTGGTCGCCTGGATCCTGCTGGGCGAGGCACTCGGCCCCTTCCAGATCGCGGGTGGCCTGATCGTCCTGGTCGGCGCCTACCTGGCGCAGCGGGCCACGGCCGCGCTGCCCTCACCCGTCGAAGAGGTCAGGGAACCGGCTCGCGTGGGGTGAGCCGTATCACCTTGGAAACCGTGGCCCAGCGCTCCAGAAGCCTCGCCCCGTCGGGGGCGTTGAGCCGCTCCTTGGCGAGCGCGGCCACCGCGTCCGGGGCCTTCGCCTGGTCCACCACCTCCACGGAGGCGTCGAAGGCGACCAGGCGCCCGCCGTTGTCCTTGCTGCGCAGCGTCACCCGCACCTCCCCGGCCTCCGCCAGCCCCGGCAGCGGCTGCTCGCCCCCGCCGGTGACCAGGTAGATCGCGCCGTCGTGCCAGGTGTGCCAGGCCAGCCGGGGCCGGTCCAGCGACAGCCACAGGACACTCGACTTCTTCGCGCCCTCCTCGATCACACCCATGAGACGAATGTACGGCCTGTGCCTCCCCGAATGGCGATACAGGCCGTACACGTCGCCGGGTCAGCGCCGGGAGAGCTTCCAGGCGGCCGGGAGCAGTCCCGCCGCGATGACGATCTTGACGGCGTCGCCGAGCAGGAAGGGCACCACGCCCAGGGCGAGGCCGGTGGCGAGATCCAGCTGGGCGACGGCGATGAGGACCGGCAGGCCGAAGGCGTAGATGACCAGGTTGCCGAGGATCATCGTGCCGATCGTGCGCGGCACGGTGCGGTCGCCTCCGCGTTCGGCGAGCTTGCCGACGATGGCCGCCGCTGGGATGAAGCCGATGACGTATCCGAAGGACGCCCCGCCGAAGCCGGAGGCGCCGTCGGCGAACCACGGCACGCCCGCGACACCGACCAGCATGTAGAGCGCCATGCTCAGCGTCGCGCGGTTCATGCCGAGGGCGGCGCCGACCAGCACGACCGCGAAGGTCTGGCCGCTGACCGGAACCGGTGAGCCGGGCAGCGGGAAGCTCAGCTGCGCGGCCAGGCCCGTCAGGGCGGCGCCGCCGACCACGAGCGCGACGTCGCGGACGCGCGACGCCGGGATGAGGTCGGACAGTACGGCGGGCCTTGCCACCGAAGAAGCGTTTGCCATCGTGCGTGTCTCCCTTGGCAGATTCCTGATGTCCATTCTTCTGACATCTCAGGCAAGGGTCCTACGAGATCATCACCAAGAACAGGGCGGGGTCTTTGTGCGGAGGCCACAGGGGTGTCCTCGCCCTCACCCGGCGTGTTCCGGCCGAGGTCACGGCGTCGCCCGGCTCGTCCCGGCGCGTGGGCGTGGCGCCGCCCGGCCTGCCGTCCGCCTCCCCGAGGGCGTTAGCGTGTTCCCCATGCGTTCTCGACGTTCGTGTCTCGCGGTGCCCGGCAGCAACCCCAGATTCCTGGAGAAGGCCCAGGGGCTCCCCGCCGACGAGGTCTTCCTCGACCTGGAGGACTCCGTCGCGCCGCTCGCCAAGGAGGGCGCGCGCAAGAACGTCGTGGCCGCCCTGCGCGAGGGTGACTGGTCGGGCAGGACGAGGGTCGTCCGGGTCAACGACCTCGGCACCCAGTGGACCTACCGGGACGTCATCGAGGTCGTGGAGGGCGCGGGGGAGTTCCTCGACTGCCTGATGCTGCCCAAGGTGGAGGACGCGGCCCAGGTGATGTGGCTCGACACGCTGCTCACCCAGATCGAGAGGGCGAACGGCCTGCCGGTCGGCGGGATCGGCATCGAGGCCCAGATCGAGAACGCGAGGGGCCTGGTCAACGTGGACGCCATCGGCGGCGCGTCCCCACGCCTGGAGACGCTCGTGTTCGGCCCGGCCGACTTCATGGCCTCGATCAACATGCGGACCCTGGTGGTCGGTGAGCAGCCGCCCGGCTACACCGAGGGCGACGCCTACCACTACATCCTGATGCGCATCCTGATGGCCGCGAGGACGCACGACCTGCAGGCCATCGACGGCCCGTACCTCGCCATCAGGGATCTCGACGGGTTCCGCCGGGTGGCGGGGCGGGCCGCGGCGCTCGGGTTCGACGGGAAGTGGGTGCTCCACCCCTCCCAGATCGAGGCCGCGAACGAGGTGTTCTCGCCGCCGCAGGAGGACTACGACCACGCCGAGTTGATCCTCGACGCGTACGAGTACTACACGACGGTCGAGAGGCGCGGCGCGGTCATGCTCGGCGACGAGATGATCGACGAGGCGTCCAGGAAGATGGCGCTGGTGGTCGCGGCGAAGGGCAGGGCCGCCGGTCTGCGGCGCACCACGGCCTTCACTCCGCCTACAACCTGACCCCGATCGTGGTGAAGAACCAGAACGACGAGGTGAGCCAGAGGCCGGTGAGGGCGACGAAGGTGAGCCCGCCGAGGACAGGGAGGGTCCAGCCGGGCAGACCCCGCCTGGGCAGCGACAGCATCTTCGCGGTGAAGACGCCGTAGAAGAAGCAGCCGAGCAGTGAGTGGATCATCACGCGCGGCACGTCGAACTGGGCGCCCAGCGCGTACAGGCAGTGCAGTGCCACCGGGATCGTGAGCAGGAACGCCGCCCGCCCCGACCAGCGGTGCAGGGCACCGATCCACGGCACGTCCAGCTTGATCCGGCCCCACATGACCAGGGCGGAGAAGAGCTGGACGAACGCCAGCAGGAACGCGCCGGTGGTGAGCCAGGACTTCATCGCCAGCGCCCCGGAGAATCCGGCCGGCCCGATCGCGTACCCGGTGGGCGTGTGGACCCGCCCGTAGACGCCGAGCCCGACCGCCACCAGCCCGCCGACGACGAGCGGGACGAGGAGCGGGGCGACGTTGTTGGCCCGCCGCTGCGGGACCGGTGTGATCTGCGTGTCACTCATCAGAACTCCTCGATGAACTCGTCGACGTCCCGGGGATCGACCTCCACGCCGTCCACGACGGCGTTCTCGCCGGGCTCGGGGATCGGCACGTCGGCGACCTCGTCGCCCACGAGGGTGAGGCCGACCCTGGTGCCGTCGTCGAGATAGATCCATCCGGCGCGGACGTCGGCGCCGCGGACGAGCGCGGTCGCCCGGTAGAGGCCGGAGGGCTTCTTCACGGTCGGAGCCTTGAAGCTCCACTTCCTGCCGCCGAAACCGAGGGTTCCCGCGGCGACGCCGCCGCTGAGACGGGCGGTGAGCGAGGCGTCGCCGCGGCCGGACAGGGTGACCTTGCCGTCGGCGGCCCTGCCCTTCATCCAGGCCTCGATCCTGCCGTCGCAGAAGTAGCCGACCGCCTTGCCGTTCCTGACGGAGACGGCGATCAGGCCGCCGTTGCCGGTGACCCGCCCGGCGTAGTCGGCCTTGGCGGGGGTGGGCCTGGCCGTCTTGACGACCTCCGGCGTGGGCGACGCCTCCGTGGCGGCCCGGGCGGGCGTGGCGGGTGCGTCGTCCTGGACGTCGACGGGCCGTGCGTCGTCCTGGGCGTTGACGGTCCGGGTGGCGGGCGAGGTGGTGGCGCTGGCCACGCCGAGGGCGACGGCCATCACCGCTCCTGCCGCCAGTGTGTATACGGGCCCCAGCCGTGTCATATTCGCTCCCTGGGGTGGTGAATGGTGACATCAGATGTACCGGCCGTGGTTCCGGGCGTCTGTGAACTAATCCGCACTCGGAAGGACGATCTTGGATCCTCGCCGAACTACGAGAAAGCCGGATAATTCCGGTACTGGATTGAAAAATCTGACTAGAGAGGTCTCGTCATCGCGGCCCGGACGTGTTGCTCTTGACTGTGTACGGCCGGGGACCGGGTATCCGGTCGCGGGAGGTGATCGTTTCCGGAGAACGGGGTACTAGTAGGAACGCTGCGATTTGCCGCATCCATAGGGGTTGCGGCCTGCTGTTACGGAGACGACTGGAACGGTCCGGGGCGAGTTGTCCCGGTCTGAATGGGCTTCCTGCAAGGAGGTGCTGAGCGTGGCCTCGGGCCCCCACGACCCGCGCTCGCAAGAGTGGCCGGCGGACGACGACGGCGTGCACGACGACGCTATACACGAAGGCAGGTCCCAGGAGCCCCAGACGTCACCGCCGACGATCCAGCACTCCCCGCCAGGCCCCTCGGACGACGGCACGCGAGGGCGTCCGATGGCCTCCCCGTGGATGCTCCCGCCGTTCGCCGCGCCGACCCCGGACGACGGCGAGCCGCAGCAGGCCCGCCCCGAAGGACTCGGGAGCGAGCGCCGCCGACCGTACGCCCGCCCCTACGGCCCCTCCTCCCAGTCCTCTGGCCCCTCGCCCGCGCCGGAGACCTCCGCCGACCCCTCGGGCGAGGAGGAGCGGTCAGCGGGGCAGGGACGCCACGCCACGCCCGATCAGGGGCGGCCGCGGCTGGCGGACCGTCCCGACCTTCTCGTCGCCTCAGGACCGGCTCCAGAGCGCGGGAGGAGGAGAAGGGCGGATCGCCCCGACCTCCTCGTCGCCTCGGGGCCGCCCCGCGAACCGGGAGGGAGCGGGAGAAAGGAGTCCTCGCAGCCCTCCGCCGAGGAGCGGATCAGGGTCGAGCCGAGCATCGCGGCGACACCGGAACCGGCGCCGGAGCCCGGACCCGAGCGCGGAGCGCCGTCCGGGCCGGCGTCCGAACCCGAACCCGAGCCCGAGTGGCCCTCCGCGACGGCCGAGGACGACTTCGAGCCCGTACGAAGAGTGGGGCGCCCACCGGGCGGCAGGCCCGCCAGGCCCGACATGCTCGTCGCGCAGGGCCCGCCGGGCAGGCGGGGGACGAACGGCGGGCGGCACCACCGCCCGGCCACCGCGCCCTCCGCCGTGCGCCGCTCCAGCCCGACCAGGCGCAGGCGCGGCCGTGGTCTGGTGATCCCGTTCCTGATGGTCCTGGTCCTCACCGTCGCGGTCGGCGGCGGCCTGGTCCTGTGGGGCTGGGTGAGCAGCCCGTTCGCCACCGGACTCCGGCTGGTCGGTGACGAGGTGACGTCGGGCGACGACAACTTCGTGCCGCAGGCCGGTGTCGGCGGCAACGGATCCAACCAGGTGCTCAACGCGGTGGCCTCGGTGGGTTCCGTCATGGTCGCGGTCGGCAGCGACACCACCAGCCCGGTCCCCAGGCCGCTGTTCCTCGTCTCCCCCGACGGTGGCACGACCTGGCAGCTGGGCAAGGTGACCGGCCCGGAGGGGTACGAGACGGGGCCGACCACGGTGGGCCGGGTGGCGGGCGGCGACGGCCTCTGGCTGGCGGCCGGGAACGACCCCCTCGGCGGCGGGCACGGCCTGTGGACCAGCTCCGACGGCTACGCCTGGACCGCGGCCGACCCCGGCGAGCTGGACGCCTTCGCCCGCGGGGACAAGATCATGGATCTGGCGAGGACCGACTCCGGGTTCGTCGCGGTCGGCGCCGCCGTACTGGACGACGGCACCACCGGGGCCGTCGCCTGGGTCTCCTCGGACGGGCGCGCCTGGGACCGGGTGGAGACCCGGGAGATCGGCATGCCGGACAAGGTGCGCGGCATGAAGGCGGTGGTCGCCAGGGGCGGCGCCGTCGTCGCGCTGGCGGACCCGGCCCAGGGGCAGTCCACCTCGGTCATCCTGCGCTCGTCCGACGGCGGCAGGAACTGGCAGCGCACCGGCGCCGCGCTCAACGACGTCATCCCCGAGCCGGGCGCGCTGGCCGTGGCCGGCGACGGGTTCGTCCTCGTACCGACCCAGCAGCGCAGCGACAAGGGCGAGGTCCGCGTCTACTGCTCCAAGGAGGGTGCCGACTGGAAGGCCTGCGGCGCCATCACCGGCCTGGGGCAGGAGGGCACGGGTGTCAAGCGCCTCGCCTCCTCCTCGGCGGGGGTGGCCGCGGTCGTCGAGTCCGGCTTCGAGCGCTACACCGTCCACACCAGCGAGGACGGCCGCGACTGGAGCAAGACCACCGATCTCGGCGAGGTGCCCGGCTCGCTGCGCGCGCTCGCGCTGTCCGACACCGGCACGCTCGTCGTCGGCGGCGACGAACGCGCCGCCGACGTGGACAACCGGGTGGTCCTCATCACCGCGCCCAAGGGGGGCGAGGCGAGGCCGGTCCCGCTGAGCGGCATCCAGGGCCTCGCCAGAGCCGCCCGCGAGACGGCCAGGGTGGCGTCGGGGGACGGCAGGTTCGTCGCGGTGGGCACCGTCTCCGGCGACGCCGGGATCTGGAGCAGCGCCGCCGGAGAAGCCTGGAAGCCGGGCGGCCCCGCGCGGCTCTTCGGCGGCCCGAGGCGACAGGCGCTCGCCGACGTCGCGCACGGCAGGCGGGGCTGGCTGGCGGCGGGCAGCACGATGACCGACGCCTCCTCCACCGAGCCCCTGCTGTTCACCTCCGCGGACGGCGAGAGCTGGCGCAGGGTGCCGGTGCTCGGACCCCTCGCGCCGGCGGGCGACCACGACTTCCTCGCCCCGCACGCGGTGGCGGCGGGGCCGTCCGGCTACGTCATGGCGGGCGAGGACCGCGGCCCCGCCGCCACCGTGCCCGTCCTGTGGTTCTCCGCCGACCTCAAGCGCTTCTCCAGGGCGTCCAAGCTTCCCGCGGGCGGTACGGGGGTGCGGCTGTACGACGTCTCGGCGACCTCGTCCGGGTACGTCGCCGTCGGCGGCACCGGTACGGCCGAGCGCGAGACCGGCGTGGTGTGGGTGTCGGCCGACGGGGTCAACTGGACCGCGCGCAAGCCGGTCCTGCCGCCGGGGGCGACGTCCGCGGGCCTGCGGCACGTGGTCCTGTACGGCGGGTACGTCGTCGCGGCGGGCACGGCACAGACCGAGGAGGGCAGGAAGGCGTTCGGCGCGGTCTCCGACGACAACGGGGCGAGCTGGGAGTTCTCCTGGTTCCCCACGGACCGGGCGTCCGCCGTCCAGGATCTCGCCGCGACACCCGAGGGTGTGGTGGCCGTCGGCTGGCACGGGGTGGCGGGGGCCGGCGACAGCGCGGCCTGGACCTCGGAGGACGGCCTCAACTGGCAGCGCCACACCCCCAGCCAGGGCAGCCTGGACGGCGAGGGCACCCAGTGGCTCGGCGCGGTGGCGGTCTCCGGAGCCCAGGTCGTCGCCCTGGGCCGCTCCACCACCTACAGTGCGGACCACCTCACCCTGTGGCGTTCCACGCTCACCTCGTCACGATGACAGGAGGCTCCACCACGTACGGTGCGGACCACCTCACCCTGTGGCGTTCTACGCTCACCTCGTCACGATGACGGGAAACCGCGGCGCCACGCGCTCACCCGCGTCGCCCGGCGCTCCCGGGCCGCGTGGCGCTCGCGGCGGTCCCGTGGCGCTTCACCCCGGCGCGATGACCGCCCACTCGGTCAGCGCGTCCAGCAGGCCGGGGGTGAGGGGGAGGCGCGCGAGCTCCTCGCGGGTGAACCAGCGGGCGTCCGCGGCGTCGTCCCCCGCGGCGAGCGTGCCGCCGGAGACCTCGGCGAGGTAGTCGCGGATCTCGTAGACGGTGTCACCGGGACCGGGGCGGTCGACGGTCCCGGCCAGACGTCCGGGAACGACCGTGAGCCCGGTCTCCTCAAGGACCTCCCGCACGACCGCCTCGGAGTCGGACTCCCCGGACTCGACCCGCCCTCCGGGGACGGACCACAGGCCTTCGCCCGGCGGGTGGCCACGACGCACCAGAAGCATCCGCCCCGACCCGTCGAGGACGATCGCTCCAACACAATTTACGCGCACGTGAACAAGATTACGTTGTGATAACGCCCCAACCTCTTGACGGATGACCCGTACAAGAAGCAGCGTGGGTAGGCGTGAAAGCCGCCCCTGTCTGTCCACGGTGTTTCGGCCCGCTTCGTCCGCCGAGTGCTTGGTCAAGCTCCTGGAGATGCGGTCCGCACGGCGATGTCCTGCCGTTCCAGCCACCCAGACCTCCGTCGTCCGCCGCGGTGGAGGCCGTCACCCGAGACTCCCGCGTCCCCGCCTGGGTTCCCTGGCCGCTGCCCACGGGGTGGCTGGTCACGGGATTCGCCGAGGCGGGCGACGAGCGCAGCGGTACGCGGGCCACCGTGGTCGCGGTCTCCGGTCCCTCGCTGACCTATGGTCCCGCCGACCTGCTGATCATCGCGGAGGAGCCCGGGGTGGGGCTCGGCGCGGCGTTCGCGGGGCTGGAGGGCACCGACCCCGGCACCGGGTTCGACCAGGGCCCGCCGCACGCCAAGATCGACGTCAGGGGCCATCCGTGCTCCCTGTGGTGCGTCACCGCCGCCCCCGACCGGGCCGTCTACGCCGGTGAGGCTTTGGGAAACTGGCTCTGGGCGGTCGTGTGGCCCCCGGAGGCCGGTTACCTCATCACCCTCGCCGAGCTCTCCCTGCGCGATCTGCGCGACCAGGACCAGGCCCTTGACCTGCCCTTCGGGGCGTTCTCCCCGCGTCTGGACGTCCCGGCGTCCTGACACTCGCCCGCTCGCGTCCCCTTTGTTCGGAGCCTTGACCGTTCTGTCCGAACCGGAGGGCGGGTGTAGGCAGTAAAGTTCGGAAGCGTGACAGCGCGTATCGAGCGAGTGGTGACCGAGGGCGTCGTCGATGTCGACGGCGTCGAGCACAAGGTCGAGAACAACACGTGGATCCTGGGTGACGACGAGGATGTCATCGTCATCGACGCCGCGCGCGACGCGGAGAAGATCCTGGAGAAGGTCGGCGAGCGGGAGGTGCTGGCGATCATCTGCACCCACGGCCTGCCCGACCACGTGGGCGCGGCCATCGAGGTCGCGGCCAGGGACGAGGCGGTGGTCGCCCTTCACCCGAAGGACCGGCCGCTGTGGCGGCTGACCTGGCCCGACACCTGGCCCGACATCGACATGGAGGACGAGGGCCTGTTCGAGGTCGGCGGCGTCCAGTTGGAGGTCATGTCCACCCCCGGCATCTCCCAGGGTGGTGTCTCGCTGTACTGCGAGGCCCTGGACGCGGTCTTCACCGGCAAGACCCTCCAGGCCGACGGCCCCGGCAGGATCGGCGGTGAGTATCCCGCCCTGGCCGACCAGCTGACGGCGATCGGCGGGCGGCTGTTCACCCTGCCGCACAGCACCCGGGTGCTGCCCGCGCACGGGGAGGAGACGACCATCGGCGACCTGGAGCCCCAGTTCGACGCCTGGCTCTCCGGATCGCTGACCCGCGGCCCCGAGGCGCCGGAAGAGGAGGGTCCGCTCACCGACGGCACGCGCGCGGCGGGAATCCGGCTGAACCTCCGGGACGAACAGCTCTAAATGGATCAGCTTCCCCTGGAGGGCATGCCGCGGCGGCTCTACGCCTGTACGCCGTCGCGGCTGAACAACTGGCTCGACTGCCCCCGCCGCTACCGGTTCACCTACCTGGACCGGCCCGCGCCGCGGAAGGGCCCGGCGTGGGCGCACAACAGCGTGGGCGCCAGCGTCCACAACGCCCTCGCCGCCTGGTGGCGTGAGCCGCCCGAGCGGCGTACGCCCGAGGTCGCGGGAAGCCTGCTCACCAGGGGATGGATCAACGAGGGGTTCCGCGACGCGGAGCAGTCGCGGACCTGGCGGGATCGGGCCAGGGAGATGGTCAGCGGATACGTGGCGAGCCTCGACCCCTCCGCCGAGCCGGTCGGCGTCGAGCGTACGGTCGCCACACGCACCTCCGTCGTCGCGCTCTCCGGCCGGGTGGACCGGCTCGACCGGCGCGGCGAGGAGCTGGTCGTGGTCGACTACAAGACCGGCAGACGCCCGCTCACCACCGACGACGCCCGCTCCTCGCTCGCGCTGGCGGTCTACGCCATCGCCTCCTCCCGGATGATGCGCCGCCCTTGCCACCGGGTCGAGCTCCACCACCTGCCGACCGCCTCGATCGTGGAGTGGGAGCACACCGACGAGTCGCTCGCCCGCCACCTGGGCCACGCCGAGGAGATCGCCGTCGAGGCGTCCGGCGCCGACGAGCGCTACAAGGAGTGGTCGGCCACGGCCCGGCCCAAGGGAGCCGCCCCGACAGCCGGCTCGACGAAGGCGCGCGGCGGCGACCAGGCCCCGCCCGTCGTGCCCCCCGAGATCGACGCTGCCTTCCCACCCCGTACGGGACCCCTGTGCTCCTGGTGCGACTTCCGCCGCCACTGTCCCGAGGGGCAGGCTGCGGGCACCGAGCGCGAGCCCTGGGCGGCCCTCTCCGACTGACGGCGAGGACTCGGCGACGGCATCCCCCGCGCTGAAGCCGAGGGATCCCCCGCGCTGAAGGCGAGGGCCGTCTCACCGGCCCCGCGCCCGAACGACAGGGCTCGACGTCGCGCGCCTTCGCCGGGGCGGCACCCGCTCACCCGGGACGCCGTTCGAAGGGGTCACGCGACGACCCGACGCCACCCGCCGGGCACCTGGCGGGGTCAGCTCCTGAGACGGCTCTCGGCGGCGTTCCAGAAGCGGATGAGGGCGGCGGCCGTGGTCTCCGGTGCCTCCACCGCGGGAGAGTGGGCCGCGCCGGGGACGACCACGCACTCGGCGTCCAGGCGGCGGGCCATCTCCGCCTGCATGCGCGGCGGCCAGCCGTCGTCGTGCTCGCCGTACAGGACCAGGGTGTCGACCTCGACCTGGGTGAGCTCGTCGCACCGGTCGGGCGCGGTGAGCACCTCGTTGGTCATCGTGAGCATGCCGACGGTCGAGTTGGCGAACAGCCGCTTGCGCAGGAAGGCGATGATCTCGTCGGACACCCCGGAGGCGAGGGCATCGGGCTCCAGCCGGGTGTGCCACAGGTGTTCGAGACCGACTTCGGGCAGCTCCGAGATCATGAAGCGGCCCGCGCGCTCGCGGGGCCCGACGATCGCGGCCGGCCCGGAGCTCATGAGCGTGTAGGACACGAACCGGGTGCGGCCGTCGATGACCGCCTCCCGGGTGACCAGGCCGCCGAACGAGTGGCCCACCAGGTGGATCGGACCCCCGTGGCCGATCACCTGGGCCAGGACGTCGACGTCGTTGCCGAGCGCGGCGCGGGTGTAGGCGCTCCTGTCGTCAGGGCCGTTCGTCTCGAACTGGCCGCGCATGTCGATCGCGACGACCTGGCGACCCGACTGCGCGAGAGTCTGCAGGACCGCGATGAAGTCTTCCTTGCTGCCGGTCAGGCCGGGCACCAGCAGGGCGGGCCATCGCTCCGGGATGCCGCTGACGGGCAGGGCCTCCAGGACGGCGAAGGAGCCCACCGCCGTCTCGATCTGGCGAGAGCGGACGCCAGGAGGCAGGGTCAGAAAACGCGGCGTACTCACGTGGCCCCACGATACCTCTCTTGGTGACTGCGCTCCGTGCGTCCGCGAGGGGCCGGGAGCGTGAAAAGGGGCGCTACCGATATGGTCGCGCCCCTTTTCATGGTGGTACTTGCTAGTTGGGGCGACGCGATCCTCGCTGCTGACCGTTGCGTACCGGCGGCCGGCGGCGGCTCTGCACGCGTTCCGAGGCCGCCGAGGGGGCGATCTCGTCATCGTCCGACGCCAGGTCCGGGGACTTGAAGATCACCGAGAACGGGCTCGGAGGAATGATCTTCTCGGGCTGAGGCCGGGGCGCGGGAGCCTCGGCCACGGGCTCGTCGTCCCAGCGCTCCGCCACGATGTCGTCCTCTCTGGGCTCAGCGAACGCCGCGACCCGCTCGTCGGCCCGAGGCGGGGCCGAAGGGGTCTGCGGAGCCGCGGGGACGTCCGCCACCTGCTCGCGGCGGGCGCGGCGCTGCCGGCGAACCGGCTCCTCCGCGACGGGCTCGGGGTGAACCGGAGCCTCGGACGTGCCGGTGAGGCTCACCTCGGGGTTCAGCCCCGCCTTGCGGGCCCTGCCCCTGCGGGGCGCGGCCTCGGGCTGCTCGTCACGGATGTCCCTGGGGGCTGCCACATCCGCCTCCACCTCGGCGATCTCGACGACAGGGGACTGGAGTCCTTCGTCCGCGACCGGCGCGGAAACCTCCCCGCCGCTACGGCCGCCACGGGTGCGACGGCGTTCGCGGGACGTGCGCGCGGGACGCTCGCGACGCTCCTCGCGATCGTCCTCGCGCCCCTTGCGGGACGGACGGGAGCGGATGCGCCCCGTCTCGCCGAGGTCCTCGACCTCCTCGGCGGCCAGACCCGCCCGGGAGCGGTTGGCGCGCGGCAGCACGCCCTTGGTGCCCTCGGGGATGCCCAGGTCGCTGAAGACGTGCGGGGAGGTCGAGTAGGTCTCGACCGGCTCGGGGAAGGGGAGCGAGAGCGCGTTGTTGATGACCTTCCAGCGAGTGAGGTCCTCCCACTCGACGAAGGTCACCGCGACGCCCGTCTTGCCGGCCCGGCCGGTGCGGCCGATCCGGTGGACGTACGCCTTCTCGTCCTGCGGGCAGTCGTAGTTGACGACGTGGGTGACGTCGTCGACGTCGATGCCGCGCGCCGCGACGTCGGTCGCGACCAGCACGTCGATCTTGCCGTTGCGGAAGGCCCGCAGGGCCTGCTCACGCTGGCCCTGGCCGAGGTCGCCGTGGACGGCCGCGGCGGCGAAGCCACGCTCCTTGAGCTGCTCGACGACCATGTCGCAGGCGCGCTTGGTCTCGCAGAAGATCATGGTGAGACCGCGGCCCTCGCACTGCAGCAGGCGGCCGACGATCTCGATCTTGTCCATCCGGTGCGTCCGCCAGACGAACTGGGTCGTCTGCGGGGTCGCCTCGGCCTCGGCGTCGTTGTTCTCCGCCCGCACGTGGGTGGGGCGGGTGAGGTAACGCCTGGACAGGGCGACGATCTCGCCCGGCAGGGTCGCGGAGAACAGCATCGTCTGCCGCTCCGCCGGGATGAGCTTGATGATGCGCTCGATGTCGGGCAGGAAGCCCAGGTCGAGCATCCGGTCGGCCTCGTCCAGGACGAGGGTCCCGATCTGGCTGAGGTCGAGGTGCTTCTGCTTGACCAGGTCGAGCAGGCGGCCCGGGGTGCCGACGATGACGTCGACGCCCTGCTTGAGCGCCTCGATCTGGGGTTCGTAGGCGCGCCCGCCGTACACGGTGAGGATCCGCGAGCCGAGCTTGCCGGCCGCCGTCACGAGGTCCTCGGTGACCTGGACGGCGAGCTCGCGGGTCGGTACGACGACCAGCCCGCGGGGCTTCTTGCGGTTCTTCCTCGGCTTGCCGACCCGCTGCAGCATCGCCACGCCGAAGGCGTAGGTCTTGCCGGTGCCGGTGCGCGCCTGGCCGATGATGTCCTGGCCGTTGAGGGCCAGGGGGAGTGCCATTTCCTGGATCGGGAACGGCGCGATGATGCCCTCGGTCTCAAGGGCATCGGCGATCTCTGGGGTGACTCCGAGGTCTCGGAACGTCGTCAGCTTGGCCTGCCTAAATCTCCGTTGAAGGCAGGCCTGCCGGGACCACGGGCAGAAAACGTGTCCCCGTGCCGGGTCCTCGCGGAAGGTCCAGCCCTCTCATGTCATCAGCGACCGCTGCGGCGTCACGCCGACTTTTGGGGGCGTCCGGGCGTGGATATCCCGGATTAACACGGTGCGGTCGCACTTTCACAGAGCAGTGTACTCGATACCACAACGGAGAACCGATTTCTTCGTATTCCCGGTGAATCGTGAGGCCGCCGAACTCGTAGGCTGCCTCCATGAGCGATTCCCCTCCCGGCGTCTCCGACCTGCTCGGCGTCCTCGCCTACGCCGAGCTGACCGCGTTCCTCAGGCTCGCCGAGGACGCCACCAGGTACGCCCCCTCGCTGACCGATCAGGCCGCCCTCGGCGGCCTCGCGGCGGCGGAGTACGCGCACTTCGAGTTGCTCCGCGACCGGCTCACCTCCCTGGGCGTGGACCCCGAGGAGGCGATGGCGCCGTTCACCGGGCCGCTGGACGACTGGCACGCCCAGACCTTCCCGGGAGACTGGCTGGAGGCCCTGGTCAAGGCGTACGTCGGCACCGGGATCGCGCTCGACTTCTACCGCGAGGCGGCCGTCGGTGTGGACGACGAGACGCGGGAGCTCGTCGACGAGGTCCTCACGGACGAGGGACGGTCGCAGTTCGCCGTCGAGCGGGTCCGTGCGGCGCTCTCCGAGGATCCCAAGCAGGCGGGACGGCTCGCGCTGTGGGCGAGGCGGATGGTGGGAGAGGCACTGAGCCAGGGGCAGCACGTGGCCGCGGCCAGACCGGAGCTCGCGGCCCTGCTGGTGGAGGCGGTGGGAGAGGACATCAGCCGGATGTTCTCCCGGCTGAGCGAGAAGCACGGCCGGCGGATGGCCGCCCTGGGGCTCACCCCGGGTCCCTGACGGGCTTCCCGCACGTGCCGGGCCCGGGGCCTTCGATCGCCTCCGAGCCTGTTCGCCGGTGGCGGAGAGGGGAAGCCGGTCGGCGGATCACGACACGCGAGGCGGTGAACAGCTGTAGCGTGCGAGACATGAGGGCCTCGCGCCGCTATGGCAGTTCCTTGACGAGATGTGGGCCGAACCGCTGGACTTCGCGTCCCGTGCTGCGCAGGGGAGGTGCGGGCTGCCCGGCGGTGAGCCGGGGGCGGGAGCATCTGCGCCGCGTCAGACGCCCGCGCTGCTGCGGGTTCGGCGAGCGGGACGAGTGCTCGGGCACCTGAGGCTTCGGCACCTGTGGTCACGGCAGCCGGGAGCAGCCGGGAGCAGCCGGGAGCAGCCGGGAGCGGGGTGCTCTCCGGGCAACCGCCCCGCCAACGGGTGTGCCCGAGCGGGGCGCCCCTCCCGCCGGCTCCGGCGGCGCGCTCGCACCGGATCCGCGGACCGCGCCATGCCGACGAGGGACGACGACCTGGCGCGAGCCCGGAATCCGTCAGAGCGTGCCGCCGAAGCCGACGGGACGCGGCTCCTCCTCGCCGATCTCGATGAAGCCGAGTGAGGCGACCGGGACGATGATCTTTCGGCCGTTGACGTCGGTGATGGTGAGGACACCGCTGCCGGACGAGAGGGCGGCGCTGACCTCGCCCTCAAGCTGCTCGGCCGTGAGGTCGGTCTCCACTACGAGTTCACGGTGCACGGAACGTACGCCGATCTTGATTTCCATCGTGCTCCCTTTTCGATGAGGGTTGCTCGCCCCATGGTGTCCCCAACGAAGGCACGACGCGCCGGTTGATCGCGCGAAGCGAACAGCTGATCGCGGCGAGCGAACAACCGGGCTGCGGCCCGGAGCGCCGTCGGCACCGGGATCTCAGTGGTCGGCGACGGTGCGCGGGAAGCCGGAGATGCCACGCCACGACAGGCGGGCGATGAGCTGGGTGGCCGCGTCCTTGGGAATGGAGCCGTTGCTGCTGATCCAGTAACGGGCGCTGACCTCGGCCATGCCGACGAGCCCGACGCCCAGCAGGCGCGCCTCGTCGCTGGAGCAGCCGGTGTCCTCCTGGATGACCTGACTGATCATCTCGGCGCTCTCCCGGAGGTTGCGCTCCATGCGCTGGCGGACCGGGGCGACGTTGCGCAGGTCCGACTCGAAGACCAGCCGGAACGCCTCCCCCTGGGTGGAGACGAAGTCGAAGAAGGCGCCGATCGCGGCCTGGACGCGCTGCTTGTTGTCCGTGGTGGAGGCGAGGGCGTCGCGACAACGGGCGATCATGTCGTCCACGTGCAGGTCGAGCAGTGCCAGATAGAGCTCCTGCTTGCCGGGGAAGTGCTGGTAGAGGACCGGCTTGCTCACCCCCGCCCGCTCGGCGATCTCGTCCATCGCGGCCGCGTGGTAGCCGTTCTCCACGAACACCTCCTGTGCCGCGCTGAGCAGCTGGCGGCGGCGAGCTGTTCGGGGCAGCCGGGTGCCCCGGGGCTTGGCGTCCGGGGTAGCGGTCACGTGGTCTCCTCGTGTCAAGCTCCTGGCGTCTGGGGCCATCCTACGCGTGGGTAACCCGGGTCAGCGATAGTCGTCCTCGTCGAGCTCGACGGTGCGTCGCTGCTCGAAGGCGTCCGCCGGATCGGCCTCCAGGGGGACGGAGTCGGGCCACTCCGGCTCTTCCTCGCGCGTCGCGCGGCTCTGCTCGGCGGCGTCGGCGGGATTCACCTCCAGCGGGAGGTCGGTGGGCGTCTCCGAGCCGTTCTCGCGCACCGGCCTGTGCTGCTCGGCGGCGTCGGCCGCGGGCGTCTCGACGGAGAGTTCCTCGGGAAGGTCGTCGGCCGTTTCCTCGTGTGATCTGTCGTCCCACGCGTTCATTTCAGACATCCCCTGTCGTCATCCGGGCTTCGGCAAGCTCCCTCTCCTCGCCCGGTTCCGGTAAACGTCGGACAACGCCCAGCGTACGACCTCGGGTGCCGAGTGCCGAGAAGGACGCGGCCTCGGGCCGCCCATGGCGTCGTCCATGGCATCGGCGGGGTTCGGCGGAACGTGTGCGCGGCCTCGGGCCGAGGTGAGGGGTCGGAGGGGAGGGCCGCGCTCGGCCGTCCGAGGGAGTGCCGTGCCGTCTGAGACGTGAGGGAGGGCCGTGGCCTTCGGGGAAACAGGGGGCAGGTGGCTGGAGGAGGGACGCGGAGGGACGCGCAGGTGGCGCAGAGGTGGTGCGGAGGTGGTGCGGAGGGTCGTGTGGCGGGCCTCGGATAACGCGTCGGACAACGCGGAACGGGGGCTCCGCGGCTGGAAAACCGCGGAGCCCCCGCCTGTGATTCGTGAGAAATGAGAATTCGCACTGTGTTGAGAGTCGAAATCCCGAGGAGGTCATCCCCGACTTTCCATGCTCACCGTCCGGGCCGATGTCCCCGAGTGGGCGGACGCGATCCTGGTGAACACGGGATTCCTACTTCTCGGTAACGGTTTCCGAGCCGCTGCGAAACGCGGTTCCAGCCGTTGTGCCTCGTGTTCCGATCCCGTGTCAGGCGGGGATCAGGACGCGGCAACCGGGCCCTCCGGAGGGCCCGGAGGGCGAGGCGGGGTGTGGTCTTCCTTGTGGTCTTCCTCATGAAGAGGCACGAGGCGGTCGGAGCGGGTCTTGTTGTGCAGACGGTTCCGGTTGCAGCTGTCGTTGTTGAGCGTCAGACGGAAGCGGTGGTGGGTGCGACGGTACTCCCGGTTGCGGCAGCAGCCGCCGCCGCCCCACCAGGTCGTGAAGGTGCCGGCGGTGACCGCAGTGGTCATCGCGTTGGCGCTGGTGACGGTGGTCGCCGCGCCCATGGCGACGACTCCGCCGGCCAGGGCCGTGCTGATCGCGAGCCCTGCGAGAACACTCTTGAACTCGGGCATTGCGTTTCCCCCTTGAAAGGATCGATTTACCAATTTTTGGCATTTACCGTGTGAGTCGGTAATTGCCAGAGATGGTTAGAGATAGCCGGTGATGGGCCATCCCTGCTTGTCATAGTTTCCTCGTATGTCTGCTGACAAACGAAGATCGAAGGCTTTTACCCTACTCTTAGCTATTTATCGTCGATGTTGGATGCTTATTGGTCGCTTTAAAGCGAAATGTATTTAATGTCGGATTTGTTCTTCGGGGAGGAAAGGAGATCCGGTGTCGCCGAGAATGGGACGGTGCGGTTCGCGTCCGTCGAGAGTGTCATCGCGCGGCCCTGGGGCCCGGCGTCTTGGTCGAGCGTCCCCGGAGGGGGCGATTCTCGCCGATCCGCCGATCCGCCGATGGGCCGAACGGGCGTCGGTGTCGCGCTCCGGCCCCGGGAGCGGCCGGTCGGAGGGGGAGGCGGTGTGCCGGGAACGGACATGAATGACGAAGGCCCCGCGGTGTGGAAACCGCGGGGCCTCGCTGTCACTTCGTGAGATGAGAATTCGCACTGTGGTGAGGATCAGGCACCCGCGGATCTCTCCTCGGGGTCCCACTGTCGTCGTTCGGCCGGTTCCCCTGGGTGAGGAGCACGGTCGCGGCGAGCGCGGGGTCCTGTCTCTCCGTTGTCACGGCCTGGAAACCACGGGAAATCGTGGATCCCGCCGTGAGCGATTTTGTTCTCCGAACGCGCCGCGCCCCGGTCGGGGATGCGGCCTCGCTCCGAGGACTAACCGGCGGCGCCCGTGCCGATCAGCGGCACGATGCGGTCGTTGCGGTTGTCGTTGAACAGCTCGTTGTCGTTGTTGTTGTGGTTGTTGATGATCAGCCTGAAGCGCTTGCGGCTGTGGTGCCGGTGGCAGTGGCCACCACCGCAGCAGCAGCGACGCTCGCAGCCGCCGCCACAGGTCGGGAAGGCGGCTGCGGTGACCGTGGTGGTCATCGCGTTGGCGCTCATGACAGTGGTCGCCGCGCCCATGGTGACGATCCCGCCGGCCAGCGCGGTGCTGATCGCGAGCCCTGCCATGACACTCTTGAACTTGGGCATTGCGTTTCCCCCTTGAAAGGACTAAGTATCCCCGTTTTTGACATTTCCCGTATAAGCCGGAAATTGTCAGGGATGGCCGGTGATGAGCCATCCCTGGTTGTCATAGTTTCCTCGCATGTCTGCTGACAAACGGAGATCGAAGGCTTTTGCGATCCTCTTAGCTATTTATCGTCGATGTTGGATGCTTATTGGTCGTTTTGAAATGAAATGCATTTAATGTCCGATTTGTTCTTTGAGGGAACGAGGCGAGGGGGTGGGATGTCTCCGAAGGGCGAGCCGGTGCCGTCCCTGAGCGCGGGTGCCGAGGTGGTGGGAGAGGTTCACGGTCCGGGGGAAGATGCCGGGCGACGGCGGGAAAGGCGGGGCGCGGGAGGTCGTGAAGGACGCGCGAAGGCCCCGCGGTCCGGAAACCGCGGGGCCTCGCTGTCACTTCGTGAGATGAGAACTCGCACTGTGGTGAGAGTCAGGCGCCTGTAGATCTCTCCTCAGGTTTCCGCCGTCGTCGTTCGGCCCGTTCCCCTGGGTGAGAAGCACGGCCGCGACGAACGCGGGGTCCTGTCTCTCCGTCACGGTCTCGAAACCGCGGGAAATCGCGGATCGGGCCGTGAGTGATCCTGTCCTCCGCCGGTGCCACGCCCCCTGCGGGTACGCGACCCCGGGCCGGTGACTACTCGTCGTCGTCGCCGCCGAGGGTCAGGGGGCGAAGAAGACCGTTGCGGTTTTCATTGCGCAGGGAGTTCTCGTTGTTGTTGTGGTTGTTGATGATCACCTTGATCCGGCTGTGGCGACGGTGGTGGCGCCAACCGCCGCCACAGCAGCGGCGGCCGCAGCAGCGGCCGCAACCGCGACGCCAGCCGCAGCCGCCGCCGCAGGTCGGAAAGGCGGCGGCGGTGATCGTGGTGGTCATCGCGCCGGCGCTCGTGGCGGTGGTCGCCGCACCCAGGCCGACGACTCCGCCGGTCAGTGCCGTGCTGATCG
This sequence comes from Streptosporangium sp. NPDC000563, assembly GCF_040299985.1. NCBI lineage: Bacteria > Bacillati > Actinomycetota > Actinomycetes > Streptosporangiales > Streptosporangiaceae > Streptosporangium > Streptosporangium sp. NPDC000563. The sequence goes on along the minus strand of NZ_JBEPDA010000015.1, from coordinate 64,207 downwards.
CGAGTCCTGCGAGGACACTCTTGTACTTGGGCATGCGTTTCCCCCTTGAAAGGATCGATTACCCCGATTTCTGACATTTTCCGGATAAATCGGAATTGCCAAAGGTGGCTGACTGTGAGCCATCCCTGCTTGTCGTGATTTCCGCCCATGTCTGGCTAGAAACAGGAATCAAAGGGCTTTGCGCTGCTCTTATCTATTTATGGCATGTGTTGGACTCTTATTAGTGGTTTTGAAATGAAATGTCCCTAATGTCGCCTTTGTTCTTTGGTGGTGAGATGTGGAGAGGAGGTTCGTCCGCCGACATGCCCCTCGGGGGTCGCGGGCGCGGATGAAACGCCAGCGAATTAATGATGATAAATCGTGCAATAAAAGGCATTTAGTGAAAAATGCGTTATGTGTCTTTCGTGGTAACCGGAGGCTGTCTCCCGGCATCTCGGGGGCCGAACTATCGTGGAAGGGCAGTGGAACGACAGGAGGCGAGTGGTGAACAACCCGATCCCCAACTGGCCGGGTGAGACGATCGACCTCGGCGAACAGCGGGTCCACGTGCGGTCGACACCCCGTGGGCCCTCCGAGACCGCCGTCTACGTGCACGGTCTCGCAGGCTCGGCGACCAACTGGACCGACCTGATGGGCGAGCTGTCCGATACGGTGACAGGCCACGCCCTCGACCTGCCCGGCGCCGGATACTCGCCCGCGCCACCGGACGCCGACTACTCCGTCGACGCCCACGCCAGGACCGTCGCGGCCCTGATCGAGCGGCTCTCCGGCACTCCCGTACACCTGTTCGGCAACTCCCTGGGCGGCGCCGTCTCGGTGCGGGTCGCGGCCACCCGCCCCGACCTGGTCCGATCGCTCACCCTGATCTCGCCGGCCCTGCCCGACCTCCTGCCCAGGTACGCCCCGGCTCGGGTCGCGCTGTCCACCGTGCCCCGCATCGGCGAGTGGGCCGCGAGCAGGCTCACCCTCTTGCCCGCCGAGCGCAGGCTCGGCGCGACGCTCGCCCTGTGTTACGCCGACACCGGGCGGATCCACCCTGATCGGCTCAGGGAGGCGGCCGAGGAGCTGCGCCGCAGGGACGGCCTCCCGTACGCGGTGGAGGCGATGATCAACTCGGCCCGGGGCATCGTCGCCGAGTACTTCAGGCGCGGGGAGACGAACCTGTGGCGGCAGGCGGCCCGGGTGAGCGCGCCCACGCTGGTCGTCCACGGCCGCCACGACCGCCTCGTCAACCCCCGGATGGCCGCCCGTGCGGTCCGGACGTTCCCGCGCGTGCGGCTGGTGCTGCTGCCCGACGCCGGGCACGTGGCCCAGATGGAGTTCCCCGAGCGGGTGGCCCGGGAGGCGAGGCTCCTCATCGCCGAGACGCGTCTCACACCGGTTGGGGAATGACGGGGGCACCGGGTTAGGTTGTGAGTGGAGCGTGCTGCGCCAGCCGCATCAAGGACCCCTGAAACGGGAGCAGAACTGTGTCGTTGCCACCGCTGGTAGAGCCGGCAGCCGAGCTGACCGTCGACGAGGTGCGCCGTTACTCGCGCCACCTGATCATCCCGGACGTGGGCATGGCCGGGCAGAAGCGTCTGAAGAACGCCAAGGTGCTCTGCGTGGGCGCCGGAGGCCTGGGTTCTCCGGCGCTGCTCTATCTCGCGGCGGCGGGAGTGGGCACGCTCGGCGTCATCGACTTCGACGTGGTCGATGAGTCCAACCTGCAGCGGCAGGTCATCCACGGCCAGTCCGACATCGGCCGCCCCAAGGCGGAGAGCGCCGCCGACAGCGTCAGGGAGATCAACCCGCTGGTCAACGTGGTCGTCCACAACGAGGTGCTCACCACGGACAACGTGATGGAGATCTTCGCCGCCTACGACCTCATCGTGGACGGCACCGACAACTTCGCCACCCGCTACATGGTCAACGACGCGGCCGTCCTCCTCGGCAAGCCGTACGTCTGGGGTTCGATCTACCGCTTCGACGGCCAGGCCAGCGTCTTCTGGGCCGAGCACGGCCCCTGCTACCGCTGCCTCTACCCCGAGCCCCCGCCGCCCGGCATGGTCCCCTCGTGTGCCGAGGGCGGCGTGCTCGGCGTGCTGTGCGCGTCGATCGGCTCCATCCAGGTCAACGAGGCGATCAAGCTCCTCGCGGGCATCGGGGAGCCGCTGGTCGGCCGTCTGATGATCTACGACGCCCTGGAGATGAACTACCGCTCGGTCAAGGTCCGCAAGGACCCCGAGTGCGTGCTCTGCGGCAAGAACCCGACGGTCACCCAGCTCCTCGACGACTACGAGGCGTTCTGCGGCGCGGTCTCCGAGGAGGCGCAGGAGGCCGCCTCCGGCTCCACGATCACCGCCGCCGAGCTCAAGTCCTGGCAGGACCAGGGCGAGAGCATCTACGTGATCGACGTCCGCGAGCCGAACGAGTACGAGATCGTGTCCATCCCGGGCGCCGTGCTCATCCCCAAGGGAGAGTTCCTCAACGGCTCCGCGCTGGAGCGGCTCCCGCAGGACAAGAAGATCGTCCTGCACTGCAAGTCCGGTGCCCGCTCCGCCGAGGTGCTCGCGGTCGTCAAGAGCGCCGGCTTCTCCGACGCCGTCCACGTGGGCGGTGGCGTGCTCAGCTGGATCAAGACGGTCGACCCGAGCCTGCCCACCTACTGAGGCTCGTGTCCGGTATGTCCCGCGCCCCGTGGAGCACGCGCTCCGCGGGGCGCTCGCCGTTCGGGCGGTCCACAGTGGTTCCAGTGGTTCCGCAGTGGTTTCGCCGGGTCACCAAGTGCTCTCCACACTGACGGATCTGGACGGAACGGCGGATGACACCCGCCTCGCCGCATTAAGGTCGGGGGCGTGCATGAAGTCCCACGTCAGCGGCGGCGTTCATGGCCGACGCTGGTCGTGGCCTCGGCCCTCACGATGTTCTGCGCGATCGTGGCCGGGGTGGCGAGCAGTGCCGCGGCGACGGAGCTCACCCGGGGGCCGACCCAGGCGGAGCTCGACCGGGCCGCCCTCGACGAGGTGGCCAGGCGCTGGCAGGCATGGCCGGCCGGGCGCGTCTTCCCCGAGACCGTCACCTACGCCCCCGAGCAGGGCGGCGAGGAGAAGGCCCGCCGGGTGGGCATCTCGCCGGAGACCCGCTGTGACAGGGCGGTCGACGCCCGGCTGCGCAAGGTGCTGCGACGGACCGGTTGCCTGGGCATCCTGCGGGCCACCTACATCGACGCGCTCCAGGGGATCGTCGTCACCGTCGGCATCGCGGCCTTCGCGGACGAGATCGGCGCCACCACGGCGAGGGCGGCACTGCCCAAGAGCGGCAGGCCCGCGCCGGGGTTGAGGGCGCTCGCCTTCCCCGGCACCGTCACCGACAGGTTCGTCTCCGCGGGGCGCCAGGCGGGCCTCGCCCGGCAGGCGGGCCCGTACCTGGTGATGGCCACGGTCGGGCAGACCGACGGCCGACCGGCGAGGGCGGTCGGTGAGCAGCGGCCGACCCTGTTCGCGTTCACCGGGGACATCGCCGACCGCATTCTCGCCAAGCTGTCCATGCCCGCCCAACCCGACTGCGCCTCCACGGAATGGCGATGCTGACCACGCCGAGGCGTCCGCCCGCCGCCGGGCCGTCCGTGAGGGTGCCTTTGGTGCTCACCGTACTGGTGGCGCTGAGACTTCTGGTGTCGCCGAGGGTGCTGAGGAACGCGGTGACGCGGGCGACGCCGGTGGTGCTGGCGGCCCTGGCGGTGCCGGTGGTCCTGGTTCCGGCACCGGTCGCGCGGGCCGACGACGTCAGGGACAGCCAGCGGGAGGTGCTGCGAACCCTTGACCTGCCCGCGGCCTGGCAGATCTCCGAGGGCAGGGGGGTGATCGTGGCCGTCCTCGACTCGGGGGTGGACCGCGACCACCGGGATCTCGCCGGCTCGGTGATCGAGGGCAAGGACTTCACGACCGGGGCCAACCCGCCGGGGGTGGAACCCCTGAGGCTGCACGGCACGTACATGGCGTCGCTGATCGCCGGCCACGGGCACGGTCCCGGCGGCGGCGACGGGGTGATCGGCGTCGCGCCCCGCGCGAAGGTGCTCTCCGTACGGGTCATCCTGGAGGACGAGGAGCCCGGTTTCCGGGAGTTCAACACCGCCGAGCGCTACGAGAACGTGGTGGCCAGGGGCATCAGGCACGCGGTGGACCGCGGCGCCGACGTGATCAACATGTCGATCTCCAAGGAGCTGGCGACCAGGGAGGAGCGGTCGGCGATCCGGTACGCGATCTCCAAGGGGGTCGTGCTCGTCGCGGCGGCGGGCAACGAGGGCGCGGAGAAGCCGGACGCGAGAGGTCACGCCCCCTACTCCTACCCGGCGGCCTTCCCCGGGGTGGTCTCGGTCGCCGCGACGGACCGCGGGCTGCGCCGGGCCTCGTTCTCCAACCGGAACCCCTCGGTCCTGGTGGCCGCGCCGGGGGTGGACATCCTCGGCGCCGGGCCGGGGGACGAGTACTGGGTCGGCCGGGGCACCTCGCAGGCGACCGCCCTGGTGTCGGGCGTCGCCGCCCTTATTAAGGCAAAATATCCAGATATGTCGCCCGTGCTGGTCGTGCAGGCGATCACCGCGGGAGCCACCCGGCGGCCCACCGGCGGCTACGACACCGATACGGGCTTCGGCGTCGTCAACGCCACCCGGGCACTCGCCGCCGCCGCCAGGATCTCCCGGCACACCCTCACCGCAGAGGGGGCCGGGGGCGCCGGTGGGCACGACCCCGCCCGCCCGCTGGGCAGGGCGGTCGAGCCCGTGCGGATCGTCCACCGCGACCGGGACCGGATCACCCTGTACGGCGGGGTGGCCGTGGCCGCCGGACTCGGCGCGGTCGTCTCCCTGATCGTGCTCGCCGTGTGCATCGGCCGTACGCGCTCGTCGGAGATCGTCGAGGAACCCGTGCGGGACCCGTTCACGGCCCCCTGGCCGTGAGCCTCCGGCCTGACCCTGGACGTCCGGGCGGGAGAGCGCCGCGAAAATACACTCCACCGATAGGGCGGAGAGGTCCTTCGACGTAGCATCGGAAGTATGTCGCAGCAAGGGCGGTCCCGGGAGCCGGAGCGGCCCCTGGGGACTCCCGCCCCCCGCGCGCGCGGCGGCTGGCCGCCGTCCGGTTCACGGGTGGGCGGCACCGGCGGCGCCGGAGGCGGCCGGGGTCGGCGAGCGCCCGCGCCCGGTGCGTCCGCCCGGCGGGCCCGGGTGCGGTCCTGGCCCGCGGCGGGCCGCGACCGCGAGGCGGTCAGGCGGGCCGAGCTGGCGACCCTGGAGCAGGGCGTCCACTTCCGTACGATCTTCCTGATCCTGGTGGGCACGATCCTCGCCATCGCCGCCACCAACGTGCTGACCGGCACGGTCGGGCTGGTGCGCGAGACGAGCTCACGCCCGCTGACCGCCGCCGAGCAGGCCCGCTACATCCAGGACGACATCGCCAGGCGCTGGTACACCTGGACCGCCGACCTGGTCTTCCCCGTCGAGTTGCAGTACATCGGCCTCGGCAGGGTCCAGCAGTACGCCCGCAGGGTCGGTCTCGCCCCCGAGGTGGCCTGCGCGGCGGGAACGGACGCGCCGGTGGGATCGGTGCTCTCCGAATACGGCTGCCGCACCCTGCTGCGGGCCACCTACGTCGACCAGACGTCCTCGTTCGTCTTCACCGTGGGCATCGCCGTGCTCGACAACGAGGAGCGGAGGCTCGCCGCGACCGCGCAGCTGGGCGTGGACGACCGGGTGGGGGTGCGTCCCGTGGCCTTCCCCGGCACGGCGACCGAGCTGTTCGGGGCCGCGCAACGCCAGCGCAACGCCTGGGTGGGCGTCGGTCCCTACATCGTCTTCTCCACCGCCGGTTACACCGACGGGCGCACCCGGGCTGCGGTCGCCCCCGAGGAGATCCTGCACAGCGAGCTGTGGCCCGCGGCCCAGGCGGTCGCCGGGCGCATCGCCCGTGCCCTCGGCGACGAGCCGAGCGCCGTGCCCCAGTGCACCCAGGGGAACGTGTGCTGAGGCGGCGCCGGTTCCGGGCGGCGGGAGTGCTGGCTGTGTTCTCTGTGCTCTGCGTGGCGGGTCCGGCGCTCGCCGGGCCGGTGTCGGCCGCCTCGCCGGTGTCGGCACCGTCTGTTTCCGTGCAGCCCGGGGGGGCCGCGGACGTCCGAGAGGACCAGCGCTGGGTGCTGGAGATGCTCAACGCCGGGGAGGCGTGGAAGGTCACCAGGGGCGCGGGCGTCATCGTGGCCCTGGTCGACAGCGGGGTGGACGACCAGGTCGCCGAGCTGCGGGGGCGGGTGATCTCCGGGCCGGACATGGGGTCGATCCAATTCGACAGGGACGCACCGGACGCCGGGCGGCACGGCACCGCGATGGCCTCGCTCATCGCCGGGGCCGGCAAGGGGGAGGAGGGCCTGCTCGGCGTCGCGCCCGAGGCGAGCATCCTCTCGCTGCCGCTGATCGTCGAGGAGCGGCCGGAGGACGGCTCCTCCGCGCCGCCCGAGGACCTGCGCTCGCGCGCAGACAGCCCTCTCGCCCGCGCGATCCGCTACGCCGCCGACCACGGGGCCAAGGTCGTGAGCATGTCGCTGGGCGCCTACGGGCCGCACAGGACCGAGCGGGAGGCGGTCTCCTACGCGCTGTCCAGGGGCGTGGTGCTCGTCGCGGCCGTGGGCAACGACGGGGATTCCCAGTACGCCATGGACAAGGCCACCTCCTTCTGGAACTTCCCCGCCGGATACTCCGGGGTGATCGGGGTGGGCGCGGTGGACGATCTGGGCAGGCCGGCGACGTTCAGCAGTGACAACCTCTCGGTCCTGGTCTCGGCGCCGGGCGTCAATGTTCCGGTGGTCGTTCCCGGTGGGGAGTACGGGTCTTCTGAGGGGACCAGTTCGGCGACCGCGCTGGTGGCCGGCGTCGCCGCCTTAATAAAAGCAAAATATCCGGATATATCGCCGCAAATGGTGTCGCAGGCCCTCACCTCCACGGCCACGTCCCGACCCCGCAACGGCTACGACGACCACGTCGGGTTCGGCGTCGTCGACGCCGCGGCCGCCCTGGAGGCGGCGGGCCGCCTTGTGGCCGGCGCGAAGGAGGTTCCGGTTCCCGAGGGCAAGCACTTCGGTGACGGCACCCTGCCCACCGAGCCCAGCAGGCCGGGCCCGGAGCCCGTGCGCCTCTGGCTGTACGGCACGGGCCTCGTGGCCGGCCTGCTCGCGTTCGCGGGGGCCGTGGTGATGCTCAACCGGCACTCCGGCAGGGGAGGGCAGGCGATGGCGGCCCCCGAGCCGATCCGGCGCGGGAGATCGCGGAGGTAACCGTGTTCGACGCCGATTCGACTGCGATTCGAACGCGTTTTGGACACCGTTCGGATGCGGCAGCCCAGATGTCGGGATTCATACCCGGAATACCTGGAAGGTTCGATAGTCTCGCGCCTTATGGGGTACGAGTTGCGCGTGGAGCGCCCTGCGCCTCTCGCCTTCGCGGAACTCGCGACTGTGCTGGGGCAGGCGGGGTTCGAATTCAGAGGTTCACAGGAGTCGGGAGAGATCCTGGCCCGTCACAATGGCGCGGTCCATGCCATAGCGGTATGGGACGGTCGGCTTTCCGGCACGCCCGGATCCGACTGGCAGGTGGCCCAGCTGGCGCGGGTGTCCGCCCTCCTGGGGGCGCGACTCGTCGGTGAGGACGGCGAGTCCTACGCGATCCGCGGTGGCCTGGTGGAACAGCTGAACGGCTCCGCGGCCTACGAGTTCGGCAAGCTCGACGAGATCCTCTCCGCCGGACCGACCGTATGGAGCCAGTAGGCCACCCCACCCCGTACGCCGAGCGGGTGCTCGACCTGGTCGAGCGCATCCCGCCGGGGATGGTGATGTCCTACGGCGACATCGCCGAGTATCTCGGCGAGGGAGGTCCACGCCAGGTCGGCAGGGTGATGTCCACGTGGGGCGGGGGCGTGCCCTGGTGGCGCGTCGTGCACGCCGACGGCACCCCGCCGCCCGGTCACGAGCAGCGGTGCCTGGTGAGCTGGCGCGAGGAGCGGACCCCGCTGAGGGGTACGCGCGCCGACATGCGGGCGGCCAGATGGGACGGGAAACCGTAGACGGTACCAAGGGACCGAGCGGGAAACCGGCTAGATTACAAATGCCTGTAAATCCTTCAAGCCCGTAAATTACCGCGTAACCGGCCCTGCTGTGGCGCACTAACATGGCCTAGGACAGCGCTCTGTCCGAAAGGCGGTGCCTTCTCCATGGCGACCGGTGCCACTCCCGCACGAGCCGGCGGCGACCCCGTCGCCGATCGCCTGCGGGCTGTCCAGGATCTCTGCGACCGGGGAGAACCACTCGACTCGATCATGGAAGCGGTGCTGGCAGACGGACTGAAACCGGTCGAGCGACGCCGTTTCGACGCCGACGCGCTGGCCGGCCCCCTGGGGTCCAGGCTGGAGATCGCGGCCAAACGAGGAGCCGCCAAGCGCCGCGAGTTCGTCACGCTCCTGAAGCCGTACGTCACCGGCGTCGACCCGAAGGTCAAGCGTGACCTTCCGGTCGCCCGCAGGATCGCCTTCCACCTGATCGAGCACCGGGAGATCGACGAGCTCGCCGACGGCGACGCGCTGCGAAAACTGGTCACCGCCGCGGCCGAACCGTCCAGACGCGTCCGCAAGAGCCTCAGGTGGTACGCCGACCTGCCGCTCCAGGACGAGCTGCCCGAGGCCCTGTACCGCCTGCGGGCGGCCGACCTCATCCCGGTCACCCAGATCGAGGACATCTCCTGGTCGGGTGGCCGTCTGCATGTCAGCGGGCACGCCTACCTGGCCGGACTGTCCGTGCGCAGCCGCCGCTTCAACCGGGCCACCGTGGTGCTGCGCGGCCCGCGCTGGCTGCCGCCGGTGCGGCTTCGCACCCGCAGGGTCTTCCACCCCGAGGCGACCCACGGGGCGGAGGAGGCGGGCTGCAACTACGACTGGTCCGGTTTCACCGCCGAGATGAGCCCGTGGCCGCTGCGCTGGCGTTCGGCCGTGCGGGCCGTGGTGCGCGGCGGCAAGCGCCTGCTGCGCCGCCGCGAGACCGTCCAGGACACCACCACCTGGCGCGCCGAGATCGTGATCTGGAGCCGTGGCGCCCGCGCGGGAGGTCTGCTGCGTGGCCCCTCCACCGGCCGCACCGAGCGTCCCGCGGGCCTGGACCTCGGCAAGGGCTGGTGGATCCGTCCCGTCTGGACCTCCGACCGTGCCCTCCAGATCGTGCTGCAGCCCACCCGGGCCGAGCTGGTCGGCGTGCGGCTGGTCGGCGAGCGCCTGGAGGTCGAGGTCTTCCTGCCGGGCAAGGAGGTCAACAGGGGACAGGCCCGCCTGGACGGCCACCGGATCGCCGCCGACTTCACCCCCGGCGAGGGCGGCACCACCGTCGTCGTGCCGCTCGCGACGGCCTCCCTGCTGCAGGAACGCGACGGCGGCAGGCTCTGGATCGAGCCCAAGGGCGACCCCGCGGCCTCCGTCATGATCGGCAAGGCCCAGGAGAGCCGTACGGTCGTCGGTGACCGGGAGATCACCGTGCTGCGCGACCGGCGCGACCGCGTGAGCGTCTCCGCGCACCGGATCCGCCCGGTCGTCACCGCCGCGACCTGGGACGAGGGGGGTGTGCTCACCCTGGAGGGCTCCTACCCGGGTTCCGGTGAGGCCGCGCTCACCCTCAAGCACCGCAGCGGGCTGATCCACGCGATCCCCCTGGAGCGCGAGGACTCCCGCTTCACGGTGAGGCTCGCGCCCGCCGCGATGCCCCGTTTCGGCGACACGGCCCCGCTGAACAGCGGCACCTGGAGCATGGCGGTGCGCGACGCGGCCGGGCAGATCGTCCCGTTCCGCGTCGACCACGCCATCCTCGACGGGCTGGACGAGGAGACGAAGATCCGTGACGGTCGCGAATACCGCCTGATCTCCACCCGCTTCGACATCCCCGTGCTCTCCGTCGCCGAGCACCTTCCCGACGACGAGAAGGGCGCGGGCGGTCTGTACGCCCTGCGCCGGCACTTCTACCCCGCCGAGCGGACCCGCGAGCTGAACGACGCGACCGTCTACGTCGCCTACGACGGGCGGCAGTACGAGGGCAGCGTCCGCGCGGTGTACGAGGAGCGCGTGCGGCGTGGCGACACCGGCGAGCACATCTGGGTGGTCAAGGACGGCGCGTTCGTGCCGCCGGGCCCCGACAGGCTCGGTTTCGGCACGGGCGGGGGGCCGACCGTGGTGCGCGCGGGCAGCCGCGAGCACTACGCGGCGCTCGCCCGCTCGCGTTACGTGGTGACCAACGGTTTCCTGCCGCCGTGGTTCCGGTCCCGCGAGGACCAGGTGGTGGTGCAGACCTGGCACGGCACCCCGGTCAAGCGCCTGGGCAACGACCTGCCGCACATGTCCCGCGACCCCAAGCCGCCGGCCTGGCACCGGCAGGCCGTCGAGGTGCGCGGCTGGGACCTGCTGGTCTCCCAGAGTCCCTGGGCGACCCGCGTCATGCGCAAGGCGTTCGGCTACCAGGGCGAGGTCCTGGAGAGCGGCTACCCGCGCAACGACGTGCTCGTCGCCCCCGACCGCGATGAGCTGGCCGCGGCGGTGCGCGCGCGGCTCGGCATCGCCGAGGGTGCCAAGGTGGTGCTCTACGCGCCGACCTACCGCGACTACGACCGCAAGAACGCCTCGATCCGCCTGGACCTGGCCGAGGCACACCGGGTGCTCGGGCCCGGCCACGAGTTCCTGATCCGGGGTCACTCGATGCAGGCGGCACCGAACGTGCGCGCCGGCCTCGGCCGCGACGTCACGACATATCCGGATATCACGGATCTGTTGTTGATCGCGGACGTGCTGATCACGGACTACTCGTCGGTCATGTTCGACTTCGCCGCGACCGGCAGGCCGATGCTCTTCTTCACCTACGACCTGCAGCGCTACTCGTCCAAGCGGGGCATCTACCTCGACCTCGCCGCCGAGGCCCCCGGCCCGCTGCTGTCCACCGGGGCCGAGGTCATCAAGGCCCTGAAGTCGATCGACGAGGTGGCCGCCGCCCACGCCGAGAAGTACGACCTCTTCCAGCGCACCTACGTCCCCCGCGACGACGGCAAGGCGACGGCGAGGCTCGTCGACCGCGTCTTCTCCGCCTGACCTTCACACACCGGGCTGGATGATCCGCCGGTTCAGGGGGCCGTTTCCCGAAGGCGGCCCCCGAAACCCGCCGACTCGGCACGATCATCGTCCGGGATCTGGTGGAATGGCGAGTTGTGAGTGGTCAGGACTGGCGGCTGATACGTCGTGAGGGCGCGGGGAGGGCTGTTACCCCTGTGCTCGACGAGCACCAGCGGGCGGTGGTGGCCCATGAGAGCGGTCCGCTCCTCGTGCTCGCGGGGCCAGGCACCGGCAAGACCACCACGATCGTCGAGACCGTCGTCGACAGGATCGAGCGCCGGGGCGTCGACCCTGAGCGGGTGCTCGTCCTCACCTTCAGCCGCAAGGCCGCGGAAGAGCTGCGCGAGCGCATCACCTCCCGGATGCGCCGCACCACCCGCACCCCCCTCGCCCTCACCTTCCACAGCTACGCCTACGCGCTGCTGCGCCGCGAGGCCGTGCTCGCCGGAGGGCTGCCACCGCGCCTGCTCACCGGCCCCGAGCAGCTCCTGGAGATCCGCCGCCTGCTCCACGGCGAGCTGGAGGACGGCGCCACGCACTGGCCCCACGACATGCACGAGGCGCTCAAGACGCGCGGCTTCGCCCAGGAGCTCCGCGACTTCCTCGCCCGCGCCGCCGAGCGCGGTCTCGACGGACCCGAGCTGAGAGAGCTGGGCCGCCGCCACGGCCGCGCCGACTGGGTGGCCGCGGGAGGGTTCGCCGACCGCTACCAGGCCAGGTTCGACCTCGACCTGGAACCGGTGCTCGACTACGCGGAGCTGATCCGCGCGGCGGGCGCGCTGCTCTCCGACCCCGAGGTGCGCGCTCGCGAACGGTCGGCGTACGACGCCGTCTTCGTCGACGAGTACCAGGACACCGACCCCGCACAGGAGTTCCTGCTGCGGCAGCTGGCGGGGGAGGGCCGCGACCTGGTCGCGGTCGGCGACCCCGACCAGTCGATCTACGGCTTCCGTGGCGCCGACGTCCGCGGGATCATGAACTTCCCCGACAGGTTCCGCGACGCGAACGGCGCGAAGGCCCCCGTCATCGCGCTGCGCGTCTGCCGCCGCAGCGGTCGCGAACTCCTGAGGGCGACCCGTCGCGTCACCGCCCGCCTGCCCGCTCCCCCCGGCGCCGCCGCCCACCGCGACCTGCGAGCCCTGCCGGACGCCGAGCCCGGCGACGTACGGGTGCTGGTGGCCGACGGGGGACCTCAGGAGGCGGCGATCGTGGCCGACACCCTCCGCAGGGCGCACCTGCTCGACGGTGTCCCCTGGTCGCGGATGGCCGTGCTGGTGCGCTCGGCGACCCGTCAGGTGCCGCTGCTGCGCCGGGCGCTGGTCAGCGCCGGGGTGCCCGTGGTGGTCGGCGGCGGCGAGGTGCCGCTGTTCCAGGAGCCGGGCGTACGGCCACTGATCAGGCTCATCCAGGTGGCACTGCACCCGGAGACCCTGGACGAGGGGGTGGCCGAGGAGCTGCTGACCGGGGCACTCGGCGGCACCGACATGATCGGGGTGCGCCGCCTGCGCCGCGCGCTGCGGATCGCCGAGAACGAGGCGCTCACCGGCATCGGCGAGCACACCGTGGACGAGAGGTCGGCCGGTTCCGGAGAGCGCGACGTGGACGAGAGGTCGGCCGGTCCTGGCGGGCACGACGAGGGTGGGACGCCGGTCGGTCCCGAAGAGCGCGACGTAGGTGAGACGCCGGCCGGTTCCGGCGAGCACGATGCGGACGAGGCGCCGGCCCGTATCGGCGACCATGGCGCGGCCGAGGCGCCGGCCCGCGTCGGTGACGTCACGGACGAGCCGGAGACCGGCCTCGGCGAACACGGTGTGGACGAGGCGCCGGCCCGCGTCGGCGCGTACGACGCGGACGAGATGGCGGCCCGCGAGACCCACGGTCCGCGTTCGTCCGGCGAGCTGATGGTCGCGGCGCTGAAGGACGCGCGGGAGCTGGTGAGGGTGGAGCCGCACATCGCGCAGCCCGCCGAACGGCTCGCCGGTCTCATCTCCGCCGCCACCGAGGCGGTGAGGAAGGGCGGCACCGCCGAGGACGTGCTGTGGGCCGTCTGGCAGGCCACCGGACTGGCCAGGAAGTGGACCGACGTCAGCCTCAGGGGCGGCGTGCGGGGCCTCATGGCCGACCGCGACCTCGACGCCGTCGTGGCGCTGTTCGACCACACGGCCAGGTTCGTCGACCGGCTCCCGCACGCCGGCGTGGACGTGTTCGTCGAGGACCTGGTCGCCCAGGAGATCCCCGGTGACTCGCTCGCCGAGCGCGCCCCCGACGGCGACACGGTGCGCATCCTCACCGCGCACCGCTCCAAGGGCCTGGAGTGGGACGTGGTGGTCGTCGCGGGGGTCCAGGAGGGCGCCTGGCCCGACCTGCGGTTGCGCGGGTCCATCCTGAGCACCGACGACATGGTCGCCAGAGCCGAGGGCTCCGAGCACGAGAACCCCGCGGCCGTCTCCGCCGCCCTCGCCTCCCAGTTGCTGGCCGAGGAGCGCCGCCTGTTCTACGTGGCCGCGACCAGGGCGAGAAAGAGGCTCATCGTCACCGCCGTGGGCGGCGACGACACCGAGGAGCGGCCCTCCCGCTTCCTCACCGAACTCGTCCCCGGTTCGACCGAGGACGCGGGCGTCGACGAGCGTTCCCGCTGGCTCAGCATGCCCGCGCTCGTGGCCGACCTGCGTTCGGCGGTCGCCGACTCCACCAGGCCCGAGACGCTGCGCAGGTCCGCGGCCGAGCACCTGGCGAGGCTCGCCGCCTCGGGGGTGCCCGGCGCCCACCCCAACGAGTGGTACGCCCTCACCCCCATCTCCGACGACCGCCCGCTCAGCTGGCCCGACGACATCGTGCGCGTCTCGCCCTCGGCGGTGGAGAGCTTCAGCAAGTGCGGTCTGCGCTGGCTGCTGGAGACCTCCGTGGGTGCGGGCGGCACCGACGTGGCCCGCGGCCTGGGCACGGTCGTGCACGCGCTCGCCGTCCTCGCCGCGACGGGCATGCCCACCGAGGAGACGCTCGGCAAGCGCCTGGACGACGTCTGGCACGAGCTCGACTTCGGCGGCGTCTGGTACAACCGCAAGCAACGCGCGGTCGCCGAGGAGATGATCTCCAAGTTCGTCCGCTGGCACGAGGAGAACCCCAGGGAGCTGGTCGGCCTGGAGGAGGCGTTCACGGCGATGGTCTCCGAGGGCGTGCAGATCAAGGGCCGGGTCGACCGGGTCGAGCGCGACGGCGAGGGCCGGGCCGTGATCATCGACATCAAGACCGGTAAGACCGGCGCCAAGGACGGCGAGCTCGAACGCCACCCCCAGCTCGGCGTCTACCAGCTCGCCGCGCTGCTCGGCGCCTTCCAGCGGCACGGCCTGACCGAGCCGGGCGGCGCGGCACTGGTCCAGGTGGGCGACGCGGCGGGCAAGAAGGCCGCCAAGGAGCAGTCGCAGCCTCCCCTCGGGGACGACCCCGACCCGAACTGGGCCAAGGACATGGTCGGCACCGTCGCCGTCGGCATGTCGGGGCCGTTCTTCCAGGCCAAGGTGAACGACGGCTGCCGCACCTGCGCCGTACGGTCGAGCTGCCCGGTCAGCAAGAACGGAGACCAGGTGTGCTGAGCCCGGTCCAGCTCGCCGCCAAGCTGGGCATCCTGCCGCCGACCCCCGAACAGGCCGCCGTGATCGAGGCCGGCCTCGAACCGATGGTCGTGATGGCCGGGGCCGGATCCGGCAAGAGCGAGACCATGGCCGGGCGCGTCGTCTGGCTGGTCGCCAACGGGCTGCTCCGCCCCGAGCAGGTGCTCGGCCTCACCTTCACCAGGAAGGCCGCCGCCGAGCTGGCCGCGCGGGTGCGCGAGCGGCTCAACGGTCTCGTCGAGGTCGGGCAGGTGCCGGCGGAACTGCTGGAGGGCGAGCCGACCATCTCGACGTACCACGCCTACGCGGCCCGCCTGGTCACCGAGCACGCCCTGCGCGAGGCGCTGGAGCCGACGATGCGCCTGGTCTCCCCGGCCGTCTCCTGGCAGCTCGCCAGCCGGGTGGTGAGCTCGTACGACGGACCGATGGAGCAGGTCGAATGGAGCCCGGCGACCGTCACCCGGGCGGTGCTCGAACTCGCCGGTGAGCTCGCCGAACACCTGCGCACCCCGCAGGACGTACGCGACGTCGGCACCAAGCTCGCCCAGCGGCTCGCCGCGCTGCCCGGCACCCCGACCAAGGACCAGCGCAGACCGCTGCTCACCCAGCGGGCCAGGGAGCAGCTGCTGCCGCTCGTCGAGGCGTACAACCGTCTCAAGCGCGGCCGGGAGGTGGTCGACCACGGCGACCAGATGGCGCTGGCCGCCAGGATCGCCGACCGGCACGCCGAGGTCGGCGTGATCGAGCGCGGGCGGTTCGCCGTGGTCCTGCTCGACGAGTACCAGGACACCAGTCACGCCCAGCTCGTCCTGCTGCGTGCCCTGTTCGGCGGCGGCCACCCGGTGACGGCGGTGGGCGACCCCTGCCAGTCCATCTACGGCTGGCGCGGCGCCTCGGCGGGCAACCTCACCCGGTTCCCGCGCGACTTCAGGACCGCCTCGGGGGAACTCGCGCCCGTCAACCGCCTCTCGGTCAGCTTCCGCAACGGCGACGCCGTGCTCGACGTCGCCGCCCGGATCCAGCTGCCGCTCCGGATGGAGGCGAGGGAGGTGCCGGTCCTGGTGCCCGGTAAGAACCGGGTCGAGCGCGGCCGGGTGATGTGCGCCTTCCACGAGACCGCGGACGACGAGGCGCGCTGGGTCGCCCTGGAGGTCGCGAAGGTGCTGGGCGTCGAGAGCGCGCCCGACGGCATGCCGTGGGGCGAAGGCGAGCGTAAGAAGGCGAAGCAGAGCATGTGGGGTGGGCCGCAGGCGCTCCAGCCGCACGACGTGGCGATCCTGGCGCGCAAACGCTCGCAGTTCCCCGCGCTCCGCAAGGCCCTGGAGGAGCGCGGCATCCCAGTCGAGGTCGTCGGCCTGGGCGGGCTGCTGCTCGTGCCGGAGATCGCCGACATCGTCTCCACCCTGCGTGTGATCTACGACCCGAGCGCGGGGGACGCCCTGGTGCGGCTGCTGTCCGGCCCTCGCTGGCGGATCGGACCCGCCGACCTCAAGGAGCTCGGCGAGCGGGCCCGCGAGCTGAACCGGGAGACCCGCGAGGGCTCCTCGCCGGTGGCCGACCCGCTGGACCAGGTCGTGGCCGACATGGCCGAGGAGCGCGGCAGCCTGGTCGACGCCCTCGACGAGCTGCCCGACCGCCCCGAGTGGCAGGAACTGTTCTCTCCCCTGGCCGCGGTGAGGCTGGTCGCGATGGCCCAGGAGTTGCGCGTCCTGCGCGCCCACACCGGCCAGCCGCTGCCCGACCTGATCCTGGAGATCGAGCGCACCCTCGGCCTGGACATCGAGGTGGCGGCGAGGGGGACGGCCGTCGGT
Source organism: Streptosporangium sp. NPDC000563 (assembly GCF_040299985.1). Taxonomy (NCBI): domain Bacteria; kingdom Bacillati; phylum Actinomycetota; class Actinomycetes; order Streptosporangiales; family Streptosporangiaceae; genus Streptosporangium; species Streptosporangium sp. NPDC000563. The sequence continues at coordinate 47,629 of NZ_JBEPDA010000015.1, read as the reverse complement.
CCCTTCGCCGCCCGCGCCGACCTCGACGCCTTCCTGGACGCCGCCGCCCGGTTCGCCGGAGACTCCGAGGACCCCACGCTGGGCGCGTTCCTGGCATTCCTGAAGGCGGCCGACGAGGAGGAGAACGGCCTGGACGCCGGGCGGGTGGGCGAGAGCAACAGCGTGAAGCTGATGACGGTCCACGCCTCCAAGGGGCTGGAATGGCCGGTCGTGGTGGTGCCCGGCCTCTCCCAGGCGCTGTCGAAGACCGGGGCGCTCACCGTCGGCACCGTGTTCCCCGCCCGCTCCACGACCAGCACGAGGTGGACGGAGAACCCGCGCAAGCTGCCCTACCAGCTGCGCGGGGACGCCTCCGACCTGCCGGGACTCGCCGGGCTCGCGAAGGAGGAGCTGGCCGACTTCGACGAGCGCTGCCGCGACCGCGACCTGATCGAGGAGCGCCGCCTGGCGTACGTCGCCGTCACCCGCGCCCACTACCTGCTGATCGCCTCCGGCTACCGCTGGGGCACCGCGACCAGGCCGCTGGACCCTTCGGACTTCCTGCTGGAGATCCGCGAGACCTGCGGCAGGGTGGTCTCCTGGGCGCCGGAGATGGAGGAGGGCGCCACCAACCCGCTTCTCGACGAGCCCGCCGAGGCCCGGTGGCCGATCGAGCCGGACGACGCCCGCTACGCCGCCGTTCTCGACGGCGCCACCATGGTGGAGGCCGCCCTCGCGGCCCTCGCGGGCGGGGCCGCCTCCGCTCCCGCCGCGGCCGAGGGCGTTTCCGCGCCCGCGTACGAGGACGTTCCCTTTCCCGAAGCCCCGCTGTCCGAGGCCCCGCAAGGAGGGGTCTTCCCGGACGAGACGGACGTGCCCTTCCCCGAGGACCCGTGGGACGAGTCCTTCCCCGAGGACCCTGAGGCGCCGTTCCCTGCCGATGCCGACCCCGGAACACCCGAAGCCGCGTCCCCCGCCCGGCGGGACGAATCGACCGGCTCGGGAGCCGTACCCGAGCCGGGGACGGCGTCCGGGGCGGGAACGGTGTCCGAGCCGGTCTCCGGGGCGAGTGCGGTGTCCGAGCCGGGGACGGCGGCTGCGGAACCCGCAGCCGACTCCGGGCCCTGGGCCGGGTTCGAGGCCGAGCCCGGTGAGCCGTCGGAGCGGCGGCCGGCTCCCGCGGCAGAGCTGCGAGGGTGGGACAGGGAACGGGCGAAGGCGTGGGAACGCGACATCGAGCTCCTGCTCAGGGAACAGGAGCTGAAGCGGCGGCGCGGCAGGGGCCGGGTGGAGCTGCCGACCCACCTCACCGTCTCCTCCCTCGTGACCCTCGCCTCCGATCCCAAGGCGCTCGCCAGGCAGATCCGCCGCCCGGTGCCGAAGAAACCGGCGCCGCTGGCTCGCCGGGGCACCTCCTTCCACCGCTGGCTTGAGGGGCGCTGGGGCCAGCAGCGGCTGATGGACGAGTTCGAGCTGCCCGGCGCGTCCGACGACTTCGAGGAGACCGACGCCCACCTCGACCAGCTGCGCGAACGCTTCGAGGAGAGCGAGTGGGCGGGCAGGGAGCCGCTCGACGTCGAGGTCCCCTTCGAGACCGTGATCGCCGACCGGGTGGTCAGGGGCCGGATGGACGCGGTCTTCCAGGTCTCGGAAGGCCGCTACGAGGTCGTCGACTGGAAGACCGGCCGCCGCCCGAACGGGAGGAAGGCCGAGGCCGCCGCCTCCGTACAGCTCGCCGCCTACCGGCTGGCCTGGTCCCACCTGGCCGCCGTCCCGCTGGACCAGGTGGGGGCGGCCTTCCACTACGTCCTGCTCAACGAGACGGTCCGCCCCGTCGACCTCCTCGACGAACGCGGCCTCGTCACCCTCGTCGAGTCGGTCCCCGTACTCCCCTGAACCTCCGCGCAGCGGACGTAACGTTCTTGACAGAGTCCGCTACGTGATGTGACTCCGCATCGTGGACGCCGGGGTGTGACTCAATTACCCTCGTGGATGTGGCCAAGCGGATCACGACCTCCCTGCCGGACGACCTCGCGGACGAAGCGCGGCGATCCGGCGACTCCTCCGGCTACATCGCCGAGGCTCTGCGAGAACAGCGTCGCGTCAAGGACGGCATGGCGGCTCTGGAGCGCCTGTGGGGTCCCGGGTGGCAGGGGGGCATCACCGACGCGGATCGGGAGCGCGCGAATCGCCTGTTCGGCGCGACCTGAAACCCGAGAGTGAGGAGCCGGCCGGCCACGTCCTCGATCCTGGACCCGTCCCGAGCGGAAAGGCGCGCCATGACCACCATCGCCGACACATGGGGCCTGCACGAGGGGCACTTCTGGCTACGCGGAAAGCGGCCCGACCAGCCGGTGAGCTTCGACGCCGACACCGGGATGTGGAACGTCTACGGCTACCCCGAGGCGCTGCGGATTCTCGGCGACCCGAAGACGTTCTCGTCCGACACCAGTCGCATGGTGCCCGAGATCGCCAGGCCCGCCGAGCGCAGCCTGACGCAGCTGGACCCGCCCATGCACGGCAAGCTTCGCAAGCTCGTCAGCCACGCCTTCACCCCCAAGATCGTCGCCGACCTCGAACCGCGCATCGCCGCGCTCACCAATGAGCTGCTCGACGCGGTGGCCGAGCAGGACCGGCTGGAGCTGGTGGCCGACCTCGCCTACCCGCTGCCGGTCATCGTCATCGCCGAACTGCTCGGGGTGCCCAGCTCCGACCGCTACGTGTTCAAGCAGTGGGTCGACAGAATCTTCGAGAACTCCCAGCGGTTCTCCCTGGTCAACCGCAGCGAGGAGCAGGAGCGCAACCTCGCGGTCGCGATGGAGCAGATGAAGCACCTCACCGACTACCTCGGCGAACACGCCACCGAGCGCAGGCGCCACCCGCGCGCCGACCTGCTCACCCAACTCGTCGAGGCCGAGGTGGACGGTGAGCGGCTCAGCCAGGCCGAGGTGGTGAACTTCGCCAACATCCTGCTGTTGGCCGGACACATCACCACCACCATGCTGCTGGGCAACACGGTGCTCTGCCTGGACGAACAGCCCGAGCGGTTCGCCCGTGCCCGTGCGGACCGCTCGACGATCCCCGCCGTGATCGAGGAGTCCCTGCGCTTCTTCAGCCCGTTCGCGGCCCTCGGCCGCGTCACCAACGTCGACGTCGAGATCGGCGGACAGCAGGTGCCCGCCGATCAGCTGCTCATGGTGTGGATCGCGGCGGCGAACCGCGACCCCAGGCAGTTCGCCGACCCCGACGTCTTCGACCCGACCCGCGACCCCAACCCCCACCTCGGTTTCGGCAGGGGCATCCACTTCTGTCTCGGCGCCCCGCTGGCCCGCCTGGAGGGCCGCGTCGCGCTGGACATCCTGCTCGACCGCTTCCCGCACCTGCGCACCGACCCGGACGAGCCGCCGCAGTTCATCCCCAGCCCCAACATGACCGGCGTACGCAAACTGCCGCTGCTCACCTCCGCCGGCTGAGCGGGCCCGCTGAGGCGGGAGAGACGTGGACGGCGACGTCCCGGTTCATCCTCTCAGCGGGCGCAGGGCGGAGCCCCAGGCGAGGACCTGGTCGAGGACGACGTTCAGCCGGTCCTCGTGGACGGAGGCGGGATTGAAGCCGTCCACGAAGTCGGTGTGGATCGACAGCCCGACCTGGTTCGACACGGTGGCCACACTGAGCAGGCCCAGCACGTGCCGTAGGTGTGCGATCGCCCGGGGCGCGCCGTCCACGCCGTAGCCGACGAAACCGGCCGCCTTGTTGCCCCATTCGGCGTACAGGAAGTCGAGGGCGTTCTTGAGCCCGCCGGGGAACGAGTTGTTGTACTCGGGAGTCACGATCACGAACGCGTCCAGGGATGAGATCTTGGCCGACCAGCGCTTGGTGTGCTCGTGTTGGTAGTTGCCCATGGCGGGGTGCTCGGGCTCGTCCAGATTTCCCAGTTCGTAGTCTTTCAGGTCGACGAGTTCGTACTCGGCGTCGCCCCGCTTGGCCGCCAGATCGCGGACCCAGTGTGCCACCGCCTCGCCGTTGCGGACGGGGCGGGTGCTGCCCAGGATGATGCCCACCTTCAGCATGTCGATGCTCCCTCGCTCGGTTGTGAAAACCACCGTAGGGAGGCTGGCTGAGATAATGAATGCGCAGCTGTCCAATATTTATAAGCCATCGTCTCAGGACGTAGACTGGCCGCGTGGATCTGCTGAGCGACGTCGCGGCCTTCATCCGGTGTGGACGCCCCACCTCCGCCCGTGTCTCCTGGCGTGCGCCCTGGGGGGTGTCGTTCCGCGCGTCGCCCGGTTCCGCGGGGTTCCAGGTGGTGCTGCGCGGGTCCTGCTGGCTGCTCCCCGAGGAGGGCGATCCCGTTCCGCTGAGCGTGGGCGACCTGGTGTTCCTGCCGCACGGCGACTCGTTCGGGTTGGCCGACGATCCCGCGAGGCCACTGGTCGAGTCCGACTGTGGCGTGCACTCCGAGCTGTTCGCCTCGGCAGGGTTCGGCGGGGCGGGCGCCGAGACGGTCATTCTGTCCTGCGGTTACCTGCTCGACCTCGACAGGACCCACCCGATCCTGGGTTCGCTGCCCGGCGTGATCCATCTGCCCTCGACGCTCGGCAGCCATCCGGAGCTGCGGGCCGCCGTCGAGTTGCTGGCCGGAGAGATCGACAACCCCCGCCCGGGCACGGACACCGTCGTGTCGTCCCTGCTCGACATGTTGCAGTTGTACGTCCTGCGGGCCTACTTCGAGACGCAGGACGAGCCCTGCACCCTGTCCGGCTGGGCCGCCGCGCTGGCGGACCCGGCCGTCGGCCGCGCGCTCGACGCCATCCACCGCGACCCCGCCCGCCGCTGGACGGTCGAGTCCCTCGGCGCTCACGCGGGCCTGTCGCGCGCCGGCTTCGCCCGCCGTTTCACGGGACTGGTCGGGCAGCCGCCGCTGGCGTACCTGACCTGGTGGCGGCTGATGAGCGCGGCCCGCATGCTGCGTGACTCCGACGCGTCGGTGGCGGAGGTGGCCGAGCGGGTGGGGTACGGGTCGGAGTTCGCCTTCGGCAACGCCTTCAAGCGGGAGTTCGGCGTGGCGCCCGGCCGGTATCGCCGCCAGAGCGCGGTGGCCTAGCGGGAACGCGGCGGGTCGTCCGGGGCGGAAGGCGGCTGGACGCGTGCCCGCCGCCGTTGTGGGTCTCCGGTGGCCGAACGGGCGCGACGGTCATCCCGTCACCCGTCACGTCGCGCGGGTCGGGAGTATTTTCGACCCACTCCGAGCGAGTTTGAAGCTGAGATCGAAGTTTGTCGGCAAGTGCGAACGGCATCCTGATTTGAGCGGAAGTTCCGGTCCGGTTCATCGTTCGTTCCGTTTCCCTGCACAGGATCGAGGTCGCGACACCCCCCTTTCCCAGGAGAAGTCAATGCGTCCCTTGAGCACACTGACGTCCACGGCGTTGACGGTCTGCCTGCTCGGCACCGTGGCCCTACCGGCGACGGCGAAGGACCTGCCCACCGTCGAACCCCGGGTCGAGACCCCGGCCCTCTACGACGACGAGGCCGGAGGCAACGCCAACGGTGACGACCCGGCGATCTGGGTCCACCCCACCTCCCCGGCGGCGAGCGTGATCGCCGCCACCGCGAAGGAGGGCGGGCTCTACGTCTACGACCTGGACGGCAGGCAGCTCCAGCACCTGCCCGCGCCGGCCGCGCCCGGCCGGGACGACGAACCTGGCCGGTTGAACAACGTGGACGTCGTCTACGGCCACGCCTCCGCGGCGGGACGGTCGGACATCTTCGTCGCCTCCGACCGCGGCGCGGACAAACTGCGCGTCTACCGGATCGACCCCGCGAAGACCGGCAGGGACCGGCGGGTGCTCACCGACGTCACCGACCCCGCCGCGCCGTTCGTCTTCAACAAGACCCAGGCGGAGGTGAACGAGGCCGAGACCGTGTACGGCCTCGCGACCTGGAAGCGGGACTCGGGCACCTACGTCCTGGTCAGCCGCCGGCACACGACGCGGCTCGCGCTGCTGAAGCTCACCGACGCCCCGGGCGGCAAGGTCGGCTACACGAAGATCAGGACCATCGACCTGCCCTCGCGCTTCACCCTCCCGAACGGTCGGAGCTGGACTCCCTGCGACGAGCCGGGCGTGGGTCCGCAGATCGAGGGCATGGTCGTCGACGCCGGGACCGGCACGCTCTACGCGGCACAGGAGGACGTCGGCATCTGGCGCATGAACGGTGATCTCACCGGCTCACCGGTGCTGGTCGACCGCGTCCGGGAGTACGGCGTACCCGCCACCTACGACGCCGACGCCGACGAGTGCGTACCCGGGGCCGACCCCGGATTCGGCGGTCGCAACCTGACCGCGGACGCCGAGGGCCTGACCGTCTACCACGGCAAGGGCGGCAAGGGTTACCTGATCGCCTCCAGCCAGGGAGACAACACCTTCGCCGTCTACGACCGCGGCGGAAGGAACGCCTACCTCGGCTCCTTCCAGGTCGGCGAGCGCGGTCGTATCGACGGCGTGCAGGGCAGCGACGGGGCGATGGTGATCAACGTGCCTCTCGGCCGTGGGTTCCCCAAGGGCCTGTTCGTCACGCACGACGGCACCAACACCCCCGAAGCGTCGGACTCGGAGGGCGAGGTGCGGGAGAACACCAACTTCAAGTACGTGAAGTGGGACGACATCGCCCGGCGCCTCGGCCTGGACATCGACACCAAGAGCTGGAACCCGCGCCGCTGACCTGCCTTCACCCGCTCGGAGCCGTACGAGCGGCTCGTACGGCGCCGGGCGGGAACGTCGGGGCGACCCGCCGCTCCCTCCCGGCGCCGAGGCGCGTCAGGGCTTGCGACCCACCCCGACGTAGCCGATCGAGGTGTTCCGAGCACCGAACAGGGGCTCGTCGACCGGGCGCCACTCCCTGGGGAACGTCAGGCCGGGTTCGAGCAGCTCGTAGCCGTCGAAGAAGCGGGAGATCTCCGCGTGCGTGCGCAGGCTCAGCGACGCGGTGGCCCGGTTGTAGACCTCCAGAGCCTCCGGCGTGGTGTCGGGCTTGGCGTCGGTGCCGTGACTGACGACGAGATGGCTGCCCGGCGCGCTCACCTCGTGCAACCGCTCGACGATCTGGTAGGCACCCGCGCCGTCGGGGCTCTCGTCCGGGATGAAGTGCAGGATGGCGAGCAGCAGGAACGCCACGGGCTGGTCGAAATCAACGTGCTCGCGAAGCTCGGCCAGCAGCGTCTCCGGGTCACGCACGTCGGCCTGCACGACGGTGACGTTGTCGCTGTTCTCCAGGATCGCCCGGCTGTGCGCGCACACGACGCTGTCGTAGTCCACGTAGACCACGCGGGTGTCGGGTGCGATCTCGTGCGCGATCTCGTGCGTGTTGCCCCTGGTGGGAAGCCCGGAGCCCAGGTCCACGATCTGCCGGACGCCCGCCTCGACCAGGAGGCGTACGGCACGGGCGAGGAACGCCCGGTTCTCCTTCGCGGAGTCGCGTGTCTCGGGGAAGATCTTCAGAATCTGCTCGGCCGCGGCCCGGTCGGAGGCGAAGTTGTCCTTGCCGTCCAGGTAGTAGTCGTACATCCGGGCGATGTTGGGTACGTTCGGGTCAATCCCGGCCGCCCCAGCCTGCTCATCCACGGTTTCTCCAGACTCTTCCGCCTTTGTCTGGCTTTGATCTTAGAGAGGCTTTCACGTTTTGGCAGCGAGATGAGGTCATCGCCGTGGGTCTTTGGCGGAGCAGTCTCTGGTCAGCCGACCCGGTGCTTCACCCAGTCGCGGCCCGCCATGGCGGCCTGTGCGCGCGAAGCGCGAATGTGCTCGGGACCGTTGCGAGCGACAAACTCCCGGAATAGTGACCACACCGCGGCCAGCCCGGTCACCGCGGCCTCAGGTGCGGATTTCCACGAGGGGACCTGCTCGGCGGCTTGCTCGGCCTGCTCGGGCGTATGGCCGGCCAAGATGAGCCGAGGGATCAGCAGGGCGATTTCCACCCAGGCGGCACCCTGACAGGCGAGCCCCCAATCAATGAGCCGGACACCGTCTCCCTGGACGAGGAGGTTGTCCTCATGCAGGTCGGAGTGGAGGAGTGTGTCTCCGGCGATCGCAGCCCAGTCCAAGCCGGCGCGGGCAGTGCGATAGGCGGACAGTTCCCGCAGGTCGGCGGGTGGATCGGCCAGCAGCCTGTCGGCGCGGCGAGTCAGAAACTCCACGTTGTCGGTGACGGATGGCACTGCGGCGCCCGGGTTGGGGGTAAGCCTCTCGCCTAGCACGCGGACGATGTCGAGCACGTCGGGCAGGTCGGGTGAGCCTGGTGCGAAGTCAACGGCCCGTTCCACATCGACGTGCTCGAACACCAACGTGATCCACCCTGCGCAATGCCCGCTCCACAACGTACGCGGAGCGGGCACCTCTTCGGGCAGCACAGCGCCAACGAGACGCTCACGCTGGTAGAGCGGCGCGGACGGCGACCCGTCGGGGATCGCCTTGACGAACACCCGGCCGATGTGTGTGTCCAGTCGCGCGGCGAATCCGGCGGTGAGACCACCCCGCAGCGAAGTCACATGCTCGACAGGCCCGCATGTGGCCTCGACCGCGCCATGAACCTCTGCGGGAAGGTTTTCCCATTTGTATCCGATCACGCGCCGCACTGTACGCCGCTCCTGCCTTGTCGACGGGTCAGTTGCTGTCGGTGCACCCCTGGTGGCATTGGCTGCACTTGCCGGTACCACTACCGCTGCAGGTGGTGGAGTGGGCCCACAGGTCAGGGATGACGGGCAGGCCCAGTTCGCGCATGACGGTGGCGGTGGTCGCCGCGTTGGATTCCGGCGGGGCGGGGATGCCAGGAGTGTCGGGGGTGTGGTGGATGAACCGACCGGCGATCCGCTGACAGAACTCGGCGTACTCGCGGGTGTACATCAGGAAGGTGTGCCAGCCGATGTCGACGATGGCGGATGGGGCGAGCCTGGCGCCGGGACGCGCCCCGCATGCGGTCAGGAAGGAGAGTGCCTGCTCCATGATCTGCTCAGCCCGATCGGCATGGGCGGGGTGGTCGATCTTGATGCGCGCGGTCAGGTGGTCGAACAGCTCGGGAGTGATCAGGAGGCGGGTGCTGGTCGGTCGATCGGTGGTGATGGTCATCTCATGCCTTCCCAGTCGGTGGTGCCGGTTGATCCGCTCTCACCGGTGGCCGCTGTCCACTTAGGGTGAGGCATCAATCACACAGGCATGTCCCGTGGCCACTCAACGAAGTGGTACGAACTTGCGTGGTTCAGCCGAGGGCATGGATCGCGGCCGTGATCAAGGCTCGTGCTTTGACCCCGTAGACCGCATCGGATGCCAGTTCGCCGAAGCCTTTTACGTACAGGGCGATCTCGCGGGGTTGGGTAACCGTCACGCCCGCCGACAGCAGTTCCACGAACACGCGCTTGTCGTCATAGATGGAGAACGTCTCCATCGTCCACAGTTTTCGGCGCGAGGTGAACGGGATGATCCCCAGTGAAACCGACGGTAGGGACATGCCTTCCAACAGGTGACCGAGTTGCTCGGCCAGTGCGTCGTCATCCGCCACTCGGTCACGTAGCACCGACTCCTCCACCAGCATGGCGAACCGATGGTCGCCTTCACTCAGGAGGCGGCGGCGGGCCAGTCGTGTGGCCACAGCCTCGTCGATATCACCCGGAGTTCCATGGAAGTCGGCGAAGCACGACAGCACGCTATGCATGTAACCAGGCGTCTGAAGAGGCCATGGGATGAACTGCGAGCTGTAGAAGCGAAACAGCCTGGTCTGCTCGTACAGCGACACCCGCGCCTCTTGAAGCCGCTTCATACCGCCGCGCTGGAGCCGTTTCCACTCCACATACATGCTGTCCGCGTCACGAGAAGCGGCGATCAGATCGTTGACCTCGCTCTCCGCCTCGCAGATGCGGCACCAGACACGGATGTCCTCGTCGCTTGGCGGGGTTCGAGCGTGAATGAGGCGTGAGCACTTCGACTCATCCCAGCCGGCCGCCGCTGCCAGTGCCCTGGCGGTGAGGCCGGAATCGCGCAGGATCTCTCTGAGACGGTTGGCGATGACCTGACGCGCCTGCTGGGCGCTGGACGACGGAGATGTGGACACGCGTGACGGTACGTCAGGCTGGCCGATAGATCGCGTGGTCGACTCCCCGTTCCCAGACGGCCTCGAACGCCGTCAGGCAGAGTTTGATCACGGCGGGGGTGTCGCAGAACGCGTGACCGGCGGGTTCGCCGTCTCCCGAGAAGTAGGCGAACCGGATCAACCGCTCATCGAACAACCAGAAGTCGTTGCCGGGTAGGGGCAGGTCGGATGCCAGCTGCCGAGGAAGCCAGCGCACCTGCTCGCCTCCGGCGAGGTTGGCGTATGGAGTGGCCGAATGTTCGTAGCGGATGTAGTCGCTCACAGGCTCCGACACGATCCGCGCACGCCGTACGGCCACGCCCCGGGCGACCGTGCTGCTGACCAGGGTCACCCACGGGGCGTCGAAGTCGGTGCGATCGAAAGGGACACCGTCACGCCAGGCGACGAATCCCGGACTGGAGGCGCCGTAGTTATCGCGCATCTCCAGATGGAGCGCGGAACGGTGGCACTCGCCGAACAGGTCATCGAACGTCGGTTCCGCCGTCACCACATGCCTCCAGCAGCAAGTCCCTCATCCGGGCGGGAATCCTGACGATCTTCTCATTGCTCGCGATCGGACTACGGGTCTCGACCTCTGCCAGTTCGGTGGGATCGTTTACTTCCCAACCTTGGATCACGAAACTGCCGTCGTTGCCGTCCACCCAGACCGAAGGACAGCCGCCATGCTCACTTCCTGGGTCGATGCCGATGAACCGCAGCGCCACGGTGGCCTCCCGCGTAGGGGGTGTACGGATGATGCCGGTCAGAGGTGCACGCGTTTGACGCTAGGTAACGGTCTACTGGACGGGCAATGAGCTTGTGAGGACTTGCGCGCGAGCCTCCTTGTCGGAGTCATTGATCGCGATCACGACACTGACCAGGCCTGTGAGAGCGAGCAGGTTACCGCTGGTCGAATCGGCCCTTTTTCACGCCACCGATGAATGCGTGCCACTCATCGAAGGCGAATTTCAGCACGGGGCCGTTGGGATTTTTGCTGTCTCGTACGGCTCGATTGCCGCCGGGGAGGTTGGCTACCTCGACGCAGTTGTCGTTGTTGGTTCCGCTGAGGGTGCTCTTGCGCCAGGTGAGATTCGAGAGGCTCTTGTCCATTTTCGCACCTATCCCTTGAGTTGCTCCACGATCTTCGTCATGTGCCGAACCGACTCGTCCGGAGATAGAGCTAATCCCATCACATAGTCCAAAATAATGGTGTATCGCTGATATTCCAATGGCTGTTCAAGCCAGAGGCTTTCCGTCGCGGTCACGGTGTAGATGAGGCTCGGGTCGCTGGGGAAGTCAAGAATGACGAATGAGCCCTCCAGGGCTGGATGCGCGCCGGCGGAGTCGGGAACGATCCGGATGGTGATGTTTGGCCTGGCGGCCATCTCGATGAGGTGGTTGATCTGCTCACGCATCACCTCGGCGCCACCGATCGACTTGCGCAGCGCGGCCTCATCGATGAGTGCCAGCAGAGTTGGCGGGTTATCCCGGAAAAGGATCTCCTGACGCATGAGCCTCGCCTGGACGTGTCGCTCGACGAGCGTCTCATCGAGAGTTCGAGCGGCTCGCCACAGTGCTCTTACATACCCCTCCGTCTGGAGAAGACCTGGGATCAGCACAATTTCCCAGGTGCGGATGGAACTTGCACCTGCCTCAAAGTCAGGCAGGCTGCCGCGGAAGACGTCCTGGTACTTCTCCCACCAACCGCGCTGACGAGACTCCCGGGCGAGAGTGATCAATGCCTCGCGCCGGTCCTCGTCGGTGACGCCGTACAGGTCGAGCAGTAGACGAATGTCGTGGACGCTTGGGAGTCGCCACTCGTTGCGCTCCATTCTGGACACCTTTGACGCGTCCCACTCCAGCCGTCTGCCCGCCTCGGTCACCGAGAACCCGGCTTCTTTGCGGAGTTGTCGGAGCGTTTGGGAGAGTTTCCGACGTTTGACCGTGGGGCTGTTGCTCGTCATTTTGAGCCTCCTCCGTGAACTGCGGCGATGGTCCTCTGGAATAAACCAGACAATTCATCTTGATTTTATCTACGCATTGTGATCCTCGTATCGCTGTGTCAGCATGCTAATGGGTTCGAGGCTGGACGGCGAGCTCAATGTGGCAATGAGGGTTATTGTCCTAAATTTCTGCACGCGCATGTCCAGATTGCACTCTGTTTGATGATTTGCGCTACCTGCTGTCGGTCGCAGCTCCTCCGCCTGCTCCAGGTAGCCGCCAAAACGCGATTCCTTTTTCCCTGGAAGACCCGAAAAACGAGTCGAGGCCGTCACGGTGCAGCAACACCGTGACGGCCTCTTGAACCGGACGTAGGAGGTCCGATCCCATGGTCGACTTTACAAGAGCGATCAAGGTCATCCGGATGCGTTTCAGTGGTGACCGGCCGCCCGCGCCGTTGGGGTGTCGGTGGTGTGGGCACTCGCCGTACGCGCACGACGACCGGTGCCTGCCGCACCGGCAGGCGCATGCCTACGAGCGGCCGACTCCCGCGCAGTTCCGGGCGCGGCTGGCGGAGTGGTGGCGGCTGGGGTTCGCGGGGTGCCTGTCCGCCTCGGCGGAGGTGCGTCCGGCGGGGGAGGCGCGGCCGTTTCCCGGTCAGGGACGTCACACCCGGCCCGTGGAGCCGGTGGGTGCGGGGTCGTTCGCGCCGTACGGGCGAGGTCGGCCACCGGACGAGCTCGCCATGAGCGGGCGGAGACCGTACCCGGGCATGCTGCGGCAGGGAAGAGCGGCGTGAGCGGGCGGCATCGGCGGGGCGAGCCCGTCGACCAGAGAGGTCCACGGCGCTGGGACCGCGAGCAGCGGGAGGTCGCGGACCGGCTGGATCGGGCCGAGACGGGCTGGCTGGTCATGTACGGGGTGGCCGGGCGCCGGTTCTACGCGATCGCGGTGGGAGGCGAGCCGCTGGTCGTGCAGGCGGGCACGGCCGAGGAGCTGTGCGCGCTGATGCGCGAGGCGGAAGAGACCGAAGCGGAAGTTCACGAGCAGGCGGAAACCTACCGGCACGGGCAAGGAGATCTGATGGTCGCAGGCACCCCCGACGGACTCCGGACCGTCTGCTGGGACATTCCCCGTGACCCGGAGACCGTCTCCGAGGCCCGCCGGATGACGCGTGACGTCTTCACTCGTTGGGACCTGGCTCCGGAGTTCGTCGACGACGTGGTCCTGGTGGTCGGCGAGCTGGTGGCGAACGCCACGGTGTACGGGGAGGAGCCGATCCGGCTGTCGCTGTGGAGCACGGCCCGGGGAGTCTGCGTACGGGTCACCGATCACGGCTCCGAGCGGCCCCGCAGGCTCAGCCTGGGCGAGGACGCCTCGCACGGGCGAGGGCTCGCGATCGTGGAGGTGCTGGCCGACCGGTGGGGTGTGGTCCCGGTGAGGGGCGGAATCGGCAAGACGGTCTGGGCCGCCTGGGGAATCTCCCACGTGGAGTCCGACCCGTCCCACGCCGTCGACTGCGCGGGCTCGACGCCTGCCGGGGTGCGCGCGGTGGTGTCCCACAGGAGTGACCGGCTGCCCTGATGGGGGCGGAATCGGCCGCCCTCTGCGTGCTTCGGCTCGCAGATCCGGGAGATGGCGCACTGCCCGGCCTTGCCACCAGGTCGGCTTGCGCTTGAAACACCACTCAATCAGCCATCGACCATACTGCCGAACGAGGATTCCACCGCCCCACGGACGTGCCGGCAAGTATGGGAGTGATGAACCTGTCTGCGGCTACCTGAGCATCAACCAAGGAAAGGCCCCCCCTGAGTCCAACGACCTCGGCCGCGGCGGTGGGATAGCCCTTGATCCAGGAGGAATCGGGTACGGTAAATCGATCCGGCAAAGTCAAATCCGTCCCCATCCCGGTGCGGCGATGGACTTCACAAGCGACTGAAGTAGAAGCTACGGAAGATCAGGGCGGGATTGAGTCCATGCTGTTTGGCAAGAGCTCCTAGGCGTTTTTTCATGGCCATCTCAACGGCTCGGGGGGTGGTGTAGAGATCACTCACCGGGAATCTCCGGAAGGTGAGTCGTCGCTGCTGCCCGTAGTCGATCTTTGTTTAAAACGGTTAGAACTGGCTGCCTTCGTTTTCGTGGCGGGAGAGCGGTGAGCGGCGGTTCGGGAAGTTTTGTAAATCTGATGATTGGCTATTGGTGGTGATCCGAAATAGCGTGCTATTTGTTCGGCCAGTGACGAGATGGCTTGAGTCTGCACTTTGGAGAGTTGAAGGTTGGGGCGTTCGGATCCGATCCGATCCGCTCGTTCGTTTTCACTTTCAGAAAGCAGTGCGAGTGCGGAGATGAAACCTTGGGCGATGCCCTCTTGCCTGAGTCGTGCGGCTTTCTCGATGGGCATCTCCGCGCCGGACTGCTCCACCAGGTATTCCAGTAGTTGCCGTCCCGAGGCGGTGCGAGGCAGTCCATAGGAGGCCGTGAACCGTTCAACCCGTCGAGCGAGAGAATCACGGTTTGTCAGGCCGCGCCGATCGGCGTCGGCGATCACTCCGCCGATATGCGCGCCATCCACATGTGCGGTCAGTAGGTCGACCACGGTTCGCTCGGCCGTGGTGACCGGCAGTCCGTCGACCAGTACGACATCGGCCGGTTCGAAGTCGGCGCGATGTATGCGTACTCCCTGTTCGCGGGTGGTGCGGCGGCGAGGTGCCGAGATCTCCACCACCGACGTCGGGAGATCCCCGAGTTGATGGAGCTCGCAGGCCGAGGCATGGGAGATCACTCCTCCGTACGTCTCAATGCTGTGGCGTCGCCATGCCGGCTGCCTGGGCTCAAGTCGCAGCCAGGCGACCTTGATGTCCAGATGTTCAGGCTGTACCGCGCTCGTGATGAGGTAGACGCCGTGGCCGACGCTTTCCAGGAAACCGGCGTCAACCAGTCGCAGTAGATCCACAGCGCTGAGACCTGCGGTTTTGGCCTGAGCCGCTGTTACCAGACCCCACTGATCAGCAGTCAGCTCACCCACCGTCCTGAGCGCCCGATCCCGTCTCATGCAGCAAAGGTTACACCTGTGATGCAGCGATGGTTACACCCTGATGTAACCATCGCTGCATCACAGGGTAAAAATCTTCAGTGCGATCGAGGGTTGGCGTGTCGGAGGCGAAGTGGCCGAGGGGCGTCGGTCATTGGTTTCCGGGTCGGGAGGTTTCTTGGCCGGACTCGACGTACGAGACGTGCTTGATCGCCCAGCGTCGGGCGGCGGCTGAATACGTCTCACGACGCGGCCCTCTGTGATCCGGCGCAGGTGTGTTCGGAAAAACGCCGGTGAAGTGCGGAAACGTGGAGACGGGCAGTGCCGGGCGGTGCGGCTCCCCGGCGGAGGCGAGGCTTCCAGGGCAAACTGCCAGGTTGACCCCGAGTCATGAATCTAGGCGAATCACTATCACAGCGGCCATTGATTCGGTGTTGGCCGGAACGTATGTTCCTCTCAACATCCGAGTACGCCTCATGTTTAGGGGATCCTCCTATGCATGCACGCCTCCGGCGGATGACCACGGCGGCCTCCGGGCTCCTCCTGGTCCTCACGCTGGCATCCCCCCTCGTGCCCGCGGCCGCCGCCTCCACGACCTCGTCCACGACCGGCAACACGGCCGGCAACACAGCCGGAGCCGCGACCGCGGCCGTCCTCCCTCCCGACGACTACTGCCTCGGAGAGTGCGCCGACATCCTGCCTCCGGGGCAGAACGGCAACGCCACCCTCGCCGGGATCCTCGCCCACCAGGCCCTGGGCACCAAGCCGAAGCACAGCGACGACCAGCTCGGCAAGTACGCGAACCTCCTGTCCGGCTACACCGGCCTCACCAACGACCAGATCGCCGACTTCTTCAACGACGCCTCGTTCGGCGTCCCCGCCGGACAGGTGGAGAGCACCACGAGCCCCCGTTCGGACGTGACGATCGTTCGCGACAAGGCGACCGGGACCCCGCACATCACCGGGACGACCCGCGAGGGCACGATGTTCGGCGCCGGGTACGCGGGCGCGCAGGACCGCCTGTGGGTGATGGACCTGATGCGGCACGTGGGCCGCGGTGAGCTCACGCCGTTCGCCGGTGGCGCGCCGGGCAACCGGGCGCTGGAGCAGAGCGCCTGGCGCAACGCCCCCTACACCGAGGCGGACCTCCAGGCGCAGATCACCAGGCTGAGGGACTCCGGCCCCCGGGGCGCGCAGCTCTACACCGACGTGCAGCACTACATCGCCGGTGTCAACGCCTACATCGACCGCTGCATGGCGGACAGGAACTGTCCCGGCGAGTACGTACTGACCGGGCACCTCGACGCGATCACCAACGCGGGCGGCCCGGTGAAGTTCACCATGACCGACCTGGTGGCGATCTCCGGCGTGATCGGCGGGCTGTTCGGCGGTGGCGGCGGTGCGGAGATGCAGTCCGCGCTCGTGCGGGTCGCCGCCCGAGCCAAGTACGGTACGGCGGTCGGGGACCAGGTCTGGGCGGCGTTCCGCGCGCAGAACGACCCGGAGGCGACGCTCACCCTGCACAACGGCCAGAGCTTCCCGTCCGGCGCCGCGCCCGCCGGAGCCACCGGGGTCGTCCTGCCCGACCCGTCGACGGCGCCCGTGGACATCACCGCGAACGAGACCGGCTCCGCCACCTCTGCGGCGGCGACGGCGCAGAAGGGCGTGCTCGACGGCCTGCTCGTCGACAATTCCAAGCCTGGAATGTCGAACGCCGTGGTGGTCTCGGCGGCGAAGTCGGCGACCGGGAACCCGATCGCGGTGTTCGGCCCGCAGACGGGTTACTTCGCCCCCCAGCTGCTCATGCTGCAGGAGCTCTCCGGGCCGGGCATCCGCTCGCGCGGCGCCGCCTTCGCCGGGCTCAACCTCTACGTGCTGCTCGGCAGGGGCACCGACTACGCCTGGAGCGCGACCTCCAGCGGCCAGGACATCACCGACACGTACGCCCTCCAGCTCTGCGAGCCCGGCGGCGGCGCGCCCACCACCGCGTCCAACCACTACCTCTACCGGGGCGTCTGCACGGAGATGGAGACGCTGAGGAAGACCAACTCGTGGAAGCCCACCGTCGCCGACTCCACCGCCAAGGGCTCGTACGACCTCGTCATCCAGCGCACGAAGTACGGGCTGGTGAGCTGGCGCGGTACCGTCGGCGGGCAGCCCACCGCCTTCACCGCGCTGCGGTCGACGTACCAGCACGAGGTCGACTCGGCGATCGGCTTCCAGATGTTCAACGACCCGGCCCAGATGGGTGACGCGGCGGCGTTCGCGAACTCGGCCTCGACGATCGGCTTCGCGTTCAACTGGTTCTACGTCAACTCCAAGGACGCGGCGTACTTCATGTCGGGCAACACCCCGGTCAGGTCCGCGGTGTCCGACCCGAACCTGCCGATGACGGCCGACGCGGCACACGAGTGGGCGGGCTTCGACCCGGCCACCAACAGCGCGACCTACACCGCTCCCGCCACCCACCCCCAAGCGGTGAACCAGGACTACTTCGTCAGCTGGAACAACAAGCAGGCCAAGGACTACGGCGCCGCGGACGGAAACTTCAGCTTCGGGCCGATTCACCGGGCCGACCTGCTGGACGCCCCGATCAAGGCCGCCCTGTCGGGAAGCGGCAGGCTCGACCGGGCAGGCACCACGAAGATCATGGCTGAGGCCGGTGTGACCGACCTGCGCGGGAAGAGGGTCCTGCCCGACCTGCTCCGGGTGATCAACAGTGCGGCCGTGACCGACCCGGCCCTCGCCTCGGCCGTCTCCAAGCTGTCGGCCTGGACGTCGGCGGGATCTCGCAGGCTGGAGACCTCGCAGGGCGGCAAGTCCTACGCCCACGCCGACGCGATCCGCGCGTTCGACGCCTGGTGGCCCAAGCTCGTCCGCGCGCAGTTCAGGCCGGGTCTGGGTGACGGCCTCTACCAGTCGATGGTGAACGCGATCCAGATCAACGAGTCACCCTCCGGACACCAGCAGGGCGACCTGTCCACCCTGCCCACCTCGGCGAACGAGGCCCAGGCGCACAAGGGTTCGGCGTTCCAGTACGGCTGGTGGGGTTACGTGAGCAAGGACGTCAGGAGTGTGCTCGGCGATGCGGTCTCCGGACCGCTGCCCGCCAAGTACTGCGGGAACGGCACGGTGGCGGGCTGCCGCACCGTCCTGCTGGAGAGCCTGGCGGCGGCGCTCGCCGAACCCGCGGCGACGACCTACCCCGGAGACGACGTGTGCGCGGCGGGCGACCAGTGGTGCGCCGACGCCGTCGAGCAGTCTCCGCTCGGCGGGATCACGCACTCGCTGATCTCCTGGCAGAACCGGCCGACCTACCAGCAGGTCGTGTCGTTCCCCGCCCACCGGGGCGACGCGATCGACAACCTGGCGGAGGGGAGGAGCGCCTCGGCGTCGAGCACCCAGCTCTTCTACCCGGCGAGCAGGGCCGTCGACGGCGACCCGACCACCCGGTGGTCGAGCTCGTCCAGCGACAACCAGTATCTCCAGGTCGACCTCGGGTCGGCCACGACCGTGGCCAGGGCGCTGCTGCGCTGGGAGGCGGCCTACGGGGCCGCCTACTCGATCCAGACCTCGACCAACGGCTCCACCTGGACCACCGTCTACTCCACCACCACGGGAAACGGGGGCGTGGACAACGTGAGATTCACCCCGACCACCGCCCGGTACGTCCGCATGCAGGGCGTCAAGCGGGGGACGTCGTACGGTTACTCCCTCTACGAGCTGGAGGTATATCCCCGGTGACGAACACTTGACGTGAAGAGGTGACGGTCGCCGCCGGGAGGACGGCGGCGACCGTCTCAGGTCGTGGCCAGCGGGTTGGCGACCGTCACGTATCCCGCGGAACGGTCCGCCGAGCGCGCCCACCGGACCGACAGGTTGGCCTTGGCCGGTAGCGGCGCTCCCGACAGCAGCTCCGACAGCGGCCGGGGCCACCCGCGCGACGCCGCGTACTTCGCGAGGACGTCTCCCGCCACCGCCCACAGCTCCCGGGTGGACCCGGTCCCCGCGAGGGAGGCGGCGATCTCGGCGAGGTGGTTGACCATCAGGCAGTAGACCACCCGGTTCCAGCCGGAGGCCGCGTCGTAGGCGAGCGCCTCGGCGACCCGGTCGGGCACCCCGGACAGGTCGTGCCGTCCGGCGACGAGTTTCGTGCCCTCCAGGTCGCGGAAGACGGCCTCCACGGGCAGTCCGTCCGCGTCCACACCGATCAGGACGTTCTGCAGGTGGGGTTCCAGCACCACGCCGTGACTCACGTAGGCGTCGAGCACCGGCGGCGCCACGCACTCCACGTACGCCCGCCACCAGCGCACCGGATCGGCCGTCGGCACCCCGGCCATGCCCACTGACACCCCGGCGATGCCCGTCGGCACGCCGCCCGGCACCGTTCCGGTCATCGGCGGCCCGGCCACGCCCGGCACCGCTCCCGCCGCCCGCCACCGGGCGACGTCCGGCACGCCGCTTCGCACCACTTCGATGACGGGCGACCGAACCGTGTCCGGTACGCCGCTTCGCACCGCTCCGGTCACCGGCGACCGCACCGTGTCCGGCATGTCGCCCGCCACCTGCCACCCGGCGGCCAGCGCGCCGCTCAGCAGCGGGGTCACCCCCGGCCTGCACACCGACCACGGGCCGACCCGGACGATCACGCCGAGCCCTTCCAGCAGCCGGGTGCCCAGCCTCGCGGAACGGTAGCCGGGCTCGGGCAGCCAGCGGGTGCCGGGGAAGGCGGCGGCCAGGTCGAGGAAGACCGGTTCGAGGCGACGGCTCAGCTCGACCGCGCCCGCCAGCTCGTACCAGGAGTTCTTCCGCACGCAGTTGGTGATCCGCACATCCAGGCTGAACTTCAGGCACCGGTCGATCAGCGGCTCGTAGACCGTGCGGACCGACGACGTGGGAACCGCCATCCGGGTGCTTTCCCCCAGGTCGATCAGGCGGCCGTCGGCGAGTGGCGCGGCCAGGTCCGCCGCGAGCAGTTCCAGCTGCCACGGGTGCGCCGGCAGCGGCGAGTAGCCGGGCGGCGCCTGGCCGAGCCCGTCGAGCACGCCGGTGTCACCCTCCCCGGCCAGCACGTCGTCCCTCACCCCGAGCAGCCGCAACGGGAAGCTCGCGTGTGCCTCCGGCGCGTATCGCAGCCAGTCCGCGCCGCCGCGCGCCTTCGGGCTGGGATGGAACGGATGCCCGCCGACCAGTGCCTGCTCCGAGGCGAGCCACGGGTCGGTGGGCGGCGGCACCTCCTGCCGGGCCGCGACCAGTGCCGCGATGGCGTCCCTGCTCGCGGCGACCTGGGCGGCGAACTCGTCGTTGTCCTCGCCGAGCCCGGTGCCGAGCTCGGTCTCCACCAGCCGGACGAGCATGTCCACGGAGAGTGGCCGCCAGGAGCCGTCCTCCGACCACTCGGGCCGCCCCTCGAAGCGCAGCGCGAGCCCGCCGTGCGCGCGGACCCGCAGGCGAGTGCCGGCGACGCGCAGCAGCACGTACGACCCCTCGTACCCGACCTGCCCCCGGGGGCCCGCGATCTCCCTCACGCAGCAGCGCAGCAGCGCCGCCAGCGAGACGTCCTCGGCGACGGCGGTGGCGACGGCGGCGGGTGCGCCGAGGGCGAGGCTGGTCATGTCGTCCTTCGCGGGAGCTGGGGGGTTCGCGGGAGCTGGGGAGGGTGGCGGAGATAGTTCGGCCCGCTCGTGCCGTAGAACTTGTTCACGTCCCGCGCGCCGGTGCGGGCCTTGTCCACCAGGGTCCCGGCGGTGATCATCGACTTGCCGACGAGCCGGTCGGCGTCGAGGGTCCTGGCCCGCAGCAGCCGGGCCATCGGATCCTCTCCGTACTCGTCGAGCGCCTCGGTGAGCGTGTCGCGGACCAGCTCGAAGGCCCTCGGCGGGGGCAGCGCTCCGAACGTCACGGCCGCCGCGGCCAGGTGCAGGGTGATGGTCACGAACACGTCGGCGAGCGCGTGCGGGTCGTCGGTGAACATCCGCGCGTCGGTGAGGTCCGGCACCGCGAGCCCGGCGGACCGCAGCCTGTCCGGTGAGGTCAGCAGGCCGTCGTTGTCCTTGACGAGCAGCCGCAGGACACCGTCGGCCGCTGTTCCGTCACCCGCCCCCCTGACACCCGCGCCCCCGTCACCCGCGATGTCGCCCCCGGGGGCGTTCCCGCTCGCGGTCTCGGCGCCGAACACCAGCGCGAGGTTCTGCTGGTGGGCCTCCAGCGCCGTGCCGTACCTGACGAAGAGCCGCACGTGGAAGCGGAACAGCACCCGCAGGTATCGGCCGAGCAGCCGGGTGACGTCCCCGTCGAACCACCGCCCGGCGAGCTCTTCGACGACCAGGCCGCCTCCGGGCAGCGGCGCGGGCAGCGCCGCGACCGGGACGACCTCCCCGGCGGGATGACGGCGCAGCAGCCAGCCCAGGTATTCGTGCCCGGCGTGCCCGTACGTCTGCTCGTCGGCGAGAAGCACCTCGGGATCGGGCATGGCCCGCAGAAGCAACTCGGCCCGCGCCCCGTCGGCCAGCGTGTCCGGCTTGATTGACCTGCGGTTGCGCAGCCCGAGGGTGCTGGTGGTGAGCGGCAGCTTCAGGTGCGTGCCGGGGACGATCTCGACCGTCCGCATCGAGAGCGTGGGCCTGACCTCCAGGTACGCCGACGGAGCCATGATCGCCCACGGGATCTCCTCGACCGCGGGGACCGTGAGCGGGTGTACGGGGAACAGCACGTGAGTCCGCGCGAGATCCCCGGCCAGGCCGACGGCGGCGAACCCGGGCGCCACCGGGGGCTCCGTCCCGACGAGCCGCTCTCGCGGCACCGCCGCCCAGCGCAGCTCGAAGGCGGGCGCGAACTCCGGCGCGTACGCGGTCAGGTCCTCGTCGGACAGGCCGCTCCGGGACCGGGCCGTCGGGTAGACGGGGTGATCGAGGAACGCGGCGAGCGTCTCGTACCACACGCCGTCGCGCCCGTTCCCGCTCGCCGTCGTGTGCGTGAGGCCGGGACGCGTGGCGACGGCGGTGGCCGCCAGCCGGGCGAGTACGTCCTCACGGTGGGCGTCGTGAAGGTCGAGGGCGCGCAGCGCCTCGCGGCACTCGGTGACGAACGACTCCACCCCGGCGGTGTCGGCGAGAGAGGAGATCTCTCGCAGGGTGCGCAGGACCTCCTCCAGGTGAAGTGTCTCCTCCGGGGCCACCACGAAGTCCTGGAACAGCGAGCCGGGGGTCAACCGCACCCGCCTGCCCCCCGGCAGGAGCAGCGCGACACCGGTCTTGTCGCGGGTCACCCGCGCGGCCAGACCGCCGTAGTCCTCGCGCAGGAGCGCGTTCAGCACCCGGGTTGCGAGGTATCGTTCCCGTTCGCTCCCGGAACCTCCGCCGACCGCGCGGGCCTTCGCGACGCCCCGGTTCACCCGGTCGCCCGTGGATCGCCGACCCGCCGGCACCTCCGCGGGACCTCCGCGGACCACGCGATCGGTCGCGCGTTCCCGGTCCGCGTGGTCGCCCGTGCTTCCGGGGTGTACCCGGTCGTTCGCGGGGTCTCGGTCCGCGTGGTCGCTCGTGGTTCCGGGGCGCACTCGGCCGCCCACGGGGCTCCGGCTCACCCGATCGTCCACGCTGTTCCGGCTCACGCGATCACCCACGGGTTCTCCGAGGTGAAGGCCGCGACGGCCGCGTCGACGCGGGCCCGGTCGGGGCCGATCGCGCGGACGATGCCCACGTAGTCGCGGTTGGTGTTGCTCAGGTCGATCCGGTCGCCCGTCGCGCGCAGCGGCCGGTGCCAGACACGGACCGGGTCACCGGGCGCGGGAACGACCGTGCCCGGAGCGCTCACCACGGTTCCAGGCCGGTCGGCGACGAGGCTCAGCGCGGTCGCGTGCCCCTCGCCGGAAGACCGCGGTCGCGCATCGAGACGCGCCCCGAGATGCACACCGAGAACGAGCTCGAACAGGGGCGCGTCCAGCATGCTCGCCAGCAGGAAGTCGCAGTGGTCGCCGATCACCCGGTAGTTGACCTCGACGATCCTCGGC
Source organism: Streptosporangium sp. NPDC000563 (assembly GCF_040299985.1). NCBI lineage: Bacteria > Bacillati > Actinomycetota > Actinomycetes > Streptosporangiales > Streptosporangiaceae > Streptosporangium > Streptosporangium sp. NPDC000563. Next base: position 24,548 of record NZ_JBEPDA010000015.1, on the reverse strand, counting down.
CCGGCCGGAGTCATCACGTACTCGGTGTGGCAGGCCCCGAACCCGACCCGCAGTGCCCCGAGGGCCCGCAGCACGTGGTCACGGCCGGGGGGTGACTCCCAGTCGAGCCGTTCCTCCACGAAGTACGGCAGCGGCCCGAGGGTGGTGCGGAAACCGCCGAGCACCCTGATCCGCTCGCCGTCGCCGAGCGTCTCCATAGTGTGCAGAGGGCCGTCGAGATACTCCTCCACGACCAGCGTCTCTCCGGGGCGCCTGTCCCGGATGGCCGCGACGGCCTCCGCGAGCTCGCCCGTGTCGCGGACCAGTACGACGTCCTCGCTCGCCACGCCCTCGCGGGGCTTCACGACCGCGGGGAACGGCAGGTCCGCGGGCGGCGGATCGTCCGGTGCCAGCCGTGCGGAACGGACGGTCTCGACTCCGGCGGCGGCGAGCCGCCGCCGGGTGAGCGCCTTGTTCTTGGTGTCGACGCAGGCCCGCCAGTCCTTGCCCGGCAGGCCGAAGTACGCGGCGGCGAGCGCGGTCTCCGCCTGGATGTGGTCGGAGTTCGAGAAGATCGCGTCCGGGGCGTGGTGGTGCGCGACGGTGTCGATCACCGCCCGCGCGTCGCGCACGTCGCAGCGGAGCACCTCGGCCCCGGAGTCGCGGTACCGCTCGGGCCGGTCGGTGAGGACGGTGACCTCGCAGCCGAGCGCGCGGGCCGCGGGGAGAAAGCCGTCGGTGACCGAGTCGGTCGGTTTCAGCGCGGTGAGGTACAGCCGCAATGCAGGGACCCCCGATATCAGGCAAGGCTAACCTAACTCGGAGATCCTAGCCTGCGGCCGATCAGCGCGCGGAGGCGATCAGCTTATTGACAGTAGATGTCCGTGTCGCCCAATGATGAGAGCCCGCGGAGCCCGCTGTACAGGGCGGGAGAACCGGACGAGGGGTGAGGAAGGAGGAGAACCGATGACGCACCGAGGCGTGTGTCGCTTCTCCCGCGCGTACGCGGAGAAAGGGGGAGGGCTCGTGCGCCAAGACGTGTGCCACCTTCCTCGCGCGCATGCCGGGAAGGAGGGAGGACCTGTGCGCGCAGAGGGGCGGATGGGGGCTTCGTCCTGCGGCGTAGGATGTGCACTCGGTGGGGGAGGCTGAACGGCGTGGAAATCGCGGCACAAGAAGAACTGTTGGGACCGCTGCTGCTCGCGCGCAGTGCCATCGACCGGTCGGCGGCGCTTCGCGGCGACGCCGAGTGGCTCGAAAAGGCCTGGGCGGACACCGCGACCAGGGTCGTGGTCATCGACGACGGACAGGCGCTGGTCCGGCGCAGCGGCGGAGAGGCCAAGCTGGTCCTGCTGCCCACGGCGGAGGCGCCGGACGGGGAGCGCTACCTGCTCGGCGTCGACGCCGAGGGCATCGCCTACTTCGCCGTGGCGGCACCGTTGGCGGACAGCGTCCACACCGGTTCCTTCAACCGGATCGTCGCCCCGCTCGCCTCCTCGGAGCTGGAGGAGGGCCAGACCCTCACCGCCGGACTCCGCCAGGTGGGGGCGATGCTGGAGGATCTGGACGCGGGGCTGCTGGTGTACGCGGTCGCCCTGGAGGCATGGCACTCCACCCACGAGTTCTGTCCCCGGTGCGGGAGCGCCACCGAGGTGCGCGCGGGCGGGCACGTACGCGTCTGTCCCAAGGACAACAGCCAGCACTTCCCCCGGGTCGATCCCGCGGTGATCATGCTGGTTCGCGACGAGGACGACAGGTGCCTGCTGGCCAGAGGGCCGCAGTGGCCCGAGGGGCGGCTCTCGGTGCTGGCCGGGTTCGTCGAGCCCGGCGAGTCGCTGGAGCACGCCGTGGCGCGCGAGGTGGTCGAGGAGGTCGGTGTGCGCGTCGTCGAGCCGCGCTACATGGGCAGCCAGCCCTGGCCCTTCCCGCGCAGCCTGATGCTCGGCTTCTTCGCGCGGGCCACGTCAACGGAGTTCGTCCTCGATGCCGAGGAGATCGCCGAGGCCCACTGGTTCAGCCGTGCCGAGCTGCTGGCCGCGGTGGAGAGCGGCGAGGTGCGCCTGCCGCCCGAGGTGTCGATCGCCCGCAGGCTCATCGAGGCCTGGTACGGCGAGCCGCTCACCGGCGACTGGTGACCCTCTCCGCGGGGAAGGCCACGACCCGTCCCCGCCGAGGAGAAACGCCGGGAAAAGACCTCGCCGCCCTCGGGATCTCCCACCTTGCGGGGAAGACCTCCGACAGGCGGCGGATCGCCGGGTCACGAGGTCGAGGACGTCCCGGCATACGAGAGCCCCGGTGTCCATGGAAGCGAGACCGGGGCCCGACAGTGGACCTGACAGTGGAGAGGGCGGTTACACGCCCGCGCCCGCCAGGATGCGCTTGAGCTCGATCACCGAGGGGTTGGTCCTGACGACCTGGCCGGTGGGGGAGTCGACCACGACGGTGGGGACGACCTGGTTACCGTTGTTCACGCTCATGACGAACGTGGCCGCGTCCGGGTCGCTCTCGATGTCGACCTCCTTGTAGGAGATCCCCTCGCGGCTGAGCTGGCTCTTCAGCCGCTTGCAGGGACCGCACCAGGTCGTGGTGTACACAGTGAGCGCCATGTCGTGAAAAATCCCCTCATGTGATGTCCGGCGCCATTGGCAACACAGCGAGGGCCGTTCATCTTCCCGATGGGAGCAGTTTCTCCGCGACCCACTGCTGAACCCGGTCCGCCACACCGGGCAGCCGGTAAAGAGGTGAGCTGTGCGCGATGCCGGGCTCGGTGACGATCGTCACCGGCACGCCGACCTTGCGCAGGTGCTCCTTGAGCTGCTCGCTGTGCTCCGGCGACACGAACTCGTCCTCGGAGTGCACGACCAGCATGGGCGCGTCACCGCGGCTCGCGTGCCACGGCACCTCCATGCTCGCCCAGACCCTGGCGCACTTGCCGGTGGGCTCACAGCCCCCGGCGAGCCTGATGGCCGACTCGCGAAGCTTGCGCCTCTCCAGGTCGAAGGTGTCGATGCCCTCGGTGTACGCCGTGAGCGGGGACATCACCGGGGAGATGCCGACGACGCCGCGCATGCCGGGCCAGCCGTTCTTGTAGGTGCCCACGGCCCCGGCGAGGTGGCCTCCGGCGGAGAAGCCGACGACCACGTAGTTGTTCGGGTCGAAGGACCACAGTGCCGCGTTCCGCCGTGCGGTGGCGATCGCGCTCAGCGTGTCGGTGCGCTGTGCCGGCCAGGAGGCGTCGGTGGAGAGGCGGTAGTTGATGTTGAAGACGACGTAGCCCTGCTCGGCGTAGCTGCGGCTTATCTCGGTCATGTACTTCTTGTCGCCCGACGACCACCAGCCGCCGTGGATCAGGAAGACACCCGGCCGCTTCAACTCGTCGGTCTGGTACCAGACGTCCATGCGCTGGCGGACGTGCCGACCGTACGCGACGGTGTTGACGACCGTGCCCTGCACCAGAGGGTCGGGCTGGCCCACCGGAGGGGGCGTCGGGTTGCCCGCACGGGTCTTCTGGGCGGAGGTCTTCTTGGGGTCGCCCGTGCCCGTACCGCCCGTGCTTGTTCCGCTCGTGCCCGTACCGCTCGTGCCGGCCTTGCTCACGCCGGTCCCCGTGCCGGTCGTTCCCGCGGTGGCCGTACCGATCTCGGCCACCCCGGTGGTCGCCTTCGCCGTGCCGTACGTGCTGCGATCCGTGTCGTCCGCGCCGGCCTTCGCCGTGCCGGTGGTGGCTCTGCCTGTGGGGGCCTCCGCCGAGCCGGGTGCGCCGCCGGTCTGGGCCGGAGCCGAGACCGTGTGGGCGTGCGCGGTCGTGTACGCCACCGCGGGTACAACCATCGCCGTCGCCAGGGCGAGTGCACCTACGGTTACCCCAGTTCGCACGAGCCTCTTCCTTCCCCCGGATCGGTCGCCCCCATTGTGGAGCAAAAAGCCCGCTTTGTGCATCTCGGCGAACCACATAGGTTGACGGCGGCATGTTGCCAGAATGACTGATGCTTGGCCAGTGACTGGGAGGATGTTGCCGCCCGGTCCGTTCGACTGCGTGTAAGGAGGCTCCGTGGAGCCCGACAACGTTCTGGCGGCACTGGACCCCGAGCAGCGTGAGGTGGCGGAAGCCGTCAGAGGACCGGTCTGTGTCCTCGCGGGGGCGGGGACGGGCAAGACCCGTGCCATCACCCACCGCATCGCGCACGCGGTCCGCAGCGGAGTGGTCGACGCCCAGGGCGTGCTGGCGGTGACGTTCACCACTCGCGCGGCCGGTGAGCTCAGGCAGCGGCTGCGGCACCTCGGCACGCCGGGCGTGCAGGCGCGCACCTTCCACGCCGCCGCGCTGCGCCAGCTCACCTACTTCTGGCCGCGCGTCATCGGTGGCGACCCGCCCAGGGTGATCGAGTCGAAGCTGCCGCTGCTGATCGACGCCTGTCGCGTCCTGCGCAAGAACCAGGACCGTTCCGAACTGCGTGACATCGCCTCCGAGATCGAATGGGCGAAGGTCACCCAGATCGCCCCCGAGGACTACGCGGAGGCCGCGAAAAAGGCGGGCCGCGTCTCGCCCGTCCCCGCCGAGGAGGTCTTCCGGCTCTACGAGGCATACGAGAACCTCCGCCGCGACCGGCACCTGGTCGACTTCGAGACCATCCTGGAGCTCACCGCGGCCGTGATGACCGAGCACCGCGAGGTGGCCTCCCAGATCCGCCAGCAGTATCGCTACTTCGTGGTCGACGAGTACCAGGACGTCAACCCCCTGCAGAAGCTGTTGCTCGACACCTGGCTCGGCGGACGCGACGACCTGTGCGTGGTCGGCGACCCCAACCAGACGATCTACTCCTTCACCGGGGCCACCCCCCGCTACCTGACCGGTTTCTCGGTCGAGCACCCCAACGCCACCGTGATCAAGCTGGTCCGCGACTACCGTTCCACGCCCCAGGTCGTCTCCCTGGCCAACCGGGTGCTCGACAGGGCACGCACCCCGCACAAGCTCGCCCTGATCGCCCAGCGCCCCGACGGCCCCGAACCGGTCTTCACCGAGTACGACGACGAGACCGCCGAGGCGGAGGGCGTGGCCCGGGCGGTGAAGAAGCTCGTCGGCACCGGGGTGCCCACCCGCGAGATCGCCGTGCTGTTCCGGGTCAACGCCCAGTCCGAGGCGTACGAGCAGGCCTTCGCCAAGGCCGGCCTGCCGTACGTGCTGCGCGGCGCCGACCGCTTCTTCGAGCGTCCCGAGGTCCGCCAGGCGGTCGTGCTGCTGCGTGGCGCCGCCCGCTCGGCCGAGCCCGGCGACACGCTCGCCTCGACCGTGCACGACATCCTGGCCGGCATCGGGCTCACTCCCGAGGCTCCCGGCGGGGGCAAGGCCCGCGAGAAGTGGGAGTCACTGAAGGCACTGGCCGATCTCGCCGAGGACCTCGCCGCCACCGGCGCCGATCTGCCCGCCTTCGTGGCCGAGTTGGAGCGCCGGGCCGGAGAGCAGCACGCGCCGCCGGTCGAAGGGGTCACCCTGGCCTCGCTGCACGCCGCCAAGGGCCTGGAGTGGGACGCCGTCTTCCTCGTCGGCGTCGCCGACGGCATGCTGCCGATCATCTACGCGGAGACGCCCGAGCAGATCGAGGAGGAGCGCCGCCTCCTGTACGTCGGCGTCACCCGCGCCCGCGCCCACCTCGCGCTGTCGTGGGCGCTGGCGCGTTCACCCGGCGGGCGGCGTTCCCGCAAACCGTCCCGCTTCCTGGACGGGCTCACCGGCCGCTCCGCGTGGAAAAGCCGCGCCGACGCCCCGGCCGCGGCGGCCGACCGCCGCCAGGTCGCCGCGCCGATCAGCTGCCGGGTCTGCGGCAAGACCCTCACCGCCGCCACCGAGCAGAAGCTCGGCAGGTGCGCGGGCTGCCCCGCCGACTACGACGAGGCGCTGCTCGGCGCGCTCAAGTCGTGGCGTACGGGAGTGGCCAAGCACGAGAAGATCCCCCAGTGGGCGATCTTCACCGACGTCACCCTCCAGGCCATCGCCGAACGGGCACCGCTTTCTGAGCAGGATCTCCTCGCCATCACCGGAATCGGACGGGTCAAGCTTGATCGTTATGGTGAGGCGGTACTCGAACTATGCCGTATCGCCGCAAACCAGACGGAGGGCGCGTGAACGAGGCGTTGAAGGAGCTTCTGGATCTGCTCGACCTGGAGCAGATCGAGCTCGACATCTTCAGGGGGCGCAGCCCGAAGGAGCGTATCCAACGTGTCTTCGGCGGCCAGGTGGCCGCCCAGGCACTGTTCGCCGCAGGACGGACGGTGCCCGACGACCGCCACGTCCACTCGCTGCACGCCTACTTCATCCGTCCCGGAGACCCGGCCATCCCGATCGTCTACAACGTCGAGCGGGTCCGCGACGGCCGATCCTTCACCACCCGCCGGGTGGTGGCCATCCAGCACGGTAAGGCGATATTCACCATGTCGGCCTCCTTCCACGTGACGGAGACCGGCGTCGAACACCAGGCGGCCACGATGCCGCAGGTGGTCGACCCCGAGGGCCTGCCGCTCTTCAAGGACCGGATTCTCCAGGCGGTGGGGCCGGACTCGCCGCTGCGAGATTGGGTCTCCAGGCCGAGGCCGGTGGACGCCCGCTACGTCACCCCCCTCACCTGGGAGGCCTACCGCGACCCGGAGCTTCGCGGTTCAAACACCAACGTGTGGTTCCGCTACGACGCGGAACTGCCCGACGATCCGCTGCTGCACGTGGTGCTCGCCGCCTATGCCTCCGATTTCACCCTGGTCGACACCGTCCTTCTCACCCACGGCCTCGCATGGGGCGCGTCCAACCTCTTCGGCGCGTCGCTGGACCACGCGATGTGGTTCCACCGTCCCTTCCGGGTGGACGAGTGGATGCTCTACGCCCAGGAGTCACCGTGGTCCGGGGCGGCGCGAGGGCTCGCCAAGGGGGAGATGTTCACCCGGTCCGGGAAACTGGCCGTGTCGGTAGTTCAGGAGGCGATGATCCACGTGAGATAGTCGCAAAACCGCAGGTGGAAAATAGGTTGCCCACTCCCCGGGCCGGGGTTTAAGGTCATGGACATGCAAGTCGGACGCTACTGTCCGACGATCAACTAATGGAGGTGAGTCCGCTGTGAAGAGCATCCTGATGCAGTCCCAGATGGGGCTCACTTCTGCGCGCCGTAACACCGTTCTGCCTTGCGACAGTCAGGTCATTCTCGCCGGTGGCGTGGCTGCTCTGGCTCTGCAGGTGGACTCTGCCCGCTTCCACGCCGAAGCCGGCCGTCGTTGGTTCGCTCCGGCCGATTTCCCGGCGACGGACGTCCCGGCTGTTCGGAGTGGGCTGGGCGGCAACTACGCAACAACGACCAAGCACATCGGAAACGGTGGACTGCGCGGTCCGCAACCCTGGGGGCAACCTCCGGTCATAACCTGACCGAGGAAAAAGCCTTCAGGCCGCGGATCCGCACACAGGATCCGCGGCCTTCTTGTTTGTCCGCGTCATTCCTGACCCCCACCCCAAGAGGTAACCGAAGATCAACACCTAGCTGAGAGGTGAACAGATGGGGGCCCAGACGGTCATGGACCTGATCGACGAAGCCACAATCCCCTGTCGTACCGACCCCGACCTGTGGTTCGCCGAGTCTCCGGAGGACGTGGAGTTCGCCAAGGCGCTCTGCGGGGGCTGCCCGATCCGTGAGGCCTGCCTGGCCCGCGCGCTGGAGCGCGAGGAGCCGTGGGGCGTCTGGGGCGGCGAGCTTGTTCTGCGGGGGGCGATCGTTCCCCGGAAGCGTCCGCGCGGGCGTCCCCGCAAGAACCCGGTCGCTGCCTGAACAACCCGGTAACCGCCCGAACCACCCAGAAGTCGAACCGCCGAGAACCCGGATCACCAAGAACTCGGCCGACCACGAACCACACGTTTCCGAAGGGACCATTCCGATGAGCCACTCCAACACCAGAGGCCTCCCCCTGCCGTCTATGCAAGAAGAACTGGTCCGTGACCGAATACGGACCCTCCACCGGGAGGCGGAGGAGCATCGCAGGGCCGCAGGTCTTCAGCGCCTCCGGCGCGCCCAGCGTGAGGCGGAGCGCGCCTCGGCGCGCCTGCGGAGCGCGATCCTGCGCCTCGTCTGATCCGTCATCATCTGTCTTGACCTGTCCGTCTTGATCTGTTCGACCTGACCGGTAGGGACCGGCGGCGACGCGTAGAGCGCGCACGAGAAACACGCGAAGCCGCACGGAAGGAAAAGCCGCACGGAAGAGGACGTTAAGAGCGAGACGGGCCGGACATAGGCGACGGACTCGAAGAGCGAGACGAACGAGGGGTGACCCGCTCAGGCGGGTCACCCCTCAAGCGTCTCGCCGGTCTCGCCGGATCCATCACGCCGCCGCGTGTCGCAGGACGTTGCGGCACATCGAGAGGCGTCGAGAGGCATCGCACAGCGTCGTGGTAGGTCCCGGGAGGGGAGTATCGCGGCACGTCGTGGCACATGAGGGGATCGAGGGGTATCCACAGCACGTCGCCGCGTCACGACAAGGGGACAGCCCTCGGGCGCCGATGAGCCATCGGCGCTCTGTCCGGGTAGAAGCCGAAGAACCGGAGCGCTGTCCGTGCAGAAGTCGAAGAACCGGCGCCCTGTCCGGGGAGAAGTCGTAGAAGCGGAGCGCTGTCCGTGCAGAAGCCGTAGAAGCGGAGCGCTGTCCGTGCAGAAGCCGTAGAAGCGGAAGAAGTCGTGGGAGCGGAAAGTCGCGGCAGGGAGAGATCCCTCAGGCACTGGTGAGGGTGGGCTCTCCCGAGTCCTCGTCGGTGAACCCGGGGACCCAGCGGATGACCTCCTCGCGGAAGCGGGCGGTGGCGCCGAGCTGGCAGAGAACACCGACCCCCGCCGCGTGCACCCGGTGGATGAGAACGTACGAGGCCGGCAGGTTGAGCTGGCGCACCACATTGCCGGGACGCAGGTCGGTGGCCGTGGCGGCCTGCTGCTGGAGCCACTCCCTGCTGAAGGAGAACTCCTCCACGGCGGTCGGTTCGACGTAGGGGGCGAGGAACGCCCGCAGGGCTTCGGGGTCGATCTCGATGTGTGGCTGAATGAAGCCCTCGTCGCGCAGGCCCTGCACGACGGTCGCCATGTCGCCGTTGTTGAAGATGCGGGTCAGCTTCCCGAAGACCGGCGGGTATCCGTCGGGCATCCGGTTGACCGCGCCGAAGTCGAGCACGCACATCCGGCCGTCCTCGACGATCCGGAAGTTGCCCGGGTGGGGGTCGGCGTGCAGCATGCCCAGCCGCGCGGGTGAGGAGAACAGGAACCGGACGAGTTGGAGACCGGCCCGGTCGCGCTGCTCCTGGGTGCCGTCGGCGATGATCCGCGACAGAGGGGTGCCGTCGACCCATTCGGAGACGAGCACCTGCTCGTTGGCGGCGATCACGTCCGGGATCAGGAAGTCGGGATCGTCCTTGTACTCCAGGGCGAAGGCGTGCTGGGCCTCGGCCTCGTGGAGATAGTCGAGCTCCTCGACCACCCGCTCGCGCAACTCGCTCAGCACGGTCTTGATGTCGAGGCCGGGCAGCAGCACCCCGAAGAGCTTGCCGAGCCTGGACAGCTGGGTGAAGTCGGAGAGCAGCGCCTTCCCCGCCCCCGGATACTGGATCTTCACCGCGACCGTCCGGCCGTCGTGCCAGACCGCCTTGTGCACCTGCCCGATCGACGCGGCGGCGGTGGGCCTGTCGTCGAACGACAGGAAGTTCTCCCGCCAGTCGTCACCCAACTGCTCGACGAGGACCTTGTGCACGGTCGCCGCGGGAAGCGGCGGAGCCGCGTCCTGGAGTTTGGTCAGGGTCGCGCGGTAGGGGCCGGCGACCTCGGCGGGCAGTGCCGCCTCGAAGATGGACAGCGCCTGGCCGAGCTTCATCGCCCCGCCCTTGAGCTCCCCGAGAACCTTGAAGATCTGCTCGGCGGTGCGTTCCTGGATTTCCTGGGCGACGATCTCGGCGGACTTGCCCCCGATTCGTTTTCCGAGACCGAGAGCGGTGCGTCCGGCGAACCCGATCGGCAGGGCGGCCAGCTTGGCAGAGCGCGCAACGGCGCGGCGCGGAAGGTCACTCACCTTGGTTAGCGGCGCATCCGCTGCTACAGCGAGACGCCGCTCCCTCCCTTCGCTGTGTATCCGTCGGCGGCGGGTAGCCGACCGCTGTGTCCGTCAGTTGTGTCTGTCAGCTGTGTGTTTGTGAGCCGTGCGTCCGTCAGCGACAGGCGGCCGACGCGACCATTGTCAGCGACCCCAACTCGTTTCGGAAGCAACGACATTGAGGATGAACACTCCAGGATCGCCTCTTCCAGCTCCAATCTGGCAATACTTCCACTGTGCTGTTGGTCACAGCGGGCTCACGGCCGTCGATCACGGCGAGTGCGTGACCTGCGGCAGTCGCCGCCACCAGCGTCGACAGCACCGTCCCACACGCGATTTCTCCCGCGGGGAAACCACCCAGCCCGGCGCTGACGACAGGCCAGCCAGGGTCACGATCTCGTCGGGTCAAATCTAGGCAGTGCAGGCATGTGCTCCGTCCAGGCAGCACCAGAGGGCCGACCGACCCGGAGCCCTCGAAGGCGGTGACCAGCAGGTGCGGGATCTCCCACTCGACGAGCTCCTTGACCAGGAGACCGTCCAGGGGCCCCACCGGAGCGAGCACCGCCAGGTCGAAAGGTCTGCCCCCGTCGGCCGGCTGGGCGGCCCCGTCGCCGGTCCACGCCGTGAGGCCGGGCGCGAGCCTCTTGGCCACCGCGACCGCGCCGTCCTGCCTGCTCATTCCGACCTCCGTCCAGCCGAGCCCGCCGGGGACGACGTCCCTTCGCCGGGCCGTACCGGGATCGACGACGCAGATCCGGCCGACCCCCGAGGCGGCGAGCAGGGCGACGACCTGCGCGCCGACCCGCCCCGCGCCGTAGACCCGTACCTGGGCCTCTCGCCTGCGCTCCAGCACGGCGAGCCCGCCGTCGATCGTGCCCGGTGTGAGGGAGAGCGCGTCGAGATCCGGCTGGAGCCTGTCACACTCGGCCATCGCGAGTGTGCGCAGCGGACCGGGGGCCGCGCCCGCGTCGTCCACCACGCCACGGCTGACCAGCAGATCGAGCAGAGCCCGGCCGTCCTCCTCGCCGAGGCCCACCTCGGCGGCACCGGCCAGCACGCCCGCGAGGTCACGGACGCCGTCGAGACTCTCGACCCAGCGGCGGACCCCCGGCTCCAGATCGGTCAGCACCACCGCGTGACGAGGATGCAGACCGAACTGCAGGGTGCGTCCGTCGCGGGCGACGCGGCGCAGGGCGGGCTTCAGACGTGGTCTCATCGCAGAACCTTTCTCAGGAGGAACCCGCAGGTGAGCCGGGGGGAACGGGCGGGCCGGCCGGGTGGGCCCAGCGTGGCACGGCCCCTCAAGATCCCAGACACCTTTCCCGTCGCCTGTGGATAACTCTCAGCCTGTGGATAACTCACCCCCGTGCCGGCCCCCGTCCTGCCGACCGCTCAAAAGATCTCCCTGGCGGGTAAGGGCCGCGGATCTCGACGCCGCGCCGAGCCGGAAACCCCTCGCCCGGCCCGTCATGATGATCTACGACGGCATGCTTGAAGGCTCGGCAGGCCGGAGAGAACAGCGGGTCCCGCGTTTCGGCGACGCATGAGACGGCTGATATCCAGGTTAATTAGATAAGTCACGGTCATAGTTGATCATCCACGCTGAACAATCGGCGAACGGGGATTGACCAGCGGGAACGTGTTCTACCCTCTGGTGTGAATTCGCCATTCTCGGCTACCGTTCATATGTGCCCCCCGAGACAGTCGAGGTCCGTCGTAGTTCTCGCCGTCGGCGGACGGTTTCTGCGTACCGCGACGGCGAGAAAACGATCGTGCTCCTCCCCGCCGGTTTGAGTAGCACCGATGAGGAACAATGGGTGCGCCGTATGCTCGATCGCCTCGCGGCCAAGGAGCAGCGCAGACGTCCCTCCGACGACGATCTCCTCGATCGGGCCGTCGATCTGTCGGCCCGATATCTGGGCGGGGAGGCGAGACCGTCGAGCGTGCGCTGGGTGGAGAACCAGCAGCACCGCTGGGGCTCGTGCACCCCCGATCACGGGACCATCAGGATCTCCACGCGGCTTCGGGGCATGCCGTCGTGGGTGGTCGACTATGTGATCATGCATGAGCTCGTCCACCTGCTGGTGCCGAGCCACGGCTCGCGCTTCTGGGCGCTCGTGGAACGATATCCCAAGGCCGAGCGGGCGCGAGGCTTCCTGGAGGGATTCTCCACGGCGGCCCACGGTTCCGCGGAGGGGTTTTGACGGAAGAACGAGTGGTGGCCGTCCTGGTCACGCCCTCCGTGGCGGACGCGGCCCCCGCGGGGATCGACGCCGCCCTCTTCCGCACGGCCCTCGCCGAAGACGCCTACGAGCTCGTCGCCGGGCTCGACTTCGTCTCTCCGGTCGTGGTGACGAGCGTCCCCGGCATGGAGGAGATCGTCTGGCCGGGCACCCCGGTCGTCGAGATCCCCGATCTTTCCGGGAGCGCCCTGGTCGAGGCGGCCTTCGCGGCCCTGCCGTACGGACGACAGGCGGTCCTGCTGAGCGCGGACGCGCCCGACCTGCCCCCGTTGCTCATCGGCAAGCTCTTCCGCGAGCTGGGCCGGGCCAGGATCGCCGTCTGCCCGGACACCGGGGGCGGCACGGTGGCGCTCGCCGCCCACCTGCCCTATCCCGACTGGGCCGCGGTGGGTTTCGACGACCTCGACCCGGTCAAGGCGCTTCGCGCCGCCGCGCCCGGCAGCCGCATGGTCGCGAGGGGTCCAGGCTGGCACCGCCTGCGCACCCCCGACGACATCCGCCTCCTCGACCCCGGCCTGGAGGGCTGGGACAACACCCGGGCGCTCCTGTCGTCCTGACGTTTCGGAAAGCCGTCAGGACGGCGAAGGTAGTCGCAGGTCGGCGAAGACCGCCCGATGGTCGGTGCCGGGCACGGTGTGCACGCTGACCGCGTCGACTCCCACCCGCCGGTCCACCACGATGTGGTCGATCGTGATCAGTGCGGGGACGCGTCTGTTGACCGGCCAGGTGGGGGTGAGGCCCTCCCCGGCGACGGCGGCCGCGTCCTGGTAACCGCGGCTCAGGAAACGCCGCATCGCCGCGTGGTCGAGGCTGGCGTTGAAGTCGCCCGCGAGGATGCGGATCGTGTCGGGCGCGGCGGAGGGCAGGGCCTCCAGCGCGGCCGTCCAGTCGTACACCTGCCTGCCCAGCGGCGGGAAGGGATGCACGTCGACGATCTCGACGGGTTTGGTGCCGGGCACCGTCATCAGCGCGGCGGGCATGTTGTGCCCGATCGCCTCGAACAGGTCCTTCCTCGGAGTCAGCGGATACCTCGCGTACAGACCGCTTCCACCGGCGCTCCACTCCGGCTCCAGCACCTGGTACGGCAGGATCTCCTCCAGCCCGGCGGCCCGCAGATCCTCGACCATTCCCGGGGTCAGCTCCTGGGTGCTGAACACATCGGGATCCAGCCGCCGGACCAGATCCATCACGGCGTCGGGCTCGGCACGTCCGAACAGCGTGTTGAGCGTCAGCACCCGCAGCGGCGTTTCCGCCGCCGCCACCGCGGGATCCCCGGAACGGAAGGCCCTGGGGAGCACGCTGAGGCCGAGCGCCGCGGTGGTGACCAGCGCCACCGCCGTCACCGCCCGGTTGCGTGTCAGCGCCGACAGCAGCAGCGGTACGAGCGAGGCCGCGGCCACGTACGGGGTGCCGGTCATGAGCTGGGTGGTCAGCGAGTCGCGTTCGAGCCCGGCCACCCGGGCCACCGCCCAGGCGGCGAACGGGGTCACCGTGGCCCAGGCGAAGGTTTTGGGAACCTTCCAACGCCGTCGGCGCGCCGACGGCGCGGCGGCGCTTCCGGCGCTCCCGACACGTCCGGTGCCCCTGTCAGCCGTTGTCCTCACGCTCACAGTGCCCCGATCCGTTCCGTACAGCCCGATGAGAACGAAGATATCCGGGCGAAGATGAGACAAGCGTAAAACGGTCCAACACTCTCGGGGCATGCCCGGAACAGGCCGGAGTACGGCATCGAGCTTCCGATCACCTGGAACGCAGGGCCTCACGGGCACGGCGGGCCAGCCGGCGGGTCGCCTCGTCGGAGAGCTCGGGGATCTCCTCCACCGGGAACCAGCGCAGGTCGAGCGACTCGGCGCTGATCACGGCCTCGACGTCGGCGGGAGCGACGGCGCCGTACTCGACGTCGAGATGGCTGCTGTGCGGGGGGTGGCACCAGACCCGGTGCCGGTCGAGCGCGAGCGGGCCCGGCAGCAGCCGCAGGCCCGCGATGCCGGACTCCTCGGTGGCCTCACGCAGCGCCACCGCCTCCAGGGAGGCGTCGCCGCGCTCGCAGTGACCTCCCATGGGCAGCCACATCCCGGCCTTGCGGTGCAGCGTCAGCAGCACCCGCTCACCGTCGTGGGAGAGCACCGCGGTCGTGGCCGTCAGGTGGCCGGTGACGCATTCGCGCCACATCGCGTCGTCGTTGGCGTGGACGTGCTCAAGGAACTCCTTGCGGAGGATCTCCTCCTCCGCCGTCGGGGCGACCCACCCCGTGAGCACGTCCTTCGCGTCGGCGCGCAGGCTCACGCGCTCCCGTCCTCGCCGTCGTCCTCGCGCTTCTTCTCGGCGTCGCCGCCGTCACGGGGAGGCTCCCGCAGGGTCCCCTCCAGGGACGACAGGTCGAGCTCGGGCTCGCCCCGCACGAACCTCTCGGGGTTGTCGAGATCGTCGGCGGTGGGCATCAGGTCGGGGTGGTTCCAGACCGCGTCGCGGCCGTCGACGCCCCGGTCGGCCTCCAGGGCCTGCCACAGGGTGGCGGCCTCGCGCAGGCGGCGGGGCCTGAGTTCGAGGCCGACGAGCGTGGCGAAGGTCTGCTCGGCGGGACCACCGGTCGCCCTGCGGCGCCGTACGGTCTCCGACAGCGCGGTCGCCGAGGGGAGCTTGCCGTCCGCGGCGCCGTCCACGACGGTGCCGACCCAGCCCTCGACCAGGGCGAGCATGGTCTCCAGCCGGGACAGGGCGGCCTTCTGCCGCTCGGTCTCCTCGGGCTTGAGCAGGTTGCCGCCGCTCAGGGCCTGCTGGAGCTGCTCGGGATTGTTGATGTCGAGCCCGCGGAGCTGCTCCTCCAGCGCGGACGCGTCCACCGTGATGCCCCTGGCGTACTCCTCCACCGCTCCGAGCAGGTGCGCGCGCAACCACGGCACATGCTGGAAAAGCCGGTGGTGAGCCGCCTCGCGCAGGGCGAGGTAGAGGCGGATCTCCTCGGCGGGGATCTCCAGGCCCTGGCTGAACGCCGCGACGCCGCCGGGCAGCAGGGCGGCGTTGTCCGACAGCGGCAGGCCGATGTCGGTGGAGCCGATCACCTCCAGGGCGAGCGAGCCGACGGCCTGGCCGATCTGCTGGCCGACCATCATGCCGCCCATCTGTTTCATCATCCCCATCAGCGGCCCGGCCATGGCCTGGGCCTCCGCGGGCAGACCGGCGGCACCGAGTGTCCCGCTCATGGTCTCGACCATGCGGGCGGCGATCGGGTCACAGAGCTTCTGCCAGACCGGAATGGTCTTCTCGATCCACTCCGAACGGCTCCAGGCCTGAGGGTTGCTCACCCCGCTCGGCAGGGAGGTGGCCTCGTTGAGCCACAGGTCGGCCAGATTCAGGGCGTCGACGATCTGGCGCCGCTCGCCTTCCATGACACTTGGATCGCCCTCGGCGACCACCACGTGCCGTGCGATGTTCTTCGCCATGTCCCAGTTGACGGGACCTGAGGTCGGCGGAGCGGAGAGCATGTCGGCGAACTGGCGCATTGCCGCTGCGATCTGCTCCGGGTTGCCGAACATGGCGAACGGGTTCTCGTTGGGGTCGTTTTCCCGACCTGGCAAGTCAGTCACCGCTCTACCTCGTGCAGGATGGAGGAGTCCACATCCGCCACGTTATCCGTCGCATGGCGGGTCAGTGCAAAGTGAGGACCTGGTGCCTACCTCGAAACGCTCCCGGCCCCCCGTCGTCGCCGTCACCGGCGCCGCCTCGGGCCTAGGCCGTGCCTTCCTCGCGAAGGTCGCCTCGTCTGCGGATTTCCGCAGGGTCGTGGCCATCGACGAGCAGCGTGGTGACGTTCCCGACGTCACCTGGCGGGTCCTCGATGTCCGAGATCCGCTCTTGGCGAACCGCATATCTGACATTGACGTGCTCGTGCACCTGGCCGCCGACTACGCGCTCGACGTCAACCCGACGGAGCGGCGCGCCTACAATCTGCGAGCGGCCCAGACGGTGCTCACCGCCAGCGCGGCCGCACGGGTGCGACGGGTCGTGCTGCTCACCAGTGCCATGGTGTACGGAGCCGTCCCCGACAACCCGGTCCCGCTGCCCGAGGGGGCGCCGGTCGCCGCCGAGCCCGACACGGGCATGGTCGGCGACCATCTGGAGATCGAGGCGCTGGCCCGCCGCTCCCTGCGCAGCCACCCCGGTCTCGGCGTGACGGTGGTCCGGCCCGCCGCCGTGGTCGGTCCCGGCGTCGACAGCGTGGTGACCAGGCATTTCGAGGCGCCCCGGCTGCTGACCGTGAAGGGATGCGCCCCCCGCTGGCAGTTCTGCCACGTGGACGACCTCGTCTCGGCCCTTGAGATGGCGGCGCTCGGCACGGTCTCGGGGGTGGTGGCCGTCGGCGGCGACGGGTGGCTGGAGCAGGAGCAGGTGGAGGAGATCTCCGGGCTGCGCCGGCTGGAACTGCCCGCCGGGCTGACCTTCGGCACCGCCCAGCGCCTGCACCGCCTCGGCATCACCCCGGCCCCGGCCACCGACCTGCACTACGTCGTCTACCCGTGGGTGGTCGACTGCACCGCGCTGCGCGAGGCCGGTTGGAAGCCGATGTGGAGCAACGAGGCCGCGTTCGAGCAACTCCTCAAGTTGCGCGAGGGCAGGCACGCCGTGGTGGGCCGCCGCCTGTCGGGCAAGGAGGCCACACTCACCGCGGCCGGCGCCACCGTCGCCGTCCTCGGCACCGCGGCGATCGTCCGGGCCGCCCGCAAGAAGCGCCGTACCACCTGATGTCCGCTCAGGGCGTACGGGCTCGTACGGGTCCTGGCGCGGATCCCGTCAGCGGAAGTGCGCTGCGGAGGCCGTTTTTCCCTGCCGGTACGCTTTGCGGCGTGGATGTCATCCGGTTGCTCGATATTCGCGACAGCGCGCTCTCCGTCGACGAGGTGCTCGCCGCCGTCGGTGACCACGCCGCGGGCGGCACGACGGTCTTCGTCGGCACGGTCCGTGAGCAGGACCACGGCAAGCCGGTCACGGGCCTGTCCTACTCGGCGCATCCGAGCGCCGTGGACGAGCTTCGCCGGGTGGCG
This sequence comes from Streptosporangium sp. NPDC000563, assembly GCF_040299985.1. Classification (NCBI taxonomy): domain Bacteria; kingdom Bacillati; phylum Actinomycetota; class Actinomycetes; order Streptosporangiales; family Streptosporangiaceae; genus Streptosporangium; species Streptosporangium sp. NPDC000563. Next base: position 7,189 of record NZ_JBEPDA010000015.1, on the reverse strand, counting down.
GAGAAGATCGCCACGGACTTCCCGGTGACCGCGCTCGCCGCCGTTCATCGAGTCGGTGACCTGCGGCTCGGCGATATCGCGGTCGTCGTGGCGGTCGCCGCGCCACACCGAGGCGAGGCGTTCGAGGCCTCCCGCAGACTGATCGACGACCTCAAGAGCCAGGTCCCCATCTGGAAGAACCAGTTTTTCGCCGACGGCTCCTCCGAGTGGGTGGGGGCCTGCGAGTGAGATCGACCGGCCGGTACGCGACCGTCGGCGCGGCGGCGTCCGGGTACGGTTTCATGACCTGTCGTACGGCATAGGCTTTGTCCATGTCCCGACGTGCGCTGACCCTCATGGTGGCGGGCTTCCTCACGCTCATGTTCGCGCTGGTCGGCGCCCTGCTGCCGGTGCCGTACGTCGTGCTGAGCCCAGGGCCGACCGAGAACACCATCGGGGACGTCGACGGCAAGCCGGTGATCAGCGTCGAGGGGCGCCAGACGTATCCGACGGAAGGCAAGCTCAGCCTCGTCACCGTGGCCTACCAGGGCGGACCCGGCACCAGGATCGATCTTTTCAGCGCGCTCAGGGGATGGATCGATCCCACCATCGCGGTCGTGCCCGAGGAGACGATCTTCCCTCCCGCGACCACCGCGAAGGAGGTCGAGGAGCAGAACACCCAGGAGATGACGAACTCCCAGGACGACGCGACCGCGGCGGCGCTGACGGAGCTGAAGATCCCCTACAGCTCGGTCGTGACCGTGGCCTCCACGGAGAAGGGTCTGCCCGCCGACGGCAAGTTCAAGATCGGCGACGAGATCGTCTCGGTGGACGGCACCCCCGTGTCCGACCGCGAGAGCGTCTCCGCCGCCGTCCGCAAGCACAAGCCGGGCGAACAGGTCGGTTTCGTCGTCAACCGGGGCGCCGAGAGCATGACCATCACCGTCCCGACCGTCGCGGGCCAGGACGGCGCACCCCTCGTGGGCATCACCATGCGGGTCGGCTACAAGTTCCCCTTCCAGGTCAAGATCAACGTCGGTGACGTCGGCGGGCCGAGCGCGGGGATGATGTTCTCCCTGGGCATCGTCGACAAGCTCACCCCCGGGGCGATGACCGGCGGCAAGTCCATCGCGGGGACCGGGACGATCACCGCTGAGGGCGACGTCGGCCCGATCGGCGGCATCCAGCAGAAGATGGTCGGCGCGAGGAAGGCGGGGGCGACGATCTTCCTGACCCCCACAGAAAACTGCGCGGAGGCGGTCAAGGCGATCCCGGACGGCCTCAGGCTGGTCAAGGTCGCGACCCTGCGCGAGGCCGTCCAGGCGATCGACGCGATTCGCACCGGCTCGGGTGCCGTGCCGAGCTGCCCGGCGGGCTGACTTCCGAAGCCGGACGGGAGCTCCTGGGCGAGGGAATGAGACCTCGGGAGTGAGCGGCAGGAGAAGCCCGGAAAGCGGGACGCGTCGCCCAATTAGGTAAAAGATCCGGTTTTCCGGGTCTTGGGCCTCGTGACGGGGCACTCATCAGGGTCCTCGTACGTTGGACCTAAGGACCCGAGACCAGTTGGTGTTGTGGCCGGACCGTGCCCGAAAGGCTGAACGCGGCCCATTGCCCTCCGGTGTAGGTTGCCAGACACGGACCGTGCTCTTACGACAAGGGGTTGGCCTTGAGCTTCCGGACCCCCGGAGCCGGCAGGGCAATGCGCTTGCCCCGCCGGCCACGACTGCTAGTTCCCGTCGCGATCGCGCTGGGCGCGATAGTTATCCTTTTCTTTCTCTTTGCCGGTATTTTTACTGATTACCTTTGGTACGACTCGGTCGACTACACGGCCGTCTTCTCCGGTGTGATCGTCACGCAGATCCTGCTGTTCGCCGTCGGCGCACTGCTGATGGTCGGGATCGTCGGCGGCAACATGCTGCTGGCGTACCGCATGCGGCCGATGTTCGGCCCGGGAATGTTCGGTGGCGCCAGCGGTGCCGACCGGTATCGGATGGCCCTTGACCCGCACCGCAAACTGATCTTCCTGATCGGTGTGGCGGTGCTCGGCCTGTTCTCGGGTTCGTCCTTCTCAGGTCAGTGGAAGACCTGGCTGGAGTTCATCAACGCGACGCCGTTCGGTACGACCGATCCGCAGTTCAAGATGGACATCTCCTTCTTCATGTTCACCTATCCCTTCATCCGGATGGTGCTGAACTTCCTGTTCGTCGCGGTGGTGCTCTCCGCGCTGCTGTCGGCGATCGTGCACTACCTGTACGGCGGGTTCCGGCTCCAGTCACCCGGCGTGCACGCCTCGCGCGGCGCTCGGGCGCACCTGTCGGTGCTGCTGGGCATCTTCGTGCTGTTGAAGGCGGTCGCCTACTGGGTCGACCGGTACGGGCTGGTCTTCTCCGACCGGGGCTTCAGACACGGTGCCTCGTACACCGACATCAACGCGGTGCTTCCCGCCAAGACCATCCTGGCGATCATCGCCCTGATCTGCGCGGTCCTGTTCTTCGCCGGGGTCGTGCGCGCCGGGGGCATGCTGCCCGGCGTCGGTTTCGGTCTCCTGGTGCTCTCGGCCATCCTGATCGGCGGGGTCTACCCGGCCCTGGTCGAGCAGTTCCAGGTCAAGCCGAACCAGCAGGGCAAGGAGCAGGAGTACATCAAACGCAACATCGACGCGACCCGAACAGCCTACGACGTCAACGACGCCGAGGTGATCGACTACACGGCTCAGGGAGACCCGAGCAAGGTCAACGTCAGCGCCGACAGCTCCATCTCCGGCGTGCGCCTGCTCGACCCCAGCCTGGTCGCGAAGACGTACCAGCAGAAGCAGCGGATTCGCGGTTACTACGACTTCCACGATCCGCTCGACGTCGACCGCTACCCCGACGAGAACGGCACGATGCGCGACACCGTCGTGGCCGTGCGAGAGCTCACGGGGCCGCCGGCCGAGCAGAACAACTGGATCAACCGGCATCTCGTCTACACCCACGGCAACGGTTTCGTGGCGGCGCCCGGCAACGAGGTCGACTCCGAGGGTCTGCCCAACTTCGACGCCAAGGACATGCCGGTCACCGGTTCCCTGGTGGAGCGGACGAAGCTCAAGGAGTCGCGGATCTACTTCGGCGAGGCACGCGGCGCGGCCGAGTACGTCGTCGTCGGCGGCAACGGCCAGAGGAATCAGGAGCTCGACTACCCCGAGAGCGGTGGCACCGGCCAGAAGAACACCACCTACGAAGGCAAGGGTGGTGTCCCGGTCGGATCCTTCATCAACCGGATGCTCTACGCCGCCAAGTACGGCGAGATCAACCTGCTGCTGTCGGGTGACGTCAACCCGGACTCCAAGATCCTCTACGAGCGCAACCCGCAGCAGCGTATCGCCAAGGTGGCGCCGTTCCTGAGCCTGGACGACAACCCCTACCCGGCGATCGTCGACGGCAGGGTGGTCTGGATCGCCGACGCGTACACCACGTCCAACGCCTACCCGTACTCCCAGAGCAAGAGCCTGGAGGCGATGACGCGCGACACCATCACCGACCCGCGCGTAGTGGTCCCGCAGCCGCGCGACCAGATCAACTACATGCGCAACTCGGTGAAGGCCACGGTCGACGCCTACGACGGCACCGTCAACCTGTACGCCTGGGACGAGAAGGACCCCATCCTGCAGACCTGGCGCAAGGCCTTCCCCGGCGTCATCAAGCCGCAGACGGAGATGACGCCCGAGCTCAGGCAGCATCTTCGCTACCCGGAGGCGCTGTTCAAGGTCCAGCGTGACGTGCTTTCCCAGTACCACATCGCCGACCCGAACGCCTTCTACAGCGGCCAGGACTTCTGGAATGTCCCGAACGACCCGTCCTCGGGCGAGCGCGACATCAAGCAGCCGCCGTACTACCTGTCGGTCAAGATGCCGAGCACCGACAAGCCCACGTTCTCGCTGACCACCACGTTCGTGCCGCGCCAGGGACCCAACCTGGCCGCGTTCATGGCCGTGGACGCCACCCCCGGAGAGGACTACGGAAAGCTGCGCATCCTGCGCATGCCCTCCAACACCACGATCCCCGGCCCCGGCCAGGTGCAGAACAACTTCCAGAACAAGTTCTCCGGCGAGCTGAACCTGCTCGGGCTCGGCCAGGCGAAGGTCCGCTACGGCAACCTGTTGACCCTGCCGTTCGCCGACGGCCTGGTCTACGTCGAACCGGTCTACGTGGAGATCGCGGCCGCCTCCGGCCAGGAGCCGTACCCGATCCTCCGCCGCGTCCTGGTGGCCTACGGCAGCAAGGTCGGCTCGGCCGACACGCTCAAGGGCGCGCTGGAACAGGTCTTCGGTGACGGCACCCAAACCGCTCCACAGGAGCAGCAGGGGGAGGGTAAGCCGGCCGAGGAGGCGAACGCCAACCAGCCCACCACCGCGCTGGCCCAGGCGATCGACGAGGCGCAGAAGGCGTACAACAAGGCACAGGCCGCTCTCCAGGCCGACCCGCCGAACTGGAACGACTACGGCGAGGCCCAGAAGGAGCTCCAGGAGGCGCTGTCGAAGCTGAAGGGCACCGAGGCGAGCCCCGCGCCCACCCCGTCTCCCTCGGCGTCGGGATCCCCGGCACCGTCGGCGACACCCACACCGGTCCCATCCGCCACACCGACACCCACACCGAATCCCTAGAAAGACACCGGGGCCCAGCGATCTGATTCGCGTCCGCCACCAAAGCCGGGTATGGTTGAGACATACACCGACGCGGGGTGGAGCAGTTCGGTAGCTCGCTGGGCTCATAACCCAGAGGTCGCAGGTTCAAATCCTGTCCCCGCTACCAATCGAAAGGTCCCGGTCGCCGGAAACGGCGACCGGGACCTTTTTTGTTTTCCCTCCTCGGGATCCACCGCGTCCAGAGGCTTCTGCGCTGGGGACATCACCTCGTGCCCGTCTGTGAAACCCCGGAGGCTCCGCGGACGGGGGCGACGTGAGGCCGGTGACCTCGCGTTCCTGTGCCGATTTGCAGCCCGAGGGGAATCCCGGATAGTGTTCAAACACACACCGACGCGGGGTGGAGCAGTTCGGTAGCTCGCTGGGCTCATAACCCAGAGGTCGCAGGTTCAAATCCTGTCCCCGCTACCAATCGGAAGGCCCTGATCTCCCAGAGATCAGGGCCTTCCGCGTTTTGGGCAGTCGAGACCCCGTCTTCTTTGCGCCTGGCCGGGGCATCCACCGCTGTGCGTGCCAAGGGACGTCGAGCCTGGCGTGCGGGATGTATTTCGAGAGATGCCAGAGTTCGAGAGGTAGCGTGCCGTTGTGAGCGAAACGTCCGGACCTGTCCTGCGCTGGCGCGTGCGCCGCGATCTCCTCATCATGAAGATCGTCGGGGCGTTCGCCCTCGCGGTGCTCACGATCCTCACCCTCGACGACCCACGAGGGGCGATCCTGGCGGGTGCCGCGACCGCGATCCTGACAGCGCTGGTGATGCGCGATCTCCTCGCTCCGGTACGGCTCACAGCCGATGGCGAGGGTCTCGTCGTGGTGAGGGGCTTCGCCGGATCCGAACGGGTGCCGTGGAGCGCCGTCGAGCGTATCCGGGTGGACACACGGACCCGCTTCACCTCACGTACGGAACTCCTGGAGATCGACACGGGGGAGGGCATCCACCTGCTCAGCCGGTTCGACCTGGGAGTGCCGTGCCGGCAGGTGGCCGACGAACTCCGCTCGTTCCGGACGGGGGCATAGTCCGCCGGATCCCCGGGTGCCGGGACGCGAGACCGTCCCGGTGGTGCCTTCCGACTCCGAACCGGGACCCGGCGCCGATGATCGGCCGCCTGGGCCCGGCCCGCGAGGGCATCCCTCAGGCTCTGACCCTCACCCGGCGATGCCTCGGGACGAAACCGGGCCTGGTGCGGCGCACCAGCAGACTCGCCTTGTAGCAAGCCCAGCAGGTGAGGAAGGCCCCAAAGGAGACCTGTCCTATCCACGTCCACGTCGAGGTCTCGACGGCCGCGAACATCACTACACCGGTCCAGACAAAGCCGAAGACGCCCACGAGGGTCGCCGCAGCCCAATTCAGCCCTCGCTGCAACATGCCTGGAGTCTTACAGATCTTGGTTCAAGCCCAGGTCAATGACGCGGAACGCCTCATCGTGGGAGGCTACGGCTTGTGCCGGCGCACCTCCGTGCGCGAGAGCCTCCGGTGTTCATCGGGGTCGTCCCCAGAGGATTCTCCTCAAGGCAGGCCAGTAGCGCCGCCGCGGTGTGGGCGTCGCCGAGGATCCGGTTCACCTCGTCCTCGGATGTCGGGAGCTGGCCGCGCTTGGCGAGCTCGTCGGTGAGGAAGGTCAACGGCTCCGGGTAGCCGGCCGCCTCCGCGGCGACCGTCGCCCGAGCCGCGGTGAGGAGACGCAGATAGTAGGCGCGGAGGGTCGCCTCTCTCATACGTGCGTCTTCAAGGTCGTTCAGCAGAGACCTGGCAACCCTCAGCAGGTCGCCTGGGTGGTCGGCCTCCGCATCGATGTGCGCGCGGATGTCGTCGAACTCCGAGCGGGTCATGGTGCTCACCTCCACGGCGGAGTCAGGATTCTGACCCTCGCGCCTCTTCGTATCCAGAGTCGATTGCGGATGGCTTGACGTCTGGTTGCGCGCTTGCCTGTTTGGGACGCGCGAGTCTCCGGGATGGTTGGCAAGTTGTCTCTGTGACGTGAGAGTCCTGGTAGTGTTCTTTCCGCAGGGCAGCGAGCATCCAGGTTTAAACCTCCAGGAGCGAACTAACTGCCCGGCAAAACCCTCTCTCCACCCCGGCAAACCGGATGTGTCCGAGTGATTGGACAACGATCGGATGTTGGAGTAAGTTAGAGGGGTTGCCCTGGAAACGGGGTGGTCGCAATCCTAGCGGGTTCGGCGGGTTCGAGTCGAGGGTCGGAAAATCCGACAGTTTGACACGAAACCGACACTCCCGATAAGATAGTGATACGAAATGGAACGCCCCGGAGTTCTGCCGGACCGGTTGGTCGGGTCAGGGTGATGGTGTACGCGTCCGTTTCTTGAGAACTCAACAGTGTGTTAAAAGCCAGTGCATGAAGCACAACCCCGTCCTACCCGCTTCGGTGGGGGGATGGATTCCTTTGGTTGAACATCCGCCACCGTGTGACGGTGGTGGGCTTTCAGCTGGGTAAGGACTGTTCAGACATTGTTTGGAGAGTTTGATCCTGGCTCAGGACGAACGCTGGCGGCGTGCTTAACACATGCAAGTCG
>NZ_JBEPDA010000014.1:159507-197936 GCF_040299985.1 Streptosporangium sp. NPDC000563 | reverse complement strand
GTGGGAGAGTAGGTCACCGCCGGACAATCTTTCACGTAGGGCCCTCACCGTTGGTGGGGGCCTTTCGTGCTTTCCAGGGCCTTTTTCAAGCGATGCCCCAGGGCCATCCAAAGGACGCTCGGGGTATTGGAAGGCCGGGGCTCGAGGTTTTCGGCGTGTGGGTTTCCGCTGAGGGGGCCCTTTTGCGTTATGAGCAGTGTTAGCCAAGTGATCTTCGACTCCTGCGGTCAAGGTACCGGCCGGCAGCTGGGATGGCTCCGAGATTCTCTTAAAAGCCATCCGCGAAGGGCCCGCCGTGATGTCCATGATCATTCATGGGTGCAGGGGAAGGGCGTATGGACTTTCAAGGGCTTGCTAGGCTGGAAGGGCCGGGCCACCCCACCAGCGGGTGGCCTTCGTCGCGCCAGACCACGATAGGGGCGGGGCAGCGATAGCGAACGGGGCGCACCCCGCGGCCGGAGACCGCCCGGATAGCGAACGTCTCATCCGAACGAGGAGATGGGACGCGCTCGCAGAGTGACCCAACGAATGGACCAGAAGTGAACAGTGACAACGGGCCTGAGGGCGCGGGCCGTCGCGAAGAGAGCGAAAACCGCGGATCCGGCGGCCAGGGAGGCCGCCGCAGCGATCGCGCAGGTGGTGACAGGGGACGTCCGGGTGACGGTCCCCGGTATGGTGAGCGCCGAGAAGGGCGCCCGAGTGGTTCTTACGGCTCTCGTGATCGTGGCGACCGGCCGTCCTACAACCGTGACGACCGGGGTTCCGGTCGTCCTCCGTTCAACCGTGACGACCGCTCAGGGGGCGGGCAGAGGTCCTCGGGACCGCGTGGCGAGGGCCAGCGTTCTTATGGTGACCGCGAGTCTCGCGGTGGCTCCTACGGAGCTCGTGATCGTGGCGACCGGCCGTCCTACAACCGTGACGACCGCGGTTCCGGTCGTCCTCCGTTCAACCGTGATGATCGTGGTGGTGAGCGCAGGCCGTTCAACCGTGATGACCGTCCTGGTGGCGGGTATCGCGGGGATCGGCCGTCGTTCAACCGCGACGATCGTCCCGGTGGTGGCCGTCCTCCGTTCAACCGTGACGACCGTGGTGGCGAGCGCAGGCCCTTCAATCGCGATGATCGTGGTGGCGAGCGTCGTTCGTACGGTGACCGTGACCAGTCGCGTGGTCAGTACGGTTCGCGTCCCGATGGAGGTGAGCGCAGGCCGTTCAATCGCGACGATCGCCCCGGTGGTGGCCGTCCTCCGTTCAACCGCGACGACCGCGGTGGTGAGCGCAGGCCGTTCAACCGTGACGATCGTCCCGGTGGTGGGTATCGCGGGGATCGTCCCGCGTTCAACCGCGACGACCGCGCTGGTGACCGTCCTTCGTCCAACCGCGACGACCGCGGTGGTGACCGTCCTCCGTCCAACCGCGACGACCGCGGTGGCGAGCGTCGTTCGTACGGTGATCGTCCTGGTGGCGGGTATCGCGGGGATCGGCCGTCGTTCAACCGCGACGATCGTGGTGGCGAGCGTCGTTCGTACGGTGACCGTGACCAGTCGCGTGGTCAGTACGGTTCGCGTCCCGATGGCGGTGAGCGCAGGCCGTTCAATCGCGACGATCGCCCCGGTGGTGGCCGTCCTCCGTTCAACCGCGACGACCGCGGTGGCGAGCGCAGGCCGTTCAACCGTGACGATCGTCCGGGCGGCGGCTATCGCGGAGATCGGCCGTCGTTCAACCGTGATGATCGCGGTGGTGACCGCAGGTCGTTCGACCGTGACAGCCGCGGGGGGGATGGTCCTCCGTTCAACCGTGATGATCGGCCGTCGTCCAGCCGTGATGATCGTGGTGGCGAGCGTCGTTCGTACGGTGATCGCGACCAGACTCGTAGCCGCTACGGTTCGCGGCCGGATGGTGAGCGCAGGTCCTTCAACCGGGATGATCGTCCTGGTGGTGGCTATCGCGGGGATCGTCCCGCGTTCAACCGTGATGACCGCGGTGGTGACCGTCCTCCGTTCAACCGCGACGACCGCGGTGGTGAGCGCAGGCCGTTCAACCGTGACGATCGTCCGGGCGGCGGTCGTCCCTTCGGGAACCGCGACCGCGACGGTGAGGGTTCTCGCACCCGCTATGGCCGGGACGACCGGTCCGGGGGGCGCGACGAGGCTCCCGGCGGCCAGCGTGAGGAGTTGCCCGAGCTCGCGCCGGACATCACCGCGGAGGAGCTCGACAAGGAGATCCGCGAAGAGCTGCGTTCTCTTCCGCTCGACCTCGCGGATCTGATCTCCCGCCATCTCGTGGCGGCCGAGAGGGCCCTTGGCGAGGACGACGCGGAGCGGGCCTACGAGCACACGAAGGTCGCACGCCGCTTCGCGGCCAGGATCGGAGTGATCCGTGAGGCCGTCGGTATCGCGGCCTACCGTGCAGGCCACTTCTCCGAGGCGCTCAGCGATCTGCGCGCGGCTCGCCGGATGACAGGTTCCGACTCGTTCCTGCCGATCATGGCGGATTGCGAGCGCGGTCTTGGCCGCCCCGAGCGTGCGCTTGACCTGGTCCGTTCCAAGGAGGCCGAGCGACTCGACCGCGTCGGCAAGATCGAGCTCGCCATCGTGGAGTCCGGCGCCCGGAGAGACCTCGGTCAGAACGACGCCGCGGTCATCACCCTCCAGCGCCTTCCCGAGCTGCGTGACACCCGTCCCCAGCCCTGGTCGGCCCGTCTCGCCTTCGCCTACGCCGACGCGTTGTCCGCGGCCGGTCACGCGGGGCCGGCCACGGAGTGGTTCGGCCGGGCGATGACCTTCGACGAGGACGGCGAGACCGACGCGGCCGAGCGTTACGCGGAGCTGACGGGCGCTGTCATCGAGGACATCGAGGACATCGAAGAGGACGACATCGAGGACGGGGAAGTCTTCGTCGACGATGACACCCGCGCCGACGATGACGCCGAGGCCGAGGGCGATGATGACGTCAACGTCGACGATGACGCCGATATCGACGACGTCGCGGCTCTGGACGAGGAGATCGAGGCCGAAGACGATCTCTTTGACGACGACTTCGACGCGAACCGTCCCACCGCCGATGACGCTCAGGACAACGGTTCCGTCGACGAAGAGCACTCTGCCGAGGTGAGCTCCCCCGAGAAGGTCTCTTCCGAGGGCGAGGCGGCCGACGCCGAGCGGAAGACGGAGGAGAAGCCGGGCAAGGTGGAGCACGCTGTCGGCCCTGCCTTCATCGAGCCCGACTTCGGCGACATTCTGAGTGACGCCTCCGACACCGACTCCGATGAGGACGAGGATCAGCGCGAGGACGACGAGCAGGGCCGGGGCAAGGCCGAGAAGAAGTAAGTCCAGGGAACCTTCGCCGCATTCCGGGTGGACGAGCTGTGCGCCCGGAATGCGGGAGGTGTCTCCATCGTTCTCGGCGAGGGGACTGCCAGGTTTACCCGGTGAATCGCTTCCCTGTCACCGCTCCTGTGTTTGAAACGGTCAGGGCTTGGCCGTCGCCTACCTCGACGGAGGGAGGCGAGAAGCCGCTTCTTTCGGGGAGCGGAGGAGTCACAACGGCTCCGAGCCTTGCGGGGCACGTTTTCACGGCTGGATTCGATCCAGCCAGTGCAGGATTCCGGCCACGTTGGACGGGGCGCCGCTCAGCAGCTCGAATTGTTCGGCGGTCGCCTCGTCCGTCTTCAAAGCCGCGTAACGGTCGCGGGTGCGCTCCCTGACCATGGCAACGGCGTGATCCAGGTCCATGCCCTCCGTGTGGGCCTGACGGGTCAGGTCGACCCAGACACGAAGCTCCTCGGCGGAGCGTCCCAGGATCTCCTCCACATCCGTGACCGGTCCGTAGTGACTGAAGAGCAGCCTTTGCGGGCCCAGTGCTTTGAACAGGGCGATCGAGTCCAGCGCGGTCCGCAGGTCGAAGTCCGGCGGAGGCGTGGCGGGACGCAGGTCGCCCGTCTCAGGAAGGTAGACCCCGGCCGCGTCGCCGACGTAGAGGTCTCCGGTGCCGGAGTCGATGAGTCCGACATGGTGTTTGGCGTGCCCCGGGGAGTAGTGGCTGTTCAGGGTACGACCGTTGCCGAGGTCGATCGTGTCGGTGTCGTCGAGCGCGCGGATCCGCGAGGCTTCTGTCGGGGAGAGTTCGCCGAACAGGGTGTCGAGCTTGTCGCCCCAGACCATTCGCGCGCTCGCCATCAGCCTGGATGGATCGGCGAGATGTCGTGCACCCTTCTGGTGAACCACAATCTCCGCATTCGGGTAGAAACCGGCGATGTCGCCGACCCCGCCCGCGTGATCCAAATGGATGTGCGTGACGACGACCGTGGCGAGATCTCCGGGTCCGACGCCCAGCGAGGTGAGGGCATCACGCACCACGGGGGCGGAGGTGGAGGTGCCGGTCTCAACCAGGCAGGGACGGTCTCCAAGGATCAGGTATCCGGCCGTGATGCTGGAGTACCCGGCCATCCTCGTATCGATCTCATAGACGTCCCCGCCGAGGGCGGTGATGTTGTCCACAGGCCACCTCATAACTGGAACCGGTATCCACAGAACAGTATTCGGCCATTCCGGTGCAGCTCACATCGTAGAGAGTCGTCCTCGACAGGCAGGATCGAGGGAGGATCGCATGGATCGTAACGAGGTCATTCTCGTGGGCCGCCTACCTGAGGTGGCCCACATCAGGGCGTTGCAGAGCGGAGGCACGCTCGGCACCTGGCGGCTCATCGTCCGGCGGCGACACCGCGGGCGTGGCGCCCGGGTCGACACCATTCCGTGCGCGTCGTTCGAGACCGACGTCATCGAGGCCGTGGCCGGTTGGCTTCCCGATGACATCGTCGAGGTGACGGGTTCGCTGCGTCGGAGATGGTGGGGAAGCGAAGGGGCCAAGTCGTCCGGCTACGAGGTCGAAGTGCGTTCGGTGAGACGTCTTGAGCGTAAGGTCATCACGATCCTGGCCTGTGACGAGGAGGTTCCCGTGCCCGTCCCGCCTCGGCCGGTGCGCTCACTCCTGCATGCGAGGAGGGGGCCACGGGACCGGGGGGAGGAGCCGCGGCTCACCTCGGCGAGATCGGGTAACTGACGCCCTACTTCCAGGGCATGCAGGATTTCGAGATGTCGGACTGGCTTTTTGAGATCTCGGACCGACCTCCACCGACCTGCAAGGCCCGGGAAACGCAGGGTTTCGGAGTTTCCGCGGCATCCGGCTCTTCTCAGGGGTCCGGCCCTCCTGAGTTTCAGGATCCTGACTTCGCGGAGGGCGGGTTTTCTTCGGAAGGTGTCAGTCTCGGGGTGAGCGTGCGCAGAACCAGACCGGTTCTGGGCTTCGGACCGAAGGAGGTGGACTTGCGAGGCACTCGTTCCCCCTGAGCCGCGACGGCGAGCACCTCGTCGACCGCGAGCGGGCGCAGAAGCACCGCGGTCCCACCGGACGTCCGCGCGAGCCGTACGGCGGCCTCCGGGTCGTGGTGGACGACGCGCACCGACTGTTCGTCGTCCCGCATCCCCCACACCTTCGGCAGAAGAAACTCCGCGAGGATGGAGGTGTTCAGCGCCCGCCACCCGGCCGAGTGCTCGGACGGCATGGCGTGTTCGAGCTGGTCGGGGTCGGGGTCGGTGAGAAGGTGTGCGGACCCGCCGGCGGACAGCAGGTAGGCCGGTCCGCTGGTCTCCTCCAGTGCGGCCAGACCTTCGGCCAGGTCCGCGTGGTCGTGCACCTGCCACGAGCCCCTCGCCTTGGCCAGCGCCTCCTCAAGCGGCAGTCCGGGAATGACCCGGTGGATGGCCTTCAGATCCGGTGGGTAGGCGCTGGAGTCCACCAGGAGCGCGAGACCGAAGTCCCACGGACCGGGCTCCGGAGGGCTCGTCGGGCTCACCGCTTCCGTGGGTTCCACCGGGCTCACCGAGGCCGTGGCTTTAGCGGGTTTCCCGGGATTCGTGGCTTCCGCCGACTCCGCAGGGGTGCCGTCCGTCATGGGCGTCACCGATTCCACGGCTGTCGTGGGTTTCATGGAGGTGGTTGTCGCGGCGTCACTCGTGACGGAGGCAGTGACGGAGGCGCGGTGTTCTCGCTGGAGCGCGAGATAGGTGGCGTAGCGGTGGTGCCCATCGGCGATCAGGGCCTGGCGGGGGCGGAGGTCGGCGTCGATGGAGGCGAGTTCGCCGGTGTCGGTGACGGCCCACAGCCGGTGCCTGACCCCGTCCTCGGTCTCCGTCTCCGCCAGAGGGGGCCGGGACGCGGCGATGCGGTCGACGAGGTGTGTGGTGGCGCCGCCCGCACCGTCGTAGAGCAGGAAGATGGGTTCCAGGTTGGCCTGCGTGGTGCGCATCAGCGCGAGCCGATCGGCGACCGGTCCGGGCATCACGTTCTCGTGAGGAAGGATGATGCCCAGCTCCGGACCGGCCAGGCCCACGTCACCGATGATCCCGCGCTGCAGGATGCCAGGACCCGACTGCTCGTAGATGTAGACCGCGGGTGTCTCGTCGGCGGTCAGCACCCCGTGGGAGAGCCACCGGTGAAGAGTCTCCCGCGCCTCGGCGTATTTGTGATGGTCGGTACCGGGAAGGATCAAACGCACCACATTGTTGGGGTGAAGGTCGAGCAGCTTCCGCACCTCGGCCTCGTCGATGAGGTCGTACGGCGGGGAGGTGACTCCGGCCAGATCGTCGACCGTGAACCGCACGCCGTGAAACGGGCGCAGCACCAGCCCGCCGGGTATCGGCAGTTCAGGATTCGCCATAGAGGGCATGCTGCCATAAAGGCCTGAAACGGCCGGGGGCCGCTTCGAGTCTGCGATGGTGCCTGGTCCGTCAGGAAATCGGCCAGATCTGTCGTCTGTCGATGAAGGAGGCCTCACACAATGGTCCAAGGACGTGGCGGTCCGTCTGATTCCCCCAGCCCCGAGACGGGCGCTCCGGCCGGGGACGTCTACGAATGGTTTCAACGAGGGACGAAACTGCTGGCCGAGGGCAGTCCGGCGGCGGCGGCCGCGCTGCTGGAGCGGGCGGCCGACGCGGAGCCGGAGTCGCGGAGCATCCGGGAGGCCCTCGCCCGAGCACAGTTCAACTCCCGGCAGTACGCAGACGCCGTCGACAGCTTTCGCTGGATCATCGACGCCAATCCGGCTGAGGACTACGCGTATTTCGGTCTTGGGCTCGCCCTGTGGCGCACCGGGGACATGGAGGGGGCTCAGGAGCCACTGGCGATCGCCGTCGCGATGCGGCCCGACCTGCGGCACTATGTTTCCGCGCTGAAAAGTGTTCGCGCCACGTTGCGTGCCCGCAGGATGTGATCCGTACGAGTTCGCCGTTGTGATCCCGAACGCCCGCAGGATGTGATCGGTGCCGACCTTGCCGGTGTGATCGGTTCCTGCTGCCGGCGCGACCGGTGGGTGCCCTGCCGGTACGCCCCGAGGATGCTCGCCCGGTTGATCCGTGCGGGTTCGCAGGACGTGATCCAGGCGGTTCCGCCGCATGGGAGCGGTGCGGGCGGTGGAACGTGGGTGATGAAATGGGCCGGTGGACACGAATACGCTGATCGACCCGTATGACACCCTTCTCCTTGACCTTGACGGGGTGGTGTACCTCGGGCGCAACGCCGTACCGGCGGCCCCGGAGTCCCTGCGCCGGGCGGGGGAGGGTGGTGTACGTCTCGCCTACGTCACCAACAACGCCTCACGCACCCCCGCGGCCATCGCCCAGCACCTGCGCGCGCTGGGCGCCCCGGCGGAACCCGAGGACGTCGTGACCTCCGCCCAGGCCGCCGCGCGGGTCGTGGCCGAGCGGGTCGAACCGGGCGCCGCGGTGCTGGTGGTCGGTGGGATGGGGCTGCGCTCCGCACTGCGCGTCCACGGACTGCGCCCGGTCAGCACCGCCCTGGAAGGGCCGGTCGCGGTCGTCCAGGGCATCGCTCCCGATCTCTCCTACGGTCTGCTGGCCGAGGGCACGCTCGCGGTGAGAGGGGGAGCCCTCTTCGTCGCCGCGAACGCCGACTCGACCATGCCGACGGGCAGGGGGGAGCTTCCCGGCAACGGCTCGATGGTCAGGGTCATCGCCACGGCGACCGGGGTGGAGCCGATCGTCGCGGGCAAGCCCGAGCCGCCCCTGCACCGCGAGTCGATGCTCCGCACCGGATCGCAGCGGCCTCTGGTGGTCGGTGACCGGCTCGACACCGACATCGAGGGAGCGACCAACGCGGGGGTGGACAGTCTGCTGGTCCTGACGGGAGTGGCGGGCCCGCTCGACGTGCTGACCGCCGCTCCCCGGCACCGGCCCACCTACGTCGCCGCTGATCTGTCCGACCTGCACCGGCCCTACCCCGAGGTGCGGAGGATCACGGACGGGTGGACCTGCGAGGGGTGGACGGCCCGCTGGGAGGAGGGCGTGCTCACCCTCGAAGGCGGGGGTGGGCCGCTTGACGGGCTCCGCGCGGCCTCCGCGGCGACCTGGGAGGCCGTGGGCGAGGGCCGGGCGGACGAGGACGCGGTGAAGGCGGCACTCGACTCCGCGCTCTCGCCACGGGCCTCGCGCTCCGGCTGAGACGACCGCTCGACCCCGGCCTCCTCCAACGGCCGCCCAGCCTCCGTCATCCCCTTCTCGGCGCGACCTCACGTGCTCCCCTTGATGCCGAGCCCAGGCCGGGAGGCCGGGGCCGGGCGGGCCGTCGCCCTGCGTGAACCTCTCCGCCCGTGTGATCCCGCCTTCGGGCGGGATCCTCAAAGGAGCTTGCGCAGGCGGAGAAGGTCACCGAAGCTGGCGTCGACCTTGATCCGGCCGCCGAAGACGGCCCGTCCCATGTCGAGGTCCCCGTTGACCAGCGAGATGAGATCATCGCTGCCGATGGTCAGTTTCACCTCGGCCTGCCTGCGGTCGTCCGGGGAAAGATCCTCGAAGGGACCGAGGCCGCCGTGGTGGATGTGGCCGTAGAAGGTGACGCCGAGATCCTTGATGTGGCAGCTGATACTGCGCTCGACCACGTGCTTGTCGCGGCTCTCCCGGTCAACCTCGTCGAACTGCTCGCCGAGTTTGCGCAGTGCCACCCGGCACTCGTCGACGGTCGCCATCGCGTGGCGCTCCCTTCTCTTCTCCCTGACCGATCCGAATCCCTTTCAGGTACGGACGGTAGCGTTCCACATGGGTACGGCATGCAATCCGGCGCGGGGGCACCGGAGAAAGAGGCTTCCGCAATGGCGTTCACGACATCGCGGGGTTATGCGCCGACGGCCGCCGACCTTAATGGCATGACAACGATCGAGGTTCCCGCGATAGTTCGCGGTTTACCCATCTTTGGAAGATCTCTCCCTTCCTTGCCCGCCCTGGGCCGACCTGTGTGGATCGGCCGCGGCGGATCCCCCGTATCCGTGCGGATCGGCCGCCGCGAATACCTCGTGCCCGTGCGGGTCGGCCCTCGCGGACTCCCCTGCGTTCACGGGAAGGACGGGGCCGGATTCGCGGCGTGGGGAGCCCGTCAAGGAGGGGAGCCCGCGTATGGCGAGGGAAAGCCGGAGGCGGGAAAGCCCGCCGGGGCGACGAGGGGCGCGGCTTCCGATACGGTCGGGGAATCCACGGGCGCGGCGCCAGTGAGCGTGGCGCTCGTACGGCGGAAGCCGCATTCGTACGGCGGCAAGGGCCGCGAAGACGACCATGACGGCCGAAGCGGCCAGGAGCGGTTCCGGAGGGGGCACATGACGGACCTGCTGGAGGAGACGGGCGACGAGCGGGCGGACGCCGCGCTGGGCGGGCTCACCCGTCTCGGCGCTCTGCCCGTCTCCGCGCACGCGGACGTCTTCGAGGAGGTGTTCAGCGGACTGGAGCAGGCGCTCGCCGCGGTGAACGGTACCTCGGGGCGGGAGTCCGCCTCGCCGGACAGCCCTCCGGAGCGGGCCACCGCCCCGGCGCACGGTGCCCCGGAGCGGGAACCGACCTCAGCGGGCGGCCTGCCAAGGCCAGGCGGCGTACCAAGGCCGGGACCGGCCCTGGCGCACGCTCTTCCCGGGCAGGGGCGCCCGTCGGTGGACGGCACCCGGGATCGGCGCCCGTGAGCCGGCGGACACGTCTCGACAGCGAGCTCGTCCGCCGGAAGCTGGCGCGGTCCCGCGAGCAGGCGGCCCAGCTCATCGAGGCCGGCCGGGTCAGCGTCGGCGGCCAGGTGGCGGCGAAGCCCGCGACCCAGGTCGACACGGCCTCGGCGATCGTGGTCGCGGAGGCGGCCGAGGGGCCCGACTATGTCTCGCGGGGCGCGCACAAGCTCCTCGGCGCGCTGGAGGCCTTCGGTCCTCTCGGCCTCACCGTGGAGGGACGCCGCTGCCTGGACGCGGGAGCCTCGACCGGGGGCTTCACCGACGTACTGCTCCGTGCGGGAGCGGCGCACGTCCTGGCCGTCGACGTCGGGTACGGCCAGCTCGCGTGGTCGCTGCGGACCGACGACAGGGTCACGGTGATGGAGCGGGTCAACGTCAGGGACCTGAAACCCGACATGCTCGGCGAGGCGCCCACGCTGATCGTCGGTGACCTCTCCTTCATCTCCCTGCGCCTGGTGCTGCCGGCCCTCGTCCTGTGCGCCGCGGAACGGGCCGACTTCGCGATGCTGGTCAAACCCCAGTTCGAGGTCGGCAGGGAGCGGGTCGGCGCCGGAGGGGTCGTCCGCGATCCGGAACTTCGCGCCGGGGCCGTAAGGGACGTGGCCGAAGTCGCGCGGACGCTCGGCCTGACCGTGCGAGGGGTGACCGCGAGTCCTCTGCCGGGCCCGTCCGGCAACGTCGAGTACGTCATCTGGCTGGGCAGGGGAGAGGGCGCTCCGCCGGTCCCCGACCTTGACGCGGAGATCGAGCGAGCGGTGGCGGAAGGCCCCCGGTAGCCACTGCCCAGCTCTCCGGCTCCCGGCCCTTCAGCGCCCGGCCTCGGCCCTCCAGACCTCCGCCACCCGGCAACCTGCCGGCCGTCCAGACCTCAACTCCCGAATCCTCTGCCACCCAGACCCCAGCTTCCTCCCCCACCCGGGGCGAGGATCTCCACGTTCAAGGAGAGTCGATGACTGCCAAGCGCACCGTGCTGGTCACCGCGCACACCGGGCGGGCGGCGGCCGTCGACAGCGCCCGGATGGTGATCCAGCGGCTCGTGGACGCCGGGCTGACCGTGCGGGTCCTCAGCGTCGAGGCCGAGGAGATCGCCTGCGCGGGGACCGACGTGGTACCCGCGGGTCCGGCGGCGGTCGACGCCGTCGAGATGATGATCGTGCTCGGTGGCGACGGCAGCCTCCTGCGGGCGGCCGAACTCGCCCGCCCGGCGGGGGTGCCGCTGCTGGGGGTGAACCTCGGCCACGTGGGCTTCCTGGCGGAGGCCGAGGTGGAGGACCTGGCGGAGGCGGTCGACAGCGTGGTGGACGGCCGTTACGACGTCGAGGAGCGGATGACCATCGAGGTCACCGCCCGCCTCAACGGCAAGCTGCTCGCCGACAGCTGGGCGCTGAACGAGGTCACCGTCGAGAAGAGCGAGCGGATGCTCGAGGTGGTCGCCGAGATCGACGGGCGCCCGCTGTCACGCTGGGGGTGTGACGGGGTGATCTGTGCCACGCCGACCGGTTCGACCGCGTACGCCTTCTCCGCCGGAGGCCCGGTCGTGTGGCCGGAGGTGGAGGCGCTGCTGCTCGTGCCGATCAGCGCCCACGCCCTGTTCGCCAGGCCCCTGGTGGTCTCGCCCCGCTCCAAGCTGGCACTGGAGGTCCAGCCGGAGACGGCGGGCGCGGTGCTGTGGTGCGACGGCCGCCGCAGGTTCGACCTGCCGGCCGGTGCGAGGGTGGAACTGCGGCGGGCGGAGCTACCGGTACGGCTGGCGCGGCTGCACGGTCTGGAGGACACCGGGGCGCCGTTCACCGACAGGCTGGTCGCGAAGTTCGATCTCCCCGTACAGGGGTGGCGGGGTCGCGTGAGGCCCTAGTTCGTCCGGGCGGGCGACGCCTCAAGCGCGTAGGATCGTGCCCGCGCACCGCACTGATGTTCGGTGAATTCGATGTGACGGGAGGGACCAGTGCGACCTGGAGTCGAGGAGGTCCGTATCCAGGGGCTCGGCGTGATCGATGAGGCCGTCCTGGAGCTGGCGCCGGGATTCACCGTGGTCACGGGCGAGACGGGCGCGGGTAAGACCATGGTGGTGACCGGCCTGGGGTTGCTGTTCGGCGGCCGTGCCGACCCCGCCCGCGTCCGTCCGGGCTCCGGCAAGACGACCATCGAGGGCACGCTGATCGTCGACCCCGCCGGGCGGGTCGCCCAGCAGGTGCAGGACGTGGGAGGCGTGGTCGAGGACGGCGAGCTGATCATCTCGCGCACGGTCTCCGTCGAGGGGCGCAGCCGTGCCTGGCTGGGCGGGCGGACGGTTCCCGTCGGCACGCTCACCTACCTGGCCGAGGACCTCGTCGCCGTGCACGGCCAGATGGACCAGCAACGGCTGCTGCAGCCGGGCCGTCAGCGGGCCGCCCTCGACCGCTACGCCGGTGAGGAGCTGGTCAAGCCGCTGCGCGCCTACGAGCAGGCGTACAAGCGGCACAGGGAGACCGCGGAGAGGCTGGCCGAGCTGACCACCAAGGCGAGGGAACGCGCACAGGAGGCCGACCAGCTCAGGTTCGGGCTCGGCGAGGTCGAGAAGGCCGACCCCAAGCCCGGCGAGGAGATCGAGCTGCGCGAGGAGGAGGAGCGGCTCTCCCACGCCGACTCCCTCAGGAGCGCCGCGGAGACGGCGCACCGGGCACTGCTCGGCGATCCGATGTCCGGTGAGCAGGCCATGCCGGACGCCATCGCGCTGGTCGGAGAGGCCCGCGCGGCCGTCGAGGCGGTGCGCGACTTCGACCCCTCGCTCGCCGGGATCGCCGACCGGCTCGCGGAGGCGGGCTATCTGATCTCCGACGTCGCCACCGAGCTGGCCGCGTACGCCGAGTCGGTCGACGCCGACCCCGGCAGGCTCGCGGTGGTGCAGGAGCGACGGGCCGCGCTCATCCACGTCATCCGCAGATACGGCCAGGACACCGCGGAGGTGCTCGCCTGGGCCGCGCGGGCCGCCGCCCGGGTGGCGGAACTCGACGGTGACGACGACCGCATCGGCGAGCTCACCCGCGAGCACGAGGAGCTCACCGCGCGCCTCACCGAGCTGGCCGCCGAGCTGACCCGGGTCAGGACGGCGACCGCGGAGCGGTTCGGGCAGGCCGTGACCGAGGAGCTCACCGCGCTGGCCATGCCGCACGCCAGGGTCGCGGTCACGATCACCGCCGCCTCCGAGTTCGGCCCGCACGGCGTCGACGAGGTCGAGCTGCGCATGGCGCCGCACCCGGCCTCGCCGCTCCTGCCGCTGAACAAGGGCGCCTCCGGCGGTGAGCTGAGCCGGGTGATGCTCGCCATCGAGGTGGTCTTCGCCGGCGCCGACCCGGTCCCGACGTTCGTCTTCGACGAGGTCGACGCGGGCGTGGGCGGCAAGGCCGCGGTGGAGATCGGCCGCAGGCTGGCACGGCTGGCCCGCACCTCCCAGGTGATCGTCGTCACCCACCTGCCGCAGGTCGCGGCCTTCGCCGACCAGCATCTCGTCGTGGAGAAGGCCGACGACGGGAGCGTGGTGCGCAGCGGCGTGATCGCCCTCGACAAGGACGGCCGGGCGAGGGAGCTCTCCCGCATGCTCGCCGGGCTTGAGGACTCCGAGCTGGGTCGCGCGCATGCCCAGGAGCTCCTCTCGATCGCCGCCGCCGACAAGGCGTGACCCGAAACAGGCCGAACACGCCGGATTCGAGAAGCGAGGCGGTACGTGGGGGGTTGAAGGAGTAATCCTCGCGTTCCAGGGGAGCAGGTCTCAGGAGTATCGGGTGACGTATCTAACACGCTGCCGCCTGTTTGGCTCTCCCGGTCGTTCACTCTGGCAGGATGGGCGTGATGAAGGTGCCGACTGAAGAGCTTCAAGACAGGCTCACGAGGTACCTCCGCCGCAGGAAGGTCACGGACCTTCCCGGGGTGACGGCAGTGGCGAGAATCGATCGGCGGACCAAGAGGCTGACCAAGCGCCTCAGGGCCGGGGAAATCGCGATTATCGATCACGTTGACGTTGACCGGGTGAGCGCGGAGGCTCTTGTCGCGTGCGGCGCGGCGGGTGTCGTCAACATCGCCTCCGGCATCAGCGGCCGCTACCCCAACCTCGGCCCGCAGATCATCGTCGAGGCGGGGGTGCCGTTCGTCGACAACGCCACCCCCGAGCTGTTCGAGCGGATCAAGGACGGCGACCTGGTCAGGCTGCACGAGGGCGTCCTTCACCTCGACGACGAGGTGGTGGGCAAGGGCGACGTGCAGACGGCCGAGTCCATCGAGGCCGCGATGAGCGAGGCCCGTGCCGGGCTGACGGTGCAGATCGAGGCGTTCGCGGCCAACACCATGGAGTACGTCCGCCGTGAGCGCGACCTCCTCATCGACGGGATCGGCGTCCCCGACGTCCGGACCGTGATGGAGGGCAGGCACGTCCTCATCGTGGTGCGCGGTTACCACTACAAGGAGGACATCGCCGCCCTCCGCCCCTACATCCGCGAATACCGCCCGATCATGATCGGGGTGGACGGCGGCGCCGACGCGCTGCTGGAGGCCGGTTACCTGCCCGACATCATCGTCGGCGATTTCGACTCCGTCTCCACCAAGGCGCTCACCACCGGCGCCGAGCTGGTCGTGCACGCCTACCGCGACGGCAGGGCGCCCGGGCTGGAGCGGGTCCAGCAACTGGGCCGCACCGCGGTGCTCTTCCCCGCGATCGGCACCAGCGAGGACATCGCGATGCTGCTCGCCGACGACAAGGGCGCCGATCTCATCGTCGCCGTCGGCACCCACGCGACCCTGGTGGAGTTTCTCGACAAGGGCCGCTCCGGCATGGCCAGCACCTTCCTCACCCGCCTGCGGGTGGGCAGCAAGCTCGTCGACGCGAAAGGCGTCAGCCGGCTCTATCGCAGCCGGATCTCCACACCGTCCCTGCTCCTGCTCGTCGCCACCACGCTGATCACCATGGGAGTGGCGATCGTCGTCTCCCCGGTGGGCAAGATCTGGCTGGACAGCGTCCGCGACGTCTGGAGTGGCTTCATCTTCTGGCTGGTCGGACTCTTCTCGTGATCGATTTCCGCTATCACCTCGTCTCCATCGTCGCGATCTTCCTCGCGTTGTCGGTCGGGATCGTGCTCGGCACCACCCTGCTCGAAGATCCCGTCATCAAGGCGAGCGAGTCGCTGGCCAACCAGCTTCGCGAGGGCAACAACGAGCTTCGCGACCAGGTGGACGCCCTGCAGAAGCGCGAGGCCGCCAACGACGCCTTCGTGACCGGCGGCACCGCCCGGATGGTCCAGGACGCGCTCGTCGGCAGGAGCGTCGTGATCGTCGAGGCCCCGGGCAGCACCGCGAGCGTGCGCGAGGCGGCGCAGCAGGCGATCGAGGAGGCCGGGGGGAGCGTGACCGGCCGGATCACCCTCACCGAGCGGTACACCGACCCCGCCCAGGCGGGCTTCGTCGACAAGCTGGCCGTCGGGGCCAAGGCCGCCGAGACCGTCTTCTCCGTCGAGGACACGGCGCACGACAAGGCGGCGGAGGTGCTCGCCGGTGCGATCCTGACCAGTGACTCCAGCCAGGTGGGCAAGGAGCACCCGTCCGGAGCCGGCATCCTCGACGCGTTCCAGCGCGCCGGCCTGCTCACCGTCACCGGCGAGCCCGCCAGGCGCGCGGAGACGGCCCTGATGATCGCCCCGGCGGAGGCGTACGCGGGGGAGACCGCGAGTGCGCAGGCGGGCACGCTCGTGACGCTGGCGCTCGGCCTCGACGACGCGGGCCAGGGCACCGTGATCGCCGGCACGCAGACCTCCGTCGCGCCCGGCGGGGTGATCGCCGCGCTCCGCGAGGACGCGGCCTTCACGGAGAAGGTCTCCAGCGTCGACACCGCCGATATGCCCGCAGGACGGGTCGTGGTGGTCTACGCTCTCCGAGAGCAACTCACCGGGCTGGCCGGTCAGTACGGCATCGGCCCCGGCGTCTCCGGCATCGAGCCCAGCGCGACGCCGACCCCCACGGTCCCCACGGCCACCTCCGGAGGATGATCCGATGGCTCGTCGCGCTTTTCCCCGCGCCCTCGCGGGTGCCCTCGCCGGCGCGTTCCTCGGCGCGGTCGCCGCGCGCGCCGCGTACGCCGCCTTCACCCGCAGGCCTCCGGTCGGCGACACGGAGACCTGGGCCCGCACGAACCACAGGGGTGAGCCGATCACCCTGCTTGAGGGCCCGGCGTTCGTCGCCGGTGCCGGTGCCGCCGCGGCGGCGATGCCCGGGCTGCCCGGCAGGGTCCGCGTGGCGGCGCTGCTGGCGGTGGCGGGTGGTGGCGGGCTCGGCGCCTACGACGACCTGTACGGCGCGACCTCGTCCAAGGGGTTCAAGGGGCATCTGAGCGCCCTGGCCAAGGGCGAGGTCACCAGCGGGGCCGTGAAGCTCCTCGGTATCGGCGCGACCGGCCTGGCCGCGGCCGCCCTCACCTCCCGTCACCCCCTCGACGTCGCCGTCAACGGTGTGCTGATCGCGGGGAGCGCGAACCTGGCCAACCTCTTCGACCTGCGGCCGGGTCGCGCCGTCAAGGTGGGCCTCCTCGCCGGAGCGCCCCTGCTCGCCGCGGGGCTGCTCGGAGACGACCCGGCTTCGGCCACCGTGGTCGCGCTCCCCATGGGGGCCGCCGCCGCGCTGCTGCCCGAGGACCTCGGCGAGCGGGCGATGCTCGGTGACGCGGGGGCCAACGCGCTGGGCGCACTGCTCGGCTTGGCCGCGACCATCACCCTGGGACGTCCGGGGCGCCTGGCCGTGCTCGGCACCGTGGTCGCGCTGACCGCGGCCTCCGAGAAGATCAGCTTCACCAAGGTGATCGCGGGCAACCCCGTCCTGCACCGCCTCGACATGCTCGGCCGTCGCCCTGTGGAGCAGGCACCCGCCACCCGATGAGCACGAGGATCGCACGAGGGGTCGCGGGAGCGGCGCTCCTCATCGGAGTCGTGACCGTCCTGGCCAGGCTCGTCGGTTTCGGCCGCTATCTCGTCCAGTCGCAGAGCGTCGGCAACAGCTGCCTGGGCACCGCCTACAACACCGCCAACTACGTGCCCAACATCGTCTTCGAGCTGGTCGCGGGCGGCGTACTGGCCGGGATGGTGGTGCCGGTGCTGGCCTCGGCGGCCTCCAGGTCCGATGACGACCCCGAGGCCAGGGCGGAGGTGAGCAGGACCACCTCGGCGCTGCTCACCTGGTCGATGCTCGTCCTGGTGCCGCTCACGCTGCTCATCGTCGCGTTCGCCGGGCCGATCGTCGCGCTGCTCGTGGCGAATCCGGCCCCGTGCGACCTGGCGGACGTCGTCGAGGCCGGCACCGGCCTGCTCGTCGTCTTCGCCCCCCGGATGATCTTCTTCGGCCTGGCCGTGGTGCTGTACGGGGTGCTCCAGGCCCACCAGCGGTTCATGGGCCCGGCCCTGGCGCCGCTGGTCTCCAGCCTGCTCATCGTCGCCTCCAACCTGTTGTTCGAGGCGGTCAACGAGGAGGCCGCGAGGGACCTGTCGCGGCTCAGCGGTGCCGGGCAGCTGTCGCTCTCCCTCGGCGCGACCGTCGCCGCCGCCGCGATGGTGCTCACCGTGATCGGTCCGGTGGCCCGGCTGCGGCTGAGGCTGCGGCCCTCGCTGTCGTTCCCGCCGGGCGTCGCGGCCAGGGCGCGGAGTCTCGCCACCGCGGGTCTCGCCGTGCTGATCGCGCAGCAGATCGCGCTGATCGTCGTGATCCGCCTCGCCAACGAACTGGGCGGCGAGGGCGCGATCGCCGCCTACACCTACGCCTGGGCGCTGTACCAGCTGCCGTACGCGGTGCTCGTGATGCCGATCGCCACCAGCTCGTTCCCCGTGCTGTCCACCCGCGCGGCCGAGGGGGACACGCCGGGTTTCGACGCCCTGACCGCCTCCACGACCCGGGCCGTGCTCCTGGTCACGGGGCTCGCGGCCGGGGTGATGGCGGCGGTCGCGGTACCGGTGTCGAGGGTGTTCCTCGATGGGACCCCTGGCGGCGACCCCGCCGAGATGGCGAGGGGTGTCGCGTTGTTCGCGCCCGGCCTGGCCGGGTACGCGCTCATGTTGCACCTCGCCCGCGTCCTGTACGCCTGCGGGCGGGGCCGGTCGGCGGCCGCGGCCTCGGTGACCGGGTGGGCCGTCGCGCTGGTGGCCCAGATCGTGCTCGCCCGCACCGCGGGGAATCCGGCCGACGTGGTCGGGCTGCTCGGTCTGGGCAGCACGGTCGGTATGACCGTCGGCGGGCTGCTCCTGGCCGTCGCGGTGCTTCGCACCAGGGGAGCGGCCGCGCTGGCGGGGACGCCACGCACCCTCCTCGCGACCGTGGCCGGTGGCGGTGCCGCCTGGGGAGCGGGGCTCGCCCTGGTCAACGCCTTGGGTGCGGTGTCCACCTGGGAGTTCGTGGCGGCGGGCCTGGCCGCCGGTGTGGCCGGTGTGGTCGCTTTCGCGGCCGTGGCCGTGATGATCGACAGGCAGGACGTCCAGGCGCTGGCGGTGAGGCTCCGCCGAGGGGCCGCGAAGGAGGGTGGCCTTTCCGATGGCTGATGAGGGCAGGCGGGTGGCACTCGTACTGGGAACGAGCGCGGGAGGGGTCGGCCGGCACGTGGCGATGCTGGCCGGAGGGCTGGTGCGTGACGGCCACCGGGTGGTCGTGGCGGGCCCGCCGAGCACGGAGCGGGCCTTCGGCTTCGCCGCGCTCGGTGCGCGCTTCGTGCCCGTGCCGATCTCCGACCGGCCCCGCCCGGCCGGCGACCTGCGGGCGGTCCTGGCGCTTCGCGCGTTGCGGGGGGCGCACGTCGTGCACGCCCACGGGTTGCGGGCCGGGGCCCTGGCGTCGATCGCGCTGGCGGGGACCGGGACAGGGCTGGTGGTGACCCTGCACAACGCCGCCACCGCGGGCGGCGCCGTCGGCGCGGTCCACGGCCTCCTGGAACGGATCGTGGCCTGTCGCGCCGACCGGATCCTGGTCGTCTCCCCCGACCTGGGGGAGCGGATGAGCCGCCTGGGTGCCACGTGTGTCGAGGCCGCGGTCGTACCCGCGCCCCCGTTGCCCTCTTCGGGACGCGAGCCCGGCGACATGCGGCGAGAGCTCGGGGTGGGAGACCGGGTGATCTTTCTCACGGTCGCGAGGCTCGCCCAGCAGAAGGGCCTGGAGACCCTGCTCGACGTCGCGAAGACCCTGCGCGGGGCTCAGGAGGCGGAACCCGCGCGGGAAGCGAGCCCCACCGAGCCCGGGCACGGCCGGATCGCGCGGGAGCGTGCGCCCGAAGTCGTGTTCCTGGTGGCGGGGGAGGGGCCGCTGAGGGGGGAGCTGCAGGGGCGGATCGACCGGGAGAGCCTGCCGGTGCGGTTGCTCGGCGATCGCGCCGACGTGGGAGATCTGCTCGGGGTGGCGAGGGCGCTGGTGGTGCCGAGCCGCTGGGAGGGGCAACCCCTCACCGTGCAGGAGGCCCTGCGGGCGGGAACGGCGGTCGTCGCCACCGCCGTGGGGGGCATCCCCGCGATGGTGGGAGAGGCCGGGCTGCTGGTGCCGTACGGGGATGTCGCCGCGATGCGCGACGCGGTCGCGAGGGTGCTCGCCGACGACGAGCTCGCCGCGGCGCTGGCCGGGGCCGCCGCCCTGCGGGGCCGCGAACTGCCGGGCGAGGCAGAGGCGCTCGGGGCGGTGCTCGCGGTCTACGCGGGGCTCTCCGGCTGAGAGCGCGCGGGGTTCTTCGATCAGAGAACCGCGGGAGGGCGCTCGGTCCCGCGGGGGGGAGGAAGGCACGCGCCCGGTCCCGGAAGGGAGTCGGAAGGGTCGGAAGGGGCCGTCGGCAGGCGATTTCGGGGTCGATGGAACAAGCGGAGGAGCCGCGAGGTTGGATTAGGCGACGCCATGCCAGACGCCTATACTGGCGTGGTTAGGGGGGGAGTATCCCTTCGCGGCAGTCTCGTCATCACGGTGTTGTCTCGCTCCACGAGGCCCCCGGGGCTGTCGGTCCGCATCGTCGATCCGCTTCACATCGACCTGGTTTCCCGCGGGCGGGAGAGACCTCCGGCAGTCTGTCATGCGCGCCGCCGGAGGTTTATCAACCGTGAATGTTCCTGTCTGGGTCTGGCTCGCCGTGATCGGCGGCCTCCTGGTCGTCCTCGCCTTCGACCTGTGGATCGTCGACCGAGGCGAGCCCCGGGAGTTCTCCCTCAGGCAGGCCGGGTTCTGGGTCGGTTTCTACGTCACACTCGCGGTGCTCTTCGGCATCGGGCTGTGGGTGATCGCCGGTCCCACCCCCGCGGGCCAGTTCATCGCCGGATATCTCACCGAGTACAGCCTGAGCGTCGACAACCTCTTCGTCTTCTACATCATCATGACCCGCTTCGCGGTGCCGAAGGTATACCAGCACAAGGTGCTGCTGATCGGCATCGTGATGGCGCTGGTCATGCGCGGCATCTTCATCGCGATCGGCGCCGCGGCGCTGGCCAACTTCGGCTGGCTCTTCTACGTCTTCGGCGCGTTCCTGATCTACACCGCCGTCCAGCTCGTCCGTCAGTTCGGCGAGGAGGAGCACCTCGAGGAGAACGCGGTGCTGCGCTGGGCACGGCGGGTGCTCCCGCACACCGACGACTACGTGGGTGCCAGGATCACCGTCAAGGTCGACGGCAAGCGCCTGGTCACCCCGCTGCTGATCGTCATGATCGCGATCGGCACCACCGACCTGCTGTTCGCGCTCGACTCGATTCCGGCGATCTTCGGCCTCACCACGGACGCCTTCATCGTCTTCACCGCGAACGCGTTCGCCCTCATGGGATTGCGCCAGCTTTACTTCCTGCTGGGCGGACTGCTTCAGAAGCTGGTCTACCTCAGCTTCGGTCTTGCGTTCATCCTCGGTTTCATCGGGGTTAAGCTGATCCTCGAGGCGCTGCACTCCAGTGGCGTCTCCTGGGCCCCCGAGGTGCCGATCTGGGTGTCGCTGTCGGTGATCGTCGTCACGATGGCCGTCACCACGGTGATCAGCTTGATCAAGGTCCGGCGTGACGTCCGCGCGGGCAAGGAAAACACCACCCCGGCGAGTGTCGAGCAAGGCTAGCGAATCGGCGTGTGAGGCGCTTTGCTTGTCTCATTGCGCCTTATAAAGGCTAAGAGATGGGTAACATCCTGCCCCAGAGCGGGTAGACATACCGGTCTAATGCCGCAAGACATCACAAAGGTTCCCTGTGTCCCACGATTCAGCAAGCCACATACCAGGTCCGTTGGGCCTGGCACGTGGCGTCTCCCCGTGGTTGCTCCCGACCGTCGCCGCCGCCGCCGTGACCTCACTGCTCAGCCGCCGTGACCGGCGCTGGGCGCTGGCGGCGGTCCCGCTGACCGCGCTCAGCGGTGGGATGCTCTGGTTCTTCCGCGACCCGGATCGCACTCCGGGCACCGGGCGGATCCTGTCGCCCGCGGACGGCGTGGTGCAGAGCATCGACCCGTGGCCGGACGGCCGCACCCGGGTAGCGATCTTCATGAGCCCGCTCGACGTGCACGTCAACCGGGCGCCGCTCGCCGGCACGGTCACCTCGGTGGAGCACGTGTCCGGGGGATACCTGCCCGCGTTCAACAAGGACAGCGACACCAACGAGCGGGTCGTCTGGCACCTGGACACCGCTCTCGGCGACATCGAGATGGTCCAGATCGCCGGCGCGGTCGCACGTCGCATCGTGCCCTACGTGGCCGAGGGGGCGAAGGTGGCCAAGGCCGAGCGGATCGGCCTGATCAGGCTCGGCTCCCGGGTCGACGTCTACCTTCCCGAGGGAGTCGCGCCCGCCGTCTCCGTGGGCGAGAAGACGGTCGCGGGGGTGACGAGCCTTGACCACGGCTGACGCGAGCTGGCCGATGGACGAGACGGACGACGAGCCGCGAGGACCGGTGGGTAAGGCGTTTCGCCTGTCGGCCGCGGACTCCCTCTCCCTGGGCAACGCCCTCTGCGGCTTCCTCGCGGTCTGCGTGCTCGCCTGGTCGGCCATCAGCTCGCTGCAGGAGGCCAAGCCCTTCGCGGCGGACCCCCGGTTCTTCGGCACCGCCGTGGTGCTCCTGCTGATCGGCGCCACCTGCGACCTGTTCGACGGCCTGGTGGCGAGGAAGTTCCGCGCCTCGGCGATGGGCGCCGAGCTGGACAACCTCGCCGATGTGATCAGTTTCGGCTTCGCGCCGGCCTTCATGGTGGTCATCTGGGCGGGGTTCAACCAGCAGATCCCCTTTCTGCTGGTGATGGCCGCGGCGTCGTCGGTGCTGCTGGCCGGCGTCATCCGGCTCGCGCGCTTCGCCTCGGTGAAGACCAAGAGCGGTGACTTCATGGGGTTGCCCATCCCGATGGGGGCGATGACCGTGGTCTCGGTCGTGCTGCTCTTCCCCCCGTCGGTCTGGACGATCCTGCCGGTCTTCGGTGTGGCGTACCTCATGGTGAGCCGGATCGAATACCCCAAGCCCAAGGGCAACCTCGCCGCCGCCGTGCTCGCCTGGATGATGATCAATGTCGCCTGCCTCACCATCTGGGTCGCGGGCCTGGCGGGCGGCGACACGCTGATCAAGGTCGGTGCCGTCATGCAGATGACGATCGTGGCGGCGATCCCGCTGCGGGTTCTGATGTTCAAGCGGGAGAAGCGCAAGGAGCAGCGCAAGGCGTCCGCCGGGGTCGGCTGAGGCCTGGCCTGAGGCCGCCCGGAGTGTGGTCACCCGGGCTGAGGGGCGATGGTCGCGGACATCCCATGCCGCGACCCGTTCTCGCCCTGGAATGTCCCGATCCGCTTTCCCCGCCCGGCGCGGGTGCGTTCAATTGCCTCATGGCAACCGAGCCGCACGAGCACACACGCACCTATTTCCTCGGCATGCTCGCTCGCGAGCTGGAGCTGAGAGGCATGAACGTGACGCTCAGGCGGAGCCCGCCGTCGTTGCGGGTCACCGATCCCGAGGCGGCGATGTTCAACGAGACCCTCGACTGCGTACCGCTCGCCGAGGGCTGGTTCTACCGCTGGTCATGGGGCGATCTGGTCGAGCGGGTGGAGGATCCTTCCAAGGCCGCGGATCGGATCCTCCGGGTCTTCGGCGGCTGATGTCCGCGAGCCCGGTGGGAACGGCTACCACCGTCCCACCGTGCTTCCGCGAACCGGACCGCCTCGATGACGGGCGCGGGGGAGCGGGAACGGCTACGGCCTTCCCCCGGGCGGGCGGGTGTCGGTCCTGGCGTCCGGGAGCGGTCACCGACCGGGTCCGGGCGACGCCGAGGGGTTGCCCCGGCCTGCCATGCCCGCGTCAGTCGACGCAGGGGGAGGGAGTGAGGCGGGAGGTCACCAGCCGCGTTCGCGCCACTCGGGCAGGGAGGGGCGCTCGGCGCCGAGCGTGGTGTCCTTGCCGTGGCCCGGGTAGACCCAGGTGTCGTCCGGCAGCCTGTCGAAGATCCGCTCCGACACGTCGGCGAAGAGCTGGGCGAACCGCTCGGGATCCTTGTTGGTGTTGCCGACGCCGCCGGGGAAGAGCGAGTCGCCGGTGAACAGGTGGCCGGGGTAGTACAGGGCGATCGAACCGGGGGTGTGCCCGCGCAGGTGGATCACCTCCAGGCTGACCACGCCGACGGTGACCCCGTCGCCGTTCTCCACCTCCAGATCCACCGGCACCGGCAGTGCCCCCGCGTCGAGCGGGTGGGCGATCACCGAGGCGCCGGTCGCCCTGGCGACCTCCTCCAGGGCCTGCCAGTGGTCGCCGTGCTGGTGGGTGGTGACGATCTTGCTGATCGGCTGGTCGCCGATGAGTTCGAGCAGGCGGTCGGGTTCGGCGGCGGCGTCGATGAGGGCGCCGTCGCCGGTCTGGGTGCACCGGATCAGGTAGGCGTTGTTGTCGAACGGGCCGACGGCCAGTTTGGCGATCGTCAGGGCGGGCAGTTCGCGCAGGTCGGCGGGGCCGCCGACCTGCACGTCACCGGTGTACGTCACGGATTCTCCTCGGACGGGGTCGCGGGAATGCGGGGCGGCACGCGCTCCGCCCTCGTCACCATCATCATCGCGCCCGCCGGGCCGTACGGGGCATAAGGGGGGTGTTCACGTCGTTGAAATCGTGGGCCACCTGCCATATCCGGGGGGAGACCGTACTCTGGAGGGGGCGGGAAAACGACCCCGGACGCCGGTCCGGAAAGACTCAGAACGCCGGTCCGGAAAATTGTCGGCCCCTCTCGCTAGTCTTCCCGCGACTACTTCCAACCCTCTACCAACGACGTCGGGACTGCTGTGGCTGACCGCCTCATCGTGCGTGGTGCACGTGAACACAACCTCAAGGACGTCTCGCTGGACCTTCCGCGAGACGCTCTGATCGTCTTCACCGGGCTGTCCGGCTCGGGCAAGTCGAGCCTGGCCTTCGACACGATCTTCGCCGAAGGTCAGCGCCGCTACGTCGAGTCGCTGTCGGCGTACGCGCGGCAGTTCCTCGGGCAGATGGACAAGCCCGACGTCGACTTCATCGAAGGACTCTCACCCGCGGTCTCGATCGACCAGAAGTCGACGAGCCGCAACCCCCGTTCCACCGTCGGCACGATCACCGAGGTGTACGACTACCTGCGCCTGCTGTGGGCGCGCATCGGCAAGCCGCACTGCCCGCAGTGCGGGCGGGCGATCGCGAGGCAGAGCCCCGAGCAGATCGTCGACCGGGTGATGGAGCTGGAGGAGGGCACCCGCTTCCAGGTGCTCGCCCCGGTGGTCCGCGGCCGCAAGGGCGAGTACGCCGAGCTGTTCAGCCAGCTCCAGGCCAAGGGGTTCGCCCGCGCCCGCGTCGACGGCACCGTGGTCCGCCTGGACGAGCCGCCGACGCTGAAGAAGCAGGAAAAGCACGACATCGAGGTGATCGTCGACCGTCTGGCGGTGAAGGAGGGCGCGGCCAGCCGGCTGACCGGCTCGGTGGAGACCGCCCTGGGCCTGTCGGGCGGGACGATCACCCTGGAGTTCGTCGACCTGCCCGAGGACGACCCCAACCGCGAGCGTTTCTACTCCGAGCACCTCTACTGCCCCTACGACGACCTGTCGTTCGAGGAGCTGGAGCCCCGCTCGTTCTCGTTCAACTCACCCTTCGGCGCCTGTCCCGAGTGCACGGGCCTGGGCGTCCGGATGGAGGTCGACCCCGACCTGATCGTGCCCGACCCGGAGAGGCCGCTGGGCGAGGGCGCGCTCTCGCCGTGGGCCGGGGGCCACACCAGCGACTACTTCGAGCGCCTCGTCGAGGCGCTCGGCCTGACCATGGGGTTCGGCCTCGACACCCCGTGGGAGCGGCTCCCCAAGAAGGCGCAGAAGGCGCTGCTGTACGGCCACGACGAGCAGGTCCACGTCCGCTACAGCAACCGCTACGGCCGCCAGCGCTCCTACTACACCACCTTCGAGGGGGTCATCCCCTGGGTGCAGCGCCGCCACGGCGAGTCCGACAGCGACGGCATGCGCGAGAAGTACGAAGGCTACATGCGGGAGATCCCGTGCCCGGCCTGCAAGGGGGCGAGGCTCAAGCCGGTCTCGCTGGCCGTCACGGTCGACGGCCGCTCGATCGCCGACGTCTCGTCGATGTCGATCGGCGACTGCGCGACGTTCCTGGCGGGGCTGAAGCTCTCGGAGCGCGACATGCACATCGCCGAGCGGGTGGTCAAGGAGATCAACGCCCGGATGGGCTTCCTGCTCGACGTGGGCCTCGACTACCTCACCATGGACCGGGCCTCCGGCACTCTCGCCGGTGGCGAGGCACAGCGCATCCGGCTCGCCACCCAGATCGGCTCGGGACTGGTCGGGGTGCTGTACGTGCTGGACGAGCCCTCCATCGGACTGCACCAGCGTGACAACCAGCGGCTGCTGGAGACCCTGATCAGGCTGCGTGACATGGGCAACACGCTCATCGTGGTCGAGCACGACGAGGACACCATCGCCGCCGCCGACTGGGTGGTCGACATCGGCCCCGGGGCGGGGGAGCACGGCGGCCAGGTCGTCGTCTCCGGCACCGTGGCCGACCTGCTCGCCTCGGAAGACTCGATGACCGGCGCCTACCTGTCGGGGCGCAGGACGATCGCGATCCCCGCCACCCGCCGCAAGCGCGACAGGAAGCGGCAGATCACCGTGAAGGGCGCCCGTGAGCACAACCTCAAGGGCGTCGACGTGGAGTTCCCGCTCGGGTTGTTGACCGCGGTCACCGGGGTCTCGGGGTCCGGCAAGTCCACCCTGGTCAACGACATCCTCTACAACGCGCTCGCCAAGGAGCTGAACGGCGCGCGCACCGTCCCCGGCCGCCACGCGCGGGTCAACGGGATGGATCTGGTCGACAAGGTCGTGCACGTCGACCAGTCGGCGATCGGCCGCACGCCCCGGTCCAACCCGGCGACCTACACCGGCGTCTTCGACAAGGTCCGCGACCTGTTCGCGCAGACCACCGAGGCCAAGGTCCGCGGCTACCAGAAGGGCCGCTTCAGCTTCAACGTCAAGGGCGGCCGGTGCGAGGCCTGCTCGGGAGACGGCACCCTCAAGATCGAGATGAACTTCCTGCCGGACGTCTACGTGCCCTGCGAGGTCTGCCACGGGGCGCGCTACAACCGGGAGACCCTGGAGGTCCACTACAAGGGCAAGACGATCTCCGAGGTGCTCGACATGCCGATCGAGGAGGCCCTGGACTTCTTCGACTCCATTCCGGCGATCAAGCGCTACCTGAAGACACTCAACGACGTCGGCCTGGGATACGTCAGGCTCGGCCAGCCCGCCACGACCCTGTCCGGCGGCGAGGCCCAGCGCGTCAAGCTCGCCTCGGAGCTGCAGCGCCGCTCCACCGGCCGCACGATCTACGTGCTCGACGAGCCCACCACCGGCCTGCACTTCGAGGACATCCGCAGGCTGCTGGGCGTCCTGGGCAAGCTCGTCGACGGGGGCAACACGGTCATCGTCATCGAGCACAACCTCGACGTGATCAAGACCGCCGACTGGCTGATCGACATGGGACCCGAAGGCGGCTCGCGGGGCGGCAGCGTGCTCGCCACCGGGACGCCCGAGGAGGTCGCCCTCGTCGACGAGAGCCACACCGGACGCTTCCTGCGCAAGATCCTCGGCAGCTGAGGGCCGGATTCGGGACCGGGCTCCCCCGTCAATACCCTGGACGAGGGAGCCCGGTTCCGATCGGGGATGACATTGCGAGAAGGGCCGCGATGAGCATGCAGGAAACCTCCGCCATGCCCGCGCGCAGGCAGGTGATCGCCGCCGCGGGGGCCGTGGCGTGCGGTGCGGCGCTGGCGGGGTGCGCGAGCGGGGAGTCCGCCGCCGCCATCGTGCCGCCGGGGATCAAGGGGAAGGTCATCGCACGGACCGCCGACATCCCGGTGGGCGGCGGCAAGGTGATCACCAAGTGGAAGATCGTCATCACCCAGCCGGCCTCGGGGGTGTTCAGGGCGTTCACGGCGAGCTGCCCGCACCGGGGGTGCGCGGTCGGCAGGATCGGGGACGGCGTCATTCGCTGCCCCTGTCACGGCAGCGAGTTCGCGGTCGACTCCGGAGAATGTCTCAAGGGCCCGGCGGAGGCGCCGCTGGTCCAGTACGCGCTGAAGGTCGAGGGCGACGGGATCATCGTGCTCTGACGGTTCGCGCCGACCTCTCCTCCGGGGAGGCGCGGATCCGCCGGGCCGGGCCTGGTTCGCCGGGGCCGAGGCCCGTGATGAGGGTTTGGCGAGGGTTCTCCGGTTAGTCCGTGAAGAGGGCCGAGGGAGTAATTCTTCACAGTCCCCTGACACGATGTGCGGCAAGCTGAACCGTCATCGGGGTGCGAGCCGTACCTGAAGATGATGATTCTGGAGGATATAGATGACTGAGACGACACGTCGTACGGTGATATTCAGCGCCGGCGGGGCCGGGATGGCCGCGGTGCTGACCGCGTGCGGAGGCTACGGGGAGCCGGCGGAGAGCGGCGGGGACACCTCCGCGACCTCCGCGTCGCAGGCGCCGGAGGCGGCCGAGACGAGCGCGGGCGCCGACCCGGGCGGCTCCGCGAACGCCCTGGCCAAGACCGCGGACATCCCCGAGGGAGGCGGCAAGATCTTCAAGGACCAGAAGATCGTGATCACCCAGCCGGCCGCGGGCGAGTTCAAGGCGTTCAGCTCCGTCTGCACCCACCAGGGGTGCGACGTCGACAAGATCGAGGGCGACACCATCGACTGCCCCTGCCACGGCAGCAAGTTCAAGATCACCGATGGTTCCGTGGCGAACGGCCCGGCCACCGACCCGCTGGAGGAGAAGGCGATCAAGGTGGACGGCGACTCCATCGTCCTCGCCTGATTCCTGACCGCCGCGAGCCCACCACCGGGGAACGTCCCGGTGGTGGCGGGCGTCTCGCACGGCGGTTCTCGTACGGCCAGAAGCACCTGCAGGAGGCGACGGGCGTCGCATGAGGCCGTGGCCCGGTCCCGGGCGGGGACCTGGCCACGGCCCGTTCCGTCGATCCGCTCGGTGGGAGGTTGTGAGGCGGTCGACCCCGAGGCGGCGACGCGGGCGGTGAACCGGCCGCGGGCGGAAGGCGCCGGTCGAGAGGAGGCCCGGGCAGGGACTCCGCGGGGGCGGAGGCGTACGGGAGTTCGGGCAGGGACTGTGCGGGAGGTTCGGCGGAGGCGCGAGGGAGTTCGGGCAGCGGGGTCGCGCGGAAAGCTCTAAGGAAACCTGTCGGTCCGGGCCGATAGGCTTTCCGTGTGGCGAGATCTGTGGGTGGTCAGGTGAGTTTCCGGCCGAAGCCGGGGTCCATCCCCGAGTCCCCCGGCGTCTACCGGTTCAAGGACGCGGAAGGCCGGGTCATCTATGTCGGCAAGGCCAAAAGCCTGCGCCAGCGGCTCAACTCCTACTTCGCCGACTTCGCGGGCCTGCATCCGCGCACCCAGACCATGCTCACCACCGCCGTGGACGTCGACTGGACGGTCGTCGGCACCGAGGTCGAGGCGCTCCAGCTCGAATACTCCTGGATCAAGGAGTACGACCCGCGGTTCAACGTCAAATACCGCGACGACAAGTCCTACCCCTACCTCGCGGTCACCATGGGGGAGGAGTTCCCCCGGGTCCAGGTGCTGCGCGGTGCCAAGCGCAAGGGCACCCGCTACTTCGGCCCCTACTCCCACGCCTGGGCGATCAGGGAGACCGTCGACCTGCTGCTGCGGGTCTTCCCGATCAGGAGCTGCTCGGGCGGGGTCTTCAAACGGGCGGCGCAGATCGGCCGCCCCTGCCTGCTCGGATACATCGACAAGTGCTCGGCCCCCTGCGTGAGCCGGGTCACGGCCGAGGAGCACAGGGCGCTGGCCGACGACTTCTGCGAGTTCATGGCGGGCAACACCGGCCGGTTCATCAAGCGGCTGGAGCGCGAGATGCGCGAGGCCGCCGTCGAGCAGGAGTACGAGCGGGCCGCCAGGCTGCGCGACGACATCCAGGCGCTGCGGCAGGCGATGGAGAAGCAGGCCGTGGTCCTCGGAGACAACACCGACTGCGACGTGGTCGCCCTCGCGGAGGATCCGCTGGAGGCCGCCGTCCAGGTGTTCTACGTCCGCGGCGGGCGGATCAGGGGTCAGCGCGGCTGGGTGGTCGACAAGGTCGAGGAGGCCGCGCCGGGCGAGCTGGTCGAGCAGTTCCTGCTGCAGATGTACGGCGAGGCGGCCGCCGAGGCGTTGCCCAGGGAGGTGCTGGTCCCGGTCCTGCCCCCCGACGCCGCAGCGGTCACCGAGCTGCTCGGCGAGCACCGCGGGGCGCGGGTGGAGATCAGGGTCCCCCAGCGCGGCGACAAGAGATCGCTGATGGAGACCGTCGAGCGCAACGCCGTCGAGTCCCTGAAGCAGCACAAGCTGAGGCGGGCCAGCGATCTGACCGCGCGCAGCAGGGCGCTGCAGGAGGTCGCCGACGCCCTCGACCTGGACCAGGTGCCGCTCCGCATCGAGTGCTACGACGTCTCCCACATTCAGGGCACCGACGTGGTGGCCTCCATGGTGGTCTTCGAGGACGGCCTGGCACGCAAGAGCGAATACCGCAGGTTCTCCGTACGCTCCACCGAGGGCGATGTCGCCTCCATCCACGAGGTGATCTCCCGCCGGTTCAAGCGCTACCTGGAGGAGCGCTCGGCCACCGGGGAGCTCGACGCGGACACCGGGGCGGAGCCCGCCGGCGGGCCGGTCGCTGGCCCCGCCGAGGAGGCGTCCGAAGGCGCGGACGGGGGGCCGGGCGAGGGGCCGCGGACACCGGGCATCGACCCCGAGACCGGCAAGCCGCGCAAGTTCGCCTACCCGCCCAACCTCGTCGTCGTCGACGGAGGTCCCGCCCAGGCCGCGGCGGCCCGCAGGGCGCTCGACGAGCTGGGCGTGGACGACGTGGCGGTGTGCGGGCTGGCCAAGCGGCTGGAGGAGGTCTGGCTGCCCGGCGAGGACCTGCCGGTGATCCTCGCCCGCTCCAGCGAGGCCCTTTACCTGCTCCAGCGAGTACGCGACGAGGCCCACCGCTTCGCCATCACCTACCATCGATCCAAACGGTCGAAGAGTGTCAAGGAAAGCGCTCTGGACGAGGTTCCCGGTCTCGGCCCGGCCCGCAGGCAGGCGCTGATCAAGCATTTCGGATCGGTGAAGCGGCTGCGGGAGGCGACCGCGGCACAGATCTGCGAGGTTCCCGGGATCGGCCCCTCGACGGCCGAGACGATCGTGTCGGCCTTGAAGGGGCAGAACCCATGAGCGAAAGAGAGTCCGCGTTCGTCCTCGTCACCGGAATGTCGGGGGCGGGGCGGAGCACCGCCGCCAAGGCCCTGGAGGACCTGGGGTGGTTTGTCATCGACAACCTGCCGCCCGGGTTGCTGTTCGCCATGGCCGAGGAGGCGGGGCGGGTCAAGCTGGCCGCCGACAAGGTGGCCGCGGTGGTCGACGTGCGCAGCCTCGCCTTCACCAGCGACCTCAACAGCGCGATCGAGGAGCTGGAGGGGCGCGGCGTCGCCGTGCGCGTGGTGTTCCTGGAGGCGAGTGACGAGGAGCTGGTCCGCAGGTTCGAGAACGTCCGCCGCCCGCACCCGCTGCAGGGGGACGGCCGCCTGGTCGACGGGATCGCCCGCGAACGCGGCATACTGCGCGAGGTGCGGGCGAACGCCGACCTGGTGATCGACACCTCCAACCTCAACGTCCACGAGCTCCGCGGGAAGATCGTCGCCTTCTTCGGCGGCGAGGACCGCCCAGGGCTGCGGGTCAACGTCGTCTCCTTCGGCTACAAGTACGGCCTGCCCGTCGACGCCGACCTGGTCGTCGACTGCCGGTTCCTGCCCAATCCCCACTGGGTCCCCGAACTCCGCCCGATGAACGGACTGGACGCCCCCGTACGGGAGTACGTTCTCAACCAAGCGGGTGCGAAGGAGCTCCTCGACGCCTACGAGGAGGTGTTCACCATCATCGCCTCCGGCTACACCCGCGAGGGCAAGAGCTACGCCACGCTCGCCGTTGGCTGCACCGGCGGCAAGCACCGCAGCGTCGCCATGGCCGAGCAGATCGGCGGGCGGCTGCGCGACAGGGGTGGCATGGAGGTGCAGGTGAGCCATCGGGATGTGGGCCGGGAGTGAATGAAGGTCTCAAGGTCGTCGCGCTGGGTGGGGGACACGGGCTGTACGCCTCGTTGTCGGCGCTGCGGAGGGTCACCTCCCGGCTGACGGCGGTGGTGACCGTCGCCGACGACGGGGGCTCCAGCGGCCGTCTTCGCCGCGAGCTCGGTGTGCTCCCCCCGGGGGATTTGAGGATGGCCCTGGCGGCCCTGTGCGGTGACGACGAGTGGGGGCGCACCTGGAGCGAGGTCGTCCAGCACCGCTTTCGCAGCGAGGGCGACCTGCACGGCCACGCGATCGGCAACCTGCTGATCGTGGCGCTGTGGGAGCGGCTCGGCGACACGGTGTCGGGCCTCGACTGGCTCGGGCGGCTGCTCGGCGCGCACGGGCGGGTGCTGCCGATGGCCTCGGTGCCGCTCGACATCGCCGCCGAGGTCGAGCTGGACGGCGAGGTGAGCACGGTGCGCGGTCAGGTGGCCTGCGCGCTCACGCCCGGCAGGGTCCGGGCCATCTCGCTGCTCCCGGAGGACCCGCCGGCGTGCCCCGAGGCCGTCCGCGCGGTCCTGGACGCCGACTGGGTGGTGTTCGGTCCCGGTTCCTGGTTCACCAGCGTGCTGCCCCACCTGAAGGTGCCCGAGCTGGCCGAGGCGCTGCACGCCACCCGCGCCCGTCGCCTGGTCGCGCTGAACCTCGCCCCGCAGGCGGGGGAGACCGACGGATTCTCCCCCCAGAAGCACCTGGAGGTGCTGCGCCAGCACGCGCCCTCCCTGGAGATCGACGTCGTCGTCGCCGACACCGGGGTGATCGACGACCGTGATGAGCTGGACAAGGCCGCGGCCGACCTCGGGGGGAGGCTGGTCCTCGCCTCCGTGGCGGACGAGGACGGCTCCCCGCGACACGATGCACAACGTCTTGCCTCCGTCCTGGACGAGATTTTCCGTGAGAAGCGTTGATCCTGGTCAGCGGTGCTCAGGAGTGCGAGAAACTTCTGTGAGCCCGATTTATCTCGGGTCGCAAGGGGTCTGTATGGGGGAGGACGAACACGCATGGCGATGACAGGTGTGGTCAAGGACGAGCTGAGCAGGCTGCCGATCCTGAAGCCTTGCTGCCGTAAGGCCGAGGTGTCGACGCTGTTGCGTTTCGCGAGCGGGTTGCACCTGGTGAGCGGCCGGATCGTGATCGAGGCCGAGCTTGACACCAACGTCACCGCTCGGCGGCTGATCAAGGACATCGGCGAGGTCTTCGGGCACAAGGCCGAGGTGCTCGTCCTGGCCCCGGCCG
The DNA here is from genome assembly GCF_040299985.1 of Streptosporangium sp. NPDC000563. Classification (NCBI taxonomy): domain Bacteria; kingdom Bacillati; phylum Actinomycetota; class Actinomycetes; order Streptosporangiales; family Streptosporangiaceae; genus Streptosporangium; species Streptosporangium sp. NPDC000563. The sequence goes on along the minus strand of NZ_JBEPDA010000014.1, from coordinate 165,058 downwards.
GGCTGCGCAAGGGCTCGCGCTACCTCGTGCGGGTCTACCGCGACGGGGAGGCGCTCGCCCGCCAGACCGGTCTGATCGACAACCACGGGCGCCCGGTCAGGGGCCTGCCCCGCCAGGTCGTCGCGGGGGCGACCTGTGACGCGGAGGCGGCCTGGCGGGGGGCGTTCCTGGCGCACGGCTCGCTGACCGAGCCGGGGCGTTCGATGTCGCTCGAGGTCACCTGCCCGGGGCCCGAGGCGGCGCTCGCGCTGGTCGGGTCCGCGCGGAGGTTGAAGATCCACGCCAAGGCGAGGGAGGTGCGCGGCGTCGACCGGGTGGTGGTCCGCGACGGCGACGCCATCGGCGCGCTGCTGACCCGGCTGGGCGCCCACGACAGCGTGCTCGCCTGGGAGGAGCGGCGGATGCGCCGCGAGGTCCGTGCGACGGCGAACCGGCTCGCCAACTTCGACGACGCCAACCTGCGCCGTTCGGCCCGTGCCGCGGTCGCGGCGGGGGCGAGGGTCCAGCGTGCCCTGGAGATCCTCGGGGAGGAGGCCCCCGAGCATCTGGTGATCGCCGGTCGCCTGAGGGTGGAGCACAAGCAGGCGTCCCTGGAGGAGCTGGGTCAGCTCGCGGACCCGCCCCTGACCAAGGACGCCATCGCCGGTCGCATCCGCCGCCTGCTGGCCATGGCCGACAAGCGGGCCCAGGACATCGGCGTTCCCAACACCGAGGCCAATCTCACCGTCGACATGCTGGCCCCGTAGACCGTCGTCGGGATCGCGCCACCGGAAAGGCTGGTCGGCGGGGCTCAGGGCTGGCTCAGGGCTGCTTCCTGGGCTCGAAGTAGTTCGTGTGGTCGGCGGCCTCGTCCGGCTGCGAGACGGACGAAGCGGCGAGGGCGTCGTGGGCCTCTCGGGCGGCCTTGACGCGCCTGTTCACGAAGCTGAAGCCCGCGTAGGCGGCGACCACCCAGAACAGCAGCGAGATGGGGTCCTGGCGCAGGAGCTCGGGGAAGGCGTCGAGCACCCGGGCGAGGGCGGGGCCGTAGTCCTCGCCGGACACCTGCGCCCAGGCGACGGTGGATCCGACGATCTGGCCGAGCGCGGCGCCGGCGAGGGAGAAGAAGGCGGCGAGCGGCGGCAGCACCGGGCTGGTCGGCTTGACCGCGATCATGGCGAGGCCGACGAGGAGACCGACGCCGATGGCGGCGAAGCCGATCTCGTACCCGCTGAAGGCGATGAGCGCGCCGTAGGCCCCGGCGCCGGCGGCGGTGCCCAGCAGGCCGGTAATAATGCCTGGTAGGAGGCCGTTCGCCAGGTGTGGGTCGTTATCTGTCACAGCAGATTCTCCTGGGGGTTGGGGTGTTTGTAGTGACGAGTCGGGCACTTTACTTGAATGGTGCGATACCTGTTCGTGGGTTAGCGAATAACGGAGCACCCCCTCAAGTGGTCTAGGCCAATTTGGGTCCGATAAGGTTCGTGGTTGAGGTTTCAGCCCGCATCAAGTCGCCGGATCCGAGAGACCGGCGCATCGACGTACGAGGAGATCGGCACCGTGACCATCCGCGTAGGCGTCAACGGATTTGGCCGCATCGGCCGCAACTTCTGGCGCGCGGTCGCTGCCAGCGGCAAGGACATCGAGATCGTGGCGGTCAACGACCTGACCGACAACGCCACGCTCGCGCACCTGCTGAAGTACGACAGCATCCTCGGCCGTCTGCCGTACGAGGTCAAGAGCACCGCCGACGAGATCATCGTCGACGGCAAGACCATCAAGGCGTTCGCCGAGCGCGACCCGGCCAAGCTGCCCTGGGGCGACCTGGGCGTGGACGTCGTCGTCGAGTCGACCGGCTTCTTCACCGACGCCAACAAGGCCCGCGTGCACGCCGAGAACGGCGCCAAGAAGGTCATCATCTCGGCTCCGGCCAAGAACGAGGACGTCACCGTCGTGATGGGCGTCAACCACGACAAGTACGACCCGGCGAACCACACGGTCATCTCCAACGCCTCCTGCACCACCAACTGCCTGGCGCCGATGGCCAAGGTCCTCAACGACACCTTCGGTATCGAGAAGGGTCTGATGACCACGATCCACGCCTACACGCAGGACCAGAACCTGCAGGACGCCCCGCACAGCGACCTGCGCCGCGCCCGCGCCGCCGCGATCAACATCGTGCCGACCTCGACCGGTGCCGCCAAGGCCATCGGCCTGGTGCTGCCCGACCTCAAGGGCAAGCTCGACGGCTACGCGCTGCGCGTGCCGATCCCCACGGGCTCGGCCACCGACCTCACCGTCGAGGTCGGCCGTGAGACCACCGTCGAGGAGGTCAACGCCGCGATCAAGGCCGCGGCCGAGGGCGAGCTCAAGGGCTACCTCAGCTACAACGAGGACCCGATCGTCTCCGCCGACATCGTGACCGACCCGGCGTCCTGCATCTTCGACGCGCCCCTCACCAAGGTGATCGGCAACCAGGTCAAGGTCGTCGGCTGGTACGACAACGAGTGGGGTTACTCCAACCGCCTCGCCGACCTCATCGAGCTGGTCGGCGCCGACCTCTGATGAAGGACATCTCCGAGTTCGACGTGGACGGTCGGCGCGTCCTGGTGCGCGCCGACCTCAACGTCCCCCTGGAGGGGGACGTCATCACCGACGACGGCCGCATCCGCGCCTCGGTGCCGACGATCAAGGAGCTCGCGGGCCGAGGGGCCCGCGTGGTCGTCGTCGCGCACCTGGGACGCCCCAAGGGCAAGCCGAACCCGGAATACTCCCTCGCCCCGGTCGCCAAGCGGCTGGGTGAGCTCCTGGGTGCCGACGTCGCCTTCGCGACCGACGTGGTCGGCGAGTCCGCCAAGGCCGTCGTGGAGGCCCTCCAGGACGGCCAGGTGGCCCTGCTGGAGAATCTGCGCTTCGAGCCGGGCGAGGAGTCCAAGGACGACGAGGAGCGGGCCGCCTTCGCCGCCAGGCTCGCCGCCTTCGCCGACGTCTACGTGGGCGACGGCTTCGGCGCGGTGCACCGCAAGCACGCCAGCGTCTACGACGTGCCCGGTCTGCTGCCGCACGCCGCGGGCCGGCTCGTCCTGGCCGAGGTCGAGGTGCTCAGGAAGCTGACCGACGAGACCGAGCGGCCGTACGCCGTGGTGCTCGGCGGCGCCAAGGTCTCCGACAAGCTCGGCGTGATCGGCAACCTGCTCACCAAGGTCGACCGGCTCCTCATCGGCGGCGGCATGGCCTACACCTTCCTGGCGGCCCAGGGCTACGAGGTCGGCAGGTCGCTGCTCCAGGAGGACCAGCTCGACAAGGTGCGGGGCTTCCTCGACGAGGCGCGCAAGCGCGAGGTCGAGATCGTCCTGCCGGTCGACGTGCTCGCGGCCGTCGAGTTCGCCGAGGACGCCGAGTACGAGGTGGTCGACGCCACCGCGATCCCGGCCGACCGCGAGGGGCTCGACATCGGCCCGCGCACCCGCGAGCTGTTCGCGGGCAAGCTGGCCGACGCCAGGACGGTGTTCTGGAACGGCCCGATGGGCGTCTTCGAGTTCGAGGCCTTCTCCGGGGGAACTCGCGCGGTCGCCGAGGCGTTGATCGCCTCTGAGGCCTTCACCGTCGTCGGCGGTGGAGACTCGGCCGCGGCCGTGCGCAGGCTCGGCCTGGCGGAGGACGGGTTCTCCCACATCTCCACCGGTGGCGGTGCCAGCCTCGAATACCTGGAGGGCAAGACCCTCCCCGGACTCGTGGCGCTGGAGCGGTAGAAAGTGAACCCACGCGACGAGCGGAGCGGCCGGTCGACGACCGACGCCGCCCGCCCAGTGAACAAGGAGTGGTGAGCGAACGATGAGCACACCTCGTAAGCCGCTCATGGCCGGCAACTGGAAGATGAACCTCAACCACCTCGAGGCCATCGCGCACACCCAGAAGCTCGCCTTCGCGCTGAACGACAAGGACTTCGACCGGGTCGAGGTGGCCGTGCTGCCGCCGTTCACCGACCTGCGCAGCGTGCAGACCCTGGTGGACGGCGACAAGCTGCGGATCGTCTACGGCGCGCAGGACCTGTCACAGCACGACGGCGGCGCCTACACCGGCGAGGTCTCCGGGGCGATGCTCTCCAAGATCGGCTGCACCTTCGTGCTCGCCGGTCACTCGGAGCGCCGCCAGTATCACCGCGAGGACGACGACGTCGTCAACGCCAAGGTGCAGGCGGCCTACCGCCACTCGCTCACCCCCATCCTGTGCGTGGGGGAGGGCCTGGAGGTCCGCAGGGCGGGCGAGCAGGTGGCCCACAGCGTCGCGCAGCTCGACGGCGCGCTCCGCAAGGTGAGCGCCGAGCAGGTCGCCTCCATCGTGCTCGCCTACGAGCCGGTGTGGGCGATCGGCACCGGCGAGGTGGCCACCCCGGACGACGCGCAGGAGGTCTGCGGGGCACTCCGGGCGCGACTCGCCGAGCTGTACGACGCAGAAGTGGCCGCCGGTGTCCGTATCCTTTACGGTGGGTCGGTCAAGTCTGACAACATCGCGGGCATCATGGCGCAGCCTGATGTCGACGGTGCCCTGATCGGTGGCGCGAGCCTCGACCCCGGGGAGTTCGTCAAAATTTGCCGTTTTGGCGAATTGTCGAACTGACTGAGCCATTCGGTGGGTGCGACTTGACAGCACGTCATACCCTCTTAGAGCAGGTTTGAATCGTCACGCCTTAGGCGTACACAAGGGTCGTGCCCGGACGCGGGTCACGCGCACATAGGGAACAGGTCAACGGTGACAATCGGAATCTCCATCGCCCTCATCCTGTCGAGCTTGCTGATGATGCTGCTCGTCCTGCTCCACAAGGGCAAGGGCGGTGGCCTCTCGGATCTGTTCGGTGGCGGCTTCTCGTCGTCGTTCGGAGGCTCCTCGGTGGTGGAGCGCAACCTCGACAGGCTCACCGTCATCACCGGTGTCGTCTGGTTCGTCTGCATCATCGCGCTGGGCCTGCTCCTGCGGCCCTGACCTGGCTTCGCGACAGGCGTGACAGTGGTTCAGTCCCCGCATCCCCAAGCGGCGGGGCCATCGAGCAAGGAGTTCATCCGTGGGTAGTGGCAACGCGATCCGTGGCAGCCGTGTCGGTGCCGGCCCGATGGGGGAGGCGGAGCGCGGCGAGGCGGCCCCCCGTGTGCGGGTGCCTTTCTGGTGCGCGAACATGCACGAGACGCGCCCCAGTTTCGCCAGCGACGCGGCCGTCCCCGAGTTCTGGGACTGCCCCCGGTGTGGTCTCCCCGCCGGTCAGGACGAGGCGAACCCGCCCGCCCCGCCGCGTAACGAGCCTTACAAGACGCACCTCGCGTATGTGAAGGAACGCCGCAGCGACAAGGATGGCGCGCAGATCCTCGCCGAGGCCCTGGAGCGGCTGCGCTCCTCCTCACGCCCGATCTACTAGCCGGTCCCTCGGGTCCCGGACCCTCGGGGACGGCTCGACGGCGGGTACGCGGAAAGACCTCCGCGGGTGGAATCCACCCGCGGAGGTCTTTACGCGGAACCGGGGGTTTGGCCGTCGGCGGGAACCGCGTACACGGGCCGCCCCCGAAAGCTAAAAGCCCACGAC
>NZ_JBEPDA010000014.1:0-159497 GCF_040299985.1 Streptosporangium sp. NPDC000563 | reverse complement strand
GGAAAGACCTCCGCGGGTGGAATCCACCCGCGGAGGTCTTTCCGCGTACCGGGGGTTTTCGCGATCGCCGGGAACCGCTTACCGGGCCGGCCCCGCGCCCTCTCGGTGAACTCCGGTGTCGTGGATGGTGAGGGATGTCCTGGGTAGGGGCTGAAAGATACCCCCGCATAGATATGAGCAGGTGGGGGATCGACATCGCCCTGGAGGTGGTCCCATGAAGGAGCAGCCAGGTACGCACGACCATCCGAAGAGCGCGCTGAACCTGCGGCTCGTTCTGGCGATCTTCGGCCTGGTGGTCTGCACGGTTCTGGCGGTGTTCGCGGCTCAGGGCGGATTCACCCTGCTCACCGTGGCCCTCGCCGTCCTGGCGGCCGTCGCGGCGGTGGACATCGTGGTGGTCGGGATCAGGATCGCCCGCAGGCGCCGACGCGGTGAGCGGCACACCCTGTTCGAATGAACCGTCCCCTCCGGCCTTCCCGGCCGGGCTCCCGTCTTCCTGGCGGGGTCCGTGGCGGAGGACGGATCCCCGAAGACGACGGAAGCCCGGCCGGGGCCGGGCTTAGCGGGGGACGGCGCTCTCAACCCGGTCCCTGGCCGGGTTGAGCAGCCGTCGCGCTGATCTCACATCCATCTGTCTATGGCCTGTTGGGATAGTCGGGCCTGTTGGGGTAGTCCGGCCGATTGGGCATGTCCGTTCGACCGGGCATGTCCGTCCTGTGGGAGCTGTCTCCTCGGTGGGACATGCTTCCCTTGTGTGACATTCCGGCCATCTTCTTGGTGCCCATCGCCACCGCTCCCAGACCGAGCAGGAGGATGACGATGCCGGTGACGACGTTGTTCCAGATGCTGCCCCTCGTCGCCGAGCCGGTGATCCAGGGAGCGATGATGGTCCAGATTCCGATCACCGGGGCGACCCAGCTGACCCCGTAGGTCCGGCCGTAGGCGGACGCGAAGGCCAGAGCCAGCGCGGCGACCGCGATACCGGTGACGAGGTTGCTCACCGAGAGCCTGGACAGGCCGTTGAAGCCGACCACCCAGGGTGAGATCGCCAGATACAGGCCCGCCAGAAGGCCCAGTCCTTCGATGGCCTGGGCCACCGAGCTGGAGCCCGCTCGTTCGTACCTCTCCCGCATCTCGATGAGATCGGGGTGATGTTCCAGGCTTGCGGGTCTCGTCATGACCCATGCCCCCTTCCGGTTTCACGCGAAATACGATCCGCTGTGAAAGCGAACTCTTACCGATATACCCGACATAAGCTCCAAACAGCCCAAAGGGCTACAAATCTAGATAATGAAATCCTTAGGCTAGGGAGATCCGACATAGCCCTCAGGTGCCCTGTCCAGGGCTTACACCACGATGTGTGTACGGATACGGGGAGCAGGGACATGGGCGATCGGAGGCCCATCCCGGGCGGGCTCCGGTCCTGCGCCAGAAGATGTGACGACCACGGCCGGTGGACTGCCCGTCGTCTCAGAGTCGCTGCGCCTGGCGCCTGCTGCGGGTGGCGGACACACACGTTAGGCGACACGGATATCGTCGCGGTGCGGGATCTCCACAAGCGGCTACGGATGTTTCGCCCCCCATCGACGTCCACGGCCGAGGCGCCACCACGTGACCAGATTCAACTTCCGCGCCAGAACCGTGAGTTCCCCCGTATCCCCATCGGCCGTCACGGACTCGACCCGCTCACCGCGGTGCGCTCGCTTCGTGCCGCGCTGGAGAGGCTCCGCGCGCTGCGGCCCGGTTTCCACCGGGCCAACGTGACGGCCCACCTGGAGCGGGGAGCGTTCTTCCCCGAGTCGTCCCCCGAGTCGAGCCCGCCGCCCGAGGACCTGCTCATCCATGACGAGGAAGCCGAGCCGCCCGCCGGTGCGGTCAGCCGCAGTCGCAGTTGCAGCACTCACAGCAGTCGCAGCACCCGGAACAGCCGTTGCAACACTGCCCGCAGGCGTCGCAGCCGGTGGGGTCGCAGCGCTCGCCGCACGACCGGTAGCGGTCCTCGTCCCACGGCGGCCGGTACAGTCCGCAGGTGCAGCAGGCCGCCGACATGCACAGCAGCGACAGCAGCCCGCCGGGATCCGGATTCAGTCGTGGGTCACGAGAGGGGGCCTCGGGGCTCTCCCGCTCGGCCTCGGTGAAGATCCGATCGACGGCACGGCCGGTTTCGGTGACCAGCAGGGCGTTGACCAGGCGTCGTCGTTCCAGGTCCAGTTCGGCCGTCGCGAGGCGCAGTCCGTGCGCGGCGTCGTCGCAGTGCCGCCGCGCGGTGGCGAGGTCGGTGCCCGAGGCCGTCAGCGGGTTGTAGGCTCCGCGCTCGTGGTCGCGGGCGAGGTCCTCGACGGCGTCCAGCAGGTGTGCCAGGCGGCCGAAGTAGCGTCCGGCCTCCTCCAGGGTCTCCCGGTTGTGCGGCTTGCCGGCCAGTACGGCGGTGTGCCCGAAGGCGGCGGCGACCGCGGCCTCGGTGGGGGCGGTGAGCTGGAGCAGGCTCGGGTCCGGCAGGCGTTCCAGCCGGGTCTGCTCCTCGACCGCGGCGAGGAGCGGGGCGGGATCGAATCCGAGGGCGGCGGCCGTACCCGATCCGGCGGCCGACCAGCGGGCGGCCACCCGCCCGGCGCCGGCCGCCACCAACCGGCGGGCGTAGACGCCGTCGCCGTCCTCGACGTGGTCCTTGACCTTCCCCGCGGCCAGGATCAGCGAGACCGCGGCGGCGAGCCGTACCCCCTCGGCCTGGGCGACGTCGGCGCCCTTGAACCCGCGCAGCGCGCAGGCGGCCGCACGCCGGTACGGGGAGGGGGCCGCTGCCTGTGCCTCGGTGAGCACGGACACCAGCAGGCCGTCGTAGTTGGTCACCAGCCGGGAGGCGTGCCCGTGCTCATCCCGCAGGGCCAGGCAGAGCCCGCACAGGTGCGCCATCCACTCCTTGAACAGCCCACCGCACATCCCGTGCCTGCATGGGCGAACGATCCCAAACATATGCCCCTCTTCCGCCTGCGACCGATGCCCAGCCTGACGGCCCCCACTTGTCGCACACTTGCGGATGGCGGGTCAGCCTGTCAGAGCGCCCATGCCGCTCCGGGATCTTGGACTCATTGTCGGGGCCGCGAAACGTACATTATCGGTCTGATGTTTCCGGTAAGCCGTTTTATCGGGCACCGCCGATCCCGGCGAGCAGGTTCCGGACGAGGGCCTCGGCGAACTCGTCGGTGAGAGGCTGGTCGGGGATGAGGAGACGGTGGTAGCAGGCGCCCCAGAGCTGGTCGACGACCACCTCGGGGTCGACGTCCTCGCGTAGCTGCCCGCGCCGCTTGGCGCGCTCCAGCGCCTCGACGGCGAGTGCTCTGCGCGGTGCCGAGTAGCGTTCGCGGAGCAGCGCCGACAGCTCGGGGTCGGTCTGGGCGTGGCCGACGAGCTCGGGCATCACGCGCCCGGCCTGGGTGTCGCGCATCAGGTGGACGAAGGCCCGCAACTGCGCGGTGAGGTCGGCGGCGATGTCCCCGGTGTCGGGGAAGGCCAGGGTGGGGCCGACGGCGGCGAAGTAGCCGTCCAGCGCGAGCGCCCCCTTGGACGGCCACCACTTGTAGAGCGTCACCCTGCTCGCGCCCGCCAGCGCCGCGACCCGTTCGATGGTGAAGGCGGCCATCCCCTCGGTGAGCAGGAGTTCGCCGGCCGCCCGCAGGATCTCACGGCGCACCTCGGCGGCCGGGCGGCGTCCGCGTCCGCGACGCTCGGGTGCGGGGGATTGCTGCGTCACCGTCCACCTCCGTGGAATATATGGACATTGTGTTTACATTCGTATATATACATAGTGTACATAAGTTCTTGGAGGAGTGACCGATCATGAGCAGCACAACAGCTCGCGTCGCCGTCGTCACCGGAGGCTCACGCGGCATCGGGCGCCAGGTCGTGGGCAGGCTCGCCGCCGACGGATACGCGGTCGTGGTCAACTACGCGAGCAACGACACCGAGGGCAAAGCCGTCGTCGCGGAGATCGCCGACGAGGGCGGCCGGGCGATCGCGGTCCGAGCCGACGTCGGTGACGAGCGGGCGGTCGCGGAGCTCTTCGACACGGCCGAGCGGACCTTCGGCGGCGTCGACGTCGTCGTGCACGCCGCCGGGATCATGAACCCGCCCACCCCGGTCGCCGAACTCGACCTGGACGTGCTGGACCGCGTGCTCCGCGTCAACGTACGCGGCACCTTCGCCGTGGCCCAGCAGGCCGCCAGGAGGCTGCGCGAGGGCGGCGCGCTGATCACCTTCTCCACCTCGGTGATCGGACTGGCCGCTCCCGGTTACGGCGCCTACGCCGCATCCAAGGGCGCCGTCGAGGGGCTGACCCTCATCCTCGCCCGCGAGCTGCGCGGCAGGGACGTCACGGTCAACACCGTCGCCCCCGGGCCCACCGCCACCGATCTCTTCCTGGAGGGCAAGGACGAGGAGACCGTCGCCAGGCTGGCCGCCCAGCCGCCGCTGGAACGGCTGGGCCTGCCCGCGGACATCGCCGAGGCGGTGGCCTTCCTCGCCGGCCCCGCCCGCTGGGTCAACGGCCAGGTGCTGCGGGTCAACGGCGGACTCGTCTGAGCCGAGACCGGCCAGGAAGGGGACCTGCCGCCTGTCGTACATCGATCCGGGGCGGAGACGACACCGCTCATCGCCGTGGTGGTCGTCGGCCGTGCCGGCTCACGGGGGCGCGCACGCGAGGCCGATGACGTCGGTGTTCCTCGCCCCCCGTTCGAAGGCCAGGGAGTATCCGCACGCCCCGAGCGCGTTCTTCATCAGCCGTTCGGCCTCGGCGTGGGCGTCGTGAAACGGCCGCAGGCCGATGAGCGCCACCCCGGTCGTACGCCGTAGCCGGTGCGCGGCGCCGAGCAACTCGGCGGCGCGGTCGTGACGGCCGGTGGCGGCGACGGTCCAGGCGAGTGTCTCAAGGCCCCACACCGGTCCCCAGCGGTCGTCGATGTCGTACTGGCGGCGCAGCGAGTCGCGGAACAGGGTGGCGGCCCGTACCGGGTCGCCGTGGCGCGACTCGGCGAGACCGAGGCCCCACAGCGCCCAGGAGTGGGCCCAGGTCCCGCCGAGGGCCTCGGCGTCGGCGAGGTAGGTCTCGGCGGCGGTGACGGCGAGCTCCCGGTCTCCGAGGAAGGCGCAGGCCATCGCCCAGAGCATGGTGGCCATGTGGGCGTCACCGATCGCGCCGTCGGCGAGGAACCGGTCTCTCGCCTGCGCCAGCAGCGGGATGGAGCGAGGGCTGCCGTGGACGAGCATCGCGTGGGCGCCCTCGACGCAGGTGACGGCGGCGGGGACGTCGGTGTCGGGGAGCTGTGCGGCGAGGCGGCGGCAGCGGGCCATGAAGGCGTCGGCACCCTGCCTGTCGCCCTGGCAGAGGGCGATCCAGGCGACCATGGCCACCGCGCCGACCTGGAGGGGATCCGGCCGGCGGGGGGAGAGCGCGAGCCCGCGCTCCAGCCAGTGACGGCCCTCGCCGATGGTGCTGTCGAAGAACCAGAACCGGGTCCTGGTGAGATTGACGGTGATCTCCAGACCGCTCCGCGCCTCGCCGGGCTCGGTGAGGCAGAAGTCCAGCGCCGCCCGCAGGTTGGGGAGCTCCTGCCGCAGTCGTGACAGCCATCCGACCTCGTGAGGGCCGCACCAGTCGGCCGCGGCCCGTGCGGCGGTGCTCCGAAAGTGGTCACGGTGACGCCGCCGCATCACGGTCTCCTGGCCGAGGTCGATCAGGCGCCGTCTGCCGTACCGGCGGATGGTCTCCAGCAGGCTGTAGCGCGTCCTGCCGTCCTGGCCGTTCACGACGAGGATCGACTTGTTCGCCAGGCCCGTGAGGAGGTCGAGGACGTCGTGGCGGTCGATGCCCGTCCCCGAGCACACCACCTCGGCCGCCTCCAGGTCGAACTCACCGGCGAAGACCGACAACCGGGCCCACAGCAGCCGTTCGTGTTCGGTGCACAGGTCGTGGCTCCAGTCGACGACGCCGCCCAGGGTCCGGTGGTGGCGTGGGGAGTTCTCGGCGTCGGTGTCGGCGAGCAGCCGGAAGCGGTCGTCCAGCCGGTCGAGTATCTCCTGGACGGAGAGCGTTCCCAGCCGGACCGCGGCCAGCTCGATCGCGAGTGGCACGCCGTCCAGCCGTCCGCACAGCTGCGCGACGACGTCGCGGTTGTGCCGCGTGATCTGGAAGTCCGGTGCCGAGGCCGCGGCGCGGTCGGCGAGCAGTCTCACCGCCTCGTAGTGGGTCAGCGCCGGCTCGGCGTCCGCGTCCGCCGATGTCGTGGGCGGTACGGAGAGGGGCGGCACCGGCAGGACGTGCTCGCCCTGGACGCCGAGCCGCTGCCGGCTGGTGGCGAGCACCCGCAGACCGGGCGCCGAGCGCAGGAGCGCGGTCACCAGCGTCGCGGCGGCGTTCACCAGGTGCTCGCAGTTGTCCAGCACCAGCAGTGTCCTGCTGTCGCTCAGGTGCTCGACGAGGATGTCCAGGCAGGGGCGCGCGGAGTGGTCGCGGATTCCGAGAGCCTGGGCCACGGTCCGGTCGAGCAGAGCGGGGTCGGTCAGCGGGGCGAGGTCGGCGAGCCACGCTCCGCCCGGGAAGGTGGGCGACACCTGCGCGGCCAGTCGCAGCGCCAGCCGGGTCTTGCCGACTCCGCCCACCCCGGTCAGCGTGACCAGGCGGCTGGTCTCCAGCAGCCGCGCGGCGTCGTCGAGCTGCCGCTGTCTGCCCACGAACGTGGTCATCTCGCCGGGGAGGTTGCCGGAAGATCTCCTGGCGGTGAGCGCGGGATCGTCGTCGAGAATCCGCTGGTGCAGTTTCCGCACCTCAGTGCCGGGGTCGACGCCGAGCTCCTCGGCGAGGACCTCGCTGAGGGATTGGTAGCAGCTCAGCGCCTCGGCCTGGCGTCCCGACCTGCACAGCGCGAGCATCCGCTGCGCCCAGAACCGCTCTCTGAGCGGATACGCGGCGGTCAGCCGGCGCAACTCGGCGAGCACCTCCTCGTGGCGGCCCAGTGCGAGGTCGGCCTCGATGCGGGACTGAAGCGCGTCCAGCCCGCGCTCGGCCAGCACGGGCACGACCTCCCGCCGCAGGGTCTCGGACGGCACGTCCTGCAGTGGCTCCCCGCGCCACAACCCCAGGGCCTCGGCCAGCAGCGCGGCGGCCCGCTCCGTCGCGTCCGCGGCGAAGGCGGCCCTGGCACGGAGGGTGAGGGCCTCGAAGCGGTGCAGGTCGAGCCGGTCGTCGGCCACCCTGAGCAGATAACCTCGCGGGCAGGTGAGCAGCGGACCCTCGTCCCCGGCGCACCCCAGCAGGCGCCTGATCCGCAACACGTAGTTCTGCAGGGTGTTTCTCGCCCCTCCGGGCGGGTCGTCTCCCCACAGATGGTTCGTCAACGTCTCGACGGAGACCGTCTTGTTGGCGTCGAGCAACAGCGAGACGAGCAACGTCCGGAGCTTGGCCGCCCGGATCGGCACCGGGACGCCGTCCCGCAGCACCTCGAACGGCCCCAGAATCCTGAACTCGAGATCCGAGCCTCTCGTTTCCATTACTCAATGTAATCATAAAATCGCCGTTCGTGATCAGGGGTGTACGTCAAATGCGCCTTGAATGCGCGGCAATCGCTTGGCGTGACAGGCTCCCGCGAAGGTCAACTGTGACTCTGGGTAATCGCGAAGTGACCGTCGAGTGAGTGGCCCGCGGAACGGTGTGTGACGGCGGGGCGACATGTCCCGCTGATCCTCACGCGACAGGAAGGGCATCTCATGTTCAAGCGCGTAACCGGGATCGTGGCGGCGGTGATCGCGGCGGCGGTGATGGTCACCGCCGCTCCCGCTCCCGCCGGCGCGACCTCGTTCTCCCGGGAGCTCGCGGCCGCGGCGCGGGCCGCGGGCGTCTCGGAGGCGACGGCCCGCTCCATGGCGATGTCGCTGGTGAGCAGCGACCCGCAGGACGAGTACCGCTTCCCCGACGAGGAGTTCCAGGACGCCCCCCGCTCCTGGAGCGCGATCGTGGCGTTCGTCAAGAGGTTCTGGCGCCAGATCGTCGACGCGGCGAAGGCCGCCGGCGAGTGGGTGTGGTGGAAGGCGGGCAGGTGCGCCACCGGTGCCGTGAGCGAGGTCTGGAACAGGTTCGGCACGGACCTGACCGACCCGCAGGCGGTGCTGGCCGTGGCCGTCTACGGATGCCTGAAGGGTCTGCGCGGCTGATCGTCCCGTCCCGTGGGCGGCGTCCCCGATCACCGGATCGGGGGTGCCGCCCCTGAGGTCGGGAAGTGGTGGGCGGCCTGCCGGGCCGGGTCTCGCTCGCTTGTCGGATGGTCCGGGGCTCGCCGTGCGCCCTGTGATGTCCCGGGGGCGCCCGGTTCCTGATCTCCCCGGAGGTGGTCGATTCACCGATATCTAGCTCGATAGATGTCGAAATTATCCTGATCAAGACAGGGTGCTCATCCATAGACATTTCGTACTTCCGACCCATAACATCAAGCCTTCTTGGGGCAGTCTTTACTGTCCCTTGAACTTTGGTCGGGGTTTTTTCCCGCCCCGAACTGATCGTTCTGGAAGGTTTTTGATGTCTGTACCACCTCTGGCGACGGGCCCTGGGGCGCCGGCCAACCTCCGCAGTTCGAGATCGACGCGTCGTGGCGCGGCGGCGCTGGGTCTCGCCGTCGCCATGACCCTGGCCGGGGTCGCGGCGCCCTCGGCCTCCGTCGGCGCGGCCGCCGACCCCTCCGTCGGACCGGTCTTCGTGGACGGCATGGCCCAGCCGGTGTTCTCGTCGAACCGCAACGACTGGATCCGCGAGGAGATGTGGGTCGAGACCTCGATCGACAGTGACGGCGACGGGCGGAACGACCGGGTACACGCCGAGGTCACCCGGCTGCGGGAGACGGAGACCGCCGGTCTGAAATCACCCGTCGTGTACGAGGTGAGCCCCTACTACGCGGGCGGCAACGCGGTCGCGAACCACAACGTCGACCACGAGCTCCACGAGGCGCTCCGCCCGGGCAAGGGCTGGATGAACCGCGGTGGTCCGACGAAGGACCCGGCGGCCGACGAGCGGCTCGCCGCCGCCGGCGTGGCCGAGGCGGCCAGGGGTGACGAGGCCGTCACCGGCACCGGGCCGCAGCCCGTCATCAGCACCAGCCACGAGGCCAACTGGCTGCCCCGCGGCTTCGCGGTGGTACACGCCGAGTCGCTGGGCAGCGGTAAGTCCGACGGCTGCCCCACCACCGGCGGACGCAACGAGACCATCGGCGCGAAAGCTGTCGTCGACTGGCTGAACGGCCGCGCGAAGGCGTACGACGCCGCGGGCAGGGAGGTCCATGCCACCTGGACGACCGGCAAGGTCGGCATGATCGGCACCTCGTACAACGGCACCCTGCCCAACGCGGTCGCGAGCACCGGCGTCGAGGGACTTGAGGCCATCGTGCCGATCTCGGCGATCTCCAGCTGGTACGACTACTACCGCGCGAACGGCGCCGTCGTCGCGCCGGGCGGCTACCAGGGCGAGGACGCCGACGTGCTCGCGGAGTACGTCTACACCCGCGCGGACAGGCAGGTCTGCCGAAGCGTCATCGAAGATCTCGCCAAGGAGCAGGACCGGGTCACCGGCGACTACAGCGCCTTCTGGGACGAGCGCAACTACCTGAACGACGTCGACAAGGTCCGCGCCGCGACGCTGGTCGCGCACGGGCTCAACGACTGGAACGTGAAGACCAAGCACGCCGCGCAGTGGTACGAGGCGCTCAAGGCGCGCGGAGTGCCGCACAAGATCTATCTGCACCAGGGCGGACACGGTGGCTCCCCGAGCGTCAACGTGCTCAACCGCTGGTTCACCCGCTACCTGTGGGGCCAGCAGAACGGCGTGGAGAACGACCAGCGGGCGCTGATCCAGCGCGAGAACAGGACGCTGGTGGAATACCCCGAGTGGCCGGAGCCGACCTCGGCGGACACCGAGCTCAACCTGGCGCCCAGCACGGACGGCACCGCCGGTGTCCTCACCGCCGACAAGACCCGCCAGGGCAAGCCGGTGACCGAGACGATCGTCGACGACGCCTCGAAGCGGGCGCTCGCCCTCGCCGACGCGGTGACGTCCCCCAACCGCCTGGCCTACAAGTCGGGGGCGCTGACCGACGCGGTCCGGCTCAGCGGCACGCCGCAGGTGTCCCTGCGGATGTCCTTCGGCCAGCCGGCCGCCAACGTCACGGCGCTGCTCGTCGACTACGACCAGAACGGCAAGGCGAAGATCATCACTCGCGGCTGGACGGACCCGCAGAACCGTAAGTCGATCTCGAAGACCGAGCCGGTCAAGCCGGGCAGCCCGTACCGCCTCGACTTCGACATGCAGCCGCACGACTACGTGTTCGCGGCGGGGCACCGCATCGGTGTCGTACTGCTGTCGAGCGACTACGAGTACACCATCCGGCCCACCCCCGGGGCGAAGCTGCACCTCGACACGACGAAGAGCACGGTCACGCTGCCGCTCGTCGGCGGGGCGACCGCGTTCACCGCGGCGAACGGCTGATCCGTCGCTCCCGTCGACAGGGCGGCCCCGCCCTGTCGACGGGAGCATGCCTCATGAGGTGGCGGGCCCCGGGCGTTCGGGGGCGGGCCGGCGGATGGGGGTGAAGAGCGCGACCGTCGCGAGCAGGAGGCAGGCGGTGCCCGCGAGCAGGCAGATCGCGGTGACGCCGTAGCCGCCCGCGCCCCAGGTCAGGACGGCCGCGCCCACCGGGCCCAGGGAGAAGTGGATCGTCCAGAACGCCGAGGTGACGCGGCCCAGCAGATGGTCGGGGGTCACCTGCTGGCGCAGGGACATCGAGCAGATCCCGGCCACGCTGACGCCGCAGAGATAGACGGCCATCAGGGCGGCGATCACCGGGACGCGGCCCGAGAGTCCGACGCCCGCCATCGCGAGCCCGCTCGTCGCGAGGGCGCCGATCCAGGTCACGCCGAAACCGAGCCTGCGGCGGACGGGCGCCACGAGCACGGCCCCGGCGATCGTGCCCACCGCGGCGACCGCGAGGACCGTGCCGACGGTGCCGTCGGAGCGGCCCAGGTCGTGCTTCAGGTAGTAGATCAGCACGTCGGTCATGCCGAGCGTGAAGAAGATGAAGAAGGAGAGCAGGATCGTCAGGGAGCGCAGCACCGGGTGCCGCCAGAGGAACCGGGCACCGGCCAGCATCTCCTGCCAGGGCCGCTGGCGCGGCGGCGCCGTCGCACCGGCCTCGGGCCGCCTGAACCGGACGAAGTACAGCCCCGCCGCCGACAGCGCGAAGCTCGCCGCGTTGATGGCGATCGCCGCGGTCGGGCCGAACTGCCCGGAGACCACTCCGGCGAGCAGCGGGCCGCCGACACCGGCCGCCGCCGCGGTCGCGTAGAGCCGCCCGTTCGCCTCGGTGATGCGGTCGCCCTCGACCAGGTTGCGCACCGCGGTCACGTAGGTGACCTGGAAGACCATCCCGATCGCCTCGCTGAGCGGCAGCACCACGTACAGCAGCCAGACCTGCGGGCCGAACGCCCAGACGAGCGGGATGAGCCCGTACAGCGCCAGGCGTGCGAGATCGCAGCAGATGAGCAGGGTGCGCCGGTCGAGCCGGTCGGCCAGGATGCCGGCGAAGATCCCGGCGAAGACCGACGCGGCGCCGGCCACACCGGTCAGCAGGCCCATCTGCGCGACCGACCCGGTCACGTTCAGCACCAGCAGCGGAATGGCGATGTAGGCGAACGAGTCCCCGGCGACGGAGAGCGTCTGGGAGCCCCAGAAGACGTTGAAGTTGCGGTCGCGCCACAGCGGGCGCCCGCCCCCGCCCTCCAGCCCTCCTGCCTGTGCCACGGGGTGACTATCGCGCATCCCGGGCGGGCTTTCCAATGATTAAAAGGGTGTATTAGGGGATTCGTCCAGCGCGAAGGAGAGGTAGCGGTCGGCGGAGCGGCGGACGGCCTCGGCGCCGTCGGCGCGTACGATCCGCTTCCACCAGCCGCCGTAGACGCGGTCGAAGGCGTACGGCTCCAGCAACGACAGGGCGCGGCGGACGGTCGCGGGGCGCTCGGGGATCAGGTTGGGATAGCTGTACATGAAACTGACCCAGCGGCGGTCCTGGACGACCTGGAGGATGTCGCCGGAGAACAGCGAGCCCCGGCCGTCCTCGGCGTCGCGCCAGTGCATGACCTGGCCGCCGTCGAAGTGCACGCCCGCGTTGACCAGCGTCACCCCTTCGAGGATCTCGTGGGTGTCGCCCTCCCAGAAGAGCACCGACTCGTCGGGGCGGGCCACCCAGTCGCGGTCGGCCGCGTGGATGTGGATCGGCGCGTCGAAGGCGTGCGCCCACTCGACCATCGAGCCGTAGAAGTGCGGGTGGCTGATCGCGATGGCGTCGATCCCGCCGAGCTCGCCGACCTGCCTGATCAGCTCGTCGTCGAGGTGGGTGACCATGTCCCACAGCACGTTGCCCGTGGGGGTGCGGACCAGCAGGGCGCGCTGCCCGATGGCGGTGGCGGGATCGGTGCCGATGCCGACGACCCCGGTGCCCTCCTCGGCGAGGTGCGCCCTGTGCCCGCTGTCGCGCAACTCGTTGAGGGAGGTCCAGCGCTGGCCCTCCCAGCCGACGTACTGCCGCTCGTCCTCGCAGATCGGGCAGTCGTCCCGCGTCTCGGCGTACTGGACCCCGCAGGTGACGCAGATGGGCAGATCGTTCACGATGTCCTCCGCCGACCGGCTGTTCGGGAGTGGTACGACCCGGCTGTTCGGGAATGGTACGGCGTCCTCCTGTGACAGCCGCCGTCGTTACGCCGCTCCGTGTGTCGCGGGGGAGGGGGTCGCGTTGTCCGGCTGCCTTGAGCCGCACGACACCGTTCAGGTCCGGGAGTTTCGCGCCTACCTGGACGGCGAGCTCGTCTCCTGAGGAGGTGTCCTGCGGTCCGGCGCGCATCGTTCCCGCAGGAAGGTCCGAGGGCGCCGGGAGCCGGACCGTCGGCCGTCGGACGAGGTCAGCGCTGGTAGACCTGTTCGCCGTCGAGGAAGGTCATCGCGACTTTGGTGCGCCAGATGTCGGACTCCGGTTCGGTGAACGGGTCGCGGTCAAGGACGACGAGGTCGGCGCGGTTGCCGGGGACGATGGTGCCGGCGTCGTCGTCGCGGTTGATCCTGGCCGAGCCCGCGGTGTAGGCGGTGAGCGCGGTGGCGAGGGTGAGTCTCTGGCCGGGCAGGAACGGGGTCTGCGCCGTCGGGTAGCCCGCGTGCAGCGAACCGCCGGGCTCTGTGCGGTTGACGGCCACGTGCATGCCCTGGATCGGGTCGGCCTCGGAGACCGGCCAGTCGCTGCCCGCGCAGAACAGGGTGCCGTGGCGCAGCAGGTCGGCGAACGGGTACTGCCAGCTGGAGCGCTCCTCGCCGAGGAAGGGGAGGGTGAGCTCGTCCATCTGGGCGTGGTGGGTGGCCCAGAGCGGCTGCAGGTTGGCGGTCACGCCGAGCTTGGCGAAGCGCGGCACGTCGGACGGCTCGACGATCTGCAGGTGCGCGATGTGGTGCCGGTTGGCCGGGTCGGTCCCCTCGAAGCTGTCCAGCGCCTCGCGGACGGCCCGCTCGCCGATGGCGTGGAAGTGCACCTGGAAGCCGTGCCGGTCCAGCTCGGCGACGCACTCCTTCAGCAGCACGGGGTCCACGTACGACAGGCCGGTGCCGCCGCAGCGGCAGTAGGGCTCGATCACCGCCGCGGTGAAGTTCTCGGCGATGCCGTCCTGCATGATCTTCACCGAGGTCGCGCGGAACCGCTCCAGTCCCTCGGCGGAGCGGCGCCGCTCCAGCAGCTCGGGGATCTGCTCGGCGCCGCGTGCCCGGTCCCACCACAGCGCGCCCACGACGCGGGCGCGCAGCGCGCCGGAGGCCGCCGCCGAGACGTACGTGGGCAGCTGGTCGTCGTAGCCCGCGTAGGAGCCGACGATGGCGTCCTGCCAGCCGGTGATACCGAGGGAGAACAGGTGGTCCTGGGCCGCGAGCAGCGCCTGGTGCATGTCCTGGGCGCTGGGACGGGGGGTGAGCAGGCCGACCAGGTCCATCGCGCCCTCGTGCAGCACGCCGCTCGGCGTGCCGTCGGCGTCGCGCTCGATCCTGCCGTCGGCGGGGTCGGGGGTGTCGCGGGTGATCCCGGCCAGCTCCAGGGCCCGGCTGTTCACCCAGGCGGCGTGGTGGTCGCGCTGGATCAGGTAGACCGGGCGGTCGACGACGTCGAGCTGGGAGCGGTGCGGCAGGCCGCCGGGGAATGCCGACATGTCCCAGCCGCCGCCGTCGATCCACTCGTGGCCGGGGTGGGAGTCGGCGTAGGCGGTGATCAGCTCCAGATACTCCGGCAGGCCGTAGACCCCGGACAGGTCGCACCTGGCCCGCTCCAGGCCCGCCTGGACCGGGTGGATGTGCGCGTCGGTGAACGCCGGGGTGAGCAGGCGGCCGTCCAGGTCGACCACCTCGTGGCCGGGGGCGGCGAGGCCCGCGACGTCGGCCTGCGTGCCGACGGCGGCGATCCGGCCGTCACGGACCAGCACCGCTTCGGCGAAGGCGTCCGCCGCGAGGAAGGCCCGGCCGCCCCGGAAGAGCAGGTCGCTCACTTTCGTACCATCCTTTTGCCGATGTCCCGAAGGCCGCTGAGGCCACGGAATGCCGCTTGATCACCACATTGCACGCTCGACCGGCCGAGGTCCAGCATGAGTTTTCTCCCGGCGTCGGCCGAGGTACGGAGACGTCGGCCCACACTCACCGACGGCCGCCGCCCCCTCCACCGCCCGTCGCTGCCCGTTCACCGACGTCCGCCGACACTCATCGACGTACGCCGACGTTCGGTGTTCGAGGGGCGGTGTCGTCCGGGGCCGCCCGAGGAGCGTCCGCCCCGCGTTCAGCGTCCGGTGATGGAGTCGGCGACGCGGGCCAGCACCGAGGTGCGGCCGAGTCCGGCCTTCTCCCTGGCGTCGGCCCGGCGGTAGAGGTCGTACATGGTGTGCACGCCGATCCACCGCAGCGGTTCCACCTCCCAGCCGCGCACCTTGCGGTCCACCCAGGGCAGGGAGGTCAGGTCGGTGTCCTCGCGCAGGACGAGGTCGCGCAGGGTACGGCCGGCGAGGTTGGTCGTGGTCACCCCGTGGCCGGTGTAGCCGCCCGCCCAGCCGATGCCGGTGGTGTGGTCGACGTGTACGGTGGCGCACCAGTCGCGGGGCACGCCGAGCACGCCGGACCAGGCGTGCGCGACGCGGGAGGCCCTGACCGCGGGGAACATCCCGGTGAGCAGCTCCCAGAGCGCCTCGATCGTCCACTCGTGGGTGCGGCCCCGGTCGTCCACGCGGGATCCGTACAGGTAGGGCTTGCCGCGCCCGCCGAACGCGATCCGGCCGTCGGCGGTGCGCTGGGCGTACATGTAGTAGTGCGCCATGTCGCCGAGCAGTTCGTTGCCCTCCCAGCCGATCTCGTCCCACAGCGTGCCCAGCGGCTCGGTGACGATCATGGAGCTGTTCATCGGCAGCCACGTCCGGTGATACTGCCTCAGCTCGGCGGTGAAGCCCTCGGTGGCGCGGATGACGTATTCGGCGCGGACCGTCCCCTGCGGCGTGCGGGCCTCGCGAGGGGCGATCTCGGTGACCGGGGTGCGCTCGAAGATCTCCACCCCGAGCCTCCTCACGGTCTCGGCCAGACCTCTGGCCAGCTTGGCGGGCTGGATCCTGGCGCAGTGCGGGCTCCAGATCGCACTGACCGCGCCGTTCACCCGCAGGCGCCCTTCCCGCTCGGCGGGGTCGAGCAGCCGCACGTCCTCCTCGGTCCAGCCCCAGTGGCGCTCGTGGGCGAGCAGCCGGTGCAGCCGCCGGTCCTGGGCGGCGTTGGTGGCGACCGTGGTGACACCGCCCTTGACGATCTCGGCGTCGATGTTCTCGTCCTTGGCGACGGCGACGACCTCGTCGATCGTGTCGAACATCACCCGCTGCAGCCGCCTGGCCGCGTCCGCGCCGTGCGTCTTGGCGTAGCGCTCGGGGGTGCCCGCCAGCTCGCCGACCAGCCAGCCGCCGTTGCGTCCGGAGGCGCCGTATCCGGCGAACTCCTTCTCCAGCACGACGATCCGCAGACCGGGGCTCGCCTTCTTCAGGTAGTAGGCGGTCCACAGGCCCGTGTATCCGGCGCCGACGATGGCGACGTCGGCGTCGAGGTCTCCGGTGAGAGGGGCGCCGGGGGAGGGGATGCCGAGGGAGCGATACCAGAAGGAGACGTCTCCGTTGACGAAGTCCCCGGCCAGGGGAACGCGCGTGCTCATGGCCTCACATTCTGCTGTATCCGTCTATCTTGGTGCACCTGTCAACGGAAACCGTTGCAGAAACGCCGTCCGGCCGCGTAATGAGTGATCTTCTCAGACGTAACGATGGGCTCACTCATGTGTAGCAGTCCCGTAACAGCTCCGGGACAGGCTATGCCCTGACGGAAGGGGCATTCTGATGGGGTTTCTGAGGATTCGTACGACCGTTGACGAGAGGCCGGGACGGCTGGCCTCGCTGACCGCCGCGCTCGCCGCCAAGGGCGGCAACATTCTGGGCCTGAGCGTGCAGACCGACGTGGACGGCACGGTCGACGAGTTCGTCACGGACATCCCCGCCGGAGCCGAGGCGGTACGCGAGGCGCTGGAGGCCGCCGGGGGACGGCAGGTCCAGGTCGTCGCCGCCACCGCCCACGAGCTGACCGACGAGCCCACCCGCGTCCTGCTGCTCGCCTCCCGGCTGCGCATGACGCCCTGGCGCCTGCCGGAGCTGCTGGGAGAGCTGCTGCGCGCCGACGACTCCCGCTGGGTCTACGGTGCGGAGATGAGTGATCTTCCGGACCCGACCCTGCTGACCGTGCCCGTGGCTCCGCGCCGCGCGATCAGGGTCCGCAGGGCCGAGCTGCCCTTCACGCTGACCGAGGCCGCCCGTGCGGCCTCCTTCGTCCGCCTGGCGCAGCCACCCGTGGAGGAGTCCGGGGCCGACCGCGACATCACGCTCTCCGACGGCGTCGAGGTCAACGTCCGCCCGCTCACCCGCCTCTACCGCGAGGCCGTACGCGACCTGCACGACCGCTGCTCGCCCGAGGCCCGCAGGTTCCGCTACTTCACCTCGGCGCCGGTACTGCCGCCGAAGGTCTTCGAGCGGCTCTGCGACCGGGCCCGGGGGCAGTCGGTCGTCGCCGGACACGACGGCCAGGTCGTCGGTCTCGCCAACCTGATGTTCACCTCCGACCCGGGCACCGCCGAGATGGCGTTCCTGATCGAGGACCGCTGGCAGGGCAGGGGGCTGGGAACGGCCCTGGCGGGAATGCTCGTCCGCCAGGCCCGCGACCTGGGCTTCGCCGAGGTCAGGGCGACGCTGCTGTCCGACAACATCCGCATGCGCAGGCTCCTGATCTCGCTCGGCGCGACCTTGAGCTACACCGAGGACCCCGGCGTGGTGGAAGCCAGGCTGGCCGTGGGCGTGATGGCGACGGCATCCCCGAGCTGAGCCCCATCACGCGACCTTCCCGTTTCGAGATCGCTCAGGGATCCCGAAGCGGGGAGGTCGCACCTTTCGGTTTCTCCGTGGAGCCACAGTCCTCCTCGGGAGAGGTCGGGGTGCGCGGCCTCGACCTCTCCCGGGGAAAGATGACATTTTAGTGTCAGCTTCGCGGTAAATGCCTTTCGCGGCCGGGGGCGGCGTGCGTAGGGTCCCCGCATGACGATCAACGCCTTCATCGAGGCTCTCCCCAAGGTCGAGCTCCACGTCCACCTGGTCGGCTCCGCCTCCGTCCCCACCGTGCTCGAACTCGCCCGCCGTCACCCCGGCGGCGGCGTCCCCACGGACGAGGAGGAGTTGCGCGCCTTCTACAGGTTCACCGACTTCCCGCACTTCGCCCGCATCTACCAGGCGATCAACGCCCTCGTCCGCGAGCCGGAGGACGTGGCCACCCTGGTGCTCGGCCTCGCCTCCGACCTCGCGGGGCAGAACGGCCGCTATGTCGAGCTGACCGTCACGCCGTACGCGCACCACGTCGTGGGCATGCCGATGCGGGAGGTCACCGAAGCGCTCGACCTCGCCGCCCGCCGCTCCCACGAGGAGCACGGGGTGCGGATGGCGTACGTGTTCGACATCCCCGGCGAGTACGGCGCCGAGGCGGCCCGCGTCACCCTGGACCACGCGCTTGGTGAACCTCCCCAGGCGCTGGTAGGTTTCGGGCTGGCCGGCATCGAACAGGACCGCCCGAAGTATCGGGACGCCTTCGCCGACGCCTTCCGCGCCGCCACCGCCGCGGGGCTGCGCAGCCTGCCGCACGCGGGCGAGATGAGCGGCCCGGAGACCATCTGGGAGGCCCTCGACCTCCTGGGCGCCGAGCGGATCGGCCACGGCATCGCCTGCATGGACGATCCCCGCCTCGTCGCCCACCTGCGCGAGACCCGGATCCCCCTGGAGGTCTGCCCCACCTCCAACGTCTGCACCGGCCAGGTCGCCCGCATCGAGGAGCACCCGCTGCCCCGCATGATCGAGGAGGGCCTGTTCGTCACCCTCAACAGCGACGACCCGCCCATGTTCGCCACCACGCTGAGCCGCGAGTATCGCGTCGCCGCCGACCACCTCGGCCTGGACCGCGCCACCCTCGCCACCCTGGCCCGCAACGCGGTCGAGGCCTCGTCCATGGATCCGGCGGGCAAGAAGGAGATCCTCGCCGAGATCGACACCGTCGCCGCTCGGCACTCCGAGACGGCACCCTGACGGCCGTCTCGAAGATCGTGGTCGTCAGGTCATGCCGATTCGCGACAGACGCGCTGCTCAGGGGGAGGAGGGGATCTTGGAGGCGGCGGCTCTGTCCAGCAGGAAGAGGGTGTTCCGGCTGCCTCGGGCGCCGGCCGCGGGGACCTGCATCGTCCCCGAGTCCGACAGCGCGAGTCGTACCGCTTCGGCCTTCTCCTCGCCGGCGGCGATCACCCACACCTCGCGGGCGCCCTGGATCACCGGCAGCGTGAGCGAGATACGGGTGGGCGGGGGCTTGGGGGAGTCGTGCACCGCCACCACGGGTCGGGTGTCGTGCAGGGCGGGCAGGCCGGGGAAGAGCGAGGCGACGTGGCCGTCGGGGCCCATGCCCAGCATCATGAGGTCGAAGGACGGGGCCTGGCCGTGGTCCTCGGGACGGGCGGCCTTGCGAAGCTCCTCGGCGTAGGCCTCGGCCGACTCCTCGGCGGTCATGCCCGAGTCGGGGCCGCGCATCACGTGGACCCGCGCGGGGTCGAGGTCAAGCTGGTCGAGCAGGGCCTCGCGGGCGCCGGTCTCGTTGCGCTCGGGGTCGCCGTCCGGCAGGAAACGCTCGTCACCCCACCAGATGTCCACCTTGCGCCAGTCGACGGCGTCCCTGGCGGGGGAGGCGGCGATCTCGGCGAGGGTGGCGATGCCGACACTCCCGCCGGTCAGGACCAGGTGGGCCGAGCCCTTGGCCGACTGGGCGTCGACGAGTCGGACGATCACCCGGGCGGCGACGGCCTTGGCGAGCACGTCGGCGTCGCGGTGGGTGATCACAGTGGGAACGCTCACGGGGCTTCTCTTTCGAAAGGAGGCGCCCCGCGGCGATCGCCGCGGGGCGCTCACGGCTCAGGACTTGTGGGTCCGGGCGAGTCGCTGGATCGCCGACGCGTAGATCTCGTCGGGGTCCAGCCGCCGCAGCTCCTCGGCGAGCAGCTCCGACGTCGGGCGCCGGGCCAGGGCGACCCTGCGGTCAGGCTGGCCGGGACGCGACAGCGTGCCCAGCCGGCCGTCGGGGCGGGTGATGGTGATGTCGCCGTCCGCCGCGATCAGCTTGACCATGGTCAGGCCGGGCCCGCTGGAGTCGGAGACCTTCACCGGGGCGTCGAGACGCTCGCCGAGCCAGGCCGCGAGCAGCAGGGCGCTGGCATGGCCGGGTACGGCCTCGATGGCGCCCCGCTTGACCTTGCCCACCGGCTGGTCGAACGCGGCGGCCAGCAGGCTCCGCCACGTCGTCAGCCGGGTCCAGGCAAGGTCGGTGTCGCCGGGCACGTAACCGCGGGCCCGGCCGACGATCGCCTTGACCGGGTCGGCCGCCGACCGCGCGTCGACGATGCGACGCTGGGCCAGCATGCCGATCGGGTCCTTGGACGGCACCTCGGGGCCGTCGGTGGGCCACCAGGCCACCACCGGGGTGTCGGTGAGCAGCAGCGGGCTGACGACCGAGTCGGCGTGCCTGGTCAGCTCCCCGTACAGGCGCAGCAGGATCACCTCGCCCGGGGTCGACTCACCGAACCGGATCTCGGCGTCGAGCCGGTTCGGCTCCTCGGAGTCGCGGGGAATGACGACCAGGATCCGGGAGGGGTGCTCCCTGGCGGCCTCGGTCGCGGCCCGGACCGCGTCGTACTGGTCGCTCTCGCCGCAGACCACCACGAGGGTCAGCACCATGCCGACCGCCGGGGTGCCCATCTGGTGGCGCAGGTGGGTGAGCTGCGAGGAGATCTTCGAGGCGGTCGTGCCGCTGAGCATGAAGCTGGTCATCTACAGCCGCCTCCAGACGCGCCCGTCGCGGGCCATCATCTCGTCGGCCGAGGCCGGCCCCCAGGTGCCCGAGGGATACTCCTCCGGCGGGCCCTGGGAGCTCCAGAAGTCCTCGATCGGGTCGAGGATCTTCCATGACAGCTCGACCTCGCGCTGGTGCGGGAAGAGCGGCGGGTCACCGATCAGCACGTCCAGCAGCAGCCGTTCGTAGGCCTCGGGGGAGGACTCCATGAACGACTCGCCGTAGGCGAAGTCCATCGAGACGTCCCGCACCTCCATCGCGGTGCCCGGCACCTTGGAGCCGAATCGCACCGTGATGCCCTCGTCCGGCTGAACCCGGATGACCAGTGCGTTCTGCCCCAGGATCTCGGTGTCGTCCTTGCTGAACGGCAGGTGCGGCGCCCGCTGGAACACCACGGCCACCTCGGTGACCCGGCGGCCGAGCCGCTTGCCGGTGCGCAGGTAGAACGGCACCCCGGCCCAGCGCCGGTTGGCGATCTCCAGCTTGATGGCCGCGTAGGTCTCGGTGATCGAGTCGGGCGGGATGCCCTCCTCCTGGGTGTAGCCGATCACCGGCTCGCCGCCCTGCCAGCCGGGCCCGTAGCGGCCGCGCGCGGTGGCCTGGGACAGGTCGGACGGCAGCCGCACCGCCTTGAGGACCTTCTCCTTCTCCCTGCGCAGCGAGTCGGCCCCGAACGACGTCGGATCCTCCATGCCGACCAGGGCGAGCAGCTGCAGCAGGTGGTTCTGGATCACGTCGCGGGCCGCGCCGATGCCGTCGTAGTAACCCGCCCGGCCTCCGATGCCGATGTCCTCGGCCATCGTGATCTGCACGTGGTCGACGTAACCGCGGTTCCAGATCGGCTCGAACAGGTTGTTGGCGAACCGCAGCGCCAGGATGTTCTGGACGGTCTCCTTGCCCAGGTAGTGGTCGATGCGGAACACCGAGCTCTCCGGGAAGACCGCGCTGGTGATCGCGTTGAGCTCCTGGGCGCTCCGCAGGTCGTGCCCGAAGGGCTTCTCGATCACCACCCGGCGCCAGGATCCGGGAGGGCCGTCGGCGAGGCCGGTCCGCTTCAGCTGCTGGACCACGACCGGGAAGAACTTCGGCGGCACCGAGAGGTAGAAGCCGTAGTTGCCGCCGGTGCCCCGGGTCTGGTCGATCTCCTTGAGCATCATCGCCAGCGTGTCGAACGCACCGTCGTCGGTGAACTCGCCACGGCAGAAGAAGATGCCCTCCGACAGCTGCTTCCAGACCTCCTCGCGAAACGGCGTCCGCGCGTGCTCCTTGACCGCGTCGTGGGTCAGCTGCGCGAAGTCCTGGTCCTTCCAGTCGCGGCGGGCGAAGCCGACCAGGGAGAAGCCAGGGGGCAGCAGCCCGCGGTTGGCGAGGTCGTAGATCGCCGGCAGCAGCTTCTTGCGCGCCAGGTCGCCGGTCACACCGAACAGCACCAGCACGCACGGCCCGGCCACGCGCGGCAGGCGCTTGTCGCTGGGGTCGCGCAGCGGGTTGGCCTCGATCATGGCCTCGGTGACACCGGCGGTCGCGACGTCGGTGGCCGTGATGGTCGTGGGCGTGTCGTCCCCCTGCGCGTCCGTCGCGGGGACGACCGTGTCGGCGGCCGACGCCGGGGCGCCGGCCGCGTCGCCCGCCCGGGAGCTCCCCTTGCTCATGCGAACCTCCGGCGATCCATCAGACCTCCCGCGAGGCGGCGAGCAGGCGCGCGACTCCGGCGGCGCGGTCGGTCAGGTGCAGCCGTACGGCGGGACGCCCGCGGCTGGCCAGCGCGCCCAGGTCGCCCAGGGCCTGGGCGAGCTGGAGCCGGCCCAGGGTGTAGGGCTTGCCGGGAACCTCGACGTCCTCCTCGACCGCGCCGGTGATCTGCAGGAACACCCCGTTCTGCGGGCCGCCCTTGTGGTACTGGCCGGTGGAGTGCAGGAAGCGGGGCCCCCAGCCGAAGGTGACCGGGCGGTCGGTGCGGACGGCGAGCAGTCCGCGCAGCGTCGCCGGGTCGGCGCCGCTCCACACGTCCGTCATCTCCTCGAACGAGGCGCCCTCGGCGTAGGGGGCGTCGAAGGCCGCCTCACGGTCGAGGTAGGCCATCACCGCGAGGTAGCCGCGCTCGGGGATCGCCTCCAGCAGCCGGGTGAACACGTCCGACAGGTCCTTGACGTCCTCGGAGCCGGGGAACTCGCCGTACACCTCCACCGGGCCGTCGACCAGGATCGGGGTGCCGACCGGCAGCTCGGCCTGGTCAAGCAGCTTGGCGGTGTTCTCCTTGGACTCGGCCACGTTCGGCTGGTTGAACGGGTCGATGCCGAGGACGCGGCCCGCGACGGCCGTGGCGTACTCCCAGACGAGGAACTGCGCGCCCAGCGGGCCGGCGACGGTCACGACGCCGTCGGTGTCGATCCCGGCGAGCAGTTCGTCGTCGGCGTCACCGGGGTCGGCGCCCACGACGGGCAGGATGCCCTTGCCGGACTTGCCGGTGGACTCGGCGACCAGCTGCTCGATCCAGTCGGGCAGTCCGTTGATCTCCGACAGGCTGTCCTCGATCACGAGCTTGTCGCGCCCGGCCGCGGCCGCGGCGCCCAGGGCCGCGCCGAGGTCGAGGCCGGGGTTGCCCTCGGTCCGCGACAGCAGCGGCGCCACCTCGGCCGCGTCGTCGAGCAACCGCTCGACGTCGGCGCCCGCCAGCGCGCTGGGCACCAGGCCGAACGCGGTCAGGGCGCTGTAGCGGCCGCCCACGTTCGGGTCGGCGAGGATCACCTGGTAGCCCGCCTCGCGGGCGCTCGCCTCCAGGGGCGAGCCGGGGTCGGTGACGACGACGATCCGCTTCGCCGGGTCGATCCCGGCGTCGCGGAAGGCCTTCTCGTAGATCCGCCGGTGGCTGTCGGTCTCGACCGTGCCGCCGCTCTTGCTCGCGACGACCAGGATCGTGCTCTCCAGCCGGTCCTCGAGCGCCCGGCGCACCTGGCCGGGGTCGGTGGTGTCGAGAACGGTGAGGGGCACGTCGGCGGAGGTGGTGATGACCTCGGGCGCGAGGGAGGAGCCGCCCATGCCGGCCAGGACCACGTGGTCCAGGCCCTCGGCGCGGGCCCGCTCCACCAGCGCGCCGATCTCGGGAAGCAGCTGCCTGCTCGTCAGCGGGAGGTTGAGCCAGCCGAGCCGGATCGCCGCCTCGGCCTCGGCCTCGGGACCCCACAGGGTGGGGTCGCCGGAGGCGAGGGCCTGGGGGACCCCCTCGGCGGCGAGCTGTCCTGCCGTCTCCGCGGCCTGCTCGGTGAAGTCGTCCTCGCTGAACGTCACGGACACTGACATATGGTCCTCACGCCTTCTTCAGCTCGGAGGAGACGGTCTCCAGCAGCTCTTTCCAGGAGGCCTCGAACTTGCTCAGGCCGTCCTCCTCCAGGAAGCGCACGACATCGTCGTAGTCGATGCCGGCGTCCTTGAGCGCCGCCATGGTGTTCCAGGAGTCCTCGTAGGAGGAGCGGACCGTGTCGCCGGTGATGTTGCCGTGGTCGCCCGTGGCGTCCAGGGTCTTCTCCGGCATCGTGTTGACCGTGCCGGAGGTGACCAGCTCGTCGACGTAGAGGGTGTCGGGGTAGTCGGGGTTCTTCGTCCCGGTGGAGGCCCACAGCGGACGCTGGGCCCGCGCACCGGCCGCGGCGAGCGCCTGCCAGCGCGAGGACGCGACGACCTCCTCGAAGGCGGCGAAGGCGAGGCGGGCGTTGGCGACCGCGGCCTTGCCCTTCAGCGCGAGCGCCTCGGGGGTGCCGATCTTGTCCAGGCGCTTGTCGATCTCGCCGTCCACGCGACTGACGAAGAACGAGGCGACCGACTCGATGGCCGACAGGTCCAGGCCGGCCTCCTTGGCCTTCTCCAGACCGGTCAGCCAGGCGTCCATCACGGCGCGGTAGCGCTCAAGGGAGAAGATCAGCGTGACGTTGACGCTGATGCCCTCGGAGATCGCCTGCGTGATGGCGGGCAGACCCTCGACGGTGGCGGGGATCTTGATGAACAGGTTGGGCCGGTCGACCATCCACCACAGCGCGCGCGCCTCGGCGACGGTCTTGTCGGTCTCCCTGGACAGGCGGGGGTCGACCTCGATCGACACCCGGCCGTCCACCTGGCCGGTGGCGTCGTAGACCGGCCGCAGAACGTCGGCGGCCCAGCGGATGTCGTAGGTGGTGATCGCCCGCACGGCCTCCTCCACGTCGACGCCGCGGATCTTCAGGTCGTGCAGCTGGCCGTCGTAGGCGTCGCCCTTGCTCAGCGCCGACGCGAAGATCGTCGGGTTGGAGGTGACACCGACCACGTGCTTGTCGTTGATCAGGGACTGCAGGTTGCCCGTGCGCAGGCGCTCGCGGCTGATGTCGTCCAGCCAGATGGAGACACCCTGCTCGGAGAGCTTCTTCAGGATCTCACTCATGATCAGTTTCCCGTCGTCTCGCCCTTGTCGGCTCCGGTCTTGGCGAGGCTCGCCTTGGCGGCGGCGGCCACGCGCTCGGCGGTCAGGCCGAACTGCTCGTAGAGGGTCTTGTAGGGGGCCGAGGCACCGAAGTGCTCCAGGCTCACCACCGCGCCCTCGTCTCCCACGAACTCCCGCCAGCCCAGCGCGATTCCCGCCTCGACCGCCACGCGCGCGCGCACCGCCGTGGGCAGCACCGTCTGCCGGTAGGCCGCGTCCTGGGCCTGGAACCACTCCACGCACGGCATCGACACGACCCGGGTGGCGATGCCCTCCGCCTCGAGGAGCTCGCGGGCCTCGACGGCGAGCTCGACCTCGGAGCCGGTACCGATCAGGATCACCGAGGGCTGCCCGTTGGAGGCGTCCCGCAGGACGTAGCCGCCGCGGGCGACCTTGTCCGCGTCGCGGGTGCCCTCGTAGACCGGAAGGTTCTGGCGGGTGAGCGCGAGCGCGGCCGGGCGGTCGTTGTGCTCCAGCACGACCTGCCAGGCGGCGGCCGTCTCGTTGGCGTCGGCCGGGCGGACCACGTCGAGACCGGGGATGGCGCGCAGCGCCCACAGGTGCTCGACGGGCTGGTGCGTCGGGCCGTCCTCGCCCAGGCCGATGGAGTCGTGCGTCCACACGTAGGTGACCGGCAGCTTCATCAGCGCGGCCAGCCGCACGGCCGGGCGCATGTAGTCGCTGAACACCAGGAACGTGCCACCGTAGGGGCGGGTGCCGCCGTGCAGCGCGATGCCGTTGAGAATCGCGCCCATGCCGTGCTCGCGGATGCCGAAGTGCAGCGTGCGGCCGTAGGGGCCGCCGGGGAAGTCCTTGGTCTGGAACTCCTCGGGGATGAAGGACGGCTCGCCCTTCATCGTGGTGTTGTTGGACTCGGCGAGGTCGGCCGAGCCGCCCCACAGCTCGGGCAGCACCGGCGCGAGGGCGCTGAGCACCTCACCGGAGGCCTTGCGGGTGGCGACGGAGGAGCCGATCTCGAAGGTCGGCAGCGCCCCGGTCCAGTCGGCGGGAAGCCGTCGCGCGGAGATGCGGTCGAACTCGGCGGCGCGCTCGGGGTTGGCCTCGCGCCAGCTCTGGTAGAGCTTGTCCCACTCCGCCCGCGCGGCCCGGCCGCGCTCGACGACCTCGCGGGCGTGCTCCAGGACCTCGGAGGGGACGTCGAAGCTCTTCTCGACGTCGAAGCCCATGACCTTCTTGGTGGCGGCGACCTCGTCGGCGCCCAGCGCCGAGCCGTGGATCTTGCCGGTGTTCTGCTTGTTGGGCGCGGGCCAGCCGATGATCGTGCGCAGCCGGATGAACGACGGCCTGCCGGTCTCGGCGCGGGCGGCCTCCAGGGCCTCGTACAGCGCTTGGACGTCCTCGACGTACTCGCCCGTCCGCGTCCAGTCGACCGTCTGGGTGTGCCACCCGTACGCCTCGTAGCGCGCGACGATGTCCTCGCTCAGCGCGATCTGGGTGTCGTCCTCGATCGAGATGTGGTTGCTGTCGAAGACGACGGTGAGGTTGCCCAGCCTCTGGTGGGCGGCGAGTGCGCTCACCTCGTGGCTGACGCCCTCCTCGATGTCACCCTCGGAGGCGATGCACCAGATGTTGTGGTCGAACGGGCTCGCGCCCGGAGCGGCGTCCGGGTCGAACAGGCCGCGCTCGCGGCGGGCGGCCATCGCCATGCCGACCGCGTTGCCCAGGCCCTGGCCGAGCGGGCCCGTGGTGGTCTCGACGCCGACGGTGTGGCCGTGCTCGGGGTGGCCGGGCGTGAGGCTCTCCCACTGGCGGAGCCCCTTGATGTCGTCCAGGCTCAGGCCGTAGCCGGAGAGGAAGAGCTGGATGTAGAGGGTCAGGCTGCTGTGACCAGCCGAAAGGACGAAGCGGTCACGGCCCGCCCACGAGGGGTCTGACGGGTCATGTCGCATCACCTGCTGGAACAGCAGGTAAGCGGCCGGCGCCAGGCTCATCGCGGTGCCGGGGTGACCCGATCCCGCCTTCTCTACCGCGTCCATGGCCAGGGTGCGTACGACGTCGACCGCGCGGCGGTCCAGGTCGCTCCATTCGAGGGCTGGCACGAGTTCAGTGCTCAAGTGCTCGATCTCCGGATCTAATCGTGTGATGGTGGCGCCGGTCTGGTATTTCCCGCCCACACCGGACCCTAACGGGTTCGACCTGGCTACCGGGGCGTAGGTCGGCCCGAGGCGGGTCCGGGGGTCGGCAGGCGGCGCGCCTCCCCCGCGGGGAGTCCCCTCGCGCCGCTTCCGCACCCCGTGCCGGGACCGGCCTCCCCTGCAACTACAGTGAGTCCTCAGGGCCGGCTGGTGCCCGCATTCACGGATCCGCTCTAATCAGAGGTTACGCGTTGACCCCGCACGTGCTGGAAGCACCTTAGATGGTGCTCACCGACAAGCAATCGACGGCCCCGCCCGAGGCGGGCACGGCCACCGAGGCCGCGCCGCGCTCCTTCGGCGACGTCGTGAAGGCCTACGTCGCCCTCACGAAGCCGCGGATCATCGAGCTGCTGCTGATCACGACGCTGCCGGTGATGTTCCTGGCCGCCAAGGGGCTGCCGCCGCTGTGGATCGCGGTCAACACCCTGGTGTTCGGCACCCTGTCGGCCGGCAGCGCGAACGCGCTGAACTGCTACATCGACCGCGACATCGACGCCGCCATGCGCCGCACCCGGCGCCGCCCGCTCGCCCGCGACCTGGTGCCGCCGACGAACGCGCTGATCTTCGGGCTCATCCTCGGCGTGGTGTCCACCGTTGGGCTCGGCCTGGCGGTGAACTGGCTCGCCGCCGGCCTGTCGCTGGCCGCGAACCTGTTCTACGTGCTCGTCTACTCGATGATCCTCAAGCGCCGGACCTCGCAGAACGTGGTGTGGGGAGGCCTCGCCGGCTGCATGCCCGTGCTGATCGGCTGGGCGGGTGTCACCGGCCGCCTCGACTGGGCCCCCGTGGTGCTCTTCGGCGTGGTGTTCTTCTGGACGCCGCCGCACACCTGGACCCTCGCGATGCGCTACCGGGAGGACTACGCGGCGGCGAAGGTGCCCATGCTCCCCGTGGTCGCCACCGAGCGCCGCGTGGTGCTGGAGAGCATCGTCTACACCTGGGCCACGGTGTTGTGCTCGCTGCTGCTGTGGCCGGTGGCCGGGACCACCCTTCTCTACCCCGCGGTGGCCGTCGTCCTCGGCGCCGCCTGCCTGTGGGAGGTCCACCGCCTCCTGGCCCGGGTCAACGCGGGCAAGACCGGTGTCGACCTGCGCCCGATGCGCTTCTTCCACTGGTCCAACGCCTATCTGGCGCTGCTCTTCCTGGCCGTCGCCATCGACTCGATGCTCGTCTGAGACCCGGATCGTCTCGCGCGGTCTCCTCGGACGGTGCCCGTTTCCGTGCCCCGGCGACGGGGGAGACGTCTCCCGGGGGAAGATGTTCTCTTGACCGGCCTGGGGTGGGCCTGACCGTGGGGAGGGTGTTTCGTGGTCTTCGGTAAATCCCGGGAGCCTGATTCCGGTTCCGGCCGCGAGCGCGGCTCATCGCCCGGCACGGTCCACGGATTCGAGGTTCCCGTCCGGCCTCGTCCGTTTCTTGGCGGGGGGCGGCCGAGGGGTGGCGGGGCGAGGTGTGGCAACCTTCGGCCGATAATCTCCCGATTCGAGTCGTGGGGTGGACACCAAGGGTTACGGTGGCCACATGGCCGGCCGTGACCCCCGCTGGGTGCTCAGGGACCGTCCGTCGGTCGGACTGATCGTCGGGCTCGTCCTCACCGGGGTGTGCGCCCTGGTGTCGTTCTCCTTCGACGTGCTGAACGGCGATCCGGTCTACTTCTTCATCGCCCTGTGCCTCGCGCTGGCGCCCGTCCCGGTGCTGCTGGCCGCGGTGCTGGCGCTCGACCGCATCGAGCCCGAGCCGCGCGGCAACCTGATCTTCGCGTTCGCCTGGGGCGCGGGGGTCGCGGTCCTGGTCGCCGGAGTGATCAACTCCTTCAACCTCGTCTACATCGAGAACACCGTCCAGCTGGGCTACGACTACGCGCGCAACATCGCCGCCACCTTCGGCGCGCCCGTGGTCGAGGAGACGATGAAGGGCCTGGTCCTGCTGGGCCTGCTCAGGTTCAGGCGCGCCGAGCTGGACGGGCCCACCGACGGCATCATCTACGCCAGCATGGTCGGCCTCGGCTTCGCCATGAGCGAGAACGTCAGCTACTACGTGGCCGCGCTCAACGAGCTGGGCGCACAGGGCCTGGCGGTGACCGTGGTGCTGCGCGGCGTCCTCTCGCCGTTCGCCCACCCGCTGTTCACCTCCATGATCGGTGTCGCGGTGGCCTACGCGGCGCAGCGCCGGGGGCCCGGGCGGCTCTTCGTCATCGCGGCCGGGTGGGTCGGCGCGATGCTGCTGCACGGCATCTGGAACGGCTTCGTCTCCTACGCCGGCCTCGGCGGCCTGGCCGTCGCCTACCTGCTGCTGATGGTCGTGCTGTTCGTGCTGATCTGGATCATCTTCCGCGACCGCAAGCGCATCATCGGGCTCATCCAGACCTACCTGCCCGCCTACTGGGCGACGGGGCTGGTGTCCGCGGGCGACGTGGTGATGCTCTCCTCCCTGCAGGGGCGCCGCCACGCCCGGCAGTGGGCCAAGCAGCACGGGGGCAGGACGGCTCTGCGGGCGATGAGCGACTACCAGCTCGCGGCCACCGAGCTCGGTCTGCTCCACGAGCGGGCCAGGGGCCACGTGATCGACGAGCCCACCTTCAACGAGGAGCAGCGGGCGCTGCTGGAGTGCATGGCCGGTGCCCGCGCCCAGTTTTCCGGGCCGCCCGTCACGGGGAACGCTCCGGCCGGCCACGCCTCCGGCCCGTCCTACCCGCAGGACGGCCCTCCTCATCCGCAGGGTGGCCTCCCCGGTCATCCTCAGGGGGGTCCCGGTCGCCCGCCGCCGGGCGGGCCGTTCCACTAGTTCCACCGGGCTGGTTCCACCGGGCGTGTTCGCACCCGCGACATCCGTCCTGTCGTCGCGGGTCGGTGGCCGCGTCCGATCCGGTGTGGAGGATCACCTTTCCCGCACCGGATCGGAGCGCGGGGCCGGGCCTCGGACCGGCTCGGACGCGGGCGCGCGTCACGGTCGGCTCATGCGCGGGGAGATGGGGGACGCGGCCCTCGTCCGCGGGGGCGCGTCACGTCCGCGTCACGTCCGCGTCACAGGGCCTCAGACGCGGACGGCGTCGAGCTCGCCGGTGACCGCCTCCGAGGCGTCCCGCGGCCCGGGTGAGCCGGTCGCGAAGACCACCCGCAGCGTGCAGACCCAGACCAGGGTCGCGCCGAGCACGTGCAGGTTGACCAGGGCCGCGGGCACGCCCAGGAAGTACTGGACGTATCCGATGACGCCCTGCGCGGCCTCCACGCCCAGCAGCGTCCACGCGGCCCGCCGGGCGTACCCGGGCGCGTCGGTGATGTGCAGCGCGAACGCCAGCGCGAAGGTGAGGCCGATCACCACGTAGGCGACGTCGGCGTGGATCCTCGCCACGGTCTCGATGTCGAAGCCGAACCTGGAGGCCATCTCGTCGCCCGAGTGCGGCCCGGTGCCGGTCACCACCACGCCCACCACAAGCAGGGTGAACACGGCGGCGACGAGCCCGAAGACGAGCGTGCGGACATGGCGGTGGATCCGCTGCCGGGGTGGGGAGCCGTCGCCCGGGCTCTCGCTGCGGCCGGTGCGGGCGTACAGCGCGTACGCCGCGGCGATCATGCCGACGGAGGCGAGGAAGTGCACGCTCACGGTGACCGGGTTGAGCGCGCTGCGCACGACCAGGCCGCCCCAGAGTCCCTGGAAGGCCACGCCGATCGGCTGCAGCCAGGCCAGCCTCACCAGGTCGGGGCGGCGGGCCGGTAGCCGCAGGGCGGCGATCAGGCAGGCCACGCCGACCGCGAGCACCAGGAAGGTGAGCAGCCGGTTGCCGAACTCGATCGCCATGTTCAGCGGTGAGATCTCGTCGTGGGCCACCGGGATGAAGCTCTCCGGCGTGCACCGTGGCCAGGTGGGACAGCCCAGGCCGGATCCGCTGACCCGCACCGCGGCGCCCGTCACCGTGATCCCGACGTTGACGACGACCGCCGCCAGCGCCCAGCGGCGCAGGGTGAGGAAGGTCGGCGGCCCCACGATTCGCGCCGATCCGGCGGCATACCGGCGAGCCTGGTCAAGGAGGTGGTTCACGGCTCACATGCTAGGCGGCGAGGGGGGTGGTCCCACCGTGGCCCCCGGCGGACCCCGGGTGGCGGCCACCGGGCGCGAGGCGCGTACCACGGGACGGCGTGCCGTACGCCCCTGAGGGTAGAGGTGGGCTTGAGCCGAAGTTTTGCGCGTGATGTCCGTTTAGGTGTATTGATCCGTTTAAAGGTATGTGACATAGTACTGACGGGCCCGAGGTGCGGGAACGAGGTGAGAGATGCCGGACGTCGTGGTCGTCGGTGCCGGGGTCGTGGGGGCCGCCTGCGCCTACTACGCCGCCCGCGCGGGCCTGGACGTCGTGGTCGTCGACCGGGGGGCGGTGGCGGGCGGTACGACCGGTGCGGGCGAGGGCAACATCCTGGTCTCCGACAAGGAGCCGGGACCCGAACTCGACCTGGCACTGCTCTCCAACCGGCTCTGGCGTGACCTGGCGGGGGCCGCGCCAGAGGGCGGGGCCCGAAACGGCGCGTCGGGGGACGAGCGCGTCGACGCCGGACCGGGCGGTGCGGGAGCGGGCGTCGTGGACCGGCCCGTCACGGGCGGCGGGTTCGAGTTCGAGGCCAAGGGCGGCCTGGTGGTGGCCGAGACGGACGAGATCCTGGCGGCGCTCACCGACCTGGCCGGAAAACAGGGGGTCGAGCACGTCGCCGTCGCCGCGGGGGAACTCGGCGACTACGAGCCCCACCTGGCGAAAGGGCTCGCCGGTGGCGTGTTCTACCCGCAGGACGCCCAGGTCCAGCCCATGCTGGCGGCGGCCTCCCTCATCCGGAGAGGCGCGGAACGGTTCGGCCGCGGCGCCCTGATGCTGCGCACAGGCGTCACGGTGACGGGCTTCGTCACGGGCGGCGACCGGATCGCCGGGGTCACCACCGACCACGGTGACATCCTCGCCGGAGCCGTCGTCAACGCCGCGGGCACCTGGGGCGGCGAACTCGCCGCGCTCGCCGGCGCGCACGTCCCGATCCTGCCCAGGCGCGGCTTCGTCCTGGTCACCGAGCCGCTCGCCGGGCCGTTGATCAGGCACAAGGTCTACACCGCCGCCTACGTCACCGCGGTGGCCAGCGACTCGGAGGGGCTCCAGACGTCCGCCGTCGTGGAGAGCACCCCGGCGGGGCCCGTGCTCATCGGCGCCAGCCGCGAGCGGGTCGGCTTCGACCGCACGATGTCGGTCCCGGTGCTCGAACGTCTCGCCCGTCAGGCCGTGGAGCTGTTCCCCGCCCTGGCGGCATACCGGGTGATCCGCGCCTACTGCGGTTTCCGCCCCTACTGCCCGGACCATCTCCCGGTGATCGGGGAGGATCCCCGAGTTCGGGGGCTCTACCACGCCTGCGGTCACGAGGGGGCGGGCATCGGCCTGGCCCCGGCCACCGGCCACCTGATCGCCCAGCTCCTGATCGGCCTCGGCCCCGACCTGGACCTCACCCCCTTCCGCCCCGACCGCTTCACCCGGGAGGCGTCTTGACCTGCTCCCCGAGCCTGGACCGGAACCCGAGCCGAGGTCCGGAGCCGGAGCGGAGCCCGAACCCGAACCGGAGCCACCACCGGGATCCCTCCCACGGAGGTGCCCGATGAGGGATCCGTACCGTCTGGTGGGGGCGCGGCCCGAGCCGGAGTTCGAGATCAGCGTGGACGGGGTTCCCGTCCCGGTGATCCCCGGCCAGAGCCTCGGCGCCGCCATGCACGGCGCGGGCATCCGCTCCTGGCGCACCACCAGGTTCGCCGGGCGAGCGCGCGGGCTGTTCTGCGGCATCGGGGTCTGTTTCGACTGCCTGGTCACGGTGAACGGAACCCCCTCCCTGCGCGCCTGCCTGACCGAGGCGCTCCCGGGAGACCGGGTGACCACCGGCGGTCCTCCATCGCCGTCCCAGGGCGCGCAGGAGGCCCCGCGAGACCCCGGGCAAGAAGCCGGAGCCGGACCGGGGGAGCGGGCGTACACTCCGGATGCGGACGTCTCCCATGATTCCGGCACCTCCGGCACAGAGGAGGACGTCCCGGGCGCGCACCCTCCTCGTGCTCCCGGCGTCTCCGACACGCGGAGGGAGGGATGAGCGGCCGATGACGCGGATTCACGATCTCGCCGTGATCGGTGCCGGTCCCGCCGGGGTCGCGGGCGCGCTCACCGCGGCCCTCTCAGGGCTGGACGTCGTACTGGTCGACGGGGCCGCCAGGCCGGGCGGCCAGTACTTCCGGCACCCCGCCGAGGGCTTCCGCGCCGAGCGGCCCGGCGCGCTGCACCGCGGGCTCGACAGGTTCACCCGCCAGTGGGAGACGCTTCGCGAGCGCGCCGAGGTGCTCCTGCGCCACCGGGTCTGGGCGGTCGAGCGCGCGGACGGCGCGATCACCGTACGGTGCCTGGAGGGAGACCGCGAGGAGCGGCCCCGCACGGTGACCGCGCGAGGGTTGCTGATCGCCACCGGCGCGTACGACCGGCCGCTGCCGTTCCCCGGCTGGGACCTGCCGGGGGTGCTCACCGCGGGCGGCGCGCAGGCACTGCTCAAGGGCGACCTGGTCGGTGCGGGAAGCAGGGTCGTGGTCGCCGGTACCGGCCCGTTCCTGTTGCCCGTCGCCGCGGGCCTGGCGGACGCCGGGGCGCGGGTGCTCGGCGTCCACGAGGCGAACGGCGGGTTCGGGCTCGCCAGGCACCCGCTGCTCGCCGCGGGCCGGGTGGGGGAGGCCCTCGGGTACGGGGCGCGCCTGGCCCGCCACCGGATCCCGTACCGCCGCCGCGAGGCGGTGGTCGCCGCGCACGGCGACACCGCGCTGACCCACGTCACGGTGGCGAGCCTGGACGGCGACTGGCGGCCGACGGCGACGAGGACCGTCGAGTGCGACACCCTCGCCTGCGGCTACGGATTCGTCCCCCAGCTCGACCTGCCGGTCCAGCTGGACTGCGCCACCCGCCGCGACCCCGACGGCAGCCCGGTCGTCGCGGTGGACGCGGGCATGCGCACCAGCGTGCCCGGCGTCTACGCGGCGGGGGAGTCCACCGGTGTCGGCGGGGCCGTGCTCGCCGAGGTGGAGGGACGCGTCGCGGGCCGGTCCGCCGCCGCCGACCTGGGCCGCCCGGTTCCTCCGGATCCGGCCCTGACCCGGCGCGCGGCCAGGCTCTCCGCCTTCGCGCACGCCCTGCAGGAGGCCTACCCGGTACGGGCCGGCTGGCAGGACTGGCTCCGCGACGACACCCTCGTGTGCCGCTGCGAGGAGGTGCCCCTGTCGGCCGTACGCCGGGCACAGGCCATGGGGGCCGCCGACGCGCGCTCCGTCAAGCTTCTCGCGCGCCCGGGGATGGGGTGGTGCCAGGGCAGGATGTGCGGCTACGCGGTCGCGTGCCTCGCCGGGGAGGACCCCGCGCCGCCCCGGCGCCCGATCGCCCAGCCCGTCAGGCTCGGCGACCTCGCCGCGGCGACGTCCGCCTCCCCCGGCCGAGGGGAGGCCCTGCCGGCTCCGGAGGAGGCGGAGAGCTTGGCGGAGACGGGCGCACCGGAGGTTCTCCCGCGTCCGGCACATGCGGAACCTCCGCCGGCCCCGGCGGCGGATCGGCCCGAACCCCCTCGGAAGGACGAACGATGACGACCCCCGCGAAGCCCTGGCACGGTGTGACGGTGGCCACCGCGCTGCCCCTGGGCGAGGACCTCTCCGTCGATCTGGACGGCTACGCCGAGCACTGCCGGTGGCTGGTCGCCTCCGGGTGCGACGGCGTCGTGCCGAACGGATCGCTGGGCGAGTACCAGACGCTCACCTCCCGGGAGCGGGCGTCGGTCGTGGAGACCGCGGTCGCCGCCGTGGGCGGCGACCGCGTCATGCCGGGTGTCGCGGCCTACGGCGCCCTGGAGGCCCGCCGCTGGGCCGAGCAGGCGGGTGAGGCCGGGTGCCGCGCGGTGATGCTGCTCCCGCCGAACGCCTACCGCGCCGACGACAGGACCGTGGTGGAGCACTACCGCGAGGTGGCCGCGGCCGGTCTGCCGGTGGTGGCCTACAACAACCCCTTCGACACCAGGGTGGACCTCACCCCCCGGTTGCTGGCCACCCTGCACGCCGAGGGCCTGATCGTCGGGGTGAAGGAGTTCAGTGGTGACGTCCGGCGGATCTACGAGATCGCCGAGCTCGCCCCCGGGCTGGACGTGCTGGCCGGGGCCGACGACGTACTGCTGGAGCTGGTCACCGCCGGGGCGGTCGGCTGGGTGGCCGGATTCCCCAACGCGCTGCCCGAGTCGACCGTCGCCCTGTACCGGGCGGCGGCCGCGGGGGACACGGCCACCGCGCTTCCGCTCTACCGCGCGCTGCACCCGCTGCTTCGCTGGGACTCCAGACCGGTGTTCGTCCAGGCGATCAAGCTCTCCATGGACCTGGCCGGCCGCCGCGGTGGCCCGTGCCGCCCGCCCAGGCTCGCCCTGGTGCCCGAACAGGAGGCCGCCGTACGCGCCGCGACGGAGAAGGCCCTCGCCGAGGGACT
This sequence comes from Streptosporangium sp. NPDC000563, assembly GCF_040299985.1. NCBI lineage: Bacteria > Bacillati > Actinomycetota > Actinomycetes > Streptosporangiales > Streptosporangiaceae > Streptosporangium > Streptosporangium sp. NPDC000563. Next base: position 123,843 of record NZ_JBEPDA010000014.1, on the reverse strand, counting down.
GCGTTAGTGGGCCGTCCCCGAACGTCGCCCCGGTATCGCCGCCCGGTGACCGGCTCCCGCCGGATCTGCCCTCCCCCGGCAAGGTCGTGTGACGGTCCGGTGGGGCGCCCCCACATCCCTTCCCGTGAGGAGCGTCGATGAGAACGAAGAGGATCTTCCACGCGGTGGACTCCCACACCGAGGGCATGCCCACCCGAGTGATCACCGGGGGAGTGGGGGTCATCCCCGGCTCGACCATGGCCGAGCGGCGCGAGCACTTCCTCGCCGAGATGGACCACGTCCGCACCCTGCTCATGTACGAGCCGCGCGGTCACTCGGCGATGAGCGGGGCCATCCTGCAACCGCCCACCCGGCCGGACGCCGACTTCGGCGTGCTCTACATCGAGGTCTCCGGTTGCCTGCCCATGTGCGGGCACGGCACCATCGGCGTCGCCACCGTCCTGGTCGAGACCGGGATGGTCGAGGTCGCCGAGCCGGTCACCGTCATCCGGCTGGACACCCCGGCGGGGCTGGTCGTCGCCGAGGTCAGGGTCGAGGATGGCGCCGCCACGGAGGTGACCATCACCAACGTGCCCTCCTTCAGCGCCGGGCTGGACCGCGCGGTCAAGGTGCCCGGCCTCGGGGAGGTCGTCTACGACCTGGCCTACGGCGGCAACTACTACGCGATCCTGCCCATCGAGTCGGTGGGCCTGCCGTTCGACCGCGCACACAGGCAGCGGATCCTCGACGCGGGCCTGGCGATCATGGAGGCGATCAACGAGCGGGACGAGCCCGTCCATCCGCTGGACCCCGGCATCCGCGGCTGCCACCACGTGCAGTTCGTCGCGCCAGGTTCCGACGCCGGGCACTCGCGGCACGCGATGGCGATCCACCCCGGCTGGTTCGACCGCTCGCCGTGCGGCACCGGTACCAGCGCCCGGATGGCCCAGCTGCACGCCAGGGGCGAGCTTCCTCTGGAGACCGGCTTCGTGAACGAGTCGTTCATCGGCACCCGCTTCGTCGGGCGGCTCGTGGCCCGGACGGAGGTGGGGGGCCTGCCCGCGGTGGTTCCCACGATCACCGGGCGTGCGTGGGTCACCGGCACCGCCCAGTACTTCCTCGACCCCCGCGACCCGTTCCCCGGAGGTTTCCTCCTCTGACGACTTCGACCCGGGCAGGGATCCGGTTCGCCGTCCGACGGTGGGAATGCCGGCGAACGCCTCCCGGGGGGATCCGGACCACCGCCTGACCGGCCGCAGTGTCTTCGCCCGGATCCGCCGATCCCGCCGGTCGGAGGCCACTTCGCGCGAGGAGCCCACGATCGGCGTCCCGAGAGCACCGGGTTTCACCGAGAGGGGGCACAGGACCGATCCATGCCATCTGAACTGCGAATACGTCTCCGCTTCCGATGCTCCCCGCGCCGGGTCCCGCATCGCGGGGAAACGGCGTCCCAACGTTAACGGTCTTGTTTCGGCCCTTGACGTGTCCCTGCATTACACATGCAATATCACACATCACTAGATGTGAGGAGCCGCACATGCGTGCCACCCCCCTGAAGTGCTTCACGTCGCTGGCCGTCCTCGGTCTCCTGGTCACCGGATGCGGCCAGGGGCTGCTCGGTGACGGAGGCGCGGGTCAGGCGACCGCGGAGAAGGACGAGCCGATCGTCCTCGGCATGCTGATCCCGCAGTCGGGCAGCGAGGCCGCGATCGGCCCCTACATGAGCAACGCGGCGCAGCTCGCGATCGACGAGATCAACGCCAAGGGCGGTGTGCTCGGCCGACGGCTGGAGCTGAAGACCGCCGACGACGCCTGCGACGCCCAGTCCGCGGCGGCGGGCGCGAACAAGCTGGTCACCGAGGGGATCGACGTCTCGGTGGGCGGCTACTGCTCCGGTGCGACGCTCCCCACCCTGCCGATCTTCGGCAAGGCGGGGATCCCGATGATCATCCCGGCCGCCAACTCCCAGGAGCTGGTCGACCAGAAGCTCAAGCACGTCTTCCTGATCAACGGCACGGGCTCCCAGCAGGCCGCGGCCGCGGAGAAGTGGATCACCAAGCAGGGTTCCAAGAGCGTCGCGCTCATGCACGACAACACCAGTTACTCCAAGGACATCGCGCTGCGCACCCAGGCACTCCTGGAGGCCCCCGGCGGAGCCGAGGCCGTGATCACCGAGGCGGTCACCCCGAAGGAGAGCGACTACAGCGCCAACATCACCAACGTGCTGGCCAAGAAGCCCGACTTCGTCTACTGGACCGGCTACTTCCAGGAGGGCGGCCTGATCGCGCGTCAGCTCCGGCAGGCCGGATACGAGGACTCCATCATGGTGGGCGACGGCTCGGTCTCCCCCAAGCTGGTCGAGATCGCCGGAGACGAGGCCGCCGAGGGCCTGTACGCGACGATGACCCAGACGCCCGACACCCTCCAGGGCGCCGAGGGCTGGATCGAGGCGTACCAGAAGAAGTACTCCTCCGAGCCGGGCCCGTACTCCAACCAGGCCTACGACGCGGTGCGGCTCGCCGCCGAGGCGGTCACCAAGGCGGGCGCCACCGACGGCGACAAGGTCATCGCGGCGCTTGAGGCGATCGACGGCTTCTCGATGTTCTCCGGGCCGCTGAAGTTCACCCCCGAGCACACCCTGGCGAACGGCGGCTTCCAGATCCTCGTCGTCAAGGACGACAAGTTCGCCCTGCAGGACGCCCTTAAATGACGCAGCTCGTCTGGAACGGGCTGTTCGTCGGCTCGTTCTACGCCCTGGTCGCCCTGGGGTACAGCATGGTCTACGGGATCATCAAGCTGCTCAACTTCGCCCACGGCGACCTGTACATGCTCGGCGCGTTCGCCGGTTTCGCCATCCTCGGCGCGGTCGGCGGCGTGTCCTCCTCGATGGCACTGCCGCTGCTGCTCGCGGTGCTCCTGGCGACCATGGTCGCCACCGGCCTGGCCGGGGTGGCCCTGGAGCGGATCGCCTACCGCCCGCTCCGCCGCGCCCCGAGGCTGTCCCTGTTGATCACCGCGGTCGGGGCCTCCTTCGCGCTGGAGTACGGGATGCGCGCGGTGGCCGGGGCCGACCCGCGGGTCTACCCGGTGCGGCTGGGCGGCACCTCGCTGGAGATCCTCGGGGCCCGGCTCACCGTGCAGCAGATCGTCCTGATCGGCGTGGCGGTGCTCCTCATGGCCGGGCTCAACCTGCTGGTCACCCGCACCCGCGAGGGCAGGGCGATGCGGGCCATCGCGCTGGACCCGCGCACCAGCGCGCTGATGGGCATCGACGTCAACGCGGTGATCTCCCGCACCTTCTTCATCGGCTCGGCGCTCGCGGGGGCCGCGGGCGTGATGGCCGGTGCCTACTACGGCAAGATCGATTTCATGATGGGCTTCCTGATCGGGCTCAAGGCCTTCACGGCGGCCGTCATCGGGGGCATCGGCAACATCCCGGGCACGATGCTCGGCGGTCTGCTGCTCGGCCTGCTGGAGTCGTTCGGCACGTTCTGGCTGGGTGGTGAGTGGCGTGACGTGTTCGCCTTCGGGGTGCTGATCCTGTTCCTGACGGTGCGGCCCACCGGCCTGCTCGGCGAGCGCGTCACGGAGCGCGTATGAACGGGACCACCGGTCCCACCGGACCTGCTGAACCCACCGGGCCTGCTGGGACTGCCGGGCCCGCGGGAGCCACGACGACCAAGGTCCGCCGCCTCGGCACCGACTCACCGCCCAGCAGGGCGTCGAAGCTGATGCAGAACCGGTGGGCCGGGCTCGCCGGGCTGCTGATCGCGCTGCTGGCGCCCTTCGTCAACGCCACGCCGTACGCGCTGTCGGTCATGACCAGCGCGGCCATCGCCGTGATGCTCGCCGCCGGGCTGAACATCGTGGTCGGCTACTGCGGCCTGCTCGACCTGGGGTACGTCGCCTTCTTCGCGGTCGGCGCCTACACCAGCGGCGTGCTGGCCACCCGCTTCGACCTGCCACTGCCGGCCACGATCCCCGCGGTGCTCGTGGCCACGGTCATCGCGGGGATCGTGATCGGCGCCCCCACCCTGCGCCTGCGCAGCGACTATCTGGCCATCGTCACCCTCGGCTTCGGTGAGATCATCCGGATCACCGCCAACAACCTGGACGTCACCGGTGGCCCCTCGGGGATCTACGGCATCCCGCATCTGGTCGAGAGCCCGGTGCTCTTCTACTACCTCACCGTGGTCGTCGTCTCGCTCGCCGTCCTCGGCGCGGCGCGGCTGGGCCGCTCCCGCCTGGGCAGGGCCTGGCGTTTCGTCCGGGAGGACGAGGACGCCGCCGAGGCGATGGGCGTGCACACCTACCGGGTCAAGCTCGCCGCCTACATCGCGGGCGCGGTCTGGGGCGGCATGGCCGGGGTGCTGTTCGCCGCGCAGCTGTCGGCCGTCTCACCGGGCAGCTTCACCTTCCTGTCGTCGGCGCTGGTGCTCATGGCCGTGGTCCTGGGCGGCATGGGATCGACGCCCGGCGTCGTCGTCGGGGCCGTGGTGATCAGCATCCTGCCGGAGATCCTGCGCGACCTCGCCGACTACCGGTTCTTCCTGTTCGGCGTGCTGCTCATCGCCTTCATGATCCTGCGGCCGCAGGGGATCTGGCCGGCCCGTTCCAAGGAGGTCCCGTGAGCCTGCTGAGCGTGACCGACCTGCGCCTGACCTTCGGCGGGCTGGTGGCGATCGACGGCCTGTCGTTCTCGGTGCGCGAGGCGGAGATCGTCTCCGTGATCGGGCCCAACGGGGCGGGCAAGACGTCGGCGTTCAACTGCGTCACCGGCTTCTACCGGCCGACCTCGGGCCGGATCACCCTGCGCGGCAGGGACCTGCCGGGGCTGCGGCCCTCGGCGATCGCGGGTCTGGGCGTCGCGCGGACCTTCCAGAACCTGCGGCTGTTCGGCGAGCTGTCGGTCCTGGACAACGTACGCGCGGGATCGCACCTGTGGCTGCGTCAGAGCGTCCTGGACGCCCTGCTGCACACCCCGCGCTACCGGCGCTCCGAGCGCGAGTGTACCGAGCAGGCCCATCACTGGCTGGACTTCGTCGGCCTGCGCGGCGACAGGTACGGACAGGCGAGGAACCTTCCCTACGGGGAGCAGCGCCGCACCGAGATCGCCCGTGCCCTCGCCCGGCGCCCCGACCTGCTGCTGCTCGACGAGCCCGCGGCCGGGCTCAACCACGGCGAGAAGGCCGAGATGCTCGACCTGATCCGGCGCATCCAGGCGCTGGGGGTGGCGATCGTGCTCATCGAACACGACATGGGCCTGGTCATGGAGGTCTCGGAACGCGTGGTCGTGCTCAACTTCGGCAGGGAGATCGCCGACGGCCGTCCCGAGGACGTCCGGCGAGATCCGGCCGTCATCGAGGCATACCTCGGTGGCGACACCTCCGCGAACGACGGGACCGGCGAAGCCACGACCATGGAGAAGGACGGCGCGGTCGAAGAGGGCACGGACAAGGACAGCGCGAAGGACAACGAGAAGGACAGCGCGACGGGTGACGCGGCCGGGGGAGGCGCCGATGCTTGACATCGACGGGCTGGACGTCCACTACGGCGGCGTACACGCCCTGCGCGGACTGTCCCTCGGCGTCGCCGAAGGCGAGATCGTCGCGCTGCTGGGCAACAACGGCGCGGGCAAGACCACCACGCTCTGCGCGGTCTCGGGACTGCTGCGGCCCAGTGGCGGCAGGGTGCTCTTCGAAGGGAAGGAGATCACCGGGCGGAAACCGCACAGGATCACCGCGCGCGGCCTGGTGCACGTGCCGGAGGGCCGCAGGATCTTCAGCACGCTCAGCGTCCACGAGAACCTCCAGCTGGGCGGCTACCTGGTCCGCGACCAGGCGGAGATCCGCGCGCGGATCGACCGCGTCTACGAACTGCTGCCGCGCCTGGCCGAGCGGCGCGCACAGCAGGGCGGCACGCTGTCGGGCGGTGAGCAGCAGATGCTCGCGATCGGCAGGGCGCTCGTCACGGGCCCTCGGCTGCTGCTGCTCGACGAGCCCTCCATGGGGCTGGCGCCCCTGGTGGTCGCCTCGATCATGGAGCTCATCGCGGGCGTCAACGCCCAGGGCACCTCGGTGCTGCTCGTCGAGCAGAACGCCGTCGCCGCCCTCGGGATCGCCCACCGCGGCTACGTGATCGAGAGCGGGAGGTGCGTCCTGGAAGGGCCCGCCGCCGAGCTGCGCCGGGACCCCCGGGTGGTCGAGGCATACCTCGGCGGAACCGGGGGGAGCGAACGCGGGTGACCGGCGGATCCGCCGTCGGCGCCGTACCCCGCGGATCGGCCCCCGGGTGTTCGGAGGCAGGCGGACGGCCTGGGAGGATGGGAGGGTGGCGGGTTCCGCCGATCAGGCGTGGACGTGAGCGACGCGAGAGGCTCCGGTATGGCTCCTAGGGCGGACGGCCGGCTCGACCTGCCGCTCGTGAGCGAGCGGCAGAGCCTGCGGGAGCAGGTGGCCCACGCGCTCAGGGCGGCCCTGATCACCGGCGAGATGAGGCCGGGCATGGTCTACTCGGCCCCGGTGCTCGCCGCCCAGTTCGGCGTCTCGGCGACCCCGGTGCGCGAGGCCATGCTCGACCTGGCCAAGGAGGGCCTGGTCGAGGCGGTACGCAACAAGGGCTTCCGGGTCACGGAGCTGTCCGACAGGGATCTGGACGAGCTGACCGAGATCCGCAGGCTCATCGAGGTGCCCACGGTGGTCCAACTGGCCGACGCCGGGCGCGCACCGAGCTTCGAGACACTGCGCCCGCTCGCCCAGGCGATCGTCGACGCCGCCGAGCGTGGCGACCTGCTCGCGTACGTCGACGCCGACATCCGCTTCCACCTGGACCTGCTCGCCCTGGCGGGCAACTCCCGCCTCGTGGAGGTGGTGCGCGACCTGCGCAACCGGGCCCGTCTGTACGGCCTGTCCTCCCTGCACCGGCAAGGTGCCCTCGCCGACTCCGCCCGAGAGCACCTCACGCTGCTCGCGCTGCTGTCGGAGGGGGACGCGAGCGGTGCCGAGCGGCTGATGCGCGACCACATCCGGCACGTCCGCGGCATCTGGGCGAGCCGGCCCGAGCAGCCCGAGAATTGACATCCTCTCCCTCGTGAACGTCGTGAACGCGGGGGTCCGCGGTCGCCCGTGAGGGGGCCCGCCTCATTCCGGTGGCCCGCCCGAGAGGATTCTCGTCGAGGCATCGCACCGGCTCCACCGGCGTCTCACCTCTGCGCCGGGGCCATGGTCCGGAGAAGCGTCGGGGCGGGTCGGAAGGGCCGTGGGGGCGCCGTCACCGAATCGGTGGCGTGGGACCCGAGAGTTCAGCCGGTGCTGCGGGTGGCGCCGACGCTGGCGATGACCACGCAGCCGATGGCGGCCCACTCGCGCATCTGGAGCACCTCGCCCAGGAGCAGCAGCCCGGCCAGCGCGGCCATCGCGGGCTCCAGGCTCATCAGGATGCCGAAGACCCGTTTGGGCATCCTGCGCAGCGCTTCCAGCTCGATCGAGTAGGGGATGACCGACGACAGCAGTCCCACCCCGAGCCCGATCAGCAGCAGCTCGGGCTGGAGCAGGTCGGCGCCACCCGAGGCGATCCCGACGGGGGCGACCAGCAGGCAGGAGACGATCATCGCCAGGGCGAGGCCGCTCGTTCCGGGGAAGCGCCGGCCGACCGAGGCCGACAACAGGATGTAGCCGGCCCAGCAGACCGCCGCCACCAGGGCGAAGGCGATCCCGGCCCAGCTGATCCTGGAGGCGGTCCCGCCCCACGGGGCGAGCAGCACCACGCCCGACCCGGCGAGCACCACCCAGAACAGGTCGAGGCGGCGGCGCGAGGCCGCCACCGCGACGCCGAGCGGGCCGAGGAACTCGATCGCCACCGCGATGCCCATCGGCAGCCGGGCCAGCGCCTCGTAGAACGACAGGTTCATCACGCCCAGCGTCACGCCGAACGCCACCCCGGCGCCGATGTCCGCCCTGGACAGGCCGCGCAACCGGGGTCTGACGACCGCGCCCAGGATCAGGGCACCCGTCGCGATCCGCAGGAACACCACGGCGCTCGGCGGCAGCTGGGAGAACAGGTCCTTGGCCAGGCCCGCGCCCACCTGCACCGACATGATGGCCAGCAGCACCAGACCGGACGGCGGGATGGCGTCGGAGGCCGCTCTCAGCAGCGTTCCGGGCCTGGGCAGCCTCGGCTTGTACGGCTCGGCGGGCCCGTGCAGGGCATCGGCGGTCACGACTCTCCTTGGTCATGCGCAAAACGACATATGACACCTTACTTGTCGAGGTCGTCGTTTTCACGGCTGTCCGTGATGTGAGACGGCACCTGATCGGTGGCGGGCCGGGGCGTGCGACGACCCCGTGGGGGGCTTCCGGCGGTTCGCCCTCCGCCGGAAGGACGCTCCCATGGTTCGTCAGGCGACGAGCCGGACCTCACCGGGAGGCGTTCACCTCCATCCTCACTGTCAGGGAAGGGGGGTCTCGCCGGTCGTGCGGCGTCCGGCGTCCGGCGTGCGGGTGTAGAGCGCGACGGTCATGCCGGGTACCCGACCCGTCCGCCAGGACCTGGCCCGGACGAATCCCTCCTTGACCAGGGTGATCACCCGGCCGACGCGCGAGGCCGCCTCCGCCCCGCCCCGCCAGATCACCCAGACCCGCTCGCGCCCGGCCACGGCGGTGGCCACGTCGGAGCGCTCCGGGTAACCGAAGGAGTGGGACAGGGGCGCGGGCCCGGCGAGCAGCACGTCGTCGGGCAGCCCTTTACCGCCGTGCCGCGTCCGGTCGTAGTAGCGAAAGCCCTCGCGCAGGGAGGAACGTCCGTAGAGGAGGGCGTCCCCCGGCCGGCCCTCGCTCGCGAGGATCCGTACCGCCCGGGGGAAGTTCTCGTGGTGCCCGTCCTCCCCTCGCAGGTCCAGCTGGCCGGGGAGCCCGGCCGCCAGGACGCCCGCCAGCGCGATCCCGGTGACCAGGTGAGGCAGCGCGGCGAGGGTGAGCCCGGCCAGCAGCGCGTACGCGGGCACCGTCGCGAACAGGTAGCGGTCGACGTAGACCGGCGAGACCAGGTGGGAGAGGGTGAACAGCAGCAGGGGCGGCAGAGTCGCCCAGGAGCCGAGCAGGACGATCCAGAGCCGGTCGGCGCCGTGTCTCCGGCCCAGGAACGGAGCGGCGGCGGCGACGGCGAGCACCACGCACCCGGCCAGGGCGGTGCCCCCGGCCATCTTGGGCAGGGCGAGGAACACGTCGGGTCCCGGCAGGGTGATCCAGCTGATCGCGTGCCGCTCGGCGAAGCCGACCGCCGTCCAGACGGCCCCAGGGACGCAGCCCACGGCCATGCAGGCGAGCACCCTGGGCAGGACGCCCCGCCCGTACGACCCGACCGCGAGCAGGTGGGCGGCGAGGACGAGCAACGCGAACACCTGCGTGCAGCCCAGCAGCGCGACGGCGGCCGCGTATCTCCACCAGGCGCCGCGCCGTCCCGGCTCCTCGATCGCCCGGTACAGCGTCCAGGTGGCCAGGACCGCCGCGGCGGCGGCGAACGCGTAGGAGCGGATGTTCTGCCCGTGGTAGGAGACCGAGGGCAGGAAGACGTAGACGGCGGCGGCGGCCAGTCCGGCGGGCTGCGAGCTCAGCCGGCGGCCCAGGTCGGCGATGAGCGCGGTGGCCGCGCCGGTCGCGAGCGCCGAGGGCAGGCGCATCCACCACTCGGCCTGCCCGAACTCCAGCCACAGGTGCATGAAGGCGTAGTAGGGCAGGAAGTGCCCGTCGATGTGCTGGGCCAGCTCCCAGAGTCCCGCGGCGCCGCGGCGGGCCGCGCTGAGAGTGGCGAGTTCGTCCCCCGACTGGGAGACCGTGGACGAGCCTGCGACGGAGACAAGCGTGGCAACGATCCCCATGGCCAGAGCTGGCCAGATTCGCCCCGTATGTCGTGTCGCCGGACGGGATGAAGATCGCGTTCCGGTAATGATCACCTGGAGGATGGTAGATCTTGGAGATCATTCTGGTTGATCTTTTGCGGTGATAGGTGGAGAAATTCCCGATTTAGGCGATCTCTGGTAACCGGTTTCCGGGCGGGTCACTCCCAGCGGAACGTCCGGGAGGTGAGGAAGAGCGACACAGCCGCCCACGCCGCGAGGATCGCCACGGCGGCGAGCGGTGCTCCCGTGCCGTCGCTCAGGACCGCGCGGAGCCCTCCGGTCAGCGCCGAGATCGGCAGCAGCTCCAGCACCGGCCGCACCGCCTCGGGAAACCTCGCCAGCGGGAAGGCGACCCCGCCGCAGGCGAGCAGGAGCAGGTAGACGAGGTTCGCCGCGGCGAGCGTGGCCTCGGCGCGCAGCGTCCCCGCCATCAGCAGGCCGAGCCCGCTGAACGCGGCGGTGCCCAGCACGATGAGCGCCAGGACCGCGAGCGGCGAGCCCGTGGGGTGCCAGCCCAGGGCGAGCGCCACCGCGCAGATGACCGTCACCTGGACGACCTCCACCGCGATCACCGCGAGCGTCTTGGACAGCATCAGCCCGGTCCGCGACAGCGGGGTCGCGCCCAGCCGCTTCAGCACGCCGTAGCGGCGCTCGAAGCCCGTCGCGATGGCCTGCCCGGTGAAGGCGGTGGACATCACGGCGAGCGCGAGCACGCCGGGGGTCATGAAGCCGATCCGGGAACCGCCGCCCACGTCGATGATCGGGGCGGAGGAGAGGCCGACGAGCAGCAGCACCGGGATGATCATCGTGAGCAGCAGCTGCTCGCCGTTGCGGAGCATCGCCCGGATCTCCGCTCCAGCCTGGGCCGCCACCATCCGGCCCAGCGGCGCGGCTCCGGGGGCCGGCGTGAGGTCCAGGGTCGTCATCATTGGGCTCTCCTGCGGTCTGGGTTTCGAGGGCGTCACCGGAGCTCACGCCCGGTCAGTTCCAGGAAGACGTCCTCCAGGGTGCGCCGCTCGATGCTGAGGTCGTCGGCGGTCACGCCCTCGGCGGCGCACCAGGTCGTCACCGTGGCCAGGAGACCGGGTACGACCTGCCCCTCGATGATGTAGTGCCCGGCCGGCGACTCCTTGGCCGTGCTGCCGGCGGGCAGGGCGGCGAGCAACTCGTCCAGGCAGAGGCCGGGGCGGGCGCGGAAGCGCAGCTGCCGCTCGGCGCCGGTGAGGGAGGAGGGCGTGCCCTCGGCGACGACCCTGCCGCGGTCGATGATCACGATCTGGTCGGAGAGTCTCTCCGCCTCGTCCATGTGGTGGGTGGTGAGCACCACCGAGACCCCGCTGGAACGCAGGTCCTTCACCAGCTCCCAGCAGGCGTGCCTGGCCTGCGGGTCCAGGCCCGCGGTCGGCTCGTCGAGGAAGACCAGCTCCGGGCGGCCGATGACCGCTCCGGCCAGCGACAGGCGCTGCTGCTGGCCGCCCGACAGCCTGCGGTACGGGGTGCGGGCGTGCTCGCTCAGCCCCAGCCGTTCCAGCAGCGCCGCGGGGTCGAGCGGGTGGGCGTGGAAGCGGGCCATCAGCCGCAGCCACTGCCCGCAGCGGGACGCGGGGGGAACGCCGCCCGCCTGGAGCATCACCCCGACCCTGGCCCGCAGTTCCGGCCTCGACGGGTCGAGCCCGAGCACTCGCACGGTGCCCCCGTCGGCCCGGCGGAACCCTTCGCAGATCTCCAGGGTGGAGGTCTTGCCGGCCCCGTTGGGGCCCAGCACCGCGGTGACCGCGCCGCGGGCGGCGTTGAAGGTCAGGCCGTCGATCGCGGTCGTCCCGCCGTATCTTTTGACCAGGTCGACGATCTCGACGGCTGGGGAGTCCATGGCCACGAGTTTAGGGACCGTGCCCGCCGGTCACGCTGCCGGACCACGCGTCCGCGGCCGCCGGGAACCCGTTTCCCGCGCGGCGCCCGGCCGCCCTCCGTTCACACCTAAAGGTTTTTTCGAGGAAATTTCCGAAAAGCAGGAATTCGGATGACCGGTTGTTGGTTGGGACGCTTCGGCCCCTGTGGGCCGTCATCGCCCGTCAGTGGGGGCGTGGCCTGCGAAAAAGGGGATACGGGTATGACCGCGGCCGCCGTCGAGCCGGAGGTGGCGCCGATCGTACGGCGCAGGGGACTGCTGCTCGCCATCCTGGGAGCGCTGTCGGCGGTCGGCCCTCTCGCGATCGACATGTATCTTCCCGCCTTTCCCTCCATCGCCGCCGACCTGGGCAGCGGGCAGGCGCAGGTGCAGCTCACCCTCACCGCCTGCCTCATCGGATTCTCGGTCGGGCAGGTCGTCGCGGGCCCGATCAGCGACACGCGCGGACGCCGGGGCCCGCTCCTGATCGGCATCGCCGCCTACGCCGCGGCCTCCCTGCTGTGCGCCTTCTCGCCCTCGGTGTACGGGCTGGTCGGCTTCCGCCTGCTCCAGGGCGTCGCGGGCGGCGCCGCGCTGGTGATCGTCCGCGCGATCGTCCGCGACCTGTACGAGGGGGCGGCCATCGCCCGCATCTTCGCCACCCTCATGCTCGTGACCGGCCTCGCCCCGATCCTCGCCCCGATCGCGGGCGCGCAACTGCTCGCCCACACCTCCTGGCGGGGGGTGTTCGTCGCGTTGAGCGTCGCGGGCCTGCTGATGCTGGTCTTCGCGCTGTCCGGGGTACGCGAGACGCTTCCCGCCGAGCGGCGTGAGAGGGGCGGGCTCAGGCACACCCTCACCACCTTCTGGCACCTGCTCCGCGACCGCCCCTTCATGGCCGCGACCCTCGCCGGAGGGCTGAACTTCGCGGCCATGTTCGCCTACATCTCCGGGTCGCCCTTCGTGCTACAGGACGTCTACGGCACCTCGGCGCAGACCTTCTCGCTGGTGTTCGGGCTGAACGCGCTGGGCCTGACCATCGCCGCCCAGGTCGGCGGGCGCCTCGCCGGGCGCCTGGACCCGGCCCGGCTCATCCTCGCCGGGCTGTTCCTGGGCGTGGCCGGAGCCGCCGGGGTGCTCGCCGCGGCCCTGTTCCACCTGCCGCTGCCGGTGCTGGTCACCGCGCTGTTCACGATGATGTGCGGGGCGGGCCTCGTCCTGCCGGGCAGCGGCGCGCTCGCCCTGGCCGGTCAGCCCGCGCGGATCGCCGGGAGCGCGGCCGCGCTGACGGGCGTGCTGCAGTTCGCGCTCGGCGCCGTCGCCGCACCGCTGGTGGGGCTGGGCGGGGAGGGATCCGCGCTGCCGATGGCCGTCGTGCTGGCCGGTTTCACCCTCGCCGCGCTCGCCGCCTTCGCCGGGCTGCGTGGGACCGCGCGGAGCGTTTCCCCAGCTTAGGTAAGCCTTACCTGCGTGATGAACCACATTCCGGACGACCGTACATCGGGTTTGTAACTCGGGAAGCAATTACGGCACACTGATGTTGTGAAATACGTGACCGGGATGCAGGACACCGAGGGAGCCGCCATCGCGCGGCCCTCCGGCGTGTCCGCCGAGCGCAGCACGCGAGCGCGTGTCGCCCGGCTCATCCTGGAACACGGGCCCATCACCGCCGCCGCCCTCGGCGAGCGGCTCGGCCTCACCCCCGCCGCCGTCCGCAGGCATCTCGACGCCCTGCTGGCCGAGGGGATGGCCGAGGCCCGCACCGCGAGGCCGCGAGGCCAGCGCGGGCGCGGGCGACCGGCGAAGTTGTTCGCGATAACCGACGCAGGCCGCAGCGCCTTCGAGCACGCCTACGACGGCCTCGCCGGGAGCGCGCTGCGCTTCCTGGCCGAGCGCGTGGGTCCCGAGGCCGTGGCCGAGTTCGCCCACTCCCAGGTGGCCGGCCTGGTCGACCGCCTGAGACCGAGGATGAGCGAGGTCCCCGCCGACCAGCGGGTCCGTGTCCTCGCCGAGGCGCTGTCGGCCGACGGCTACGCCGCCTCGGCGAGCAAGGCGAGCCTCGGCGGCGAGCAGCTGTGCCAGCACCACTGCCCGGTCGCGCACGTGGCCGCGGAGTTCCCGCAGCTGTGCGAGGCCGAGACGGAGGCGTTCGCGCGCATCCTCGGCACCCCCGTGCAGCGGCTCGCGACCATCGCCCACGGCGACGGCGTGTGCACCACGCACGTCAGCCCCCACAGAACACCGGGGCCGGGCGCAGGAGACTCCCCGGCACCCGATCCGGCGCGATCGCCGGCAATCCACGAAACGATCGACACATCGAGCAAGGAGACCGGAAGGTGACTGTCACCGACCGCCCGGAGCTGGAAGGCCTCGGGAATTACAAGTTCGGCTGGGCCGACTCGGACGCCGCAGGAGCGACGGCCCGGCGTGGCCTGTCCGAAGAGGTCGTCCGCAACATCTCCGCGCTGAAGAGCGAGCCGGAGTGGATGCTGGACCTTCGTCTGAAGGGGCTGCGCCTTTTCGGCAAGAAGCCCATGCCCAACTGGGGTTCCGACCTCAGCGGCATCGACTTCGACAACATCAAGTACTTCGTGCGCTCGACGGAGAAGCAGGCCGCCTCCTGGGAGGACCTGCCGGAGGACATCAAGAGCACCTACGACAAGCTCGGCATCCCCGAGGCGGAGAAGCAGCGCCTGGTCGCCGGCGTCGCCGCCCAGTACGAGTCCGAGGTGGTCTACCACAAGATCCGTGAGGACCTTGAGGAGAAGGGTGTCATCTTCGTCGACACCGACACCGCCCTCAAGGAGCACGAGGAGATCTTCAAGGAGTACTTCGGGACCGTGATCCCCGTCGGCGACAACAAGTTCGCCGCGCTGAACACGGCCACCTGGAGCGGCGGCAGCTTCATCTACGTGCCGCCGAACGTCAACGTGGAGATCCCGCTCCAGGCCTACTTCCGGATCAACACCGAGAACATGGGCCAGTTCGAGCGGACCCTGATCATCGTGGACGAGAACTCCTACGTCCACTACGTCGAGGGCTGCACCGCGCCGATCTACTCCTCCGACTCGCTCCACAGCGCCGTCGTGGAGATCATCGTGAAGAAGGGCGCGCGCTGCCGTTACACGACCATCCAGAACTGGTCGAACAACGTCTACAACCTCGTCACCAAGCGCGCCGTGGCGTACGAGGGCGCGACCATGGAGTGGGTCGACGGCAACATCGGCTCCAAGGTCACCATGAAGTACCCGGCCGTCTACCTCATGGGTGAGCACGCCAAGGGCGAGACCCTCAGCGTCGCCTTCGCCGGTGAGGGCCAGCACCAGGACGCCGGGGCCAAGATGGTGCACCTCGCGCCGAACACCAGCTCCTCGGTGATCTCCAAGTCCGTCGCCCGCGGCGGCGGCCGCACCTCCTACCGCGGCCTGGTCCAGATCGAGGAGGGCGCTCACGGCAGCGCCAGCACCGTCAAGTGCGACGCGCTCCTCGTCGACCAGATCAGCCGCTCCGACACCTACCCCTACGTGGACGTGCGCGAGGACGACGTCTCCATGGGGCACGAGGCCACCGTCTCCAAGGTCTCCGACGACCAGCTCTTCTACCTGATGAGCCGCGGTCTGGGCGAGGACGAGGCGATGGCGATGATCGTCCGGGGCTTCGTGGAGCCGATCGCCCGCGAGCTCCCGATGGAGTACGCCCTGGAGCTGAACCGCCTGATCGAGCTGCAGATGGAAGGGGCCGTCGGCTGATGGGTCTCGACACAGGAAAGCCCCTGTCGACCCTCCACGAGAAGGCCTCGTACGACGTGGCCGACTTCGAGGTACCGACCGGCAGGGAGGAGGAGTGGCGCTTCACCCCGCTCTCCCGGCTCAAGGGTCTGCACGAGGGCGCCGCGGCCTCGGCGAACGTGGTCGTGCACGTCGACGCCGCCCCCGAGGTCACCGTGGAGACCGTCGGCCGCGACGACGAGCGGGTCGGTAAGGCCTACGTGCCCGCCGACCGGGTGAGCGCCCAGGCCTACTCCTCCTTCGAGAAGGCCACCGTGCTCACGGTCTCGCGCGAGGCGGTCGCCTCCAAGCCGACCGTGATCACCTTCCTCGGCTCCGGCGAGGGCACCGCGTACGGCCACACGGTCGTGCGGCTGGAGCCGATGGCCGAGGCCGTGGTCGTGCTCGACCACCAGGGCAGTGCCGTCTACGCCGACAACGTCGAGTTCGTCGTGGGCGAGGGCGCCACGCTCAAGGTCGTCAGCCTGCAGGACTGGGCCGACGACGCCGTGCACGTCTCCCACCACCACGCCCTGCTGGCCAAGGACGCGACCTTCCGCGGCTTCGTGGTCACCCTCGGCGGCGACCTGGTCAGGCTGTCACCGTCGGTCGCCTACTCCGGCCCCGGCGGCGACGCCGAGCTGAACGGCCTCTACTTCGTCGACGCCGGCCAGCACCTGGAGCACCGCCTGCTCGTCGACCACTCCAAGCCCGGCTGCCGCAGCAACGTCGACTACCGCGGCGCGCTGCAGGGCACCGACGCCCACGCGGTCTGGATCGGCGACGTCATCATCCGGGTCGAGGCCGAGGGCACCGACACCTACGAGCTCAACCGCAACCTGCTGCTCACCGACGGCGCCCGCGCCGACTCGGTGCCCAACCTGGAGATCCTCACCGGAGAGGTCGCCGGGGCCGGCCACGCCAGCGCCTCGGGCCGCCTCGACGACGAGCACATCTTCTACCTCCAGGCCCGCGGCATCCCCTACGAGGACGCGCGCCGGCTCGTCATCAGGGGATTCTTCGCGCAGCTGCTGGAGAAGATCGAGGTCCCCGAGCTTCGCGAGCGGGTGCTCGCCCGGGTCGAGGCGGAGCTTGAGAAGTGACGTTCGAAAAGGTCTGCAAGCTCGCGGACATCCCCGACGAGGGTGTCATCGGCCTTGAGGTCGACGGCACCCCCGTCGCCCTGGTCCGCCAGGGCGAGGAGGTCCACGCGCTGCACGACGTGTGCTCCCACGCCGAGGTGAAACTCAGCGAGGGGGAGGTCTACGACGGCACCCTGGAGTGCTGGCTGCACGGCTCGTGCTTCGACCTGCGCTCGGGCAAGCCCACCGGCCCGCCCGCCAACAAGCCCGTTCCCGTATACCGAGTGAAGATCGACGGCGATGACGTCCTCGTCTCGCTCTCGAAGGAGTCATAAAGTGTCTGACACGAGCCGAGTCCCCTCGGGGTCCACCCTGGAGATCCGCGACCTGCACGTCACCGTCGCCGACAAGGAGATCCTGCGCGGCGTGAACCTGACCGTGCGGGCCGGCGAGACCCACGCCATCATGGGTCCCAACGGCTCGGGCAAGTCCACGCTCGCGTACGCGATCGCGGGCCACCCCAAGTACACCATCACGAGCGGCCAGGTCCTGCTCGACGGGGTCGACCTGCTGGAGCTCACGGTCGACGAGCGCGCCCGCGCCGGCCTGTTCCTCGCGATGCAGTATCCGGTCGAGGTCCCCGGCGTCAGCGTTTCCAACTTCCTGCGCACCGCCGTCACGTCCGTCCGCGGCGAGGCTCCCAAGCTCCGCGAGTTCGCCAAGGACCTCAAGTCCGGCATGGACGCCCTGTCCATCGACGCGGCCTTCGCCCAGCGCAACGTGAACGAGGGCTTCTCCGGCGGTGAGAAGAAGCGCCACGAGATCCTTCAGCTGGAGCTGCTCAAGCCGAAGATCGCCGTCCTGGACGAGACCGACTCGGGCCTCGACGTCGACGCGCTGCGCGTGGTCTCCGAAGGCATCAACCGCTTCCGCTCCGGCGAGACCGGTGTGCTGCTCATCACCCACTACACCCGCATCCTGCGCTATGTGAAGCCGGACTTCGTCCACGTCTTCTCCGCCGGGCGGATCGTGGAGCAGGGCGGCCCCGAGCTCGCGGAGAAGCTCGAGGCGGAGGGCTACGAGGCCTACACGAAGGCGTCCGCCTGATGGACACCGGCCTTGACGTGGAGAGGATCAGGAAGGATTTCCCCGTCCTCTCCCGTGAGCTTCCCGGCGGCAGGCCGCTGATCTACCTCGACTCGGGAAACTCCGCGCAGAAGCCGACCCAGGTGGTCGAGGCGATGCGCGAGCACATGGCGATGCACTACAGCAACGTCGGCCGGGCCATGCACGTGCTGGGCGCGGAGTCCACCGAGGCGTACGAGAACGCCCGCGACAAGGTCGCCGCCTTCATCGGCGCGCCCGACCGCGACGAGATCGTCTTCACCAAGAACGCCTCCGAGGCGATCAACCTGGTGGCGTACGCCTTCGGCAACCCCGTCGGCGAGGACCCCCGCTTCCGGCTCGGCCCCGGCGACGAGATCGTCGTCTCGGAGATGGAGCACCACTCCAACATCGTGCCGTGGCAGATGCTCGCGCAGCGCACCGGCGCGACCCTGCGGTGGTTCTCCGTCACCGACTCGGGCCGCCTTGACCTGTCCAACCTCGACGAGCTCGTCACCGAGCGCACGAAGATCGTCTCGATCGTGCACCAGTCGAACGTGCTGGGCACGGTGAACCCGGTCGCCCCGGTGCTCGCCAGGGTCCGCGAGGTCGGCGCGTTGATGATGCTCGACGCCTCCCAGTCGGTGCCCCACCAGCAGGTGGACGTGGCCGCGCTGGGCGTCGACTTCCTCGCCTTCACCGGTCACAAGGTCGTCGGCCCCTCGGGGATCGGCGTGCTGTGGGCCCGTGGCGAGTTGCTCGAGGCGATGCCCCCGTTCATGGGCGGCGGCGAGATGATCGAGGCGGTCTGGATGGACCGCTCGACCTACGCGCCCGCGCCGCACAAGTTCGAGGCGGGCACCCCGCCGATCGTCGAGGCCGTCGGCCTCGGCGCCGCGGTCGACTACCTGTCGGAGATCGGGATGGACGCCGTCGTGCGCCACGAGCGCGAGCTCACCGCGTACGCGCTCGGCGCGCTGGGGGAGATCCCCGGGTTGCGGGTGGTCGGCCCGCTGGACCTCGCCGACCGGGGCGGTACGGTCTCCTTCACCCTGGAGGGGATTCACCCGCACGACGTCGGGCAGATCCTGGATGACAACTTCGGGGTGGCCGTGCGCGTGGGACACCACTGCGCACGCCCGCTCCACCTCAGGTTCGGGATTCCCGCGACCACGCGGGCGTCCTTCTACCTCTACAACACACCGGCCGAGATCGACGCACTGGTCCGCGGCCTCCACCACGTGCGGAAGGTGTTCGCCTAGCCATGCCCGAGCAGTCGAGACGGCGTACGGGCGGACGGCGGGCGGCGGACGCCCGCCGCACGGCGTCCGGCGACGCACGAGCGCACGGCGCAGCGAACGAGAAGGTGAGCACGACCCTATGATCGCCGAGTCCATGTACCAGGAGTTGATCCTGGAGCACTACAAGCACCCGCAGGGGAGGGGGCTCCGCGATCCGTACGACGCCGAGGTCCACCACGTGAACCCGACGTGCGGTGACGAGATCACCATGCGCGTGAAGCTGGGCGACGGCGGCAAGGTCGAGGACGTCTCCTACGACGGGCAGGGCTGTTCCATCAGCCAGGCCGCGGCCTCCGTGCTGCACGAGCTGGCCACCGGCTCGACCGTCGACGAGACCCTCGGTGTCGTGGAGGAGTTCACCCGGCTCATGCAGGGCAGGGGAAAGATCGAGGCGGACGAGGACGTGCTGGGCGACGCCGTCGCCTTCGCCGGGGTCGCCAAGTTCCCCGCCCGGGTGAAGTGCGCGCTACTGGCGTGGATGGCCTACAAGGACGCGGTCGTGAGGAGCACCAAATGAGCAAGGCTGTAGAGACCCCCACCACGGCGTACGACGGTGACGCCACCCATGACGAGGTCATGGAGGCGCTCAAGGACGTCGTGGACCCCGAGCTCGGCATCAACGTCGTCGACCTGGGCCTGATCTACGGGCTCCACCTGGACGCCGCCGAGGGGGCCGGTGAGGGCGCCGAGGGCGGCGAGGGGGCCGCCCTGCCGGTCGCCACCATCGACATGACGCTGACCAGCGCGGCCTGCCCGCTGACCGACGTCATCGAGGACCAGGCGCACTCGGCCCTGGAGGGCATGGTCTCCGACGTCAAGATCAACTGGGTGTGGCTCCCGCCGTGGGGCCCGGACAAGATCAGCGACGAGGGTCGCGAGCAGCTCCGGATGCTGGGTTTCAACGTCTGAGCGGCACTTCGCGGCACGGCTCGCACCCCCTCGGTTCGGGCTGTGGCCAATTGTGTGAGAGGATTTCCGAGGCCGGGAAGAAAAACCCGGCCTCGGAGTGTTGACTCCAACCGACGGACAAGCGGCCGGCCCATGCCGGACGCCCCGACCGAACCCGGCACTGCGAACGCCGGGTATGCTTGATCGTGGTTTGACTGCGTGCGGGTAAGCTAGACCCGCCCCGTGCGGTGCGCCTCGACTTGCACCGCACTACCGCCCTTCATGTGGGTGTTGATCCAGCGCGGCCTCAGGCCGTGCGTTCCAGGCTCGTCCTTTCGCAGAAGTGACGTGCCCCGTTCTTCTATCGAAAGGCACGAGTCTTCGTGACCATGCTTGACGCTGTTCTGCCCGAAATCACCGACATCACCGAGATTTCCCAGGCCCCCGCAGGTCCGTCCGAGTTCACCCTCCTCGGTCTGCCGAAGCCGCTGGTGACCGGTCTCTCCCGTGCGGGCATCGACAGTCCCTTCCCCATCCAGCGGGCCACGATCCCCGACATTCTCGCCGGTCACGACGTTCTCGGCCGTGGCCAGACCGGCTCCGGCAAGACGCTCGCCTTCGGTCTGCCCATGATGTCCCGCATCGCCGGCGCCAAGGCCCGTCCGGGCCACCCCCTCGCCGTCGTCCTGGTGCCGACCCGCGAGCTCGCCATGCAGGTGACCGACGCCCTCGAGCCGCTCGGCCGCGGCCTGTCGCTGCGGATGAAGACCGTTGTCGGCGGCATGTCCATGGGCCGCCAGATCGAGGCACTGCGCCGCGGCGTCGAGGTCGTCGTCGCCACGCCGGGCCGGCTCACCGACCTCATGCAGCAGGGTGAGTGCATGCTGGACGAGGTCCAGGTGACGATCCTCGACGAGGCCGACCACATGTGCGACCTCGGTTTCTTCCCGGTCGTCAGCGCGATCCTGCAGCAGACCCCGGCAGACAGCCAGCGCCTGCTGTTCTCGGCCACCCTCGACGGCGACGTCGACAAGCTGGTCCGCCGCTTCCTCACCAACCCGGTGACCCACTCCATGGCTCCGGCCGCCTCCTCGGTCGACACCATGGAGCACCACGTGCTGGAGGTGCACCGCGACGACAAGTTCCCGGTGACCGCCGAGATCGCGAACCGCGAGGGCCGGACCATCATCTTCGTGCGCACCCAGCACGGGGTCGACCGGCTGTGCAAGCAGCTCGCCCAGGTCGGCATCCGTGCCGGCGGCCTGCACGGCGGCAAGCGCCAGAACCAGCGCACCCGCATCCTGGCCGAGTTCAAGGAAGGCGCGATCAACGTCCTGGTCTGCACGGACGTCGCGGCCCGAGGCATCCACGTCGACAACATCAGCCTCGTGCTGCACGTCGACCCGCCCCAGGACCACAAGAGCTACCTGCACCGCGGTGGCCGTACCGCCCGCGCCGGGGAGAAGGGCACCGTCATGACGCTGGTGCTCCCCAACGAGCGCCGCTCCACCGACGCGATGACCCGCCGCGCGGGCATCAAGCCGTTCCGTCTCAAGGCGACCCCGGGCCACCCGCGCCTGGAGGAGGTCGCCGGCGCGCGGATGCCCAGCGGCGAGCCGATCCCGGTCTGGGAGCCTTCGGCGCCGGCCGCCAAGCAGCGTCAGGGGCGCGGTGGTTTCGGTGGCAACGGTGGTGGGCGTGGCCCGCGCCGCTTCCGCTCCGACCGTCCCGCCCACGGTGGCGAGGGCCAGTCGTCCCGTGAGCGTTCCTTCGGTGACGACAACCGTGGTGCCTCCGGCGGCGGCCAGTACCGTTCCGAGCGCCCCGCCGGTGGCGGCTACCGTTCCGAGCGTCCCTCGGGCGGCGGTTTCCGCTCCGAGCGTCCCGCCGGTGGCTACCGCGGTGGCGAGCGGCGCGAGCCGTTCCGCGCCGACCGTCCGGCTTCGGCCGGCGGTCACCGCTCCGAGCGTCCGGCCGGCGAGCGCGAGTCGTTCCGCGGCGAGCGCCAGGGCGGCTTCCGCGGCGGGGAGTTCCGCGCCGACGGTCGCGGCTCCTCCGCACGCGGCCGCTACGGGCGCTGATCACCAAGTAGCACCTGAGGGTTCAAGCGCGAGCCCCTGAAGGGCCGGTACGACATCCGTCGTACCGGCCCTTTCCCTGTCACCGGGCGGGGGCGGCCGCCGGATCCTGTGCGGGAAGGGCGACGGGCGTGTCTTCGCGGCGAGCACGGGCTTCGAACGCGCCGAGGTATGTCGAGGTATGTCGAGGTATGGAGCATCCGGCGCCGCTCGTCATCCTGACCAGGCGCTGAGAAGAGCTCGCGGCCCCGACGCGGAGGTCGCTCAGCGGACCTCGGAGGGTGGGGGAGCGGTGCTGGCCCTGGGGGTGAGGCGGGCGGTCTCGTCCTCGTACGGGCCCGCCTCCTCCCCGGCCTCCCCGGTGACGAGGGCGAGGAGCCTGCGGGCGGCGTGGGCGCCGTAGGCGGAGATGTCCCGGCTCAGGGCGGTGAGCGGCGGGCGGACGACGCGGGAGAGGGGGGAGTCGTCCCAGGCGACGATGGACAGGTCGTCCGGCACATCCAGGCGCAGGTCCTGGGCGGCCGACAGCCCGGCGACGGCCATGATGTCGTTGTCGTAGACGATCGCGGTGGGCCGGTCGGCGGAGCTGAGCAGTCGCCGGGTGGCGCGGGCCCCCTCCTCGCCGGTGTAGTCGGTGTGCACGGTCACGTGCTCGGCGACGCCTTCGCAGGCCTGGGCGAAGGCACGGTCGCGTAGCACGGTGTGGAGCAGGCGTGGCAGCCCGGCGACCCTCGCGATCCTGCGGTGGCCGAGCGCGACGAGATATCCCACCGTCTCGTGAACGGCGCCGTCGTCGTCGGACCAGACGGAGACCAGCGACCCGGCCCCCGACGGATGACCGACCACCACGGAGGGCAGGTCCAGCGCCTCGAACTCGGGGACGCGCGGGTCGTCCACGTGCAGGTCGACCAGGATGGCGCCGTCGATGCGGCCTTCCGCCCACCAGCGCCGGTAGATCGAGACCTCCTGCCTGTGGTCGGTGACCACCTGCAGCGTGAGCGCGTAGGAACGGGCCGACAGTTCGCTCTCGATGCCGCTGATCAGCTCCATGAAGAAGGGCTCCATGCCGAGGGTGCGGGCCGGGCGGCACAGGGCGAGGCCCACGGTGTGGGCCCGCGCACCGTTCAGGGCGCGGGCCGCGCTGTTGGGACGCCAGCCGATCTCCTCGGCGATCGCCAGGATCCTGGCGCGGGTGCTCTCCGAGACGCCGGGCTGCCCGTTGAGGGCGTACGAGACGGCGCCCTTGGAGACCCCGGCCTGTCTGGCGACATCCGTGATCGTCGGTCTTCTCATGTCACTCTCCCCGATCGGGGTGATTGTAACTGAACCGGTCCAGCCGCCTATTGACAGTGCCGACACATTGACTTTACGGTCACGTTACTTATCCGGTTCACCAGCGCATGCGGTCGCGTCTAGATCGATTGGGAGCGCTCCCATGCTGGAGAGGAGACTGTCGATGCGGATTCGACGAAGGTTCGCGATCCTCGGATTGGCGGCCTGTATGGTCGCGACCGGGTGCACCGGAGGATCCACGACGCCGTCCGCCCCGAGTGCGGCGCCGCAGGGTTCCGGCGCCGCGGCCCCGTCCGGCGGTGCGGGTGGTGCGGGCGACGCGAACGCCGCGTTCCCCCGCAACGAGACCCTGTACACCAGTGGCACCCAGTGGGGTCCCCCCGCGAACTGGAACCCGTTGCGGACCTGGGACTCGGCGGTCGGCACCAAGGGGCTCATCTACGAGACCCTGTTCCTGTACGACCCCCAGACGGACGAGTTCACCCCCTGGCTGGCCGAGAGCGGCACCTGGACGGACGACAAGACCTACGACCTCAAGATCAGGCAGGGGGTCACCTGGGCCGACGGCAAGCCGTTCACCGCCGACGACGTGGTCTTCACGGTCGAGCTCGGCAAGATGAAGACCATCCCCTACGCCAACCTGTGGGACTGGCTGGAGAAGGTCGAGGC
Source organism: Streptosporangium sp. NPDC000563 (assembly GCF_040299985.1). Lineage (NCBI taxonomy): Bacteria > Bacillati > Actinomycetota > Actinomycetes > Streptosporangiales > Streptosporangiaceae > Streptosporangium > Streptosporangium sp. NPDC000563. The sequence continues at coordinate 99,899 of NZ_JBEPDA010000014.1, read as the reverse complement.
GGTCGACCAGAGCACGGTCAGGTTCACCTTCTCCAAGGCCAACTACCAGCAGTGGGCCAACTGGGTCTACGGCAACGCGATCGTCCCCAAGCACATCTGGGAGGGCCGCTCCGAGGAGGAGGTGCTGAACGGCGTCAACGAGAAGCCGGTCGGCACCGGGCCGTACGCCTACCACAGCCACGACCAGGACCGGATGGCCCTGGTCAAGCGGGACGGCTGGTGGGCCACCGCCGCGCTGGGCAAGGACGTCAAGCCCAAGTACGTCGTCGACATCGTCAACTCCAGCAACGAGGTCGCGATGGGCCTGCTGCTGCAGAAGGGCCTGGACCTCAGCAACAACTTCCTGCCCGGGGTGGCCAACCTGGTCAAGGGCAACTTCGGTATCAAGACCTACTATCCCGAACCGCCCTACATGCTCTCGGCCAACACCGCCTTCCTGGTGCCCAACACCAAGAAGAAGCCGTTGGACGATCCCGCCTTCCGCAAGGCGATCGCCAACTCCGTCGACACCAAGAAGATCGTCGAGGGTGTCTACGGCAACCTGGTCAAGGCGGCCGGCCCCACCGGGCTGCTGCCCCAGTGGGACAAGTACGTCGACCAGGCCGTGGTGAGCGAGAAGGGCTTCTCCTTCGACACCAAGAAGGCGAAGAAGCTGCTGGCCGACGCCGGATACAAGGACGGCGACGGCGACGGGTTCGTGGAGAACAAGGACGGCTCCAAGGTCTCGCTGAAGGTCATCGTCCCGGCGGGGTGGACCGACTGGATGGAGGCGAGCCGGGTGATCGCCGAGGGCGCCAAGGCGGCCGGGATCGACCTCACCCCCGAGTTCCCCGACTACAACGCGCTCGTCGACCAGCGCGCGTCCGGCAAGTTCGACCTGCTGCTCAACAACGAGCGGCAGCTGTCCAACACCCCCTGGATGTACTACGACTACATGTTCCGGCTGCCGATCAACAAGCAGCAGAACACCGTCAACTTCGGCCGCTACGAGAACAAGAAGGTCTGGGACCTGGTCCAGGATCTCGACGGCAAGAAGGCCGACGACCTCGAGGGCATGAAGCAGGTCGCCTCGGAGATCCAGAAGATCCAGCTGGACGATCTGCCGGTGATCCCGCTCTGGTACAACGGCCTGTGGGCGCAGACCAGCAACGCGGTCTGGACCAACTGGCCCTCCTCCGACGCCGCGACGCCCAAGAGCCCGCCGACCATGTGGCGCAACTGGCTTGAGCTGGGCGGGGTGCTCACCCTGACCGAGCTGAAGCCCGCCGGAGGCTGATCCCCGCGATCCTCACCCCCCTTCCCGCGCCGCCCGCCCGGCCCTCGCCCCACCCGGGGCGGGACGACCGGCCGGCCAGGTTCCGTGGCCGCGCGGGGAGGGGCCCATCTCGCCGATTCTGGAGGATCGCGTGCGACGCTATTTCGGCCGGAAGCTGCTCGTGTACGGGCTCACCTTCCTCGTGGCCGTCACGATCAACTGGATGATCCCGCGCTTCATGCCTGGCGACCCGGTCCAGAGCATGCTGGCCAGGGCGAACGTGTCACAGCCCGCCGCCGTGGAGGCGATGCGGGCCCACTACTCGAACCTGTTCGGGCTCGACCTGCCGCTCTGGGAGCAGTACGCCAACTTCTGGGCGGCGCTCTTCCGGGGCGACCTGGGGACCAGCATCTGGCTGTTCCCCACCCCGGTGACCGACGTCATCGTGCGGGCGGTGCCGTACACGCTGGCGTTGCTCATCCCCTCCATCCTGCTCAGCTGGTGGGCGGGCAACAGGTTCGGCGCCTTCGCGGCCAGACGCAAGTGGCTGGACAACACGGCCCTGCCGATCGGGTACGTGCTCACCGCCACGCCCTACATGTGGCTCGCCATCCTGATGGCCTGGGGACTGGGCATCGTGGCCGGGATCTTCCCCGTCTCCGGCGGTTACAGCTTCTCCATGCGGCCCAACTGGTCGTGGGAGTTTCTCGGGAGCCTGGCGCTGCACTGGTTCCTGCCGTTCGTCTCGCTCTTCCTCGTCGCGTTCGGCGGCTGGGCGATCGGGATGCGCAACATGATCATCTATGAGCTGGAGGCCGACTACTCCACCTACCTGTCCTCGCTCGGGGCCTCCCAGCGGCTCATCCGGCGCTACGCGTTCAGGAACGCGGTCCTGCCGCAGATCACCGGCCTGGCGCTGCAACTCGGCGTGCTCGTGGCCGGGGCACTCGTCACCGAGATCGTCTTCTCCTATCCGGGACTGGGGCACCTCATCCTCAAGGCGATCCAGAACCAGGACTTCTTCCTGCTGCAGGGGACCTTCCTGTTCATCGTCGTGGGAGTGCTGATCGCCAACTTCATCATCGACATCGTCTACGTCCTGGTCGACCCGCGTACCAGGACCGGGATGGGAGGGGAGGCCGCGTGACCGCCGTGCCCGCGGACCCGCGCCAGGAGGGGAAGGCCGTCGTGACGGCCGTGCCCGCCAGGCGCCGCGAGGGTCTGTACTTCGCGATGCGCAACGGAAAACTGCTGGCGGGGCTCGCCGTGCTGGTCCCGCTGCTCGTCCTCGCCGTGGCCGCCCCCGTGATCGTCGGGGGCGACCCCAACGCCTACGTCGCCGCCCCCGCCTCGCCGCCCTCGGCCGAGCACTGGTTCGGCACCACCATGTTCGGCCAGGACATCTTCGCCCAGTTCGTCTACGGACTCAGCCTCACCTTCCAGGTGGGGGTGCTCGGCGGCGGGCTGGCCGCGATCATCGGCATGGCGGTCGGTTTCACCGCCGGATACCGGGGCGGGCTGGTCGACGAGGTGCTGAACATGATCACCAACATCGTCCTGGTCCTGCCCGCGCTGGCGGTGCTGCTGATCGTCAACGCCTACCTCGGTGTACGCAGCGTCGGCGTGCAGGCGCTCTTCATCGGGCTCACCTCCTGGCCCTGGGCGGCGAGGGCGATCAGGGCCCAGACCTTCTCGCTGCGCTCGCGCGACTTCGTGGACCTGGCCAGGCTCAGCGGCGTGCGCACCTGGAAGATCATCGCCAGGGAGATCGCCCCCAACATGAGCTCCTACCTCTTCATGACCTTCATCCTGCTGTTCGGCGGGTCGATCCTGATCGCCGCCTCGCTCGACTTCATCGGGCTCGGCCCGAGCGAGGGCGTCTCGCTCGGCCTGATGCTCAACAACGCGGCTCGCTGGAGCGCCCTTCACCTGGGCATGTGGTGGTGGTTCATCCCGCCGGGGGCCGGGATCACCGCCATCGTCGGAGCCCTCTACGTGATGAACGTCGGCCTCGACGAGGTGTTCAACCCGAAACTGCGGGAGCTGTAGATGACTCTGCGTGTGAACGACCTGCGGGTCCACTACAGGACCCTGCGCGGCGAGGTGAAGGCGCTCGACGGCGTCAGCTTCGACGTCGGCGACGGCGAGATCCTCGGCCTGGCGGGCGAGTCCGGCTGCGGCAAGACGACCCTCGGCAAGAGCCTCATCAGGATGGACGGGCGGATGCGGCTGGCCGGGGGCGGGGTCGAGCTGGACGGCGAGGAGCTGCCGATCGGCGACGACCGCCGGATGAACCCCTTCCGCTTCAGCCGGGTCTCCCTCATCCCGCAGTACTCCATGAGCGCGCTGAACCCCACCAGGAAGATCGGCCGGATGGTCACCGAGCTGCTCGCCTCCCGGGGCGAGCGCCTCGACGTCGCCGAGCTGGAGCGACGCCTGGACCTGGTCGAACTGCCCCGCGACGTCCTGGATCGCTACCCGATCGAGCTGTCGGGCGGGATGAAGCAGCGGATGGTGATGGTCGTCTCCACCCTGCTCGACCCGTCCCTGCTCATCGCCGACGAGATCACCTCCGCGCTCGACGTGTCGACCCAGAAGGCCGTGGCCAGGACCCTGGTGGAGTTCAGGGACCGGGGCTTCGTGCGCAGCATGATCTTCATCACCCACGACATCTCGCTCACCTACCAGATCGCCGACACGATCATGGTCATGTACGCGGGAAGGCTGGCCGAGAAGGCGCCGGCGGGCGTGATCGTCGGTGAGCCGCGCCATCCGTACACCCGGATGCTGATCTCCTCGCTGCCCGAGGTCGGCGTCCGCCACGCCGAGCGCAGACTGTCGGGCATCCCCGGCAGGCCGCCCTCACTGCTCGACCCGCCCTCGGGCTGCCGCTTCAGGGACCGCTGCCCGCTCGCCTTCGAGCGATGCGCGCAGGACCCACCGCCGGTCGAGGTCACCCCCGGCCATCACGTCGCCTGCTGGAAGGCCTGACCCGAAGGATTCGGACGATGTTGAGCCTCGAAGGGGTCACCAAGACCTACCGGGTGGGTGCCTTCGGCACCGCGACCCTCACCGCCGTGGACGACGTGAGCCTCGACCTGGCACCGGGGGAGGTGGTCTCCCTCATCGGTGAGAGCGGAAGCGGCAAGACGACCCTCGGCAAGACCGTACTCGGGCTGGTCCGCCCCACGAAGGGCCGGATCACCCTCGACGGCGAGCCGGCCAGGCCGGGCAAGGCCTACTACCGGCACGTGCAGGGGGTGTTCCAGGATCCGTTCAGCTGCTACAACCCGGTCTTCAAGGCCGACCGGGTGCTCCAGATGATCAGGAACGAGTACTTCCCCGGCGTCGCCGACTCCGAGTGGGCCGGCAGGATCGACACCTCACTCAAGGACGTCGGCCTCGACCCCGGGCAGATCCTGGGCCGCTACCCGCACCAGCTCAGCGGTGGCCAGCTGCAGCGCCTGCTGATCGCCAGAGCGCTCCTGCTCGACCTCAGATACCTCGTCGCCGACGAGATCACCAGCATGCTCGACGCCTCCACCAGGATCGACGTCCTCAACCTGCTCGCCGACCTGAAGTCGCGCGGCCTCGGGGTGCTGTTCGTCACCCACGACCTGTCGCTGGGCAACTACATCAGCGAACGGGCCGTGGTCCTGTACCGGGGACAGGTGGTCGAGTCCGGTCCCACCGACCTGGTGTTCGGCAACCCCCTCCACCCGTACACGATCAAATTGCTGTCGTCGGTGCCGAGACTCACCGCCCGGTGGGACGGCGAACCCGCCACCGCCCCCGCGGGGGACACAGGAGAGGGACCCTCCACGCTGGTGGAGGCCGAACCCGGTCACCTCGTCCGGCGGGGCGAGGGCACATCCACGGCATCCGCGGGAGCGTGAGTTGAGGGAACTACACGACGGCTGGACCCTTCACCAGGTGGGCGGGGACCTCTCGGGCGTCCCGGCCACGGTGCCGGGGTGCGTGCACACCGATCTGCTGGCGGCCGGGCTCGCCGAGGACCCGTACCTGGACGACAACGAGAGCCGGCTGACCTGGATAGGCCGCTCGGCCTGGGACTACGAGACGGTCTTCGCCTGGCACGCAGACCGGCACGACCGCACCGACCTGGTCTGCGAGGGCCTCGACACCGTCGCCGCGATCGAGCTGAACGGCGTGGAGGTCGCCCGCGTCGCCAACCAGCACCGCTCCTACCGCTTCGCGGTGCGGGAGCTCCTGCGCGAGGGCGAGAACTCGCTGCGGGTGCGCTTCGACTCGCCGGTGGAGTACGCCGAGGCGCGCAGGGCCGAGCTGGGCGACCGGCCGGGCGCCTACGAGGCGCCCTACCAGTTCATCCGCAAGATGGCCTGCAACTTCGGCTGGGACTGGGGACCGGCCGTCGTCACCTCCGGCATCTGGCGCCCCATCGGCCTGGAAAGCTGGAGCGTGGCCAGGCTCGCGTCGGTGCGCCCGCTGGTGAGCGGGGACGGGCGGGTCGAGGTGCACGTCACGGTCGAGCGCGCCGACCGTGACATGCACCTCACGCTGACCGCGGAGGTGGCCGGGATCCTGGTGGAGACGACGCTGGCCCCCGGCGAGTGCGAGGCCGTGCTGGCGCTGCGGGTGCCCGGCCCCCGGCTGTGGTGGCCGCGCGGTTACGGCGGTCAGGACCGCTACGAGCTGGCCGTACGCCTGTCCGAGCGGACCGGCGAGGCGCTGGGGGAGCCGTGGACGCGGCGGATCGGCTTTCGCGACGTCCGTCTCGACCGCACCGACGAGGCCTTCACCGTGGTCGTGAACGGCGTGCCGGTCTTCGTGCGCGGCGCCAACTGGATCCCCGACGACTGCTTCCCCGCCAGGGTGACCCGTGAGCGGCTGGCCGAGCGCTTCGGCCAGGCCGCCGACGCGAACGTCAACCTGCTGCGCGTCTGGGGCGGCGGCCTGTACGAGAGCGAGGACTTCTACGACCTGGCCGACGAGCTCGGCATGCTGGTGTGGCAGGACTTCCCGTTCGCCTGCGCGGCCTATCCGGAGGAGGAGCCGTTCGCCGCGGAGGTGGAGGCCGAGGCGCGCGAGAACGTCACCCGGCTGTCCTGGCGTCCCTCGCTGGTGCTGTGGTGCGGCAACAACGAGAACATCGAGGGCCACGCCGACTGGGGCTGGCAGGACGGCCTGGAAGGACGCACCTGGGGAGCGGGCTTCTACTACGAGCTGCTGCCCGCCCTGGTGGCCGAGCTGGATCCCACCCGTCCCTACTGGCCGGGCAGCCCCTATTCGGGGAGCCCCGACCTGGCGCCCAACGACCCCTCGCGCGGCACCACGCACATCTGGGACGTGTGGAACCGTGAGGACTACACCCGCTACGGCGCCTACCGCCCCCGTTTCGTCGCCGAGTTCGGCTTCCAGGGCCCGCCCGCCCACAGCACCCTGCGCGACGCCGTCGGCGGCGAACTCACCCCCGACGCGCCCCTGGTCCTGCACCACCAGAAGGCGCACGAGGGCAACGCCAAGCTGCTGCGCGGTCTCGGCGAGCATCTGCCCGCCCCGCGGACCTACGACGACTGGCACTACCTGACCCAGCTCAACCAGGCCAGGGCCATCACCTTCGGCATCGAGCGTTTCCGCTCCCTGGCGCCCTACTGCGCGGGCACGATCGTCTGGCAGCTCAACGACTGCTGGCCGGTCGTCTCCTGGTCGGCCGTCGACGGGCGCGGACGGCGCAAGCCGTTGTGGTACGCGCTGCGCCGCGTCTACGCCGACCGCCTGCTCACCGTCCAGGACGGCGCGGTGGCCGTGGTCAACGACGGTCCGCAGCCCTGGACGGGTGAGCTGCAGCTTCGGCGACTCGCCCTGGACGGGGAGCCGCTGGCCAAGGAGAGCGTCCAGGTCGAGGTGGCGCCCCGCTCGGTGGCGAGGATCCCCCTCCCGGACCCGGTGGCCGTCCCTCGCGACCCGTCGGCCGAGCTGCTGTCCGTACGGCTGGACGGGCACCGCGCGATCCGCTTCTTCGCCGAGGATCCGCGGGTCGCCTTCCCCACGGCCGTCTACGACACGGAGGTGACCCCCCACGAGGGCGGCGGCCTGGACGTCACCGTCACCGCCCGCACCCTCCTGCGCGACCTCGCCCTCTTCCCCGACCGCCTCGATCCGGCCTCCTCGGTCGACGACATGCTGATCACCCTGCTGCCCGGCGAGAGCGTCACCCTGCACGTCACCGGCTCGCCCGACCCCGCCGCCCTCGTCACCCGCCCGGTGCTGCGCTGCGTCAACGACTGAGCGCGGGCGGCGCGTGTCCCAGAGAGTGGACCTGCGCGCGGCGGGGCCGGTGGCCCGTTAGGCTTGACGGGCACATCCGACGATTCCGAGAGAGATCGTCAACGACCTTGGCCTGAGAGCCGGGGCTTGAGGTGCGGTTCCGCGCGCCTGAAGCCCCATGTTGACCAGCCCTAGCCATCACGAACTGGAGGTGTGATCCAGATGGCTACGTTGAACACACGTCAGCAGACCGACTCCGGAGTGCTTCCTCAGCTCCGGACCCTCGAATCCGCGTCAGCAGACACCCCCCGAGGTGGGGACGAAACGGGACGTGGACGCCGTAAGGCAACGGGTGTTCAACCTGGGCGAGGGGAGACCGGTCCGGCCGCACCGCCGCGCCGGCGTCACCCCGAGGACGCTTCGGCGCCCGAGGGAGCCAACCGTGAGGTTGATCCGGCCGTGTTCGTCCTGGACAGGTACGGCCACCCGCTGGATCCCTGCCATCCCGCCCGTGCCCGTCGCCTGCTGGCGGCCGGGCGGGCGGTGGTGGCACGCCACACCCCGTTCGTCATCCGCATCAAGGACCGGTCGATCGCCGACTCCACCGTGGCAGGTGTGCGAGTGGGCATCGACCCCGGCTCCAAGCACACCGGCCTGGCCGTGTTCACCGACCACGACGGCAATCGGACCGGTAGGTATACGATCCAGCTCGACCACCGAGGCGCGGCGATCCGTGACAAGCTCGCCGTCCGCTCGCGGTATCGACGCCGACGCCGCGGTAAAAACCTGCGGTATCGCGCACCCCGTTTCTCCAACCGCACCAAACCGAAGGGGTGGCTCGCACCGTCGCTTCGCCACCGCCTTGACACCACCTTGTCGTGGGTGGCACGGCTCACCCGGTGGACGCCGGTCACCGCCATATACGTGGAGCGGGTCGCGTTCGACACCCATGCCCTTAGCGCGGGCAAACCCCTGAAAGGGGTGGAATACCAGCAAGGCACCCTCGCCGGATACGAGGTCCGCGAATACCTACTGGCCAAATGGGGTCGGGTATGCGCCTACTGCGGCAAGCAGGACGTGCCGCTCAACCTCGACCATATCCACCCGCGCTCCCGGGGCGGCTCGGACCGGATCAGCAACCTCACCCTGGCGTGCATCGACTGTAACCAGGCCAAGAACGCCACCCCGGTGCAGGAGTTCCTGAAAGGCAGGCCCGCCCTCCTGGCGAAGATCCTTAAGCAGGTGAAGGCTCCGCTGTGCGACGCGGCTGCTGTCAACACCACGCGATGGGCGCTATGGCGAGCACTGTTGGCGACCACTTTGCTGGTGGCCGCTTCCTCCGGAGGTCACACGAAGTGGAACCGCTCTCGCACCGGCGCACCGAAGTCGCACACTCTTGACGCGTTGCACGTCGGCCCTCTGGGGGGTGTCACCGCCTGGCCCTCGATGGTCTTGGTGGTCAAGGCGACCGGCCGCGGCACCTACGCCCGTACCCGCACCGACCGTTACGGCTTCCCCCGGCTGAGGCTGCCCCGGACCAAGCAGGTCAAGGGGTTCGCCACCGGCGACCTGGTCCGCGCCGTCGTACCGAGCGGCAAGAAGACCGGTGTCCACCGCGGCCGGGTCGCGGTCCGCAGTACCGGTAGTTTCAACATCACCACCCGGCACGGCATGGTGCAGGGCATTCACCATCGCCACGTCCGGCTGCTCCAACGAGCAGACGGCTATGGCTACACCACCCACCCAGAAGCGCGGCACCGTGCCGCGTTTCCTCCCGGCCCTGAAGGGCCGGGTCTCCACGCTGGAGATAATTGATGAAGACCTTCGAAGAGCTGTACGCCGAGCTGTCCGACAAGGCGCGCACCCGGCCCGAGGGTTCGGGCACCGTGGCCGCGCTGGACGCCGGGGTCCATGCCATCGGAAAGAAGGTCGTGGAGGAGGCCGCCGAGAGCTGGATGGCGGCCGAGCACGAGTCGAACGAGCGGACGGCCGAGGAGATCTCCCAGCTCCTCTACCACGTGCAGGTCCTCATGATCGCCAAGGGGATCGGGCTGGACGAGGTCTACAAGCATCTGTGAGCCGGTGCGCCCGGCTCCCGGTCTCGTAGGCAGTCTCGTCCACACGTAAGGAAATCCCGCCATGCTGCGTCTCGCCGTACCCAACAAGGGCGCCCTCACCGAGGGTGCCCAGACGATTCTCAAGGAAGCCGGATACCGCGTCCGCAAGGACAGCAAGGAGCTCGTGGTCGTCGATCCCGAGAACTCCTGCGAGCTGTTCTTCCTGCGGCCCAAGGACATCGCCGTCTACGTCGGCGAGGGCACCCTGGACGCCGGGATCACCGGCCGCGACATGCTGCACGACTCCGGGGCGCGGGTCGAGGAGATCATCCCGCTCGGCTTCGGCCGTTCCACCTTCCGCTTCGCCGCCAACCCCGGTGAGTTCGACGCCGTCGCCGATCTCAAGGGCAGGCGCATCGCCACCGCCTACGCGGGCCTGCTGGAGGCGTACCTCGCCGAGCAGGGCGTCGAGGCCCGGGTGATCAAGCTGGACGGCGCGGTCGAGACCGCGATCCGGCTGGGCGTGGCCGACGCGGTGGCCGACGTCGTGGAGACGGGCACCACGCTGCGCAACATCGGCCTGGAGGTGTTCGGCGAGCCGATCGCCCGCTCCGAGGGCGTGCTGATCAAGGGGGTCGGCACCGAGGAGAGCGCGGGCCTGCGGCAGCTGATTCGTCGCCTGCAGGGCGTGCTGGTGGCGCGCGACTACGTGATGATGGACTACGACATCCGCGCCGAGCGGATCGAGGAGGCCATCGCCCTCACCCCGGGCATGGAGGGGCCGACGGTCTCCCCGCTGCACCGGGAGGGCTGGGTCGCGGTCCGGGCCATGGTCCCCCGCAAGGGACACCAGCAGATCATGGACCAGCTCTGGGAGATGGGCGCCAAGGCCATCCTGGTGACCGCCATCTTCGCCTGCCGTCTCTGACCCGTCGTCCGTGATCTTCCGCGCCACCGGTACGCCCACCCGGTGGCGGTGCCGGCGTACCTGACAAATGTCATCCCCAAACCAGGAGGAGCGGCACTGAGGGTTCCCGCCGGACGCTCCTAACGTTGAGGGCATGGACGCCATCGCCCTCACAGACGTGAGCAAGAGCTACGGCGACGTGCTCGCCGTAGCGGGCCTGAACCTCTCCGTCGAGGTGGGCCAGACCGTCGCCCTGCTCGGCCCCAACGGGGCCGGCAAGTCGACCTCGATCAACATGATGCTGGGTCTGACCCGCCCGAGCGGCGGCCGGGTCGAGATCCTGGGAGGCTCCCCCGAGGCGGCCGTCGCCCGGGGGGAGATCGGGGCCATGCCGCAGAGCGGCGAGCTCATCGGTGAGCTCACGGTCAGGGAACTCGTCGACTTCGTCCGGCGGCTCTACCCAGAGCCGCTCGCTCTCGACGAGATCCTGCGGGTGGCCGACCTCACCGAACTGGCGCGCCGGCGCGCAGGCGCGCTGTCCGGCGGGCAGGCCCAGCGGGTCAGGTTCGCCCTGGCCATCGCGGGCGCGCCCAAACTGCTGGTGCTGGACGAGCCCACCGCGGCCATGGACGTGGAGTCACGGCTGCGTTTCTGGAAGAGCATGCGCGACTACGCCGCCGAGGGCCGGACGATCCTGTTCGCCACCCACTACCTGGAGGAGGCCGAGGAGAACTCCGACCGGGTCATCGTGATCACCCGGGGCCGGGTGGTGGCCGACGGCACCGCCGCCCAGATCACGTCGGGGATCGGCGAGCACGTCGTCCGCTTCACCCTGGGCGGGCAGCCGGTCGCGGGGCTGGACGGCCTGCCGGGTGTCCTCGCCGCGGAGATCTCCCAGGGGGTCGCCACGATGCGCACCGCCGACCCCGACGCCACCGTGGCGGCCCTGTACCGGAGCACCTCGCTGGAGATCCGCGACCTCAGGATCATCGGCGCCGACCTCGAAGACGCCTTCCTCGCCCTCACCCGGGAGCCCTGATGCCGAACTACGTCAAGATCGAGGTTCTGCGGATGTTGCGCAACAGGCGTTACATCATCTTCGTGGTGGGATTCCCCACGGTGTTCTACCTGATCTTCTCCGGCATCTGGGGTGCCGAGCCGGATTCCGGCGGGGTGAGCGCCGCGGTCGTCCTCATGGTCTCCATGGCCGCGTACGGGGCGATCGCGGCCAGCCTGATGAGCACCGCCGTGCCGTGGGCGCAGGAGCGGCAGTCCGGCTGGCTCCGCCAGCTTCGGGTCACCCCGCTGCCCGGCTGGGCGATCATCGTCACCAAGCTGGTCGCCGCGCTGCTGCTGGTGTTGCCGTCCATGGCGCTGGTCTGCCTGGCGGCGATCCTCACCCAGGGCGTCCGGCTGCCGGTGGGGGAGTGGCTCACGCTGGTCCCGGCTCTGTGGATCGGTGCCCTGCCGTTCGCCGCGCTCGGCCTGCTCATCGGTTCGCTGCTGCCCGCGGACGCCGCGCAGTCGGCCGCGATGATCAGCGCGTTCGGGCTGGCGATCCTGGGTGGGCTGTGGTTCCCTGTGGAGATCATGCCCGAGGCCATGAGAAGCGTCGTGCACGCGATGCCCTCCTTCTCCTACGTCGACATCGGCCACCACCTCGTCGCCGGCGACGCGGCGCCGCCGTCCGAGATGGTGATCGTCGCGCTCTGGGCCGCGGCGCTCGGCACCGCCGCGGTGCTCGCCTACCGCAGGGCACTCGTCCGGGCATGATCCGCGTCTCCGCGCTCACCTTCGGCGGGACGGGCGAGCGCCCGTCCCGCCTCCGGCGTCTGCTGGGGATCTCCGTCGGCCTGGTCTACCTGTGCTTTCCCGTCCTGGAGATCGTCACCGGCGAGCTGTCGGGAGCCGGTGCCGTCTGGGGCGGTGCCGGTCTGGCCGCCTTCGTCGCCCTCTACATCGCCACGGTGCTGAGCCCGAGGAACTTCGGGGACCCCACTCGCCTGACGTACTGGCTGCTGGGGGTGACCACGCTGCTGGGGGTCGGCCTGGCGGTGGCCTTCGGCGGCGGTTGGCTGACCCTGCCGATCTACATGGCCGTGGTCTACGGCATGGCGCTGCGTCCGAGGCTCTCGGTGATCGGTGTCCTCGCGATGGGCCTCGCCGTCGCGCTGATCGGCCTGCTTGAGGAGAACGACCCCGGTGCGACCCTGGTGCTCGTCTTCCAGGTCATCACACTCGGCGTCCTGTTCATGGGGGTGCGCAACACCCGGATGCTGGTGGTGAGGCTCCGCCAGGCACAGGAGGAGGTGGCGCGGCTCGCCGCGAGCGAGGAGCGGCTGCGCATCGCCAGGGACCTGCACGACCTGCTCGGCCACAGCCTGTCACTGATCGTGCTCAAGAGCGAGCTGGCCGGACGGCTGGCGGAGAGCGGCTCGGAGCGGGCCGTGGCCGAGATCCGCGACATCGAGTCGGTGGCCAGGCAGGCGCTGGTCGAGGTGCGCGACACCGTCACCGGCTACCGCCAGCGCGGCCTCTCCGGCGAGTTGGACGGGGCCCGCGCCGCCCTGGAGGCGGCGGGGACGAGGCTCACGATCCGGCTCGCGGGCCCCCCACTGCCGGAGGAACTGGACGAGCTGCTGGGCTGGGCGGTGCGGGAGGGCGTCACCAACGTCATCCGGCACGCGCGGGCGACCCGGTGCGAGATCGAGGTGACGATGGATGAGAGGGCCGCGACCCTGAAGATCGCGGACGACGGGCGCGGCACGGCCACGGACGGGCAGGGCAGCGGGCTGACCGGGCTCACCGAGAGGGTACGGGCGGCCGGTGGCACGGTGTCCGCCGGGCCGCGGCCGAGCGGTTTCGTCCTTCTGGTCACGGTGCCGCACACCGGCATCCTTAACCCGCCGGCGAAGGAGGGGAGTCGGTGATCAGGGTGCTGCTGGTGGAGGACCAGGCGATGGTGCGGGGCGCCCTGGCCTCGCTCCTCGGCCTGGAGCCCGACATCGAGGTGGTGGGGGAGGCCGCCGACGCCGTCGAGGCGCTCGCCGTGGCCCTGCGGATCCGGCCGGACGTCGCGCTGCTCGACGTCGAGATGCCCGGCGACGACGGCATCGTCGCCGCCGCACGGATCCGCGAGGCGCTGCCCGGCTGCCGGGTCATGATCCTGACGACCTTCGGCCGCCCCGGCTACCTGCGCAGGGCGATGGAGGCCGGCGCGACGGCCTTCCTGGTCAAGGACAGTCCGGCCCGTGAACTCGCCGCCGCCGTCCGGCGGGTGCACGGCGGCGAGCGCGTCATCGACCCGGGCCTGGCCGCCGCCGCGCTCAGCGCAGGCCCCAACCCGCTGTCGCCCCGCGAGCGTGACGTCCTGGTCGCGGCCTCGGGCGGAGCCGGTATCGCCGACATCGCCGCACGGTTGCACCTGTCGGAGGGCACGGTCCGCAACTACCTCTCCTCGGCCATCCGCAAGACGCACGCCCGCAACCGCATCGAGGCGGTCGAGCGGGCCCGCACCCAGGGCTGGCTCTGAGCGGGGTTCACGAGGAGAGCGCCGCGGCCTCCTCGGCCTCGATCCGCTCGTTCCACTCGCGCTTGGAGGAGCGCCACGCCTCGTCGTCACGGCCCAGGCGCCAGTAGCCCGAGATGGAGAGTCTCGCCAGCGGGATACCGCGCTCGGTGCGCAGGTGGCGTCTGAGATCGCGGACGAAGCCCGCCTCTCCGTGGACGAAGGCGTGCACGTCTCCTTCGGGGAAGTCGAGTTCGCGGACGGCCTTGACCAGCCTCTCGCCGTACTGGGCGGGACCCCGGTGCAGCCAGACGATCTTCACGTCACCGGGGGAGTCGATCCTCTGCTCCTCCTCGGGGCCGGCGACCTCGATGAAGGCCCAGGCGCGGGCGCCGGCGGGGAGGTTCTCCAGGGAGACGGCGATGGCGGGCAGCGCGCTCTCGTCCCCCGCGAACAGGTGCCAGTCCGCCTCGGGGTCGGGCGCGTACGCGCCGCCGGGGCCGAAGAAGTGGACCTCCTCACCGGGCCGGACCCGGTCGGCCCACGGTCCGGCCAGGCCGGCGTCGCCGTGGTGGACGAAGTCGAGTGTGAGCTCGCCCGCCTCGGCGTCCCAGCGGCGCACGGTGTAGGTGCGGGTGGTGGGCCACTGCTCGCGGGGCAGGGCGCGCATCGCCTCCATGTCGAACGGCCGGGGGTAGCTCACCCCGGCCGGGGCGAACAACAGCTTGACGTAGTGGTCGGTGTAGCCGTCCGTGCGGAACCCGGAGAGTCCTTCGCCGCCGACCACGACCCGGATCATGTGGGGAGTGAGCCGCTCGACCCGCCGGACCAGGCCGCTCGTCACCTTCCGGTTGCGGCGCTCGGCTTTCTCGTCTGCCATATGTCACTCCGTGAGGGTCTAAGTTAGGTGAACCTAACTCGTACCATATGTCACCGGAGCGTGGCGACGGCCCTCACCGCCTGGTCGACCTGTTCGGGGGTGGTGACGATCCCGGTCCCGAAGCGCAGGTAGACGTCCCGGTACGGGGTGGCGCTGGTGATGATCCGGTGGTCCCTGCGGAGCCTGCCCACCGCGGCGGGGGCGTCCACGCCGTCGATCGCGCAGCAGATCAGGCCGGCCGACAACTCGGGGGAGACCGGGGTGATCAGCCGTACGTTGGGCAGGGCCGCGAGCCCCGCTTTGAGCTGGGTGGCCTGCTCGGCGATCCTGGCCGCCACCCGTTCCTTGCCGATGGCCCGATGGAAGGCGAACGCCTCGTTCAGCGCCCAGCGGTGCTCGAAGCTGTGGTAGCCGCCGGGGGTGTGCAGGAGCCCGCCCGGGCCGTACGGTTCGTCGCCCGTCCCCGGGTCGACGGTCACGTTGGAGAAGCTCGCGACCACCGGCAGCAGCGCGCCCCAGGCCTGCCCCTTTCCCCACAGGACGCCGGTGCCCCGGGGGCCGAACAGCCACTTGTGGGTGCCGCCGGCCAAGAAGTCGCAGCCCAGCTCCTCCACCCCGTCGGCCGTCGCGCCCAGGCCGTGCACCCCGTCCACGCACAACAGCGCCCGGTCCTCGACGTCCCTGGGGCGGTTGGCCTCGGCGACCATGTCGGCGATCGCCCTGACCGGCATCCGCACCCCGGTGCCCGAGTGCACCCAGGTGATCGCCACCACCCGGGTCCTCGGTGTGAGCGCGGCCTTCAGCCGGGAGACGATCTCGTCGGCGGAGGCCTTGGCCGGGTCGTCGTACAGGCGGACCCTGCCGACCTTGGCGCCGGTCCTCGCGGCGAGCAGCCGCAGGCTCTCGTGGGTGGCGAAGAAGTCGTGTTCGGTGGTGAGCACGTCCTGGCCGGGGAGCAGGCGCATGCCGCTGTAGAGCAGGCCCAGGCCCATCGTGGTGCTGTCGGTGAGGGCGACGTCGGGTGCGTCGGCGCCCAGGTAGGCCGCGGCGGCCTCGCGCACCACCCGCTCCCTGTTCTCACCGTGCAGGTAGGCGTCGGTGTCGGTGTCGAGGCCGCGCCGGTGCTCCTCGATCGCCCGCCGCACCTGGGCGGGGTGGGCGGCGAGGACGTAGGCGGCGAACTGGGCGTAGGAGGGGTCGAGCGGGAACTGGGCCCGCACCGACTCCCAGCTGGCGGGGTCGAACGACGGAGGCCGTGACGCGGTGGGGGCGGCGGGTTCTTCGCCCGGGGTGCAGCCGGACAGCGCGGCCCCGGCTCCGGCCAGGAGTCCCGCGCCGAGCAGCCCTCGCCGCCCGACCCGAGGTCCGCGCTCGCCCATCTGGCACCCCTCGCCGTCGTCCCGCCCTGTGCCCCTTCCTATCGTGATCATGCCCGCCTGCCAAGAGGGCGCGACGGATATTAAGATCTACAATGTAAAGGCGTCGGGCCGGGTCGAGAGGGATCGCACCGCCCGCGGACGCGACCTCCTCAGCTCTGCATGGCCGCGACCTGGCGGATCAGGTCGGAGACCCGGACGACGCCCATGCAGCGCCCCACCTCGTCGGTGACGACCAGGTCGTCGTAGACGCGCTCGGCGTCGCGGCCGGCGACCTGCATGGCCGCTATGGCGGGGGTGGTCCTGGGGACCGTGCGGGCGGGGTCGGCCAGTCGTCCGGCGGCCTTCCTGCCGTGCAGGGCGTGGCCGAAGCGCCCGGCGATCGACAGCAGGAAGCGACTGCGGTCGAGGCTGCCCTTCGGGCGCTGGTACTCGTCGACGAGGATCACGCTGGTGATGGACGGCTCGCTGCCGAAGGCGTCGATCACGGCCTCGGCGGTGGCGTCGTAGGGGAGGGTCACCGCGGGCAGCAGGAACTCGTGGACCCGGGGCCCGAGGACCAGCCGGGAGGACTCCTGCTCGACGACCGGGAGCGGTACGTGCACCCGCCCCGACGGGCCGGGGACCAGCAGAGGGCCCTGGGCCAGCCGCACCCCCCAGCCGCGGATCGCGGAGAGCTGCGCCTCGTCCCTCACCCCCGGGGCCAGCACGTGCGCCCCCGTCCCCCGCGCGAGCCTCGCCAGGCCTTCGCCGATCGCTGCGCGACGCGGGTCGTGGGGAACCTGGGCGATCAGGTCCGGTGAGATCACCGCCAGGTAGGGCGCCGCGTCGGCGACCAGGTCCAGCGGGACGTGCCCGGTGCCCAGGTCGCCGACCGCGATGAGGTAGCCGATGGCGCGCAGGCCGTCCAGCCCGGTGAGCAGGGAGCGGCGCTCGAACTGGGCGAAGTCGCCTCGTACGGTGAGGATCACCTCGCGGGGCCGCCGGCCTGAGGCGCGCAGGGCCTCGTGGAGCGGCGCGAGCGCGGCCGAGCCGCCGATCACCGCGGCCGCCGGCAGGGTGAGCACCAGGGGGAGCAGGATCTCGCTCGCGGCGACCTCGCGCACCGTCTGGACGGTCGAGGAGATGTTTCCGCGGCTTCCGCCGTCGGCCTGGAAGGCGATGACGCCTCCGGTGTCGAGATCGACGACAGGCGTGACACCCGTGCCTGCCGCGGAGGACTGCGGGACGGCTCGCGCTCTGGTGGTCACGTTCCGAGCATGGGGCATCCTTTGACGGTGCATAAGTAACGCACTGTGATGTTCACCGACTTTTCGCCGTTCGTTGGACTTGACCGGGGGGATCGTGTGTCCGGCGAGGTCGGCCGGTAGTGTCGCGTTCCATGACGTCGCGACCGGCCAAGGGGGGAGGCCGCTGGGTCTCCGTGGCGCCCGAACGCCTGAACCGCTGGATCGACGGCTTCGTCGACCGGCACGGTCCGCCGAGCGTGACGGCCTCGGCCTCCGTCGTACGCCTCGACGGCGCGGACGGCGCGGTCGCCGAGTGCCAGGTGCCGTTCCCTCCGCTCACCGGTGCCGGGGGTGGTCCGATCGCGCGCCTGGTCACCCACGTGCGCACCGAGCGCAGGATCGGTGTGTTGCTCGTACGGCTGGGCGGCCACGCGGCGGGCATCTTCCAGGGCGAGGAGCTGCTCTCCTCCAAGGTCGGCTCACGGCAGGTCCACGGGCGCAGCGCGGCGGGCGGCTGGTCACAGCGGCGCTTCGCCCGGCGCAGGGAGAAGCAGGTGGACCAGGCGCACGAGGCGGCGGCGGAGGTGGCGCTGCGCGTCCTCGGCCCGCACGTGGGTGAGCTGGAGGCCGTCGTACTGGGCGGGGACCGGCGCGCGATGGACGCGTTGCGGCCCGACCGCAGGCTCGCCCCGGTCTTCGCGCTGGAGACCGAGCCCTTTCTGACGGTCCCCGATCCTCGGCTGGTGATCCTCAAGGACACCCCCGCCCAGTTCCGCGCGGTACGCATCAGGGTGAGCGACCCCCTCTGACCGGGCGGATGTGGCCGGGCGTGCCGCGAGGCGGGTGCGGTGAGCGGATCCCGCGTGAGCGGGCGTCGCGTGAGGGGACACCACGGGGGCCGTGAGGCGGGTGTGGTGACAGGGAGCAGGCGTGAGTGAGGGCGGGACCGGCTCTCGCGCGAGCCGGTCCCGCTTGAGCTGGGCTCACATAATCGTGGAGAAGCCGGCCGGTGCCGCGCCGTACACTGATCGGTATGCGCACTCCCGATTGACCGTCGTCCCCATGAAGGCGAGACGGCCGAGCCGAGAGCCGGGAGACACAGGGCGCGGCGGGTTCGGCCACAGTGATGTGAGCCTGTGTATTTCCTGCTGGGAGTGTTCTCCAACCATGATCGTAGCTTCTGACATCGAACTGCGGGCCGGGGCCCGGTTGCTCATCGAGGGCGCGTCCTTCCGGGTGAACCCCGGTGACAAGATCGGGCTCGTCGGCCGGAACGGGGCGGGGAAGACCACGCTGACCCGGGTCCTCGCCGGAGAGGGGTCGCCCGCCTCGGGCACGGTCGCCATCAGCGGCGAGGTCGGCTACCTGCCGCAGGACCCTCGCACGGGTGATCTGCACATCCTCGCCCGCGACCGCATCCTGTCGGCGCGGGGGCTCGATCAGGTGCTGCGTGAGCTGCGTGAGGCCGAGCTCGGCATGTCCTCGGCCGACGACCGCACGCGGGACCGCGCGGTCCGCGCCTATGGGCGCCTGGAGGACCGGCTGCACGTCCTGGGTGGATACGCCGCGGAGTCGGAGGCCGCCTCCATCGCCTCCAGTCTGGGGTTGCCCGACCGGGTGCTCGGCCAGCCGCTGGAGACCCTCTCCGGGGGGCAGCGCAGGCGGGTGGAACTGGCCAGGATCCTCTTCAGCGGGGCGGAGACTCTCCTGCTTGACGAGCCGACAAACCACCTAGATGCGGACTCAATCGGGTGGCTTCGTGATTTTTTACGATCTCACCAGGGCGGCTTGATCATTATCAGCCACGACGTCTCGCTTCTTGAAGCGACGGTAAACCGCGTCCTGCACCTCGACGCCAACCGCGCGGTGATCGACACCTACAACGTCGGCTGGAAGGCCTATCTGGCCCAGCGCGAGACCGACGAGAAGCGCAGGAGGCGTGAGCGGGCCAACGCCGAGAAGCAGGCCTCGGCCCTGATGTCGCAGGCCGACAAGATGCGGGCCAAGGCCACCAAGGCGAAGGCCGCGCAGGACATGCAGCGCCGTGCCGAGCGGCTTTTGTCGGGCCTGGAGGTGGAGCGGCGCGGCGACAAGGTCGCCAAGCTGCGCTTCCCCCAGCCGGCCCCGTGCGGGCGCACCCCGATCATGGCGGAGGGGCTGTCGAAGTCGTACGGCTCCCTGGAGGTCTTCACCGACGTCGACGCGGCCGTCGACAGGGGGAGCAGGGTCGTCATCCTGGGCCTGAACGGCGCGGGCAAGACCACTCTCCTGCGGATTCTCGGCGGCATCGAGGAGCCCGACACCGGTGCGGTCAAGCCGGGACACGGGCTCAAGCTGGGTTACTACGCGCAGGAGCACGAGACGATCGACCCCGAGCGCACCGTGCTGGAGAACATGCGCTCGGCCGGGGGAGAGCTTCCCGACGTGGAACTGCGCAAGGTTCTGGGCTCGTTCCTGTTCACCGGGGACGACGTGGACAAGCCCGCGAGGGTGCTGTCGGGCGGGGAGAAGACGCGGCTGGCGCTGGCCACGCTGGTGTTGTCCGCGGCGAACGTCCTCCTCCTCGACGAGCCCACGAACAACCTCGATCCGGCGAGCAGAGAGCAGGTTCTTTCGGCGCTAACGTCCTATTCTGGGGCAATTGTGCTTGTCACGCATGATGAGGGTGCTGTAGAGGCTCTACGACCCGATAGGGTGATCTTGCTGCCTGACGGAGTTGAAGACGCGTGGAGCGACGAATTTTCCGATCTTGTGGCACTTGCCTGATCTTAATTTGAGCGGGTACGGATCTTTTCCCGTGGAGTAGGTAGCCGATCTCGCTGAAATGACTGATCATGGCGTGTGTAACGCTGCGGAAGTCTGGCACTACAGGAGGTACTCGTGGCCGAGACTCTCAAGAAGGGCACCCGGGTTACCGGGGCCGACCGTGAAAAACTGGCCTCCGATCTCAAGAAGCGCTACAGCGCGGGTGAGAGCATCCGCGCCCTGGCCGCTTCGACCGGTAGGTCGTACGGGTTCATCCACCGCATCCTGAGCGAGTCCGGTGTGACTCTGCGCGGGCGCGGTGGCGCCACCCGAGGCAAGTCCAAGCGCTGACCCCGCCTCGGAACGCGCGACCGCAGCCGCCGTCCCCCACGCTGACGCCGCCCCCGCCCGATCCTGTAGAACCTCATTCTGGGGAATCGATAGGCTCGGGCGAGGCGGATACCGAAGGTGGGAGAACAGGCGATGGCGGAAGCGATGTTCGGGGGGAGTGCGGAGGAGATCTCTCTCGAGGAGGTCGGTCTGCGCTGCGAGGTGGACGGCGAGATCGCGACGATCACGCTGGACCGTCCTGAGAAGCGAAACGCTCAGACGTTCGCTACCTGGTCGGCTCTGGCTCATATCGGTGACGGCCTGCCGCAGCAGGTGAGGGTCGTCGTGATCAGAGGTGAGGGGCCGTCCTTCTCCGCGGGGATCGATCTGAGGATGTTCACACCGGAGGGAGTTCCTGGGCAGGGGTCGTTCGCGTCCTCCGCGACACTCGACGAGGCTTCTTTCGCCGAGCGGGTGGCGTTGGCCCAACGGGGTTTCCTCTGGCTGAGGCGTCCCGACATCGTCTCCGTGGCGGCCGTTCACGGCCACGCGATCGGTGCGGGATTCCAGCTCGCGCTCGCCTGTGACCTGCGGGTCCTGGCGGACGACGCCAAACTGTGCATGAAGGAGCCCGCCCTCGGGCTGGTTCCCGACCTGACCGGCACCAAGCCGCTGGTCGACCTGGTGGGCCTGTCCAGGGCCATCGAGATCTGTCTGACCGCCCGCGTCGTGGGGGCGCGGGAGGCGGCCAGGATCGGCTTGGCGGAGCTGGTCGTCGCGCCCGACGAGCTGACACAGGCCGTGCGCGACCTGACCGACGCGCTGCTGGCGACCGACCGCGACGCCGCGACGGCGACCAAGCGGCTGCTTCAGGGGGCTTCGGGGCGCACGCTGGCCGAACAGAGCGCGGCCGAGGCGCGCGAGCAGGCCAAGCGCGTCAAGGCGCTCTTCGGGTAGGCCGTCCCGCCCAGGGGGGCCGCGGGCGTCCATCCCACGACGGTTCCCCGTCAGACCGGCGGTGCCCGTCTCGGGCCGAGGGCGCCCACCTCGGACTGTCGGTGCCCGTACCAAGCCGACGGTGCTCGTCCTGGGGGCCGCGACGCCTGTCCCGAACCCGTGGCACCCGTCTTCGACTCGCCGCGCCCGTTCCACGCCGGAGCGCCCGTTCCACGTCGGGGCGCCCGCCGAAGGACGACGGTGTTCGCCCCGAGCTGACAGGGGAATGATCGCGCTTCTCCCGGTGCTCGCATCGGCAGAGGAGGCCGTATGGCGATGATGGGTGGGGGACTCGGTCCCCAGGCGATGTTCTCGTTCCGGCGTGACAGGTCGGTGACCAAGCAGCGTCTGGCGCCGGGCACGGTCAGACGCATCGCCCGCTACGCGCGCCCCTTCTCGCGGCACATCTCCGCCTTCCTCGCGCTGGTCGTGGTCGGCTCGGTGATCGTGATCGCCAACCCGCTGCTGATGAAGGCGATCATCGACGACGGCATCATCCCCAAGCGCGAGGGGGTGGTGATCGCCCTCGCAGTGGTCATCGCGGGCCTGGCGGTCGCCGACGGCGCGCTCACCCTGGCCCAGCGCTGGTTCTCCGCGCGAATCGGCGAGGGCCTCATCTACAACCTGCGCACCGAGGTCTTCGACCACGTCCAGCGCATGCCCGTGGCCTTCTTCACCCGCACCCAGACCGGTGCCCTCGTCTCCCGGCTCAACACCGACGTCATCGGCGCCCAGCGCGCGCTGACCAGCACCCTGTCGTCGGTGGTGTCCAACGTGGTCATGCTGGTGCTGGTCCTCGGCGCGATGCTGGTGCTCTCCTGGCAGATCACCCTCGTCGCCCTCGTGCTGTTACCGATCTTCATCTTTCCCGCGAAGTGGGTCGGCAGGAAGATGTCCGGGCTCACCCGCGAGCAGATGGAGCTCGACGCGGAGATGAGCACCATGATGACCGAACGGTTCAACGTCGCCGGGGCCATGGTCGCCAAGCTGTACGGCCGCCCGGCCGACGAGGCCGCCGCCTTCGCGGGCAGGGCGGGGCGGGTGCGTGACGTCGGCGTCACCGTCGGCATGTACGGGACGGTCTTCCGCGTCGCGCTCGGCCTGGTCGCGGCGCTGGCCACCGCCCTGGTCTACGGCGTGGGAGGCGTGCTGGCCGTCTCCGACGTCTTCGAGATCGGCGCCCTGGTGGCGCTCGCCGCCCTCCTGATGCGCCTGTACGGCCCCCTGACGAGCCTGTCGAACGTGCACGTGGACGTGATGACCGCGCTGGTGAGCTTCGACCGGGTCTTCGAGGTCCTCGACCTGAAGCCGATGATCGCCGAGAGCCCCGACGCCCGGCCCGTTCCCGCCGGCCCGGCCTCCGTGGAGTTCGACGGCGTCCGGTTCGGATACCCGTCGGCCTCGGAGGTGTCGCTCGCCTCGCTGGAGGCGGTGGCCCGCCCCGACACCGGGCCGGGCCAGGAGGTGCTGCGCGGAGTCACCTTCACCGCCCACCCCGGCGAGATGGTCGCCCTGGTCGGCCCCTCGGGCGCGGGAAAGACCACCATCACGGGTCTGGTCTCGCGCCTCTACGACGTCGGCGAGGGCGCGGTCCGTGTCAACGGCCTGGACGTGCGCGACGCCACCCTGGCCTCTCTGCACGACACCGTGGGGGTCGTCACGCAGGACGCCCACCTGTTCCACGACACCATCGGGGCCAATCTCCGCTACGCCAGGCCGGAGGCGACCGACGAGGAGATCTGGGACGCCCTGCGCGCCGCCCAGATCTCCGACCTGGTCCTCGACCTCCCCGACGGCCTGGAGACCGTGGTCGGCGACCGTGGTCATCGGCTGTCCGGCGGCGAGAAGCAGCGGCTGGCCCTGGCGAGGCTGCTGCTCAAGGCGCCCAGCGTGGTCGTCCTCGACGAGGCCACCGCGCACCTCGACTCCGAGTCCGAGGCCGCGGTCCAGCAGGCGTTGAAGATCGCGCTGGCCGGGCGCACCTCGCTGGTCATCGCCCACCGCCTGTCCACGATCCGCGAGGCGGACCAGATCCTGGTGGTCCAGGACGGTCAGGTGGTCGAGCGGGGCCGCCATGAGGAGCTTCTGGCCATGGGGGCGGTCTACGCCGAGCTCTACCGGACCCAGTTCAGCCACACCTCCTGATGCCCGGCGCCGCGTCGCCGAGTGGATCTTCCGGTACGGATGGTGTTAGATCATAAGAACGTGGACGACCGGTTGAAACGCGATGACCTGACCGACGACGAGTGGGCACGGCTGGCGCCGTTGCTGCCCGCTCACGCCCGGCGGGGAAACCGGTGGGCCGATCACCGCACGATCATCGACGGGGTGTTCTTCCGTAGCAGGACCGGCTGCCCCTGGCGCAAGCTGCCGGAGGCCTACGGCAACTGGAAGACCGTCTACAACCGGCACCGCCGGTGGTCGGTGGACGGCACCTGGGAGACGATCCTGGACACGCTGCGGACCGGCGAGGGTGCCCCGACCTCCGGCACCTGTTCCACGGCCGTCGCGGTCCCCGTGCGCCGGCCGGGGGACATCCGGCCCGGCGCGACGTTCGAGATCCCGAACTGGTGACCGCGCCCCGAAGCCCGTGGTAACCGGCCGGACGGCGGCGACGGCAGGGTGCGGCCGTGCCCGGCTGGCGGCGGGAGATGTTCGCCGCCGGAGCGCGCACGACGGCTCCGGCTCGCCCGGCGAGCCGGAGGCGTCCTCGGCCGGCGCCGACGTCAGGATGACGCGTAGCCCAGGCGGGTGAGCTCCTCGCGGGCGACCTTGGACACCAGTTCGGCGTCCTGGCCGCGCAGGCGGGTGCGCCAGACACCGACCTTCGGCACGCTCCTGCCCAGCAGGGCGATCTTCGGGACCCGCGTCTCCAGGAAGTGGCAGAGCCCGTCGAGGGACTCGGCGGGGGAGGAGACCAGATCCTCGTAGCGCAGGGTGAGGATCTGCTCCCGGGGCAGCTCCTGGTGGAGCGAGGCCGACAGCCGCACCGCGCTGCGCCAGCGCAGCGCGCACTTGCCCGCCGTGGGCATCGCCTTCCAGCGCTCGCGGTGCTCGCCGGAGTTGACGCCGAGGAAGGGGTTGGGAAACTCCGTCTCGTCGCTGAGCAGAGCCGGCTTGAACCACCTCAGGGACTCGGGGTCGGCCAGCATGTCGGCGGCCACGTCGCGGCCGTCCCTGATGAGCTGGACGAAGCGGGCGTCGGGGAAGGCCTGCAACAGCACCGAGGCACTGTAGAGCAGGTCGGGGCTCGCGTCTCCGAAGCGGACCACGGAACCCGGGGCCGCGCAGGGGCCCGCCCCGGTCACGCCGCCCGCCTCCCGGCAGGTGGGCGGGCACTCCCCGCAGGCGCCGGGGACGATCTGCCAGGACTCGGCCAGGGCGTCGCGGAGCACGCGGGTCGCGCCCATGCCCCGTCCCGCGATCGAGGGCCGCCGGGCGAAGGCGTAGACGACGTGCGCCACCGCCGCCCGCCCCATGGTGACGTGGAACCCGGGGGAGCGTTTCAGGGCGCGGGCCAGCAGATCCGCGCCGGAGTGCGGGGCGGCGAGCACGAATACCGGCCTGCGGACCTTGATGCCGTTGACCACCAGGATGTGGGGCGGAGGTCGCATATGAAAGCCCAGTGTGGCACCGTTTGCGGAGTGAACGAACCGGCCGCCGGGATACCGGTCCCGCCTCCGCCTCGTCCCGGCGACACGGTGGCGGTGGTGGCCCCGTCCGGACCTCCCGATTCCGAGCGGCTGGCGCGCGGCGTTCGCGTCCTGGAAGGGCTCGGGCTGAAGGTCGTCATCGGCGCCCACACCCTCGACAGGGACCGCTACCTGGCGGGCTCCGACGCCGCCCGCGCCTCCGATCTGCTGGACGCCTGGTGCGATCCCGCGGTGAGCGCGGTGTTCTGCGCCCGCGGCGGTTACGGCGCGACCCGTCTCCTCGGTCACCTCGACTGGGACGCCATGCGGGCCGCCGGTCCCAAGGCGCTCGTCGGCTCCAGCGACATCACCGCCCTGCACAGCGCGTTCGCCGTGGAACTGGGCCTCGCCTCCTGGTTCGGGCCGATGCCGGCCTGCTCCACGATCAGCGACCCCGAGGGGCCCGAGCCGCGCACCTTCGAGAACTTCACGGCCGCGCTCGCCGGAGCCCCGCCGACGATCACCGGCGACCGGGTGATCGTTCCCGGCGACGTCACGGCGCCGGTCACCGGCGGCAACCTCAGCCTGCTGGCCGCGCTCTGCGGCACTCCGTACGCGCTGTCGGCGCGAGGCCGGATCGTCCTGCTGGAGGATGTCGCCGAGGCGCCGTACCGGATCGACAGGATGCTCGTCCAGCTGCTGCAGACCGGGGCACTCGACGGGGCCGCCGGGTTCGTCCTGGGGTCCTGGGTCGGCTGCGGCGACCCCTACCCGGTGCTGGAGGAGCTGCTCGCACCGCTCGGGGTGCCCGTTGTCGCAGGGCTTCCGATAGGGCATGGGGAGCCACAGTTCTCTGTATTGCTCGGGGCACTTGGTGCTATTGATGCAAAATCGTGCTCTCTGGCCTACTCAACAGGGGGCGTCGGCAAGGCACTCTAGGTGCGAACCTAGGAGGAAACCGGCAGAGGGGGCGCACGCGTGAGATTGTTCCGGCGGCACCGTGACCGGCGGACCGAGACGCCGAGGCGTCCGGTCGAAGAGGTCGATCTCGACTCCCTGCTCGCCCTGGTCGCGGACAATCTCGGCTACGCCTGCTCCTTCGACCCCGGCGGCGGGACCCTCACGCTCACCGGCCCGCGCCGGGTCGTGGTGCGCCTGGCCGGGCTGCGCGCCGAGGCTCTCAGGCGCTCCCGCGAGGACTGGCCGGTGATCGTCTCCGCGTACCTGTCGCACACCCTGGCCACGGTGGACGAGCCGTTCGACGCCTGCGACCTGGAGCAGGTACGCCCGCTGCTGCGCACCCGCATCCAGCTCGACGACGACCTGGATCCGGCCCGCGTGGTCGGGCGCCACCTCACCGCCGACCTGGTCGAGGTGCTCACCGTCGGTGACGGCGACGCCGGGCGCCCGGTCCGCCCCGAGGAGGTCGGCTGCTGGCCGATCACCGCGGCCCAGGCCCTCGACCTGGCCCTGGAGAACGCGCGCGGGGACGAGCGGCTCTCGGTCACCGAGGGTGATCTCGGCGGGGTGGCCGTGCGCAGGCTCACCGGTCCCACCGAGGGCGCCGCCGCCCACCTTCGTAGGCTGGGCGACTACCTGCCGGTTCCCTCCGACGGGGTCCTCGTCGCCCTGCCCGACCCGGCGACGCTCATCGTCCACCCGGTCGAGGGCATCGGCGTGGTCCGCGCGATCGAGCGGCTTCGGCTGTTCGCCCAGCGGGAGTTCGACATGCGCGCCGGGGCGCTCAGCCCTCAGGTCTACTGGTGGCACGCCGGCCGTCTCTCCCTGATCAGAGCCGACCTGGTCAGTCAGGACGGGCAGACCCGGCTGGTGGTCGCGCCCCCGCCGGACTTCGCCCGCGTCATCGCCGCCCTGGCCGTCCGCCCCGACGGCGGCATCGGCGGCTGATCCCCGCGAAGACGGTCACCCGCGCCCGGCCCTTCGCGTTCCGGGGCCCTCTCGCGCCGCGGCGAACCGTGCGGGAGACTCGCGCCGCGGCGGACCGTGCGGGAGACGGAACCGGCGCGGTCGCGAGAGGATGGGGACGCGACCGCCCCGCCTTTCCGGTCCCCGAACGTTTCCTTTCGTGCTCCGACCGTCGTCGCCGGATGCGGAATGATGGGTTCTGGATCTACGAACGCCGTCGGAACGCCGGTGTCGGGACGCGGAGACCCCGGGGTTGTCCGGTCCGCGCGGCGTGAACCCCCTCGCGCCGCTTGACCGCGACGTGAGGGGAGAGTCTCCGGTCGATCCGGCCGGGGAGGAGTTCAAAAGGAGTGGACATGGCGCAGTGGTGCCTCGGTGTCGATCTGGGGACGAGTTTCTCCGCCGGGGTGATAGCGGCGGAAGGACGCTTCGACGTCCTGGAAGTCGAGGGAGAGCGGCGCATTCCCTCCGCGGTCATGCTGGACGAGCGGGGGGCGCTCGTGGCGGGCAGGGTCGCCCAGCGGGGCATCGCGACCAATCCCGAGCGTGTCGAGCGCAACCCGAAGCGCTATGTCGGCCGGAAGCGGATGTTGCTCGGAGGCGTCCCGGTGGACGTGGCCGACGCCCTCGCGGCGCTGCTCGAACCGTTCGTCAGTGAGGGGCGTCGGCGGTTCGACGGCGCCGACCCCGACTGCATCGCGCTCACCCACCCGGTGGCCTGGGGCGCCGACCGCAAGGCGGTGCTGCTGGCGGCGGCGAGGAAGGTCGTGAGCGGGGTGCGGATCGCGCTCATCGACGAGCCCGTGGCCTCGGCCCGATACTTCGCGTCCGCGGGGCGGGCGGTCGGCGGGTCGCGGCTCGCCGTCTACGACCTGGGCGGCGGCACGTTCGACGCGGCC
Organism: Streptosporangium sp. NPDC000563; assembly: GCF_040299985.1. Lineage (NCBI taxonomy): Bacteria > Bacillati > Actinomycetota > Actinomycetes > Streptosporangiales > Streptosporangiaceae > Streptosporangium > Streptosporangium sp. NPDC000563. The sequence goes on along the minus strand of NZ_JBEPDA010000014.1, from coordinate 71,910 downwards.
GTCCTCACCGTGGACGGCGGTGACTTCGCGGTCGTCGGCGAGCCGGGGGGCAGTGACGAGATCGGCGGCGAGGGTTTCGACGAGCAGGTCTTCGCGTTCCTCGGAGCCCAGATCGAGCGGATCGACGCCGACTGGTGGCAGCAGGTGACGACCAACCCCGAGCGTCGCTACGTCAGCTACGCCGCCGACCTGCTCAAGATGGCGAGGGAGGCGAAGGAGACGCTGTCGAAGTTCGACACCTCCTCCCACTACGTGGTGGGCATCAACGAGGACGTGCACATCACCAGGGCCGACCTGGAGGATCTCATCGGCGAGGACATCCGCAGGACGGTGGACGTCCTCGACGAGACGATCCGCGGCGCCGGGGTCGAGATGGACGAGCTGGCCGCGGTGTTCATGACCGGCGGGCCCAGCAGGATGCCGCTGGTCCAGAAGGCCGTGCGTGAGCGCTTCGGCGAGCGGGTCAGGACCTACGACGACCCGAAGATCGTGGTCGCGTACGGCGCCGCGCAGCTGGCCTGGAAGCTCAAGGTCGAACACCGCGAGCCGGGCAAGGGCTCCGCTCCCGCCACCGGCGGCCATCCGGTCTCGCCCGCCACCGGCGGTCATCCGGTCCCTTCCGGTGCCGGGCGGCTATCCGGCGCGGGGCAGCGGTCCTTCCCCGGCCAGGTGGCGGATTCCCCGGTCCTCGCGGGTGGCGCCGCCCTCGGGGCCGGGGGCGATCTGCCTGGGACGTCGGTCGCCGCCCCGGCCGCGGCGCAGCGGGCCTTCACCGGCCCGGCGAGCGGTGCCACCGGGGACCACCGGGTGCTCGCCGGCCCCGGGGGCAGCGCCACCGGCGGCCACCGGGCCGTCACCGGCTCGGCCGCGGGCACGGGGGGCACGCTGGGCGGGCCCACCGTCCAGGGGATCGAGAAGGTCATGGACGCCGTGCTCGAGGCGCGGGCGGAGGCGGGCCGGGTCTTCGTCCACCAGGCGTTCGAGAGCGGCCACCTGCTGCGCAGGCTCGACGGTGCCGGGGGCCGCCACGACAGGGAGTTCCGCTTCGGCAGGCTCGTGGAGTGGGCCGCGTCCGGTGAAGGTGTCGTGGCCGTGGAACAGGTGGGGCCCGCGCAGGTGCTGGTCCGCACCCTCACCCCCGACCTGGCCGTTCGCGCCACCCACCCGGCACAGATGTGGGACGACCCGACCGTGATCGTTCACGGCCGTACGGCGTGGGTCTTCTTCAACTCCCGGCAGCCCGTCCCGGTCGACGCCACGATGGGTCTGCCCTGGGGGGAGACCGGCAGCCTGGCCGTGATCGAGCTCGACCTGGGCGGGACCTTCGCGTTCCAGGCCCCCCAGCCGCGCGAGCTGGGCCCGTACGCCCAGTGGTTCCTCAACGAGGACAACAGGCTGCGCCGGCTGCTCGACCAGGAGGCACCCAGCGGCAGCGAGCCGTCGCCCTCGGTGGGCGCGCCGGGCTGCACCGTGGTGCTCGGGCAGTTCAGCAGCAACAAGCCGATGTTCCAGAACAGGCACCAGGACTTCAGGCCGTGGCAGGTGCTGTGCCTGGTCGACCCCGGCGGTGTCGTGCGCCCGACGGTGCGCGAGCCGGGGCGGAGCTGGCTGCATCAAGTGGTCCTGCACCGGGGCAGGTGGTTCACCTCCGGCTCGGCGGGGCTGGAGGCCGACACCGCCGACGGCAGGACCAGGCTGATCATGCCGCGGCCCCGGGGTGGCGCGCTGCGCTGGTTCCCGGCGGGCGATCAGATCTACGCGGTCGGCACCGACCAGGTGAGCCCCGCGAGGGGATGGTCGGTCGGGATCTTCGACCAGCGCTCCCAGACGCTGGAGTTCCTGATGGGCAAGCAGTCGGCGACCCTGGCCGGCCACCTCACCTCGCGGCATCGCTGGGAGCGCCCCAGGTTCGTCGCCGACGGCGACTCGATGTGGATGACCATGCTGGACGCGGGGCGCAGCAGGCTGCTGCACATCACCCCGGCGGGGGCGCGGGAGGTGCACCGCACGCCGGGGGTGTTCGAGCCGGTCGCCCGGGTTCCCACCGGCCTGCTCTGCCTGCACCGCCCCGCCGACGCGACCGGCGCCACCCGCGACCAGCCCGCCACCCTGGTGCACCTGCCGCTCTGATCGTTCGCGGCCCCCGGCCGGACGGGACGAAGACCGCCGCGGCGGCGTCGCCCGTCGTTCCGGCGGCCACCGGAACGACGGACGGACGGCGGGACGATCCCCGGCCGCGATCACGCGACCGGGAGATGCCCGGTCAGGTCGCGGCGGGCACCGGCCGTTCCGCGCCCAGGGCGGCCACCGCGGTGGCCAGTTCCTTGCGGAGCTCCTCGCCACGCTTGGTGAGGGTGTCGATCGCGGCGATGCGATCCTCGCCCGACTTGCGAGCCTTGAGGCGCTCGGCGGCCGAGCGGGCGGAGGCGGACTTCAGCTCGGCCCGCCTGGTCTCCAGCTCCCTGCGGCGCCGTGCCAGGCTCTCGTCCGCGGTCTGCTCGACGCCCACCCGCCAGGTCGCCACCATCCGCTCCAGGTCGAGCGTCATCTCCCTGGCGACCACCGAGAACTGGTCGCGCAGCGCTCCCCTGATCGCCGCCTGGCTGCGCTGCACCTTCTCCATCGAGCGCCGCCCCATGAAGATGGCAGCCCCGATGGCCGGGGCGACGAGGATGAAGCCCACCGGGCCGAGCAGGGCTGTGGCGAATCCGCCCAGGGACAACCCGATCGAGGCCGAGGGCAGCACGTCGCGGACCAGATCCACGCTGCCGGGGTCGTCCGCGGCGAGATCGCCCCTGACCTGGACCTGCGACAGGCTGGGCATCGCGCGCCTGTCGGTGGCCAGGTCGACCGGGTCGAGGCCGAGATCGCGGGCGAAGGCGTCCAGCGTGGTCCTGGACAGCTTCTCCACGTCGTAGACGATCTGCGACCACGCCGCCTCCAGCGAGCGCTGCACGCTTTCCGGTAGTTCCGCCATGTACTGGTCGATCTGGGCCTGCTTTTTCAGCGTGGCGATCGTGTTCTCGTACGGCTGGCGGATCTCGGACACCCGCGCCGCCACGATGCCCGCCACCTCGCGCCCGAGGAAGGTGTTGGCCACCGCGCCCGCCCTGCGGCGCCCCGCCAGTTCGGCGAGCTCCGCCAGGCCGGCGTCCACCTCGGCGAGCCGGGCCGTGACGTCGCCCTCGTCGTCGGAGCCCGCGGCGACGTCGTCCTTCGCGCCGGTCGCGAGCGAGGCCAGCACCGACAGCGCGGCGGCGACCACCGTGGCGCCCCGCGCGGAGTCCCTGCCCTCGGCGAAGCCGCGCAGGTACCGCTCCAGCACGTCCATGCCACTGCGCGCCCGCAGCGTGTCGGCGCGCTCGGTGCGTCCCTCACGCCGCTTGGCCTCCGCGGCCTCGGCGAGCTTGGCGCTCACCGGGATCCACGGCGCCTCCAGGAGCGGGGCGAGCGTCGCCGCCCTGCGGGGGTCCGCCGCGATCGCCTCGGTGACGAAGGTCGCGAGGCGGGTCTTGTTCTCCTCCTGCAGAGCGCGCCAGTTGGCCGAGTCCTCCACCTTCGTCAGGACGAACGCGATCGCCTGGACCCGTTCGGCGGCCTCGGCGAGGAACTCCAGCTCGTGCCTGAGCACCGGCTGGTCCTGCGCGCTGAGCGTGAACAACAGCGCGTCGGCCCGTTGCAGCATGGCCACCGTCACCTGCCGGTGGCCCACCGTCAGGCTGTCCACGCCGGGGGTGTCGAGCAGCCGCAGACCGTCGAGCAGCGGGTTGTCGAGGGTGATGTCGACACTGACGACGTCGCGACGCTTGCCCGCGTCGCCGCGCATCGAGGCGTAGTCGGGGATCGACTCGATGGTGATCGGCATCTCGACCGGCCCCGCGTCGGTGCCGCGGTGCACGACGGCGGCGAGCCGGGGGCCACGCCGCAGCGACAGGAAGCAGTTGGTGGCGACGTCGGCGTCGACGGGCAGCAGGTCGGGGTGGGACACCAGCGTGTTGAGCAGCCGGCTCTTGCCGCGCTTCTGTGCCCCGGCGACCACGATGTCGGTGCACTCGTCCTTCCATCGGCCCGCGCACGCGGCCAGCACCTCCGCGAGGTCCTTCCTGCCGCACTGCCCGGCCAGCGCGTGGACCTCGTTGGCGTAGCGCAGCAACCTGGCCACGGGGCCTGCCGGGTCGGGGGTCGTCATGGTCGTGCTCTCCTGTCGGGGATGGTCGGGTGTCGCGGGGGATGGGCCGGGGCCGTACTCAGGAACCGTCGCCGTAGTGCGACCAGATGGTCTCGTACGCCTCGCACAGCGTCTCGGCCGCCCGCCGCTGCCGCAGGGAGAGCGGCCGGTGGGTGAGGGTGCGGAACCGGGCACTGAGGGCGGCGGCGTACCCCGCGACCTCGGCGCGCGGTGCCCCGGGCGGCGCCCCGAGCTGGGTGGCCAGCTCGGATCCGGAAAGGAGGAGTTCCAGGGCCCGCCGGTCGTCGGCGGGGACCATCGGGGAGGCCCGCAGCGCCTCGATCGCGGCGGGGTCCACCCGGACCACCGGGAGCGGTTCGCCGCCCCCGGCACTCGCGGAGGACGCCCGCCCGTCCCGCGCGGCCCCGTTCGACGCCTCCTCCAGAGCCGCCTCCTGTAGAGCCACCTCGTCCAGCGCCGCCGAGACGAGATCCTCCAGGACGGTCAGCACGTCCCTGGCTCGGTGCCCGCCGGTCCTGCCCTCGCTCATCATGGCGAGGGTGCGCCAGCGCATCGCCGCCGCCGTGGCCGCGGCGGCGATCTCCGCGGCCGGGGCTCCCGCGGGCAGGCCCAGCTGTTCGGCGGGGTCGTCGTGGCGGGCGAGGCGCAGGAGCTCGGCGGTCATCTCCTCGTTCAGCACGAGCGCGCCGCGGCCGAGCGCCTCGGCGGCGGTGAAGATCCGCAGGCCGCCCAGGGAGGTCGCGATCGGCCGGTTCTCGTCGAGCTGGGCCGCCAGCGCGTCCAGGGTGGCGCGGTCGGCCCCCATCGCGGGTGTGCGGGCGATCGCGCGAAGCCGGGTGAGCGCGTCGAGTGCCTTCAGCTGGTCGGCGCGGCGGGCGAAGTGGGCGATGCCCGCGGCCACCGAGCCGGTCGCGGCCCGGCCGGCGGAGGAGTAGCCCGAGCGCTCCAGCAGGTGGGCGGAGAGCGCCTCGGGGGCGGCGGACCCGGTCGCGCGCACCGCGTCCACCGCGCTGGTGATGCCGTAGCGGTGCAGCCGCTCCACCAGCCGGTGCCGTACCTCGGCCGGTACGGGCAGTTCGGGCGCCGAGCGGAAGTCGTCCAGGTCCAGGAGGTAGTCCTCCAGGTCGTCCTCGTCGAGCCCGGCCAGCGCCGTGAGGGCCTCGGTCTCCTCGGCACCGAGCGGGCGGGCCCGCGCGGTCTCGGCGAGCAGGCCGATCACCGGGACCACGTCGAAGACGGAGGTGCGCAGGTCCGCGTACCCCTTGGCGGCCAGCCGCCTCGCGGTCGGCCACGGGTCGTCCTCGTCGCCGCGCCGGTCGATCTGGCCGAGCACGGCGAGGGTGTTGACACAACTCATTCCGCAGGCGTCGGTGAGCCCGCGGAACTCGGCGAGGGTGGTGTCGTCGAACTTCTGGACGTAACGCAGCACGTAGATCATCGCCTGCGCGCGGTCGTCCTCGTCTCCCGAGCCGAACAGCATGCTTCTGGCCGCCCGTTCGTTGGCGGCCGTCACCGTGTTCATACCGGGGGTGTCGACGATGGTGATCGTGCGCAGCGACGGCAGGTTCAGGGTGACCCGCAGGCGTCGGATCCCGGCCACGTCGACGCCGAACTCGGAGGGGAGCCGGTGCCCCGGCAGCAGCCGGGAGTGGGCCACTCCGCCGTCGGTGAGTTCGATCGTGATGTGCCCGTCGTCCTCGCCGTACTCGTACTGGGTGACCACGAAGGTGCACTCACCGGCGTCCACCGGGGCGACGGGCAGCCCGAGCAGCGCGTTCACCAGCGTCGACTTGCCGCTGCTCACCGCGCCCGCCACCGCGACCCGCAGCGGCGCGTCGAGGCCGGCGCGCACCTGCCCCACCCGCTCGCGCAGCTCGGCGCCGGAAAGCCTGGCCGAGGTGGTGTCGCACAGGCGGCGCAGCAGGTCCGCCGGTCCGGTGTTCACACCTCACCGTCCCGGCCGCCCGGCGTGTTCCCGCTCTCGGCGGGTGTCGCCCGGACCGGGAACGGGGGAGGGAACGCGGGTCGCGTCCTCATCGCAAGCCTTCCTCGTCGGCCCGCCCGTGTGACCCGGATCCGGGTCCCCTCTCGGTGAGATCACACGGGCTCGTGCCGTTCTCTTTCGGTCAGACGGTCGGGAAGGGGCCCACGGTCTCGGTGTAGTCGGCGACCCCGTCGCCGTCCAGGTCGACGCGGGTCTCGTCGATGTAGCCGTCACCGTCGTGGTCGAGGTAGACGACATCGGTGACGCCGTCACCGTCGATGTCGTAGCGCTCCTCGTCGGCGAGACCGTCACCGTCGACGTCGATCAGCTGGGCGTCGGTGCTCCCGTCGCCGTCGTAGTCGACCAGATCGGTGGTGGTCACGTCGAAATCGCTCATTGGTTCGTTCCTTTCCGGTGGTGTTACATCGGGTGAGAGTCACGATCGCACCGGATTGTTGCAGCCCGATCCCAGATTTCTTAGCAAATTTCCGAAAAGTCGGCTGTCCGTCACGACTTATTCGGAACAAAAGGGATGAATTGGGATGAAAGGGCTTGAGGGGTGTCGGCTCAGCTGAGCGCGCGGGCCGCGTGGATCAGCGGAACATGGCTGAACGCCTGCGGGAAGTTGCCGACCATCCGGCCGTATCGGGGGTCGTACTCCTCGGCGAGCAGGCCGACGTCGTTGCGCAGTGCCAGCAGGCGTTCGAACAACTCGACGGCCTCGTCCTTGCGGCCGATCATCGCCAGGGCCTCGGCCAGCCAGAAGCTGCACGCCAGGAACGCGCCCTCACCGCCGGGCAGGCCGTCCACGTCGTTGTCGGGGGAGACCGGGTAGCGCAGCACGAAGCCGTCGACCATCAGCTCGCGCTGGATCGCCTCCACCGTCCCGACCACGCGGGGGTCCTCAGGGGGCAGGAAGCCGACGATCGGGATGAGCAGCAGGGCCGCGTCCAGCTCCTGCGAGCCGTACGACTGGGTGAAGGTGCGGCGCACCGGATCGAAGCCCTTGTCGCAGATCTCGGCGTGGATGCGGTCGCGCAGTTCCTTCCAGCGCGCCAGCGGGGCGGACTTGCCGAAGGACTCCACCTGCTTGATCGCCCTGTCGACGGCGACCCAGCACATGACCTTGGAGTGGACGAAGTGCCTGCGCGGGCCGCGGACCTCCCACAGCCCCTCGTCCGCGTCCTCCCAGTGCTTCTCGACGTAGGCGATCAGCTCGTACTGGAGGGTCCACGCCCGATGATCCGCCTCAAGGCCCGAGATGCGGGACAGGTGCAGGGAGTTCATCACCTCGCCGTAGACGTCCAGCTGGAGCTGGTCGACCGCGCCGTTGCCGATCCTGACCGGCCGGGAGTTCTCGTAGCCGGGCAGCCAGTCGAGCTCCTGCTCCGTCAGCCTGCGCTCCCCCGCGACGCCGTACATGATCTGCAGGTCCTGGGCGCGGCCCGCGATGGCCCGCAGCAACCAGGACCGCCACGCGCCCGCCTCCTCCAGGTATCCGGCGCCGATCAGGGCGTCCAGGGTCATGGTGGCGTCGCGCAGCCAGCAGTAGCGGTAGTCCCAGTTGCGTACGCCGCCGAGGTCCTCGGGCAGCGAGGTGGTCGGGGCGGCGACGATGCCGCCGGTGGGGGCGTACGTGAGCGCCTTGAGCGTGATGAGCGAGCGGACCACGGCCTCGCGCCACGGCCCCTGGTAGGTGCACCCCTCGACCCACTCGGCCCACAGCGAATCGGTCTCGGCCAGTTGCTCGTACGGGTCGATCTCGACGGGCCTGGGCTCGTGCGAGGGGTGCCAGGTGAAGACGAACGCCATGCTGTCGCCCTCGGAGACCTCGAACTTCGCCCGGTGGGCGTAGTCGCCGCCCTCCAGCGGGACGGGGGAGTGCAGCCACACGGAGTCGGGTCCGCCGATGGCCTGCAGGAGGCCGTCGCTGCGGCGCACCCAGGGCACGATGCGGCCGTAGTCGAAGCGGACGCGGATCTCGGTGGCCATCCGCACCGTCCCGGACACGCCCTCCACGATCCTCACCAGGTCGGGGTTGGTGTGCCGGGTGGGCATGAAATCGGTCACCCTGACCGTGCCGTCCGGGGTGTCCCACTCGCTCTCCAGGATGAGGGACTCGCCCCGGTAGCGGCGCCGGGTCGCGCGCGGCCGCTCGGCGTGCGCGGGACCGATCCACCACTGGCCGTTCTCCCTGTCGCCGAGCAGCGCCCCGAAGCAGGAGGGCGAGTCGAAGCGCGGCAGGCACAGCCAGTCGATGGAGCCGTTCCGGCCGACCAGGGCCGCCGACTGCATGTCGCCGATGAGAGCGTAGTCCTCAATCCACATGCCTCGACGCTAATGCCTCCGCGCGGTCCGTGGCGGCCTCCGGAGAAACCGGGCGCCAGGCCGCGTCCTGGGCATGAAGAACTGGGTCAGCGGCCCGATGGCGAGGGCGAAGACCAGCGTGCCCACCCCCACGGTCCCGCCGAGCAGCCAGCCCGCCACCAGCACGGTGACCTCGATGACGGTGCGCGCCAGGCGGATGGACAGGCCGAGGCGGTTCAGTCCGGTCATCAGGCCGTCGCGTGGCCCGGGGCCGAGCCCGGCGCCGATGTAGAGGCCGGTCGCCGCGCCGGTGGCCACGACGGCGAGCAGGAGGTAGGTCCAGCGCACGGCGAGCGCGTCCGGGGTCGGTAGCAGCCACATGGCCGCGTCGGCGAACAGCCCGAGGAAGACGACGTTGCTGAGGGTGCCCACGCCCGGTCTCTGCCGCAGCGGGATCCACAGCAGCATGACCAGGGCGCCCACGATGATGATCCAGGTGCCGATCGAGAAGCCCATGTGGATGGAGAGCCCCTGGTGGAAGACGTCCCAGGGGCTGCCGCCCAGCCGCGACTCGATCTGCAGGCCGACACCGACGCCGTAGAGGGCGAGGCCCGTGTACAGGCGGGTGAGCCGGTTGGGAAGGGAGGCGACGGTGGACAGGGAGAGTTCGCTCATGATGGCGTTAATCGTCCAGTCCACGTGGCTGGATTGAAAGGGCCAATTTCGAGAAGTGGTTTTATGATGGCCGCCATGGACCGGTATCTCAGCGGTACCCAGCTCGCCCGCCTCCTCGCGATCGACCCCGCGGCCAGGCCGTACTACCGGGTCCTGGCCAGGACCGTGCGGTCGCTGGTCCTCGACGGGCGACTGCCCGTGCGGGTGCGCATGCCCGCCGAGCGGCACCTCGCCGAGGCCCTGGGCGTCAGCCGCACCACCGTGACCTCGGCCTACGACCTGCTCCGCGAGCAGGGATACCTGGAGAGCAGGCAGGGGGCGGGGAGCTGGACCGCGCTGCCCGACGCGGGTTCGCTGGGCGCCGACAACCCGTGGATCGCCGCCGTGGACGACGGGCTGCTGCCGCTGCACGCCGCGGCCCCGAGCGCGATCTCGTCGCTGCCCGACGCGATCGCCGCCGCCGCCGGCCAGTATCCCCGCTACACGCTCGGCATGGGCTACGACCCGGTCGGGATCGCTCCGCTGCGCCAGGCGATCGCGGCCCGCTACACCGCGCGGGGGGTGGCCACCCGGCCCGAGCAGATCCTCGTCACCACCGGCGCCCAGCAGGCCATCCACCTGGTGACCGCGATGCTGCTCTCGCCGGGAGACCCGGTGTTGCTGGAGTCGCCCACCTACCCGCACGTCATCGGCCTGGCCAGGATGCGCGGCGCCAGGATCGTCCCGGTCGGCGTGCCGGACGAGGGCTGGCGTGACCTGGACCTGCTGACCTGCGCGATGCGCCAGTCGGCCGCCCGCCTCGTGTACGTCATCCCCGACTTCCAGAACCCGACCGGGCATCTGATGGACGACACCGCGCGGGCGGCCCTGGCCGCCGCGGCGAGGCGGTACGGCACCACCCTGGTGGTCGACGAGAGCTGGGGCGAGCTCGCGATCGACGAGGGGCCCAAGGTCACGCCGCTGGCCGCTTTCGACACCGACGGCAGAGTGATCACCATCGGCTCGGCGTCCAAGCTGTGGTGGGGCGGGTTGCGCATCGGCTGGATCCGCACCACCGCCGCCACGGTCCGTCACCTGGCGATGCTCCGCGCCTCCGTGGACATCGCGAGCCCTCTCTTCGAGCAACTGGTGGTGGCCGGATTGTTCGAGGACATCGAGGAGGCCAGGACCGAGCGGGCCCGTCTCCTCGGCGCCTCCAGGGACGTCCTGGCGGCGGAGCTGGCGGCGCACATGCCCGACTGGAGCTTCACGTTGCCCGCGGGTGGCGGCTCCATCTGGGTGCGGCTCTCCGGCCCCACGGCCACCGCGCTCGCCGACGCGGCCGCCTGCCAGGGGGTTCGTCTCGCCCCCGGCCGGTGGTTCGGCGTGGACGGCACCCTGGAGGGGAGACTCCGCCTCCCCTTCACCCACCCACCTCAGGTCCTCGTCGAGGCGGTGCGGCGCATCGCCGAGGCCAGGATCAGGGGCGCGTACGGCACCCGGCCCGCCGAGCCTCTCACTCCCGCTCTGTGAACGGGCCCTGTGAACGGCCCTGTGAATCCCCGCGAGGCGGCGAGTGGGCCGGCGGGGCACTCTGCGGCAGGGCGGGGCGCGCGGCTCACTCCGAGGTGACGCCCCTGGCCAGCGGGGCCCGCAGTTTCAGCCGCATGGCCGCGATCCGCAGCCCGAAGGCGAGGAGCGCGGCGGACAGCGTGGCCGGCCAGCCGTGCAGGGCGAGGGTGTAGAGCGACGCCATCAGTGCCGACCCGAGCATGGCGGGCACCGCGTACAACTGGCGGTCGTACAGCAGGGTGGGGATCTGCCCGGCGAGGATGTCGCGCAGGATGCCGCCGCCGACCGCGGTGGTGACCCCGAGCAGGACGGCGTGCAGCGGGGTGAGGCCGAAGTACATCGCCTTCTCGGTGCCGACCGCGCAGAACAGGCCGAGTCCCGCGGCGTCGAAGACGTTCACCGCGGGCATCACCCGCTCGACGTGCGGATGCCAGAAGAACACGATCACCGTGGCCACCAGGGGGACGACCACGTAGCCGACACTGGAGAAGGCCGCGGGCCGTACGTTCAGGATCAGGTCGCGCAGGATCCCGCCGCCCAGCGCGGTGATCTCGGCCAGCACGGCCATGCCCACCACGTCGAGCCGCCTGCGTACACCGACGAGGGCGCCCGAGAGGGCGAAGACGAAGATCCCGACGAGATCGAGCACCATATTCACAGATAAATCATCCCATGACCGGACATATGGGCTTTCCGTGGGATCGAAGGGGCCATCAGCGTGGCGGAGCCGTGCTCGGCGTCCGATGCTCGCGCATCATCGCATGCAGCCTGCCGGCGAACGCGAACAGCGCCAGCGACGCCACGATGGAGATCGTGGCGAGGGTGAGGAAGTACGCGGGCTCCGACATGTGGTTCCTCAGCCGCCCCGTCTGCCCGCCCACCGCGTCGCCCACCGAGAAGGAGAGGAACCACAGCCCGAGCATCTGGCTCTTGAACGCCTCGGGGGCGAGCTTGGTGGTGACCGAGAGCCCGACCGGGCTCAGCGCCAGTTCCCCGAAGACCTGGACGAGGTAGACCAGCACCAGCCACCACACCGAGATCCTCCCGGTCTGGGCCAGCATGGCGGCGAGAGCCATGATCATGAAGCTGAGGCCGTTGATGAGAAGTCCCAGGGAGAACTTGTGGGGAGCGGTCACCCGGTCTCCCAGCCGGACCCAGAGCGCCGCGAAGACCGGCACGAAGATCATGATGAACAACGGGTTGAACGCCTGGGTGGTCGCCGGGGTGATCGACAGGCCGAAGAGCGACAGGTCCGTGTTGTTCTGGGCGAAGAACAGCAGCACGGACGGGGCCAGATCGTAGATCATCCAGAAGACGGCGGCGGCGGCGAAGAGCCAGACGTAGGCCTTCATCCGGGAGCGCTCGTCGTCGGTCAGGTTGTGGCTGCCCAGCAGGATGTAGCCGAAGTAGAGGACCGGCACGGCCACGATGAGCAGCGTCATCACCAGGGCGAAGGTGTCGAGGCTGAAGGTGCCCGAGGCCACCCACGCGGCCAGGGCGCCCCCTGCCACGAGGGCGGCCACGACGAGGGCGAGGGCGAAGTGCCGGCGCTCGCGCGAGGTCAGCCGGTGGCCGGGCCGCTCGCCCACGCCCATGAGGTGGCGCGCGCCCAGCACGTACTGGGTCAGGCCCAGGGCCATCCCGACCGCCGCCGCGCCGAAACCCAGATGCCAGCGGTCGCCCGTGGCGAGCCGGCCGACGACGATGGGGGCGACGAAGGCGCCGATGTTGATGCCGAGGTAGAAGATCGAGAAGCCCGCGTCCCTGCGCGCGTCGTCGTTCGGGGGGTAGAGCTTGCCGACCATCGTGGAGATGTTGGGCTTCAGCAACCCCGTCCCGGCGATGATGAGGAGCAGGCCGAGCGCGACGAAGACGCCACCGCTGACCGGGACGGCCATGCTGATGTGGCCGAACATGATGACGACGCCGCCCCACAGCACCGCCCTGCGGGCGCCGAGTATCCGGTCGGCGATCCACCCCCCGGGCAGGGCGACGAGATAGATGAGGGCGCCGTAGATGCCGATGATCGCCTGGGCGGTCTGCTGGGTCAGCCCGAGGCCGCCCGTGGCGGGGGAGGCGGCCATGAAGGTGGCGAGGATGGCCCGCAGGCCGTACCAGCTGAAGCGCTCCCACATCTCGGTGCCGAACAGCGTGGCGAGGCCGCGCGGGTGCCCGAAGAAGGTCTTCTCGCGAACTCGTCTCCCCGATGGCATGCGTCCCCCCGAACGTCATCGCGTGATCAGAGGCTAACTCTACGTACATCCCCTGTCCGTGCGGGAAAGGCGGCGGTGCGACGGGGCGTTTCTTCTTTCTCGCAGGGGTTGTCCGAGGGGAACGGCGTGTGGTGCGATGCATGCCACTCGTGCAAGTGAACACTTTCAGGAGGCACGTCATGGCCGGTGTCCTTGAGGAGCGTGCGGCGATCGAGCGGGAGATCGCGGGCCGTACGGTCTGCGATCAGTTGAAGGAGGCGGCCGAGAGCAACCCCGACGCGCCGGCGTACTCCGACCCGGTGGAGGGGGGCTGGTCCACCCTGACATACTCCCAGGCCAGGCAGCGGGTCCTGGAGATCGCGGCCGGTTTCGCCGCCCTCGGGCTGGAGCCCGGCGAGGCGGTCGCGCTCATGATGGTCAACCGCAGCGAGCACGTGCTGGCGGACCTGGGCGCGGTGCACGCCGGTGGGGTGTCCTGCTCGGTCTACTCGACCTTCGCCCCGGAGCAGGTGGCCTTCGTGGCCGGTGACGTCGGGGCGAGGATCGCGGTGCTCGGCGGACCGGCCGACCTGGCCAGGTGGGAGCCGGTCCTGGACGAACTCCCCGGGCTGCGCAAGGTCATCGTGCTGGAGGGCGCCCCGGCCGGCGACCGCTTCCTCTCCTGGGACGACTTCCTCGCCCTCGGCCGCGAGACGCTCGCCGCCGACCCCGAGGCCGTCGACGCCCGCTGGCGGGCGGTGACCGCCGACGACGTTCTCACCGTCCTGTACACCTCGGGCACCACCGGCAACCCCAAGGGCGTGCCGCTCACCCACTCCAACGTGTTCTTCGAGGTCGTGGCCACCACCCGGATGGCCGACCTGCCCAACAACGGCACCCAGATCTCCTACCTCACCTACGCGCACATCGCCGAGCGGGTGCTCAGCCTCTACCTGCCGCTCTTCAAGTTCTCCCACACCCACTTCTGCACCGACCTCACCCAGCTCGGTGCCACCCTCGGCCAGGTCAAGCCGGTGTTGTTCTTCGGCGTGCCACGCGTGTGGGAGAAGATGATGGCCCGCCTGCAGGCACTGCTGGCGACCCAGCCGGAGGAGCAGCAGGAGGGCGTGCGCGGGGCGATGGCCGCCGGGCTCGCCTACGTCGAGGCCAACCAGTACGGGCGCACCCCCTCGCCCGAGGTCCTGGCCGCCTACGAGCAGGCCGACGCCGCCCTGCTCTCGATCATCCGGTCGATGATCGGTTTCGACAACGCGGGCTGGCTCGCCACCGCGGCCGCGCCCATGCCGCTGGAGGTCCAGCGCTTCTTCGCCGGTCTCGGCCTGCGGATCCTGGACGTGTACGGCATGACCGAGACGACCGGCGCGTTCACCGCGAACGCCCCCGAGCGCTTCAAGCTCGGCACGGTCGGGCAGGCGGGTCCCGGCGTCGAGGTCAGGATCGCCGAGGACGGTGAGATCATCACCCGCAGCCCGGCCAACACCCGCGGCTACCTCGGGCGCCCCGAGGCCACCGCCGAACTCCTCGACGAGGACGGCTGGCTGCACACCGGAGACGTGGGCTCCATCGACGAGGACGGCTTCGTCAGCATCGTCGACCGCAAGAAGGAGCTCATCATCACCTCCGGGGGTGAGAACATCTCCCCGGCCAACATCGAGAACCACCTCAAGGAGCACCCGCTCATCGGCCAGGCCCTCGCCTACGGCGACGGCAGGCCGTACCCGGTGGCGATCCTCACCCTCGACGGCGAGGTGGCCCCGGGCTGGGCGCAGGCCAACGGCATCTCGTTCACCACCCTGGCCGACCTCGCCGAGCACCCCGACGTCCTCAAGGCCGTCGAGGGCGCGATCGCCGCAGCCAACGAGAAGCTGGCCCGCGTCCAGCAGGTCAAGCGCTGGCGCCTGCTGCCGGTGGAGTGGACGGCCGAGAGCGCGGAGCTCACCCCGAGCCTGAAGCTCAAGCGCCGCGTCATCCACTCCAGGTACGCGGAGATCATCGACGGCATGTACGAGAGCTGATCGCGGGTCGTCCACGAGCCGCCCGGCGCCCGCCGTCGCCGGGCGCCGGGCACCCTCCCTCCCGGGCGCGGGGCCCTGCAGGAAAACGGTCACGGCGGCCGGTCCCCGCTTTGCCCAACGGGGCGTGTGTCCTCTACCTGTTTGTTACCGGCGGCCTCCTAGCGTCCTGATCATGACGATGAGAGTTCTTCTCGCCTCCCTGGCGGCCGGAGCAGCGACCCTGCCGGTACCGGCAGGAGCCCCGGCCGTCGAGGACCTGACGATCCGCTCGGTGACCCTGCGCCCCGCGACCCCGGTGGTCGGGCCCGCCGACTCCGTGCGCATGGTGATAGAGGTGGTGGCCCGGGGGGTCACCGGCCCCGAGGGGGTGAGGATCAAGGTCGAGCCCGGCGCGCCTCCCGCCTCGGCGCACACCTCCTTCCCCGTCACCGCGTCCCGCCCGGGGACGCCCGCGCGGCCGGGGCCCGGCCGGGGCCCTGCCCTCGCGCCCGGTCCGGTGCCCGGCCCGGCCTCCTCCGCCCGCCTCGCCCCCGGCGCGGCCGGGGCGACGAGCCAAGAGGGCGGCTCCCGCCCGGGAACGGGCTGGGAGACCTGGCGGTTCGCCCCGGAGAGGAGCCTGAACCGCTGGTACCCGGCGGGACCCTGGACGGTCTCGGTGACCGCCAAAGGCGCGGACGGCGCCGAGGTGACCGGGCACACGGGCTTCCTGCTGAAACGCCTGACCAGGTTCGGCGGGGTCGAGGCCGTCAGAGAGGGTTCGGGCGTACGGGTGACGGGCGTGCTGAACAGGGTCGATCCCCAGGGGGACCTCGACTACGCGCCCTTCCCCGGCCAGCCCGTGGAGATCCTGCACCGGCCGGGGGAGAAGGCCCAATGGAAGAAGGTGGCCGGTGCCACGACCGACTCCCGGGGACATTTCACCAGGGCCGTGGGCGATCGCACGGGTGGTGAATGGCGGATTCGCTTCCAGGGCACGAACCACTACGCCCCGAGGCTGGGCATCGTCCACCAGGTCTCGCGCTAGGGGTGTCTCCCGTAGGCGCCGCACCGGTGAGGGTCAGGCCAGGGCGTGCACCGCCGCACCGAACAGGGAGGGCATCCGCCGGGCGGCCGGGACGATGAGCCGTCCCGCCGTCCGGTACCTGCGGGTGCCCACCAGCGCCCCGGTGAGCAGCCGGTGGCGCCGGGACAGCCGCAACCAGGCGGCCTCGTACGATCCGGGGGTGCCGGCCCGCAGGCAGTCCACCAGCAACCGCGCGGACGTCAGCGCGAGCGACACCCCCTCCCCGGTGAGCGCGTCGACGTAGCCGGCCGCGTCGCCGACGAGCAGCACCCGCCCGGCCACCCGGGCGCGTACCCGCTGGCGGAGCGGCCCGGCCCCGCGCACCGGGGTCGCCGCCGGTCCCCGCAGTCGTTCCAGAAGTGCGGGGAAGTCCGCCAGGTGCTCCGGGTAGCCGCGCCGCCGCGAGCTCAGCACGGCGACGCCCACCAGGTTCTCGCCCACAGGCGTCACGTACGCCTCGCCGTCCGCCGCCCAGTGGACCTCGACGAAGTCCGTCCACGGCGCGACCGGGTAGTGCCGCCGCAGCCCGTACCTGCGCGGCCCGCGTCCCGGCAGCTCAAGCCCGAGCAGGGCGCGCAACGGGGAGTGCAGGCCGTCCGCGGCCACCAGCCATCGGGCACGCAGGCCCGCGGCCTCGACCCCGTCGCCGTCCTGCCGTACGCCGTCCACCTTGCCGGGCACGACCTGCACGCCCAGCTCCCGCGCACGCAGGGCCAGAGCGGCGTGCAGCGCGGTCCGCCGCACGCCCAGGCCGGACCCGTCGCGGAACGCCGCCTCCACCTCGTGCCGCCGGTCCAGGTAGCGGATGCCGCGCAGCGGCCTGCCCTCGACCCGAACTCCCAGCGACCCCAGGGCGGCGGTCCCGCTGGGCATCAGCCCCTCACCGCACGCCTTGTCCACCGGGACGGCGCGGGGCTCGACGACGACCGCCTCCATCCCCGCCATGGCGGCGTGGATGGCGGTGGCGAGACCGGCCGGGCCTCCGCCCGCGATCAGGACGTCGATCACGTCGGTGTCCCGCCGGCGCCCGGCGGAGCGTCGGTGACCGGCGCGTCCTTCGACGGCCGGGTCACCGCCCCGGTGGACGGCGCGGTGGACAGCGCGGTGGCCGGTGCGGTGGACGACGTCGTGACGGGTGGCGCCGCGGCGAGTGAGGCCAGGGCGTCGTTCTCGCAGCGGATCCGCACCACCATCAGCGCGGCGTTGAGCACGGTGAACACCAGCGCGGTGACCCACGCGCTGTGCACCAGTGGCAGCGCGGCGCCCTCGACGGCGACCGCGACGTAGTTGGGATGGCGCAGCCACCGCAGCCGGTAGGGGCCGCGCTCCACGAGCGTCAGGCCGGGCACGACGATGACCTGGGTGTTCCACTGCGGGCCCAGGGAGGTGATGCACCACCAGCGCAGGCCCTGCGCCGCGACCACCAGGACGACCATCGGCCAGCCGAGAGCGGGCACGAAGGGCCGGTCGGCGAGGCCCGCCTCCAACAGGCATCCGGCGAGCAGGCCGGTGTGCAGGACGACCATCCACGGGTAGTGTCCCTGCCCGGACATCACCCCGCCGCGCGCCATGCTCCAGCGCGCGTTGCGGCGGGCGACGACCAGCTCGGCGACGCGCTCCAGGCCGACGAGCAGCACGAGCAGTGGATACCAGGACGACAGATGCCAGGACATCGGGCTCCTACCAGCGCAGCAGTACGAGTTCTGAGCAGAAGCCGGGCCCCATCGCGAGGAGGAGCCCCGGCGTGCCCGGCGGCGGTGGCCGCAGGGCGAGCGTATCCCGCAGGACGTGCAGGACGGAGGACGAGGACAGGTTCCCGATCGCGGCGAGCGAGCGCCAGGTGAGGTCCAGCGCGTCCTCGGGAAGCCGCAGCGTCTCCGCCACCGCCTCCAGGACCTTCGGGCCGCCCGGGTGGCAGACCCACGCCGTCACGTCCTCGACCCGCAGGCCGTGGTCGCGCAGGAAGCCGTGCACGTCGTCCGCCAGATAGGTGCGCACCACGTCGGGGACGCTCGCGTCGAGCACCACCCGAAAGCCGGTGTCGCCGACGTGCCAGCCCATCACGTGCTCGGAATCGGGATACAGGTGGCTGCGCGAGGCCACCACCGTCGGTCCCGCCATCGCGACCGGCGCCTCGGGAACTCCGTACGAGCCGGCGGGCTCGGGGAGCAGCCGGTGCGTCACGGGGGAGGACCTCACGAATCCCGAGACGGATCCCGAGGACGCCGACGGGATGGAAGGGCTGGACAGGGGGAGCCTGTGGTGCGGGGCGGGTGCGCTGTTCGGCGGAGATGACCCGGCGGGCCCGGCGGGCCGCGTCGTCGCGGACGCGCCGCCCGCCCCGGTGGCGCGGGAGGTCGTGGACGGCCCGGAACGCCGTGGCCGCCACCCGTCTCCGCAGGCCACCACGGCCGTCGCCCCGTCGCCGAACAGGGCGCTCGCGACCATGTTGGCGATGGAGTCGTCACCGCGCTGCAGGGTGAGGGAGCACAGCTCGACCGAGAGCAGCACCGCCAGGTGGTCCGGCCAGCCGCGCAGGTAGTCGTGGAGGCGGGCGACACCCGCGGCTCCCGCGACACAGCCCAGGCCGAAGACCGGCATCCGCTTGACGTCCGGGCGCAGCCCGAGCCGTCCGGCCAGCCGGGCGTCCACCGAGGGCGCCGCGACACCGGTCACCGAGGTGAAGAGAATCATGTCCACGTCCTCGGGGGCGGCCCCCGCGTCCTCCAGCGCCCCGCCCACCGCCTCGGCGCCCAGTTCCACGGCCGTCTCCACGAACGCGTCGTTGGCCGCACCGAAGCCGTCCAGCTTGGCGTACCGTTCGAGCGGCAGCGTCAGGTGCCGTGACTCCACCCGCGCGGAGGCGTGCAGCCTGTCGAGCAGCCGTCGGCTGGCCCCCTCGGGAAGGCACGCTCGCGCGAACGCGTCGGTGATCTCTGACTGGGAGTGGCGGTTCGGCGGGAGCGCACCGCGGACAGCGATGATTCGCGTCATTTATTGACCCCCGGCTCGCGAACAGCGGACACCTCCCTCTTGCCCACCTGCTGTGTACTGCATGCGTCACGAAGTCCTCTGTGCCCGTTTTCAAAGCGCTCAGGTACGGCAGGGAGTCGCGTTCGGGCTTCGTGAGGTTCCCGCCTACGATCGACGGGTGACGACGAGCGGTCCATCGCGCCTGGGTACCCGGCCGTTGCTCCGGGCCGTACGGGGGTTGTCGCTGGCCTGTCACCCGGGGCCGACCGTCGCGGTCACCGTCCTGGTGACCGCGCTGGCCGTCGCGAGCGGGCGCGACGCGGCCGGGTGCGTCCTGGTGGCGGCGGCCGTGTCGACGGGGCAACTCTCGATCGGCTGGTGCAACGACGCGGTCGACGCGGCGCGGGACGCCGCCGCTCACCGCACCGGCAAGCCGGTCGCCTCCGGCGCGGTGAGCGTCCGTACCGTGTGGGTCGCCGCCATCGCGGCGCTGGTGCTCTGCGTGCCGCTCTCCCTCGCCTCGGGGCCCGCCGCCGGCGCCGTCCACCTGGTCGGCGTCGCCGCGGCGTGGGTCTACGATCTCGGGCTCAAGGCGACCGCGCTGTCCTGGTTGCCGTACGCGGTGGGGTTCGGCTCGCTGCCGGGGTTCGTGACCCTGGGCCTGCCGGGACATCCGTGGCCCGCCTGGTGGGCGGTGACGGCCGCCGCGCTGCTCGGCTGCGGAGCGCACCTGGCCAACGTGCTGCCCGACATCCCCGCGGACCTCGCCGCCGGGGTGAGGGGCTGGCCGCAGAGACTCGGCGTCGCTCGCGTCCGCGTCCTGATCCCGGTGCCCCTGCTGGCCGCGACGGTCCTGCTCGTGCTGGGGCCCCCGGGCCCTCCGGGCGCGGGCGGCTGGGCCGCCCTGGCCGTGGCGGGGGCCCTCACCGCCGGAGGGCTGGCACTGGGCCGGGGCTCTTCACGCGTTCCCTTCGCCGCGGCGATCGCCGTCGCCGCGGTCGACGTCGTCCTGCTGCTCGCGCGCGGCACCGCCATCACCGCACTCTGACCGGCCCGCACCCGGCCCTCATCCGGCTCGTCGGCTCCCGGCAGGCTCGCGTCCTGGTCCGTTCCCGAAGAGGTCCGGCCGAGGCGACCGTCCCCCTCGCGGTTCAGCGAGTCGTCGCCGGTGGCGCGGACACCGGGTCGTCCCAGGAGATCCGGTAGTCGTGTATCCAGGCCAGCGCGTTCCTCCTGTCCACCTGCCGCATGATGGCGGGGAGCGTGAGGTCGCGGAGAAAGGCGCCGACGGCTCCCGGCGCCTTGCCGCTTCCGTTGCGTTTGCCGTGCGCCACGATCCGTTCCAC
The DNA here is from genome assembly GCF_040299985.1 of Streptosporangium sp. NPDC000563. NCBI lineage: Bacteria > Bacillati > Actinomycetota > Actinomycetes > Streptosporangiales > Streptosporangiaceae > Streptosporangium > Streptosporangium sp. NPDC000563. The sequence continues at coordinate 51,594 of NZ_JBEPDA010000014.1, read as the reverse complement.
CCTGGCCCGCCGCAGTCTCTCGAAGGCGGCGAACGCCTCAGGGGTGGCGGGGATGTCACGCAGGCACTTGGCCAGCACCACCGCGTCCTCGATCGCCATGGACGCCCCCTGGCCCGACGAGGGTGAGGCCGCGTGCGCGGCGTCACCCAGGATCACCATGCGTTCGTTGAACCACTTCGGCACGGTCGGGAGATCGTAGGTGTTCCAGCCGGCCGGAATGTCGTCCGTCGCGCCGATGATGTCGAGCATCGGCCCGGTGTCGTCCCTGAACAACTCCATCAGCATGGCGCGCCAGCGCTCGGGGGTGAGCGCCGCGAGTTCCTCGGCGGTGGGCTCGACAGGACTCGGAGGGTTGGCGAACCACCACACCTGCCCGTCCGGGTGGGGAAGGTAGCCGAAGAAGGCACGCCTGCCGAAGATGAAGTGGTTCGTTCCCGGTTCGCCCGGCACCTCGACGCCGTCCGCGAAGCCGCCCGTGTTCAGCAGTCCGACGTGCCGGGCGCGAGGTGCGCCGGGGTCGATGACGGTGCGGGTGCGCGAGCGGAGGCCGTCGGCGCCGACGAGCAGGTCGCCCTCGGCCGTGCCTCCGTCGGCGAAGACCGCCCGTACCCCGTCCGCGGTGACCGAGGCGTCGGTGAGGCGCTTGCCGTAGTGGATCCGCACGCCGCGCCGTACGGCCTCGTCGCGCAGCGCCAGGTAGAGGTCGGCGCGCCTCAGCGTCCGGCTGGGCTGCCGGGTGGAGGCGAGCGGCCTGCCTCGGCCGTTGAGCATCAGCATCCGCGAGGAGTCCATGCCCAGGTCGCGGACGAGGTCGTGCAGGTCGAGGAGGCGCAGGGCCTCGATCCCGTTGACCGCGAGTGTGAGGAAGACGCCCACGCCTTCCGATCCGCGGTCGTAGGCCTCGAAGACCTCGGAGTCCACCCCGGCACGCCGCAGGGCCATCGCCGTCACCGGCCCCGCGATGCCCCCGCCGATGATCAATGCTTTCTTAGTCATAAAATGACTATACATAGAATAACTATTGGATGGCGACCCCTACGATGTTCGCCATGTCTACGAGGCGATCTCCCCTGGCCATGGCGTTGCTCTCCCTGGTCGTCGAGGCGCCGATGCACGCGTACCAGATGCAGCGTCTGATCAGGGAGCGGCACAAGGACGACGTGGTCAACGTGGCGCAGCGCAACAGCGTGTACCAGACCATCGACCGGCTGTTGCGCGACGGGCTCATCGCGGTCCGCGAGACCTCGCGCGAGGAGAACCGCCCGGAGCGGACCGTCTACGAGCCCACCGACGCGGGCCGCGACACGCTGCGGCGGTGGATGCGGACGATGCTCTCCGAGCGGGCCCGAGAGTTTCCCGAGTTTCCCGCCGCGCTCGCCTTCATGCTCGTGCTGCCGCCCGAGGAGGTCCGCGCCGCGCTCGAGGAGCGCCTGACCTCTCTGCGGGCGCGGCTGTCGGAGCTGGAGGCGGACCTGGCCGAGGGGGGGAGGTTCCTGCCCCGTGTCTTCCTGGTGGAGTCCGAGTATCAGCGGGTCGTGCTCGGGGCCGAACTCGACTATGTCCGCGGCCTCGTCGCCGACCTGCGCGCGGGCCTGCTCGACTGGGACTATCGCATGTAGTGCCGGAACCGGCGGGCATGCGGCCTCTTCGGCGCCTCTGCCGGAAAACACGTGCCCGTGGCCGGGGGAGTCTGCCCGGGTCCTTGCCGACGCCGTTCTCCTGGCCACATGCGGCCATCTCATTGCCGCCGGAAAAATGTGGTGGAAGTGTCGTGATTCCTCCGAAAAGTAACCGGGAGATCACCATGAGTCAATCCACGCACCTGACCCCCAAGCAGGCGCGGATGGCGGCCGTGCAGGCGGCGATCGGCAAGACGAAGATGAGCACGGCCAAGCTGTGGAACCCCTGGCCGCAGCTGCTGGACGACGACGTCGTCATCAAGAAGCTGGAGGTCTCGGCCGGTGGTGGGAACGTTCCAGAGATCATTCCCGACGGCCAGCAGTTCTCCGACCTCAAGCCCGTGCGCCTGCCGGCGATCGGCAGGGAGGCGGGACTCGGCGGGCCGGTGACCCAGTCCACGTTCGCCGAGGCGCGCGAGAAGATCAAGAGCAAGTACGTCGCGACCGGGCGGGCCAACTACCGCGGACTCGCCAGTGCCAACTGCACGCTCTTCGCCTGCTGCGTCATCGGGATGCTCGCGGACCAGCCCAAGCTGCTCGGCTCGGGCGTCAAGGTAGAGCTGGTCAACTTCCGCGACACCACAGGGGGCGCCGGCCACGCCTACGTCGTCGTGGGACGCGGTGAGGGCGATGTGGGCGACATCAAGTCCTACGGGTCCGACTGCTTCTTCGTCGACCAGTGGTACGCCCGCCACAAGAGCGGCACACCGGGCGTCCAGGGAGTGAAGGACGCCGTTCCCGGTGAGTCTCCCAACCCCTTCTGGGACCTCGATTTCTACGCCTTCATGAGCGACGAGACCTCCCCGGTCGTGAAGCTCACCTTCACCAGCGACGAACTGCCCAAGCTCGGACTCTGACCCCCCGGGCGCGTCCCGCCGTCCCCGTCACCGATCGGGGCCGGCGGGCGCGGCCGTCACGTTCCTCGCCGGCCCGCCCGGCAGACGCCGGGTCCCGCCGGTCACCGGCGGGACCCAGGAGGCGCGGGGTCAGCCCTTGTAGTTGAACACCTGGCGCAGTGTGTGCTGGACCGTGACCAGATCCTCCTGGTCCGCCATCACCTGGTCGATCGGCTTGTACGCCTGTGGGTGCTCGTCCACCAGGGCGGCGGCGCGGTCCGCGTTCCAGGTGCGGCCGCGCATCGCCTCGGTGAGTGAGGCGGCCGTCAGCTCACGCTTCGCCCGGCTGCGCGACATCCTGCGGCCGGCTCCGTGTGAGCAGGAGTTGTAGGACATCGGGTTGCCGAGCCCGCGCACGATGTACGAGCGCGTCCCCATGGATCCCGGGATCACGCCCTCGTCGCCCGTGTCGGCCTTGATGGCCCCCTTACGGGTGATCCACAGGTCCTTGCCCTCGTGTGTCTCCCGCTGTGTGAAGTTGTGATGGCAGTTGATCGTCCGAAGCCGCCGCCCCTTGCCGACGACCCGGAACAGGGCGTCGCCCAGCACCTTGTCCATCCGGGCACGCGAGGCCATGGCGTAGCGCTGGGACCACAGCATGTCCTCGATGTAGGCGGTGAACTCCGGTGTGTTCTGCACCAGGTAGGCCAGGTCGGGATCCTCCAGGCCGATCGCCTGCTTCCTCATCAGCTTCTTGGCGTCGACGATGTGCTTGGTCGCGAGCAGGTTGCCGATGCCGCGCGAGCCCGAGTGCAGCACCGTCCAGACCCGGTCACGTTCGTCGAGGCAGACCTCGACGAAGTGGTTACCGGAGCCGAGGGTGCCGAACTGCAGGGACACCTTCTTCTCCTGCTGGGAGGTGAGGTCGGTGTGCGGGCGGCCGAGGTCGCCGAGCGCGCGGTCCATGGACGGGTCGTCGTGGCCCTTGCCGACGCCGGCGGGAATCCGCCTCTCCACCAGCGGCATCAGCGCGTCGAGGGTGTCGGGGAGGTCGGCGGCGGTGAGCGTGGTCTCGGTCGCGACCATGCCGCAGCCGATGTCGACGCCGACGGCGGCCGGGATGATCGCTCCTTCGGTGGGGATCACCGATCCGACCGTCGCGCCGATGCCGACGTGCGCGTCGGGCATGAGGGCGACGTGTCCGGAGACGATCGGCAGACGGGCGGCGCGCGCAGCCTGCATGATCGTACCTTCGTCGATCTCGCTGGCCCACGACACCAGGTTCGGTGCGGGCTGGTTCGGCATCATGATCTCCTTGGTTGCGAGATCCAGTTTGCCCACGTTCCTCATGAGATCCCACCCATTTTATCGGGCGCCGTAAGTCATGATCGTGCGGCATGTCAGGAATCAACCGTCATATGGTGATGTTGGAACAACGAGGCCCGTTGGGGCCGGAAGAGAGGGCGGCCTTAAGCTGGTCCCCTGTTCCGGCAGGTGAGCGACTGATGAGAGGTGGCGTCCGGTGTTGCAGGATTCTTTCGGACGCGTGGCGACCGATCTGCGGGTGTCCCTCACCGACCGATGCAACCTGCGCTGCTCCTACTGCATGCCACCCGAGGGCCTCGAATGGCTGCAGAAACCCGACCTGCTGACCGCCGACGAGATCGTCAGGCTGGTCACCATCGGGGTGGAGCGACTCGGCATCACCGAGGTCCGCTACACCGGTGGCGAGCCGCTGCTCCGCCGCGAGCTGGTCGACATCGTGGCCCGCACCACCGCACTCGACCCCGCCCCGCAGGTCTCGCTCACCACCAACGGGATCGGGCTGAGCCGGCTGGCCGCCTCCCTGGCCGGCGCGGGTCTGCACCGGGTCAACGTCTCCCTCGACACCCTCGACCGCGAGACCTTCAAGAGGCTCGCCCACCGCGACCGCCTGTCCGACGTCCTCGAAGGGCTGGAGGCGGCCGACGCCGCCGGGCTGCGACCGGTCAAGGTGAACGCGGTGCTGATGCGCGGGATCAACGACCACGAGGCCGTGCCGCTGCTGCGTTACTGCCTGGAGCGGGGCTACGAGCTCCGGTTCATCGAGCAGATGCCGCTCGACGCCCAGCACGGCTGGCGCAGGGAGAACATGATCACGGCTGATGAGATCCTCGCCACGCTCAAGGCCGATGTCGCCCTCACCGACGCCGACTCGGCGGAGCGCGGCAGCGCCCCGGCCGAGCTGTTCCTCGTCGAGGGCGGCCCGGCCAGGGTAGGGGTGATCGGCTCGGTCACCCGTCCGTTCTGCGGTGCGTGCGACCGGGTACGGCTCACCGCCGACGGTCAGATCCGCAACTGCCTGTTCGCCGCCGACGAGTCCGACCTGAGGGCCGCGATGCGCGCGGGTGCCGGTGACGACGAGATCGCCGAGCGCTGGCGATCCGCGGTCCGGATCAAGAAGGCCGGTCACGGCATCGACGATCCGACCTTCCTGCAGCCGTCCCGCCCGATGTCCGCCATCGGCGGCTGAGGTCCCCGCCACAGAAGACCCGGAGGTGTCCGATGACCGCCCGTCACGACGCCTGCATCCTGGCGGGCGGTCTCGCGCGAAGGCTCGGCGGCCTGGACAAGCCGGGCCTGCGCGTCTCCGGCCGCCCGCTGGTCGAGTCGGTGGCCGCCGCCGTGCCCGGCGCGGAACGGCTGATCGTCGTCGGGCCACCTCGCCCCGGACTGCCACACGCGATCTTCCGGCGTGAGGACCCGCCCGGTGGTGGCCCGGTCCCGGCGCTGCGAGCCGGCCTGGCCGAGGTGAACGCGCCATGGGTGGTGCTGCTCGCCGCCGATCTTCCGTTCCTGACCGGTGAGCACGTGCGGATGCTGCTGGACGCCGCAGGGGCGGGTGCCGCGGGGACGAGCGGGCCGGGGGCCGTGCTCGTCGACGACGGCGGGCGCGAGCAGTGGCTCGCCGGGGTGTGGCACACGCGGAGCCTGGCGCGGGCGCTCGACCGCTACGAGGGGCGGTCGTTGCACGGGCTGCTCGCCCCGCTCCGCCCGGTCACGGTTCACCTCACCGGGCAGCCATGGTTCGATTGCGACACCATGGACGATCTACAGCGGGCCCGGACGGCGGAGCCGGGCCCCGGCGGAGCCGCGGATTCCGGTGACGGCCGCGAGAGCGACGACGGCATGGGACGGACGCGACCGCGGACGAGGAGCGAGAGTTGAACGTGCTGAAGGAATGGACCGCGCTGGTCTGCCAGGAGCTGGGCATCGACCCCGCGACGGTGGACCGCGACGAGGTGCTGGATCTGACCAGGGAGGTCGCCCACGGGGTGGCCCGGCCGGCCGCGCCGCTCACGGCCTATCTGCTCGGGGTGGCCCAGGGGGCGGGTACGGCGCCGCCGGACGTCGTGGAGAGACTGACCGCGCTGGCGCGCAGCTGGGAGCAGGCGACAACGGAGACACTGGGTGACAAATAGCGCCAAAGAAAAGGCGCTTCGTTGTTAAAGTCTGAGAAAAGGGCGACGCCGGGTGGTTACGGGGGCAAACCACCCGGCGTCGCTTCATCGGCGTTCCGACGGGGGCCCGGAACGCCGGCAACAGTGCCCCGACGGGGGACCAGGGCACTTGGCTAAAGCGTACACCTACTACCCTTGGAGTGCGTCAAGACTTAGTCACGACCCGATCTCGCGTCGGTGGCGTGGAATCTGGTTTTGTCCGGAATCTTCCACGTCAGGGGCATGCGGGACCCCGCGCGGCGGCCCATTGGCCCCGATCACGGCAACGTATGGTAAAAAGATCGCCCCGGCGAAGAGCAGCAGCCGGACGGGCATCGGGGCGGGCACCGTGAAGGCGAGGACCAGGCAGATCAGCCGGATCCCCATCTTGATGAAGTAACTCTTCTCGCGCCTGCCGATGTCGGCGCTCAACGAGGGTTGGGCGTCCGTCACCTGATGAACCACCGGACGTCTGCGCCATCCCTTCACGATTCCCAATCTAGGCCTCATATCGGCTGGGTGCGAACGGTCATGTAACCATGGCTTTCCGGGAAGAAGCAGAGGATGACAGATCGAACGTACCGGGTGACCGAGATAGTCGGCACTTCGGGGGAGAGCATCGAGGCCGCCGTACGCAATGGGGTCCGCCGGGCCTCCCGGACCCTGCGCCACCTCGACTGGTTCGAGGTGACCGAGATCAGGGGGCACATCGAGGAGGGGGAGATCGCCCACTTCCAGGTCGGCATGAAGATCGGGTTCCGCCTGGAGGACGACTGAGCCTGTACGGCGGCTGCCCGGTGACGCAGACTGCGTGAATGGAAGAGACTCGCGCGCGGGCGGGAAGGCCGCACGGCGCGGCGGGGACGGTGGTACGCGCCGCGCTGGCCGTCGTGCTGATCCTCCCGACCGGCTGCGCCGTCCCGGAGGGCGCTGCGCCCGCCGCCACCGGGGCCGTCTCACCGAGCACCCCCGCCGCCACTGACGCCGGGCCGCGGGCCGAGGCGGAAGGGGAATCACCGCTGCGCCAGAGCGCCACCGACGTCGCGCGGACGATAGACAGCCTCCGCAGGATCGACGATCTACCGCTGTACGAGATGACCTTCCACGGCTCGTACGACCGCGAGGCCCCCCTCGGGGAGGAGGAGCTGGCGGGACGCGCCGACGGCTGGGCCTGCTCGTTGTTCGCCCTCGGTGGCGACCGGCCGTTGTTCGGCAGAAACTTCGACTGGGACCCCAACCCGGCGCTGATCGTGCACGCCGACCCGCCCGACGGCTACGCCTCGGTCTCCGTCGTCGACCTGTTCCATCTGATCGGAGGCTCCACCCCGCCGGACCTGTCCGCCGCGCCCGCCCGCCGCAGGATGGCCCACGCGGTGCTCGCCCCCTTCGACGGGGTGAACGAGAAGGGCCTGGCCGTCGGTATGGCCACGTCGCCCGAGGGCGGGCTGCCCCCGGCTTCTCCCGACCGCCCCGACGTCGGCAGCGTGCGCGTCATCAGGATCATGCTCGACAAGGCGGCGACCGTGGACGAGGCGTTGGCGATCATGCGCCGTTACGACGTCGACTTCACGATCGGGCCGCAGGTCCACTACCTCATCGCCGACGCGGCGGGCAGGTCGGCCGTCGTGGAGTACGCCGGGGGCAGGCTCAACGTGATCGACGACCGTATGCTCACCAACTTCGGCATGACCGGCACCTCCGCCGCCCAGCGCCTGGCCGACCCCCGCTACCGCGCGCTCGCCGAGGGACTGCCCGCCGCCCGCGACTGGCGCGACGCGATGGGCCTGCTTCGGAAGGTGGCCCAGGCCCACACCCGCTGGTCGGTCGTCTACGACCTCACCGACGCCACCGCCCGCGTGGTGGCGGGCCGGCGTTGGGACACGGTGCACACCGTCCCGCTCGTCCAGCGCTGAACGGCCCGCCCGGTACGGGAAGGTGCGGGGAGGGGGAGCCGGACCTAGCTGGCCTGGCTCACCGTCGACATGTTGAAGTCGGGCACCCGGATCGGAGGCATGATCGCGCGGTTGAAGTAGTCGCTCCACTCGCGCGGCAGGGTCTGCTCGGAGGCGCCGATCTCGCTGAGGCGGCGGAGCAGGTCCACCGGGCTCTCGTTGAAGCGGAAGTTGTTCACCTCGCCCACGACCTCGCCGTTCTCCACCAGGTAGACGCCGTCGCGGGTCAGGCCGGTCAGCAGCAGCGTCTGCGGGTCGACCTCGCGGATGTACCACAGGCAGGTGAGCAGCAGGCCGCGCTCGGTGGAGGCGATCATCTCCTCCAGAGACCGCCCGCCCTCGGGTCCCCGCATGATCAGGTTGTCGACGGCAGGGGTCACCGGCAGACCGGTCAGCTCGGCCGAGTGCCGGGTCTGCAGCAGGTTGGCCAGCCTGCCATCGGAGATCCAGTCGGTGGCGGCGAGCGGCAGCCCGTTGTCGAACACCGAGTTCTCCCGGCCGGAGGCGTGCGCCACCACGAACGGCGAGCACTCGACGCCAGGCGCCGACGGGTCGCTGTACAGGCGGATCGGCGACTCGGAGAGGACGTCGCCGACGCGGGTGCCGCCACCGGCCCTGGAGAAGACCGTACGGCCCTCCATCGCGTCGCGCGCTCCGGCCGTCCAGTACAGGTAGGTCATCAGGTCGGCGACGGCCGTCGGAGGCAGCAGCGTCTCGTACCGGCCCGCGGGCAGCTCGACGCGGTTCTTCGCCCACTCCAGGCGCTGGACGAGCGAGGCGTCCAGGGCCGCCACGTCGACGTCGGAGAAATCGCGGGTGGACACGCCGGTCCACGCCGAGCGCCGCATGTCGGAGGACTTGGCGTTGAGCTCCAGGCGGCCGGTGGGCTGGGTGTGCCGCAGCCGGGCGCCGGTCGAGGTGCCCACGAAGGTCGTCGTGACGGTGTGTTCGGCGAAACCGTACAGCCTGCGCCCGCCCGCCTCGGCCGTGGCGAAGGCCTCGCCCAGGGCGGGGGCGAAGGCGCCGAACACCCCGATCGAGGTCGGCTCGGCGGGGGCGTCCCAGTCGGCGGAGCGGGTGCCCTCCAGCAGCGGCCGGGCGTCCTCGGACGGCCGGGCGTCCTCCGCGGCGTGGTCGGCGGCGGCCACGACCTCGTCGAGCCCGTCGGGGCGGACCGCCGCCCGCGACACCACGCCCACACCGCGGCCCACGATGGAGATCACGGTCAGCTGCGAGGAACGGGACACACCGTTGGTGGTGAGGGTGTTGCCCGCGAAGCGCAGGTTGGCACTCGACCCCTCCTCCACGATCACGACGTTGTCGTCGGCCGTGGAGAGCTCAAGAACCCTCTCGATCATCTCCTGGGAAGTCATTCCGCTCCTCTCCTGCCGGACCGCACGGCCGACACCGTCTTCCGTCCGCTCGCCGCGCGTGCTCAACTGCCACTCTCCTGGACGGTGTTGAGGACGCGCACGCCGCGGAAGAGCGCCGACGGGCAGCCGTGGCTGACCGGGGCGACCTGGCCAGGCTGCCCCTTGCCGCAGTTGAACGCCCCGCCCAGCACGTACGTCTGCGGCCCGCCGACCGCCGCCATCGAGCGCCAGAAGTCGGTCGTCGTCGCCTGGTAGGCGACGTCGCGCAGCTGCCCGGCGAGCCTGCCGTTCTCGATCAGATAGAACCGCTCACCGGTGAACTGGAAGTTGTAGCGCTGCATGTCGATGGACCAGCTCTTGTCGCCCACCACGTAGATGCCCCGGTCGACGCCGGAGATCAGCTCCTCGGTGGTGGGGCCGTCGGGCGCCGGCCGCAGCGACACGTTGGCCATCCGCTGGATCGGGGTGTGGCCGGGGGAGGCGGCGAAGGCACAGCCGTTGGAAGCGCCCAGCCCCTTCAGCAGCGCCATCCTCCGGTCGAGCTGGTAGCCGACCAGGATGCCGTCGGAGACGATGTCGAACTCCCTGGTCGCCACCCCCTCGTCGTCGTAGCCGATCGTGGACAGGCCGTGCTCGACGGTGCGGTCACCGGTCACGTTCATCAGCTGCGAGCCGTACACCAGCGTGCCGAGCTGGTCGAAGGTGGCGAAACTCGTCCCCGCGTACGCCGCCTCGTAGCCGAGGGCGCGGTCGAGCTCGGTGGCGTGCCCGACCGACTCGTGGATCGTCAGCCACAGGTTCGACGGGTCGATCACCAGGTCGTACGGTCCCGCCTCGACGGAGGGCGCCCGAAGCTTCTCCTCCAGCAACTCGGGGATGCGCGCCAGCTCCTTGGGGAAGTCCCAGCCGGTGCCGGTGAGGTATTCGTACCCCCGGCCGACGGGCGGGGCGAGCGTCCGCATCGAGTCGAAGCGGCCGTCCAGCACCCGCGTCGCCCTCAGCTGGGGATGGACGCGCACCCGCTGCTGCGTCGTGGAGGTCCCGGCCGTGTCGGCGTAGAACTTCTGCTCCTTGACCTGTGTCAGCGACGCCTGGACGTGGTCCACCCCGGGATCTCGCAGCAGGGCGCCCGACCAGTCGGCGAGCAGCGCCGCCTTGTCGCGCATCGGCACCTCGAACGGGTCGACCTGGTAGGAGGAGACCCAGGTGACGTCGGAGTGGACCGCCTCCGGCGCCAGCTCGACGGGCTCGCGGTTGACCGCCGCCGAGACGACCGCCACCTCCACCGCCTGCTCGGCGACCCTGACGGCCGCCTCGGGGCTGAGCTCGATGCCTCCGGCGAAGCCCCAGGTGCCGTCCTTGACGACCCGTACGGCGTAGCCGAGGGTGTCGGCGTCGATGGAGCCTTCCAGCGCCGCGTCGGAGAGGCGCAGGGTCTCCCCGCGGACGCGCTCCAGCCGGAAGTCGGCGTGCTCGGCGCCCAGGTCCCGGGCGCGCTGCAGGGCCGCGTCCGCGAGCCGGCGCAGAGGCAGGGCGAGGAAGTCGGAGTCGATCTGGCGCATGTCAACGATCCTAACCCTGTGATCTTGTCCTTCCCGGACAAGAGGGTTACCCCCCGGTAGCCGATACCGTCTGACCATGGCTCGATCTGTTCTCGTAACCGGCGGCAATCGCGGCATCGGCCTCGCGATCGCCCGCGAACTCGCTCAGGCAGGCGACGACGTCGCCGTGACCTACCGTTCCGGACAGCCTCCCGAGGGCCTCTTCGGCGTACGCTGCGACGTGACCAGCACGGCCGACGTGGACGCCGCCTTCGCGAAGGTCGAGGCCGAGTACGGCCCGGTCGAGGTGCTCGTCGCCAACGCGGGCATCACCAGGGACACGCTGCTGCCGATGATGAAGGAGGAGACCTTCACCGACGTCATCGACGCCAACCTGACCGGCTCCTACCGGGTCGCCAAGCGCGCCACCCGCGGCATGCTGCGGCTCAAGCGCGGGCGCATCGTGCTGATCTCCTCGGTGGTCGCCATGCTGGGCTCGGCGGGGCAGAGCAACTACGCCGCCTCCAAGGCCGGCATGATCGGCTTCGCCCGGTCGGCCGCCAGGGAGCTGGGCTCGCGCAACATCACCGTCAACGTGGTCGCCCCCGGCTTCGTGGAGACCGACATGACGGCCGAGCTGGACGAGGCGTACCAGGAGCAGATCCGTAAGAACATCCCCCTGGGCCGCTACGCCGCCCCGGAGGAGATAGCGCGCGTGGTCAGGTTCCTGGCCGGCGAGGACGCCGCCTACATCACGGGGGCCGTCATCCCCGTTGACGGCGGCCTTGGAATGGGGCACTGACGTGGGAATTCTCGAAGGCAAGCGGCTTCTCGTCACCGGGGTGCTCACCGACGCCTCCATCGCCTTCTCGGTGGCCAAGCTGGCCCAGGAGGAGGGCGCGCAGATCGTGCTCACCGGGTTCGGCCGGCTCAGCCTGGTCGAGCGGATCGCGAGGCGACTGCCGGAGCCGCCTCCGGTGCTGGAGCTCGACGTCACCAACCCCGAGCACCTCGACTCCCTGGCGGAGCGGGTCGGCGAGCATCTCGGCGGCCTGGACGGGGTGGTGCACGCGATCGGCTTCGCGCCGCAGACCGCCCTGGGCGGCAACTTCCTGAACACCTCCTGGGAGGACGTGGCGACCGCGGTCCAGGTCTCCACGTACTCGTTCAAGTCGCTCGCGGTGGCCGCGCTCCCGCTCATGAAGGAGGGCGGCGCGATCGTCGGTCTCGACTTCGACGCCACCAAGGCATGGCCGGTGTACGACTGGATGGGCGTGGCCAAGGCCGGGCTTGAGTCCTGTTCCCGCTACCTGGCCCGCGATCTCGGCAAGCAGGGCATCCGGGTCAACCTCGTCGCCGCGGGCCCGATCAGGACCATGGCGGCCAAGAGCATCCCGGGCTTCGTCGAGTTCGAGGAGAGCTGGCCCGCCAAGGCCCCGATCGGCTGGGACATCAACGACCCGATCCCGGCGGCCAAGGCGTGTGTCGCCCTGCTGTCCGACTGGTTCCCCGCCACGACCGGTGAGATCGTCCACGTCGACGGCGGCGTCCACGCCATCGGAGGCTGAGTGCTTTCCGTCCCGGCGGTCGATGACCGTCCGGGGCGTGCCGCCGTCGGGACGGCGGGGAACCGCTGCCCGGCCGCGTACGACTCCGTCGTGGCATGACGAGGTGAGCGGCGCGGGCCGGGACGCCTAGGGCGCCGAAGACGCCGAGAACGCCGAGAACGCCGAGAACTAGGCCACCCGCTGACGTCCCGGAGGGGCGGGCTCGAACGGTATCGACTCCCTGAACCTGCGCCTGCTGTACAGCAGGCGGACCGCGAGGATCGCCGCGACGAGCACCGCGGTGCTGAGCACGGTGCTCGCGGTGTCGGACGACCGGCTGGGCTTCACCGGCCGCTCGCCGGGCATCTGCCGCTGGAGTTTCTCCATCACCGGGGCGGGCCACAGCAGCTCCACCCGGGGCGCCTCGGCGTCGACCACGGGTGACGGCCTGGGAACCATCGGCCCACCCACGTCGGTCGCGGGCCTGCCGACATCCGGGGAGAACGTCTCCGTCTCGGGGACCGCCCGGTCGGTCGGCACGGGGACCGGGCTCTTGCGCGCGGGTGCGGCGTCCTCGTGCGGCGAAGGGCTCTCCGAAGGGGTCGGGGAGGTGGACGCCGAAGGGGTGGGGGTCGGTGACACCTTGGACGAGGTGTCCTGGTCGGGCTCCCCGGCAGAGGTGGTCGCCGACGTCTCCGCGCAGCCGGTGGAGGCCGCCGCGGACCGGCAGGCGTCGGTGCCCTGAGGCCGGGGCGTCCGTGCGTCACCGGAGGGCTCCTTCTTCTCCTGAGCGGTGGACGGCCTGTCCGGCGGGCTCTTGGACGCCGAGGCGGCCGGTGCCGGGGCGTTCGTCCCGGCGTCGCTCCGGCCGGAGTCTTCGCGGGAGGACGGGGAGACGGCGTCCTCAACACGGCTTCCGAGGTCGTCGACACCTTTTTCCAGATCGTGGACGACGTCGCCCACACCGCTCTCGACCTTTTTCGTGACGCCGTCCACGACCCGGCAGACTCCGCCGGTCACGGGGCCGAGCGGCCCTGTGTGATCACAGTCGTCCACGCGTGGGACGGCGCTCGCCCGTGCGGCGCTCACGGGCGCGATCGCGGACGCCGGGACCCCACCTCCCAGCGCCAGCGCCAGAACGCCTGCCGCCATCGCAGCTCGCACTCGTCTCCTTCACCCCGGGGCGGACATCGGCCATGGCGTCTCACCGACATCCGGGTGCCCCCGCCACCTGGTTGACAGTTTTGTAGGGAGGCCCGCTTTTTCCGCGGAAAGTTTCCATTCGGTATCGACTAGTGATACGCGAGACGAATTCTCGTTCGGTTCTCGCGGCGGACCGTACTCGTCCCGGCCCTTCTCTCAGTCCGCGGACACGTCGTCGAGTGCCTCCCTGATCTCCACGGGCAGCGTCAGATCCTCGGCCTGGAGGACCCCGGACAGCTGCGCGTGGGTGCGGGCGCCGACGACGGCCGAGGACACCCCCGGCTGGTCGCGTACCCACGACAGGGCCACCGACAGCGGTGAGACGCCGAGCCCGTCGGCGGCGGTCGCCACCGACTCCACCACCCGCCGGCACCGCTCGTCGAGGTAGGGGGTGACGAAGTCGGCGAAGTGCGGGGTCGCGGCCCTGGAGTCGGCGGGGATGCCCGTACGGTACTTCCCGGTGAGGACTCCGCGCCCGAGAGGCGACCAGGCGAGCACCCCCGCGCCGACGTGCTCGGCGGCGGGGATCAGCTCGCGCTCGGCTTCCCTGGCCAGAAGTGAGTACTCGACCTGGGCGGCGACGATGGGCACCCTGCCGGGCACCGCCCGCTGCCCCACGGCCGCGGTCGCCAGCTGCCATCCCGCGTAGTCGCACACCCCGGCGTACGCGGCCCGCCCCGAGGACACGATGGCGTCCACGGCGGCCAGGGTCTCCTCCAGCGGGACGTCGGGATCGAAGGCGTGCAGCTGCCACAGGTCGACCTCGTTCACGCCCAGGCGGGTCAGGGAGGCGTCGATCGCGGCCACCAGGTGCTTCCTGGAGGCGTCGCGTGGCCTGCGCCCGGTCGGGGTGAGCACGGCCTTGGTGGACAGCACCAGCTCGGAACGCGGCACGGAGTCGCGCAGCAGCCGCCCGAGCAGCCGTTCGGCGTCGCCGCCCGTGTAGACGTCGGCGGTGTCGATGAGCGTGCCGCCGGCCTCGGCGAACGTGCGAAGCTGCGCCGCGGCCTCCTCGGCGCCGGTGTCGCGTCCCCACGTCATCGTCCCGAGTCCCAGGCGGGACACCGACAAGCCGCTCCGGCCCACATAGCGCTGCTCCATGATCCGGCCAGATTACCGCCCGGCCACTTAAAAGTAGTGGAGCGAGGACTGCAAGACTTGCCCGCGTGACGACCTTGTTGCTGGCCAGACACGGCCTTACCCACCTCACCGGCCCGGTCCTCGCGGGCTGGACCCCGGATGTCCACCTCAGCGACGCGGGACGGGCCCAGGCGGAGGCGCTCGCCGCGCGGCTCACCTCGCTGGAACTCGACGCGATCGTCTCCAGCCCGCTGGAACGCTGTCAGGAGACCGCGCAGGCGGTCGCCGAGGGGCGGCGGGAGGCGGAGGTGCTGACCGACGAGCGCTTCGGTGAGTGCCGCTACGGCGACTGGACGGGCCGCCCGCTCGCCGAGCTCGCCAAGGATCCCCTCTGGCCGGTCGTGCAGGCCCACCCGAGCGCGGTGACGTTCCCCGGGGGAGAGTCCCTGGCCGCCGTCCAGCATCGCGCCGTGGCGGCCGTCAGGGAGTGGAACGAGCGCCTCGGCCCGAAGGCGGTCTATCTCGTCTGCAGCCACGGAGATGTGATCAAGGCCATCGTGGCCGACGCCATGGGGCTCCATCTGGACCAGTTCCAGCGGATAACCGCCGATCCGGCGTCGCTCACCGCCATTCGCTACACCCCCTTGCGTCCCTTCGTGCTCAGACTCAACGACCTGGGCGGAGATGTGGCCGGATTACGCCTTCCGGAGGGTTCGGACGGTGCGGAGGGGGGAGAAAATCCCACCGGGAGCGATGCCGCAGTCGGCGGCGGATCCGGAACCACGTAGGGTCAGGCTATGCCGGTCTTCGACTACGATCCACCCGAGAGGTTCGTGGCCGGTGCCGTGGGGCAACCGGGTTCACGAGCCTTCTTCCTGCAGGCGCGAGGCCAGGGCAGGCTGACCACCGTGGCGCTGGAGAAGTTCCAGGTCGCGGCGCTGGCCGATCGTCTCGACGAGTTGCTCGACGAGGTGTTGCGGCGAGGTGAGGGCGGTGCCGCCGTCCCCGCCGTCGCCCCGGCCGCGTTGACGGACAACGCCCCCCTCGATGTGCCGATCAGCGAGGACTTCCGCGTCGGTGTCATGGCCCTGGCCTGGGACTCCGAGGCCGCCCAGGTGGTCATCGAGGCCAAGGAGGCCACCGCCGAGGATGAGGAGTTCGAGCCGTCCCCGCTCGTCGAGCCCACGGTGCTGCGCGTGCACATCAGTCCCGGCGCCGCGAGGGCCTTCACCAAGCGGGCCATGGCCCTCGTCGCCGCCGGTCGACCGCCCTGCCCGCTCTGCGCCCAGCCTCTCGACGCCGAGGGGCATATCTGCGTGCGGCTCAACGGTTACCGGGGTAGTAGCGCTTCATCTGCTGGAGGAGGCGAATGAGTGCTGAGAGCGAGCCGACGCTGAGTGCGGCGCCGGCCGCGGGGCTGGACGACGAGACCGCGACGCGTCTGCTCCGTGACGGCCAACTGGATGTGGCGGGCCGCCTGGTCGAGGCGACCAACATGACGCTCTACTGTTCGGTCCGGCTCGGCGGGCTCGCGGCGGCCTGCGTGTACAAGCCGGTACGGGGCGAACGCCCCCTCTGGGACTTTCCCGACGGCACCCTGGCCGCCCGCGAGGTCGCCGCCTACGAGGTCTCCGCGGCGATCGGCTGGCGGATCGTGCCGCCCACCGTCTACCGCGACGGCCCCTTCGGCCCGGGAATGTGTCAGCTGTGGATCGACACCGACCCCGAGATCGACCTGATGGTGCTGATCCGCAGCCGCCAGCCCTCCCTGCGGCGGATGGCCGTCTTCGACGCGGTCGTCAACAACGCCGACCGGAAGGGAGGCCACCTGCTGCCGCTCGCCGACGGCCATGTCTACGGCGTCGATCACGGGGTCTCCTTCTCCGCTGAGGACAAGCTCCGCACCGTGCTCTGGCAGTGGCGCGGCAAGCCCTTGTCCCGCGAGGCGATGAACGCCCTGACCCGCCTTGAGGCCGACCTGGAGCAGGGCCGCCTCGGCCGCCGCCTCCGTGAGCTCCTCACCCTCCACGAGGTCGAGGCCACCTGGGCGCGGGTCCGCAGGCTCCTCGACACCGGCCTGCACCCCGTGCCCTCCAAGGACTGGCCCGCCATCCCCTGGCCGCCGATCTGAGAGGCATTGTCGCCCTCGCGCGGAGACGCCCGCGCCCTTGTCCTGTCGGCGGCCCTACCGCGGCCTTGCTGTGGCCTTGCTGTGGCCTTGCTGTGGCCTTGCTGTGGCTTTTCCCGTGGGCGCGTGACCCCGGTCCGAGCCCGCCTCCCGCGAGGGCGTAGCCTCCGGGCATGTGCACGGTTGTCGTCAGTATCGATCCGAGCGCCGAGATCCCCCTGATCGTGGTCGGGGTGCGCGACGAGTTCACCGCCCGCCCCTGGGTTCCCCCGGCCCGGCACTGGCCACAGAGCCGGCCCGGCCTGATCGGCGGGTGCGATCTCCTGGGAGGCGGCACCTGGCTGGCCGTCGACCCCGGGGCCCGGAGGGTCGGCGCCCTCCTCAACGGGCTCGGCGTGCTCGCCCCGGAGGAGACCCGCCGCTCACGGGGCGACCTGGCTCTCCTGGCGGCCGCCGGAGACCGGCCGACGGAGGGCGAACTCGGGCACTATGACCCCTTCCACCTGCTACGCGCCGATCCCGGCGGGGCTCGGCTGTGGCACTGGGACGGGATCACCCTGAAGAGGGACGACCTTCCCCCGGGAACCCACGTGATCGTCAACAGCGGATGGGAGCGCGGTGAGGAGAACGAGCGCGTGGCGTTCTTCCGCCCCCTGTTCGCCGGGGCGGGCCGCCCCTCGAAGCTCGACGGTCCATGGGATGAGTGGCGGGAACTCGCCACGGGAGCGGGCATCTCCTCCGAGGACCCCCGCACGATGATCGTCCATCACGAGCTGCCCGACGGACGGACCTTCGGCTCGGGGTCCGTCACCCTGCTGGCCCTGGCACCCGGCGGCGTGCGCTACGACTTCACCGCCGACCCTCGCGATCCCGGCGCCTTCCGCGAGATCCTCACGGAATGATCCGGTCGGCTTCCGGAGTTGAGGTGAGTGCCCCGTACGCCCACCACCCCGCGCCAACCGGGGTGGTCTGTCTGCTGGATAGGCTGCATTTCATGAGATCGTGGTCTGAGCCGAAGGTTCCTCGGCTTCCCGGTGCCGGTGTCCCGCTGCGGCTGTTCGACACCGCCGCGCGAGAGGTCGGCCCCACAAAGCCGGGTCCCACGGCACGGATGTACGTCTGCGGCATCACGCCCTACGACGCCACCCATCTGGGCCACGCCAACACCTACCTCGCCTTCGACCTGGTCAATCGTGCCTGGCGCGACGCCGGTCATGAGGTGCACTACACCCAGAACGCCACAGACGTCGACGACCCCCTGCTCGAACGTGCGGGGCGGACCGGCGTCGACTGGCGTGACCTGGCCGAACGCGAGATCGAGCTGTTCCGGACCGACATGGAGGCGCTGCGCGTCCTCCCCCCGCGCGACTACGTCGCCGTGACCGAGGTGATCGACCAGGTCGCCGACCTGATCGTGTCGTTGCGTGACAAGGGCGCCACCTACGAGCTCGACGGCGACGTCTACTTCGACGTGGCCGCGGCCCCCAAGTTCGGCGCCGTCTCCGGCTACTCGGAGGAGCGCATGCTCACCCTGTTCGGCGAGCGCGGGGGAGATCCGGACCGGCCGGGCAAGAAGCATCCGCTCGACTGGCTTCTCTGGCGCGCGGAGCGCCCTGGGGAGCCGTCCTGGCCCTCCCCTTTCGGCGTGGGCAGACCCGGCTGGCACATCGAGTGCACCGCGATCGCCCTGGCGAACCTGTCCAGTGGTTTCGACGTCGCGGGTGGCGGTTCCGACCTGATCTTTCCCCATCACGAGTGCGGCGCCCACGAGGGCCACGTGGCCTGCGGGGAGTGGCCGTTCGCGAGGGCGTACGTGCACGCGGGCATGGTCGCCCTGGACGGCGAGAAGATGTCCAAGTCGAAGGGCAATCTGATCTTCGTCTCCCGCCTGCGCCAGGAGACCGACCCGATGGCCATCCGGCTGGCCCTGCTGGCCCACCACTACCGTGCCGACTGGGAGTGGACCTCGGAGCAGCTGGCCTCGGCGGAGGTGCGGCTGGCGCGCTGGCGCTCGGCCGCGGGGCTGCAGACCGGCCCCGACGCCGGCGTCGTGCTCGAAAGGGTACGCGCCCGGATCGCCGACGACCTGGACGCTCCCGGAGCCCTCGCGGCCGTCGACGACTGGGCCGAGCGGGCCCTGTCGGAGGGGGGCAGTGACCCGGACGCGCCGCTCCTGGTCAGGAAGACCGTGGACGCGCTGCTCGGGGTCGAACTCTAGGGGCCGGTGGTCGTCCGTGCCGGGCACTCCCGCTCCGGCCTGGGGATGCCCGGTGACACGGGCATCTCCGGCACCAACGGGTCCCCGCGCCCGGAGGGCGGCCCAAGAGAGGTCCGGGCCCAAGAGACGACTGAGCCCGCACCGCGCGAGCGGTGCGGGCTCAGTCTGAAGCCTTTGAGGTCAAACCAGATCAGATGACCTGAACCTGGTCGGCCTGCGGGCCCTTCTGGCCCTGCGTGGTGACGAAGCTGACACGCTGGTTCTCCTCCAGGCTGCGGTAGCCGCCGGAGTTGATGGCCGAGTAGTGCACGAAGACATCGGCGGTGCCGTCATCCGGTGCGATGAATCCGAAGCCCTTTTCGGCGTTGAACCACTTAACGGTGCCCTCAGACAAAACTACTTCTCCTCATTGGGAGCCTCACCGAACCACCAGGTCGGCGGCACGGGGCTGCGTTGCGGACCCTACCATGCACCCGCGGAAACCATCCGGAGAAACTGTGTAACGTCCGCTGTCGGCGGACTTCTCATAAGCACTTGAGATGATAAGGCTAAACTGAGAGCTACGACTGCAACCATGCGATCCTATCCGAGGTCGCAGTGATGCGCAAGTCACGAAATGGAGTCGAGGAAGCGCTCGCGATCCTCCTCGGGGAGGTGGTCGACGAAGAGGGTGCCCTCAAGGTGATCGGCCTCGTGCTGCAGGACGCGGGCGAGCATGCCCAGGGCGCGGACGGTGACGGGTTTGCCGAACATGTCACGGCCACGGGCGGTGACCATGTAGGAGCGTTCCAGCGGCCACCAGCGATCCGGTGCGGACAGGCAGGCCTCATCGGCCACGATCTTCCGATCGGACAGCTCAAGGCGCGGATTCACCAGATGGCCGGACTTGCCGTCCAGTTCGTAGACGACGACCCGCAAGGGGACGCCGATCTGCGGGGCGGCCAGTCCCGCGCGGCCCGTGCCGGCGCGCATCGTGGCCTGGAGCGACTTGACCAGGACGCGCAGCTCGCGGTCGAAGGTGGTCACCGGCTCGGACACCGTGCGGAGCACGGGATCGTCGAACATTCGGATCGGCTGGACGGCCACGCGCACTCCCCGAAGCGGACGGACTGACGTCGAAGACGGTTCCCGCTGCCGCCCTGACTCAATCGTTACTCCGTCAGCCCTTTGTGTTTCCGGAATGTTGCGATGGTGCGACCTGTGCATTGCGTATTTCCATGGTTAGTTACGCGTAACCGGCGCACCATCACAGATAGTAAATGTGCGTAATGCCGTCCTCTTAGATTTCGGGATCGAAGCCCCGAAATCGCAGGAGGAACGAACGATGGCCAAGCCCTGGATCAGCGACTGGCGGCCCGACGACCCCGACTTCTGGCAAGGACAGGGCAGGAAGGTGGCCCGCAGGAACCTGGTCTTCTCCATCTTCGCCGAGCACCTCGGGTTCACGCTGTGGACCGTGTGGAGCATCGTGGCCGTGCAACTCGGCTCCTACGACTTCTCCACCGACCAGCTCTTCTGGATCGTCGCCCTGCCCAACCTGATCGGCTCCGCGCTGCGCATCCCGTACACCTTCGCCCCGGCCAGGTTCGGCGGCAGAAACTTCACCGTCGTCAGCGCCCTGCTCCTGCTCGTGCCCGCGGTGCTGCTCGCCGTCGCGGTCGGCAACCCCGCCACCCCCTACTGGGTGTTCCTGGTCATCGCGGCCACGGCGGGCCTGGGCGGTGGCAACTTCGCCTCCAGCATGGCCAACATCACCTACTTCTACCCCCAGGACAGGCAGGGCTCGGCGCTCGGGCTCAACGCGGCGGGCGGCAACATCGGGGTCAGCTCCGTGCAGCTCGTCATGCCCCTGGTGATCGGGGCGTTCGGCCTGGCCGCCGCGGGACTGTTCTGGGTCCCGTTCATCCTGGCCGCCGCGATCGGCGCCTACTTCTTCATGGACAACCTGACCTCCGCCAAGGCCAGTCCCGCGGACCAGCTGAAGGTCGCCGGCCGGGCCCAGACCTGGATCATGTCGGTCCTGTACATCGGCACGTTCGGTTCCTTCATCGGATACTCCACCGCGTTCCCGCTGCTCATCAAGAGCCAGTTCCCCGAGCAGGCCTCCCTGGTGGCGCTGGCCTTCATCGGCCCGCTGCTCGGCTCGCTGGTCCGCCCGATCGGGGGCTGGCTGTCGGACCGGCTCGGCGGGGCGCGGGTGACGCTTGTCAACTTCGCCGCGATGGCGGGCGCGGCGGCGCTGGTCTGGCAGGGCCTGTCCCAGCACGCCTTCGCGCTGTTCTTCTGCGCCTACATGCTCCTGGTCGCCACCACAGGCATCGGCAACGGCTCCACCTACCGGATGATCCCGGCGATCTTCCGGGCGAAGGCCGTGGCGGGTCTCGCGGCGGGTACCGAGGCCCACGAGGCCGCCGTGGCCGTCGGGAAGCGGGACGCCTCCGCCGCGATCGGGATCATCTCCGCGATCGGTGCCTTCGGTGGGTTCTTCATCAACCGTGGCTTCGGCAGCTCCATCGCCGCCACCGGGGGAGCGGGTGCCGCACTCGCCTCCTTCGCCGCCTTCTACCTGGTGTGCGCGGTCATCACCTGGGCCTGCTACCTGCGTACCGCGGGATCGGTGCCGAGCCTGGCGGCGGCGCGCGTGTGATCGCCGGCGTGACAGGTACCCGGTTTCGCTCACATCCGACACCGGTCCTGCCGACGGACAACTCACATCGGCCTCATCGCGTATGTGAACGCGGTTAGCGGCTTGTAGCACATCGGTAACAGGGGAGACCACGCCGTGAAACCACCTGAAAGCACCATCGGATCCATGCCGGTCTCACTTCCCCCCCAGACGCGTGTGAAGGCTGGGACGACGGCGTACCACCCCCACCGCGCTCCGCGGTACGGCAGAGACGCCGCGGCGGACGAGACCGTCACCGTCATCGCCTCACGTCAGGGCGCCTACTCCTCGGGAGGGACGGCCGCGCCGCGGGCGGGGAAGAACGGCGCCACGACCGGCCCCGAGGGATCGGCGGACGACGGCGGAACGTACGGGAAGACGACAGCGGAGCGTACGGGAAAAGGAGCGCGGCCATGTCACGGCTCGTCGTGGTAGGACACGGACCCACATCGCACCGGCTGGTCGAGGCGCTGGTCGCCAAGGGCTTCGCGGGCGACATCACGGTGCTGGGGGAGGAGCCCAGGCCGGCGTACGACCGGGTGGCGCTCACCTCCTACCTGGCGGGCAGGAGCATCGAGGACCTCACCTATCCGACGCCGGAAGGGGTCGTGCTGCGGCTGTCGTCCAGGGTCGTGCGCATCGACAGGGAGGCGCGTGAGGTCACCACCGCCGACGGGCACCGAGAGCCGTACGACGTGCTGGTGCTGGCCACCGGTTCCAGCCCGTTCGTGCCGCCGGTGCCGGGCAGGGAGCTGGACGGCTGCTTCGTCTACCGCACGATCGACGACCTCGACGCGATCAGGCAGGCCGCCTCGGGCGCCACGAGCGGCGTCGTGATCGGCGGGGGGCTGCTGGGGCTGGAGGCCGCCGACGCGCTGCGGGGCCTGGGGCTGGCGACGCACGTCGTGGAGATGGGCGGCTGGCTCATGCCCCGGCAGGTCGACGAGGGCGGCGGCGCCGTCCTGCGCGGCCACGTGGAGGCGCTCGGCCTGAGCGTGCACACCGAGGCGGGGGCCAAGGAGATCGTCGCGGGCCCGGACGGGCGGGTCGCGGGCCTGGTCAAGCCGGACGGTGAGACCGTCGAGGCGCAGATCGTGGTCTTCTCCGCGGGCGTCAGGCCGCGCGACGAGCTGGCCAGGCAGGCGGGCCTGGAGGTCGGCGGACGCGGTGGGATCGCCGTGGACGACGGGATGCGCACCGGCGACCCGGCGATCTACGCGGTCGGCGAGTGCGCCCTGCACGAGGGGATGGTCTACGGGCTGGCGGGGCCCTGCTTCACGATGGCCGAGGTCGCCGCCGACCGCATCATGGGAGGCGAGGCGGTCTTCACCCGCGCTGACCTGTCGACCAAGCTCAAGCTGCTCGGTGTGGAGGTCGCCCAGTTCGGTGCGATGGAGGGCGCGCTGGACGTGACCTTCATGGACCCGGTGGGCGGGGTCTACCAGAAGTTGTTCGTCAGCGACGACGCCCGCACCCTGCTCGGCGGGATCTGCGTCGGCGACGCCACCCCGTACAACACCCTCAAGCCCTTCGTCGGCCGTGACCTGCCGGGTTCGCCGAGCGAGCTGCTGTTCACCGGCGGTCCGGCGAACATGGAGGTCCCCGACGACGCGCAGATCTGCTCGTGCAACAACGTCACCAAGGGGCAGGTGTGCGAGGCCATCGCCGAGCACGGTCTCACCGACGTCCCCGGCATCAAGGCGTGCACCCGCGCCGGCACCACCTGCGGCAGTTGCGTTCCGACGCTCAGGCAGATCCTCGTCTCCTCGGGCGTGGAGGTCTCCAAGGCACTGTGCGAGCACTTCGCGTACAGCAGGGCGGAGCTGTTCGACATCATCCGGGTGCGTGGCATCACGACGTTCTCGTACCTCATCGCCGAGCACGGCACCGGGCGCGGCTGCGACGTGTGCAAACCCGTCGTCGCCTCGATCCTCGCCTCGCTCGGCAACGGCCACATCCTCGACGGCGAGCAGGCCGCCCTGCAGGACACCAACGACCACTTCCTGGCCAACATCCAGCGCAACGGCACCTACTCGGTGGTGCCGCGCATCCCCGGCGGGGAGATCACCCCGGAGAGCCTCATCGTGATCGGCGAGGTGGCCCGCGACTTCGGTCTCTACACCAAGATCACCGGCGGGCAGCGGATCGACCTGTTCGGGGCACGAGTGGAGCAGCTCCCGCTGATCTGGAAGCGCCTGGTGGACGCGGGTTTCGAGTCCGGGCACGCGTACGGCAAGGCTTTGCGCACGGTGAAGTCCTGTGTCGGCTCGACCTGGTGCCGCTACGGGGTGCAGGACGCCGTGGGCATGGCCATCGCGCTGGAGCTGCGCTACCGGGGCCTGCGCTCACCGCACAAGCTGAAGTCGGCCGTCTCCGGCTGCGCCCGCGAGTGCGCCGAGGCCCGGGGCAAGGACTTCGGCGTCATCGCCACCGAGAAGGGCTGGAACCTCTACGTGGGCGGCAACGGCGGTTTCACCCCGCGCCACGCCGACCTGTTCGCCTCCGACCTGAGCACCGAGGAACTGGTCCGCGTCATCGACCGGTTCCTGATGTTCTACATCCGCACCGCCGACCGCCTGCAGCGCACCTCCGCCTGGCTGGAGGCTCAGGGCCTGGCCTACGTCAAGGAGGTCGTCCTGGACGACTCCCTCGGGATCTGCGCCGACCTGGAGGCCCAGATGGAGCGGCACGTGGCCGGTTACGCCGACGAGTGGCGTGCCACGATCGAGGACCCGGAGAAGCTGCGGCGGTTCGTCTCCTTCGTCAACGCCCCCGGGACCCCGGACCCGTCCATCGCCTTCGAGACCGAGCGCGACCAGGTGAAACCGGTCCTGATCCCGCTGGAGGTCGTCCGTTCCTGAGCGGTCCCGGACCGTTCTGAGCCCTGCCCGCCCGTACCGTCACCGTCGCACCCCGAGGACCCGAGGAGAGGAGACCTTCACCGATGACAGCACTGAGAGAAGACCTGGAGACGACCCGCTGGACCCCGGTCTGCTCCTACACCGACCTGCTGCCCGAGCGCGGAGCGTGCGCGCTCGTCGGCGACAGGCAGATCGCGCTGTTCCGCGCCTTCGACGGCTCCCTGTTCGCGATCGGCAACCTCGATCCGTTCAGCGGCGCCCACGTCCTGTCCCGCGGGATCGTGGGCACCAGGGCCGGAGAGCCCGTGGTGGCCTCCCCCATGCACAAGCAGGTGTTCTCCCTCGTGACGGGGGTGTGCCTGGACGATCCCGCGGTGGCCGTGCCGACCTATCCGATCCGCGTCACCGGCGCGACGGTGGAGGTGGGCTCCGCGTGAGCGGGGGCGGGCGCGGAGCGGGCAGCGTGGAGTCGTGGACGGCCGGATACCGAGGAAACATCGAGCGAGGAGTGGTGAACGACAGATGAGCATGGCCGTTCTGGACAGTCCCATCGGCTCTCCCGAGACCGCGCCCGACGCGCTGGCCGGGTTCACGATCGGGGTCACCGCCACCCGGCGGCGCGAGGAGTTCTGCGCACTGCTGGAACGCAGGGGCGCCAGGGTGGTGCGCGCCCCGGCGATCCGGCTGGTTCCCCTGGCGGAGGACGCCGACCTGCTGGCCGCGACCCGTGCCAGTCTGTCGGCCCCGATCGACGACGTGGTGGTCACCACCGGCGTCGGCTTCCGCGGCTGGATGGCCGCGGCCGAGGGCTGGGGGCTGTCCAGCGACCTCTCCGAGCATCTGACCTCGGCCAGGCTGCTGACCCGCGGGCCCAAGGCGCGCGGAGCGGTCAGGGCGGCGGGTCTGATCGACCACTGGACCCCGCCCACGGAGTCGTGCGAGGAGGTCAAGCAGCACCTGCTCGCCCAGGACCTGCGCGGCCGCCGCATCGCCGTGCAACTGCACGGGGAGCCGCTGACCGGTTTCGTGACCGCGCTGCGCGAGGCGGGCGCGGAGGTCATCGAGGTGCCGGTCTACCGGTGGCTGCCCTACCGCGACGTCTCGCCGCTGCGGCGACTGGTCAGCCAGGCCATCTCCGGCGGGGTGGACGCGGTGGCCTTCACCAGTGCCCCGGCCGTACTGGCCATGCTCAACTCCGCCCGCGCCGACGGCCTGGAGGACGCACTGATCGCGGCCTTCGCCGGACCGGTCGTCGCCGCCTGCGTGGGCCCGGTCACCGCCGGGCCGCTGGAGGCGCGCGGGGTGCCCACCGTGCAGCCCGAGCGCTCCCGCCTGGGCACGCTGGCCCGTGCCCTCGCCAGGCACCTGCCCGAGCACAGCGTCACCCGTCTGGTCGCGGGCGGCCACCAGCTGGAGATTCGCGGCCACGCCGTCGCGGTGGACGGCGAGCTGAAGCCGCTGCCGCCGGCACCGATGGCGGTCCTCAAGCGCCTGGCGGACAAGCCGGGACACGTGGTGGCCCGCTCGGATCTGAGGACCGTGCTCCCCGGCGGTCCGTCGCGCGACTCGGCCGAACACGCGGTCGAGATGGCCATCACCCGGCTGCGCCGCGCCCTCGGCCCCGCGGGGATCGTCGAGACGGTCGTCAAGCGCGGCTACCGCCTGGCCTGTGACCGGGGCGAAGGCCTGTGACGACTCTGGTCCTGGCCGGGCACGGCACACGCAGTTCTGCTGGGGAGGAGACCCTGGCGGGCCTGCGGGACCTGGTGCGCGGGGGGCGCCGGGGCACACGTGTGGAGCAGGCGTTCCTGGAGATCAGCTCACCTCTGCTCGCCGACATGCTTCCCGGACTGCCCGGCCCCGTCGTGGTGGTCCCGCTGCTGCTGGCGGGCGGTTACCACGTCCACATCGACCTGCCCTCCGTGGTGGCCGCGGCCAGGCCGGACGCCGTGGTGGCGCCGCCGCTGGGGCCGCATCCGCTGCTCGCCGCGGTTCTCGCCCGGCGGCTGTCCGCCGCCGGGCTGAGGGCGGCCGACTCGGTGATCCTGGGGGCGGCGGGGTCGTCCGATCCCGCCGCGCTCGCCGACGTGCGGGCGGCGGCCCGGCTGCTGTCGGTCCGGCTCTCCCGTCCGGTCACCGCGGCCTTCGCCGCGACGGGCACCCCTTCGGTCGCCGAGGCCCTGGACAGGCTGCGCTCGGGACCCGCGCCGCGGATCGCGCTCGCCTCCTATCTCCTGGCCCCCGGCTTCTTCCAGGACCGCCTGGCGGCGTCCGGCGCCGACCTGGTCGCCGCGCCGCTGGGGGTGGACGCCGACCTGGCCGCGCTGGTGTGGGCCCGGTTCGACCAGGCCCGCCTGGCAGCGGCGGCCTCGAAAGGCGGCCAGACCCGCCGTGCGTCCGTGGCGGCGGGGGCCGGGGCACGCCAGGCAGCGCCGGAGCGCGAACGTCCCGGCTCAGGGGGTCACCTGGCGCCGGTGGTCCCGGGAGGCGATCAGTCTCGCTGGGGCTCCAGTCTCAGCTCCCGGACGATCTCCTCGGCGACCTCGTCACGTGACGGCAGGAAGTCGGGGCCGAGAAGTATCTCGTAGTAGGCGTGGCGGAAGCACCCGGCGAGCAGCAGCCTGGCGCTGGCGACCGGGACGACCCCGGGGGAGAGGCGCCCCGCCCGTTCCTCGGCCGCGAGATAGGTGGCGATCGGGATGATCTCGGACATCGGGTCGATGTCGCTGTCACGCATCGCCTCGCGGAACCGGACGGTGACCGAGGGGGAGGTGAAGGCGGGAAGCGCCGCCGACTGGACCTCGCAGTAGTAGTCGATGCCGGCTCGCGCGATGGGCAGAAGGTTCTCGCTCACCCGGCCCTTGCCGACCAGATACATCAGGTCGTCGAGAATGCGCCGCCAGACCGGGAGCCGATCCTGCAGCAGGGCGAGGAACATGTCGACGGCGTGCCCGGAGGCGGTGCCCCGGGAGCGCGGCTGCGAGGCGTCGCCGGCCTCCTCGCGTTTCATGAACGCGGCCAGCTCGAGGACGCGGAGCCGCGCGTCCTGCGCGTTCCTGCGCGGGTCGGCGGTCTTGTGGTAGGGGTCGATGTAGGGAGTCGCCATGGTCGCCCTAACGTGCGCAGTCACATGGACAGGTGGTCGTGGCAGTGATGCGTCGTTCGTCGGCCCCCCGCGGGAGGTCGTGTCCTTCCCGGCCGTGGAGTCGCCGACATCCGGTTTGCCGTTCGGCGTCCCCGAGGATCCGGGACGCGCCCGATCAGTGCTGTCGGCCCGGGCCTGACCCCAGGATCAACTGGTCTCAACCTAGGCGAAAAAGGGCGTCCGGTGGTAACCGTACGCCGTGAGTTCAGCCGTCGGAGTCACGGTCGCGGCGGCGCAGATAGCGCTCGAACTCGGCGGCGATGGCGTCGCCGCTCGCCTCGGGCAGCTCGGCGGCGTCCTTGCGCTCCTCAAGCTCCTTGACGTACTCGGCGACCTCGCTGTCCTGGGAGGCGAGCTCGTCGACGCCGTGCTCCCAGGCCCGGGACTCCTCGGCCAGCTCGCCCAGCGGCATCGGGATGTCGAGCAGGTCCTCCATCCGGCTGAGCAGTGCCATGGTGGCCTTCGGGTTGGGCGGCTGGGCCACGTAGTGGGGCACCGAGGCCCACAGTGACACGGCGTGCAGCCCGGCGGCGCCCAGCGAGTGCTGGAGGACGCCGACGATGCCCGTCGGTCCCTCGTAGCGGCTCAGCTCCAGGTTGATCGCCCTGGCCAGGCCCTCGTCGGTCGCCGATCCCACGATCGGCACCGGGCGGGTGTGCGGCGAGTCGTTGAGCAGCGCGCCGAGCAGGACCGCGAGCTCGACTCCCAGCTCGCGGCAGACCAGCACGATCTCCTCGCAGAACGCGCGCCAGCGCATGTTGGGCTCGATGCCGCGCAGCAGCACCACGTCGCGGTCGACGCCCGGGGGTCTGGCCACCGACAGCTTGGTGGTCGGCCAGGTGATGGAGCGCGTCAGTCCCTCACCCATCTCGACGATCGGGCGGGTCATCTGGAAGTCGTAGTATTCCTCCGGGTCCAGGGAGACCAGCGGGGTCGCCTTCCACTCGTCCTCCAGGTGCGCGATCACTCCGCTCGAAGCTTCACCCGCGTCGTTCCACCCCTCGAACGCGGCGATCATCACCGGGTCGACGAGCTCGGGCAGACCTTCGATCTCGATCACGCGCCCCCTCCTTCTCACCTCACGCCCTATCCGGCTAAGCCTATGTGGTGAGGGGGCCTTCACGTCACCTTCCCGGCGCGGTGTGGACGATCAGGACGTTGCGGCCCGCGCCGTCACACGCCGACCCGCGCCTCCCCGCGCGAACGCCGCCGACTCCCAGGACTGTACGGTGGTTTTCGGTGTAAGTCCTGATCAAGGAGATACACCTGATGAGTACCCCGATTCAGGCATCTGCCGACACAGACCTGGAGGAAGCCGCGGTGCGCGGGCTGGGTGGTGAGTCCCACTGCCGGCGACGCGGCCTGAACCGTGCACCCCATGCGGGGTGAGGAGCCACAAGCTCGGCCCTTCAGGGCCGAGAAGCTGACCGTACGAACCGGCGTGTGATCGGCCAGGAGGATTCACGGGAAATGGAAGCTGTTCTCTTCGACATGGACGGGCTTCTCGTCGACAGCGAGAAGATCTGGTTTCAGGTGGAGACCGAGGTGATGGAACGACTCGGCGGCGAGTGGGGCGAGGCCCACCAGGAGAACACGGTGGGCGGCTCCCTGGCGGTCACCGCGGCCTACATGCTGCGGGTCTCCGGTGGTGACGCCGACTGCGCCGAGGTGGAGACCTGGATGCTGGAGGGCATGATCGCCAAGCTCTCGGGCGGGGTGGAGATGATGCCCGGGGCCTTGGAACTGCTGGCGGAGGTGCGCGAGGAGGGCCTGGCCACCGCGCTGGTCACCTCCTCGGCCAGGCCGATCGCCGAGGCGTGCCTGAAGAGCATCGGCGAGCACAACTTCGACCACGTGGTCACCGCTGACCACGTCACCAGGACCAAGCCCCACCCCGAGCCCTACCTGACGGGGGCCCGGCTGCTGGGGGTCGATCCGGCCCGCTGCGTCGCCCTGGAGGATTCCCCGAACGGGGTGACGTCGGCCACCGCCGCGGGCTGCCGGGTGGTGGCGGTGCCGAGCGTGCTGCCGATCCCCTCCGCGCCCGGCCGCCTCGTCGTCGGCTCGCTGCTGGAGGTCGACGTGGCGGTCCTGCGTTCGCTCTCCCTCGGGGAGTCGCCCCTCGCCGAGTCACCCGCCCGCGGGTCCTCCGCCGCCGGTCCCGCCGACGGTTAGTCCCTCCACGAAGAACTCCTCGGCGGGTGGCCGGCAGGGCGGACGGCCACCCCGGGGACGGTCCGATGGGGGACCTCCCTGATCTTTCACGTGAGCCGGGCCGTATCCCTTAGGGGGTGATCCCTCCTCAGGAAGGAGGGCCCGTCCCGATTTGACGTGCCAGGATGGATATCCGGGTAAGCCGATATGAGGGGCGGTCCGCTGTGTCGTACGAACAGATCGCGTGGTTGCCGCTCTGCGCCGGGGTCACCGGTGTGGGGCTGGTACTGAGTTTCCTGCTGATGCGACGCCGGGGCGCCGCGGCGGGATTGCGTGCGGTGGCCTGGTCGCTGTTGCCCATCGCCGCCTACCTGACCGGCGCGCTGCCGACCGTGTGGCGGATCGGCACGGCGATCGGCGGGTTCCTCACCGGTCTGGTGTTCAACCCCGTGGTGTGGTCCGGGGTGGCGGTGACCGGGTTGTCCGTGCTGCTCTTCCTGGTCTCCGGTTTCATGCGTGGCCGCCGCCTCAAGGCCGCGGCGTCCGGGGCCTCCCCGGCGTCCCCGGCGTCCGCCACGGGCGCCCCGACGCGGAGCGAGGCCGTGACATCGGGTGCGCCCGGCGCGACGGCCGCCACGCAGCCGCTCCCCAAGCGCACGCCCGCGCCCTCGCCGGTCTCCCGGGCAGCCGGATCGAAGCCCGCGGCGAAGCCGGCCGCCGACGACGACTTCTCCGATATCGAGGACATCCTCAAGCGCCGCGGGATCGGGTGACGCTGGGTAACCGCCTCATTTCAATGTCACGAATCCGAGACAGAAGCGGAACGGCGTCCGGACATTACCTTCAAGATCAAAACGAATGAATTTCGCGTGAATCACAGTTGAGCCACATAGCGCCTCAGGGGACTGGTCAGCGCAGTTCAGCCCATAGATTCTGCCCTCGGGACCACTAATAACGGCCCGTAGACTAACGGCGCGCTACCCCGACCCGGGGAACGCGTTAACGGACGACGTCGTCTGGGATCCAGGGGGCCAACTGTATGACCGCACCGCTCGACGCCCCCGGCAAGACCCCTGAGGTCCCGCCGGAGGCAGTGCTCGCGGGGGCGGGCGTGAAAGCCATCCAAGGCCGATCGCTCGGACAGATCGCATGGATGCGCCTGAAGCGCGACAAGGTCGCGCTTGTCGGCGCCGGCGTGGTCGTCCTGCTGATCCTCACCGCGATCTTCGCTCCGCTGATCGTGGACGTGTTCGGCCACCCGCCGAACGAGTTCCACCAGGAGATGATCGACACCTCCACCATGACCCCCCAGGGCGGCACGGGCATCAGCGGGGACTTCCTGTTCGGGGTGGAGCCGGTCAACGGCCGCGACCTTTTCAGCAGGGTGGTCTACGGAGCACGGATCTCGCTGCTGATCGCGGTCCTCGCCACCGTGCTCTCGGTGGTCATCGGCACCGTCATGGGAGTGATGGCCGGTTACTTCGGCGGCTGGGTCGACACCCTGATCAGCCGCACGATGGACGTCTTCCTCGCCTTCCCCCTCCTCGTCTTCGCGATGGCACTGGTCGGTGTCCTCGGCCAGTTCGAGCAGAGCCTCGGCGTGACGGGCGACACGTTGCGCATCGGCCTGCTGATCTTCGTGATCGGCTTCTTCAACTGGCCCTACATCGGCAGGATCATCAGAGGCCAGACACTGTCACTGCGGGAACGCGAGTTCGTCGACGCCGCCCGCAGCCTGGGCGCACGCGGACCGTACATCCTGTTCCGGGAGATCCTGCCGAACCTGATCGCGCCGATCCTCATCTACGCGACGCTGCTCATTCCCACGAACGTCCTGTTCGAGGCCGCGCTCTCGTTCCTGGGAGTCGGCATCCAGGCGCCCACGGCGACCTGGGGAGGCATGCTCTCACAAGCGGTGAAGTTTTATAACGTGCCGCATTTCATGTTCTTCCCTGGCATGGCGATCTTTATCACGGTGCTGGCTTTCAACCTCTTCGGCGACGGGCTGCGCGATGCCCTGGACCCGAAAGCGTCCCGTTGACCTTCAACCTCCCGTTCTCCCGGATTAACAAGGGGTGCAAGTAAATGAACAAGAAATCCGCAGTGGCCTTCGCGGCCGCGGGTGCCGCTCTCTCCCTGGGGCTCTCCGCCTGCGGTGGCGGTGGCGGCAGCGAGACGAAGCCGGCCGACGGCTCGTCGGGCGCGCCGGCGGCCGCGGAGGCGTTCAACGCCGGACTCGAGGCGGTGTTCAACCCTTCCGACAAGAAGGGTGGCGTCCTGAAGATGGCGATCTCCGAGGACTGGGACTCGGTGGACCCCGGTGACACCTACTACGCGCTCTCCTGGAACCTCATCCGGATCTACGGCCGTTCGCTGGTGACCTACACCCCCGCCCCCGGCGCCGAGGGCCGCAAGCTCTCCCCGGACCTGGCCGAGAGCCTGGGCGAGTCGAGTGACGACGGCAAGACCTGGACCTACAAGCTTCGCGCCGGTCTGAAGTTCGAGGACGGCACGCCGATCACGTCCAAGGACGTCAAGTACGCGGTCCTGCGGTCCATGGACAAGGAGACCCTGGTCAACGGCCCCACGTACTTCAACGACTGGCTGGACCTGCCGAAGGACTTCAAGAGCGTCTACAAGACCCCGGACGTCAACACCGACTCCGCGATCGAGACGCCGGACGACCAGACGATCGTCTTCCACCTGAAGAAGGCCTACGGCGGCTTCGACAACTTCGCGGCGCTGCCCGGCACGATCCCGGTCCCCAAGGACAAGGACACCGGCGTCAAGTACCGCGAGCACGTGGTCGCCTCCGGCCCCTACAAGTTCGACAAGGTCGAGCCCGGCAAGCAGTACACCCTGGTCCGCAACGAGCACTGGGACCCGGCGACCGACCCGATCCGCAAGGCGCTGCCGGACAGCTACGAGATCTCCCTCGGCGTCAACGCCGACGACCTGGACAACCGGATCATCTCCGGCGACCTGCACATCGACCTCGCCGGCTCGGGCGTCCAGCCCGCCGCGCTCGGTCGCGTGCTGGGCGACCCGACGCTGAAGGCCCGGGCGGACAACCCCACCGGCGCCCGCACCTGGTACACCTCGATCATCTCCGACGTGGCCCCGCTGGACAACGTGGACTGCCGCAGGGCGATCATCTTCGCCGCCGACCGGGTGGGTCTGCAGAACGCCTACGGCGGCGAGTTCGCCGGCGGTGACATCGCGACCGGTCTGATGCCGCCGTCGATCGGCGGCTGGAAGAAGCTGGACCTCTACCCGACCGGCACCGGCGACGTGGAGAAGGCCAAGGAGGCCCTCACCGCGTGCGGCAAGCCCGACGGTTTCGAGACCACCATGGCCTACCGCGCCGACCGTCCCAAGGAGAAGGCGACCGCCGAGTCGCTCCAGCAGGCGCTGGCCAAGGCCGGCATCAAGCTGACGCTCAAGGGTTACCCCACCGGTGACTACTTCGCGCTCTACGCCGGCAAGCCGGACTTCGTGAAGAAGAACGGCATCGGCCTGGCCACCAACGGCTGGGGCGCCGACTGGAACGACGGCTTCGGCTTCATGTCGCAGATCGTCGACAGCCGGACCATCCGCGAGTCGGGCGGTAACTACAACCTCAGCATCAAGGACAAGGAGATCGACGCGAAGATCGACCAGATCTTCCAGGAGAACGACGTCGCCAAGCGTGACGCGCTCTGGGGCGAGATCGACCAGAGGGTGATGGAGCAGGCCTACGTGCTGCCCGCGGTCTGGTCCAAGGGCGTCCTCGTCCGTCCCCAGGGCGCGACGAACGTCTTCGTCACCGGTGCGTTCGACATGTACGACTACCTGAACCTGGGTGTCCAGTAAGCGTCGGAAATCCAGTTCGGTTAGTCGAGTTCGGTTAGTCGAGGCTTGAAGGGGCCGGCCCGCTGGGCCGGCCCCTGGAGCCGGGGGGACTGTGGTCACTTACATCATCCGCCGCCTGGTCGGCGCGCTGCTCATGCTCGTCATCGTGAGCATGGTCACCTTCTCGATCTTCTTTGTGATTCCCCGCATCGCGGGCGCCACGGCCGAGGACTTCGCCAGCCGCTACATGGGCAGGTCCGCCGACTCGGAGATGATCGCGGCCACAGCGGAGAAACTCGGGTTCAACGACCCGGTTCCCGTGCAGTACGGCCGCTGGATCTCGGGCGTCTTCGTCGGCTCGAAGTTCGACACCGGCGCCTCCATCGAGGAGTGCCCCGCCCCCTGTTTCGGCTACTCCTTCATCAGGAGGCAGCCTGTCTGGCCCGACCTGGTGGAACGCATCCCGGTCACCCTCTCGCTCGCCCTGGGCGCCTCGGTGATCTGGTTGCTCGGCGGCGTCGCGACAGGCGTGCTGTCCGCGCTGAGAAAGGGCACGATCTTCGACCGGGCGGCGATGAGCATCGCGCTCGCCGGCGTCTCTTTGCCGATCTTCTTCACCGGCATCGTCTCCCTCGTCGTCTTCAGCTACGGGTTGGGCATCACCGCGCCGGGCGGCAGTTTCACGCCGTTCTTCGAGAATCCAGCGCAGTGGGCCTACAACCTCCTCCTGCCGTGGATCACACTCGCGTTCCTCTACGCCGCGTCCTACGCGCGTCTGACCAGGGCGGGAATGCTGGAGACCATGAGCGAGGACTACATCCGCACGGCCAGGGCCAAGGGCATGCAGGAGTCCAGGGTGGTCGTCAAGCACGGGCTGCGCGCCGCGCTGACACCCATTCTGACGATCTTCGGTCTGGACCTCGGCCTGCTGCTCGGTGGCGCGGTGCTCACCGAGAGCACGTTCTCCTTGAAGGGCATCGGCGACTACGCCGTCCAGGCCATCGTGACGAACGACCTTCCGAAGATCATGGGTGTCACCATGGTCGCGGCGCTCTTCGTCGTGCTGGCCAGTCTGATCGTCGACCTGCTGTACGCGGTGGTCGACCCGAGGGTGAGGCTTGGATGAGCGCTCCGTCGAGCTTTCTCGAACTGAGGGACCTGCGGATCCACTTTCCGACGGACGACGGCCTCGTCAAGTCGGTCGACGGGCTCTCCTTCCAGCTGGAGCGCGGCAAGACGCTCGGCATCGTGGGCGAGTCCGGATCCGGCAAGAGCGTCACCTCGCTGGGCATCCTCGGCCTGCACAAGGGAGGCAGGGCGAAGATCTCCGGCGAGATCTGGCTGGACGGTGAGGAACTCGTCTCCGCCTCGGCCGACCACGTCAGGACGTTGCGCGGCAAGAAGATGGCGATGATCTTCCAGGATCCGCTCTCCGCGATGCACCCCTTCTACACGGTGGGCGCGCAGATCGTGGAGGCGTACCGGATCCACAATCAGGTCAGCAAGAGGGTCGCGCGCAAGCACGCCGTCGAGATGCTGGGCCGGGTGGGCATCCCGCAGCCGGACAGGCGCGTCGACAGCTATCCGCACGAGTTCTCCGGCGGCATGCGCCAGCGCGCGATGATCGCCATGGCGCTCTCCTGCGACCCGGAGCTCCTCATCGCGGACGAGCCGACCACGGCCCTCGACGTGACGGTACAGGCGCAGATCCTGGACCTGATGCGCGACCTGCAGCGCGACTTCAACGCCGCGCTGATCGTCATCACCCACGACCTGGGGGTCGTCGCGGAGCTGGCGGACGACATCCTGGTGATGTACGGCGGCAAGGGCATCGAGTACGGCACGTCGGAGAGCATCTTCGAGCGGCCGGAGCATCCCTACACCTGGGGCCTGCTGGGATCGATGCCGCGCCTGGACCGGGAGCGGACCGAACGGCTGCTGCCGATCAAGGGCACTCCGCCCTCTCTGATCAACGTGCCCGCCGGGTGTGCCTTCCACCCGCGCTGCGAATACGCCGACCGTACCGGCGGAAGGGCGAACACCGAGGTGCCCGAGCTGGT
This sequence comes from Streptosporangium sp. NPDC000563, assembly GCF_040299985.1. NCBI lineage: Bacteria > Bacillati > Actinomycetota > Actinomycetes > Streptosporangiales > Streptosporangiaceae > Streptosporangium > Streptosporangium sp. NPDC000563. The sequence goes on along the minus strand of NZ_JBEPDA010000014.1, from coordinate 15,842 downwards.
CGAGAGCGAGGGCGGCCATCTGGTCCGGTGCCACCTGCCCCGTGAGGTCAGGCGGGACATCTGGGAGAACGAGATCAAAGCGAACCTGGAGTCCTCGTGAGCGAGCGAGCCGACACACCCGTCGCCCAGGCCGTGCGTTCGACGAACGGAAAGTCTGTGACCGAGCCAATTCTGTCAGTGCAAGGGCTGGAGAAGCACTTCCCGGTGACCAAGGGCCTGCTCAAACGCCAGGTCGGTGCGGTCAAAGCGGTCGACGGGATCAGCTTCGACGTCTTCAAGGGGGAGACCCTCGGTCTGGTGGGCGAGTCCGGCTGCGGCAAGACCACGACGGGGCGCATGATCACCAGGCTCATCGAGCCGACCGGCGGGAAGATCGTCTTCGAGGGACACGACATCACCCACATGTCGCAGTCCAAGATCCGGCCGCTCCGGCGCGACGTGCAGATCATCTTCCAGGACCCCTACTCCTCGCTCAACCCCCGCCACACGGTCGGTGCCATCGTCGGCGCGCCGTTCCGCATCCAGGGGATCCAGACCGAGCAGGGCACCAAGAAGGCGGTCCAGGAGATCCTGGAGCTGGTCGGGCTCAACCCCGAGCACTACAACCGCTACCCGCACGAGTTCTCCGGCGGTCAGCGCCAGCGCATCGGCATCGCCCGCACGCTCGCGCTCAAGCCCAAGCTCATCATCGCCGACGAGCCGGTCTCCGCGCTGGACGTGTCGATCCAGGCGCAGGTGGTCAACCTCCTGGAGGACCTGCAGGACGAGCTCGGCCTGACCTATGTGGTCATCGCGCACGACCTGTCGGTGGTCCGGCACATCAGCGACCGGGTCGCGGTCATGTATCTCGGCAAGATCGTCGAGTTGGCCGACCGCAAGGCGCTGTACGAGTCGCCCATGCACCCGTACACCAACGCGCTGATGTCCGCGGTGCCCGTCCCGGACCCGGCCCGGCGCAGGGATCGCGAGCGCATCCGTCTCCAGGGCGACGTGCCCAGCCCGCTCAACCCGCCGTCCGCCTGCCGGTTCCACACCCGGTGCTGGAAGGCCCAGGAGATCTGCAAGAAGGTGGAACCACCGCTGGAGACGCTGGCTCCGGGGCACCAGGTCGCCTGCCATTTCCCGGAGAACGCCCCCACGGAGCAGCCACCTCTGCAGGCCGTCTCGAGCTGACCGCACTCGCCCCGCTCCCCGTACGCCGCGTGGGGGCCCGAGTGAGGGTCCCCTGGGCGTGTGGGCCTAGGGTCGGCGCGGGCGTGTGAGAGGCGTCAGGGAAGGGCGCCCGGTGTGATCAGGCCGGTCTCGTACGCCAGGACGACGGCCTGGACGCGGTCGCGCAGACCCAGCTTGGTGAGCACGTTGCCGACGTGGGTCTTCACCGTCGTCTCGCTCACCACCAGTTCGGCGGCGATCTCCGCGTTGGACATGCCCTTGGCGATCAACCGGAGCACCTCCAGCTCGCGCTCGGTCAGCCGGTCAAGGCGCGCGGGGGTCGACTGCTGGTGCATCGAGGGCAGGTGCGCGCCGAACTTGTCCAGCAGCCGCCTGGTGACGCTCGGCGCGACGATGGCGTCGCCCGCCGCAACCACCCGGATGGCCTGCACCAACTCCTCGGGCGGGACGTCCTTCAGCAGGAACCCGCTCGCCCCGGCGCGCAGCGCCTCCACGATGTACTCGTCGAGGTCGAAGGTCGTCAGCACCAGCACCCGCGGCACGTGCGCGCCCACGGTGGCCTCCCGCACGATCCTGCGGGTCGCCTCGATGCCGTCCACGCCCGGCATCCGGACGTCCATCAGCACCACGTCGGGCAGCAGCGCCCGCGACTGGTCCTGTGCCGCCTTGCCGTCTCCGGCCTCGCCGACCACGGTGAGATCGGCCTCGGCCTCCAGGATCAGGCGGAAGCCGGTGCGCAGCAGTGGCTGGTCGTCCACCAGCAGCACTCTGATCGTCATCACGTGTCCTTGAGGGGGAACCGGGCATTGACCTCGAATCCGCCCCCGTCGCGCGGGCCGATCCTCAGAAGTCCACCATAGAGGGCGACACGCTCGCGAATACCCGCCAATCCGTGCCCGGTCGCCTCCCCGTCCTCCGCACGCGCCCGCGGGCCGAGGCCGTCGTCCTCGACCTGGATGGCCAGCTCACCCGGTTCGTGCCGCACCCTCACCCAGGCCCGTGCCTGCGGCCCCGCGTGCCGCAGGCTGTTGGTGAGGGCCTCCTGGACGAGTCTGTACGCGGCCAGGTCGACACCGGGAGGCAGTGTTCTCACCGTCCCTGCCGTCCCTGCCGTCCCTGCCGTCCCTGCCGTTCTCACCGTCCCCGCCACCCCCGCCACCTCCGCCGCTCCTGCCGTCTCCGGGGTGGCCCGCTCGTCCTCGATGCACAGCTGCGTCCGCAGCCCCGCCTCGCGCATCTGATCGACCAGGGCGGGGATCTCGCGCACCCCCGGCTGCGGGCTGCGCTCGACGAGGGCCCCCTCGGTCCTGAGCACGCCCACCATGCTGCGCATCTCCGCCATCGCCGTCCGGCCGAGCTCCTCGATCGCCGCCAGCGCCTCTCTCGCCCCCTCGGGGTTGCCGGCCAGCACCCGGCGCGCCGCGGCGGCCTGGACGGTCATCACACTCACGTGGTGGGCGACCACATCGTGAAGCTCGCGGGCGATACGGGAGCGCTCCTCGGCCCTCGCCGCCCGGGTGTCGGCCTCCCTTACGCGTTCCATACGCCGCGCCCGGTCGCGCAGCTCCGCCTGGTAGGCCCGGCGCAGCAGCGCGTTCCGGCCCGCGATCCACAGGGAGACGGTGAAGACGGCCATCAGTAGATGGCTGTTCCACTCGCCGAGCCGGCCCTCCGCCGCCGCCGACAGGAGGTGACCGGCGAGGGCGAGCGCCGGGGCGCACAGACTGAGAGCCAGGCCGCGCCGGGCGGCGATCGTGTAGACCAGCACCAGGGTGACGAGCCAGAGCAGGGAGGAGTTGCGTCCTGTGGAGGCCAGCGTGACCTCGGCCACGCAGACCAGGAAGAGCATCAGGAACGGCCGGTGGCCGCGCAGTGCCACCGACAGGCAGCCCGCCACGATCAGGCCCAGACCCATCGCGTCCGGCTCCCTCAGACGGGCGGGATCGCCGAAGGCGTGGGCCACGTGGGCGAAGGGGACCGAGGCGGCGGCCAGCGCTGCACCGAAGATCACGTCGGGAATCAGCGGGTGCCCGTGGAACCATGCCCGCAGGCTGCCGATGGTGTCGCGCACACAATCAATGTAGGCGCCCCTCCACCGGTGCCACCCTGCCAGAGGTGGATATCGCCCTCATCCCCACGAAGGACGGTGCCGGTTGCGACGCTGGCGCGTCGCGGTTCGGCCGCTGGGATCCGGCTCCTTCAGTGCCGGTTGCGACGCTGGCGCGTCGCGGTTCGGCCGCTGGGATCCGGCTCCTTCCCTCGTCGAGGAAGATCGTTCGTTCCTCACGACCTCCCTCTCCTCAGTCCAGTCCCCGGCGCGGCCTCACGGGTTGGTTGGCGACGCTGGCGCGTCGCGGTGAGGCCGCTCTTGTCCGGCTCCTTCCCTCGGAGAGCGGGATCGTTCGTTCCTCACGACCCCGTTCTCCTCAGTCCAGTCCCCGGCGCGGCCTCACGGGTCGTCCCTCAAGGACAGATCACGGGCATGTCTCCGGGGATGCTTCCCGAGGCAGGTCGCGTTGGGCGGGTTCAAGCGTCCTCACCGCGACGCGTAGTGTCGCGATCGGCGCAGCCGCTAAAGCTCGTCGGTGGCCGCCCGCGAGATCTTGGCGGACCGCCGGTTGCTGCGCATGGTGTCGCCCGGCTGCCGCTCGGGGACGGGCGGGGGAGTGCCGCCGAACTCCGGGCACAGGTCCTTGTAACTGCACCAGTCGCACAACCTGCTGGGCCTGGAGCGCCACTCGCCGGTCTCCAGCGCGCGCTCGATCGCCTGCCACAGGGCCTGGACCTTGCGCTCGGTGGCCAGCAGGTCGGCTTCGTCGGGGGTGTAGCGCAGGACCTCACCGCCGCCCCCGAGGTACATCAGCTGGAGCATGCGGGGCACCGAGCCGCGCAACCGCCACAGGACCAGCGCGTAGAACTTCATCTGGAACAGCGCCTTGGCCTCGAAGGCGGGGCCAGGGGCGCTGCCGGTCTTGTAGTCGACGACGCGGACCTCACCGGTGGGCGCGACGTCCAGCCGGTCGATGTAACCCCGCAGCATCAGGCCGCTGCCGAGGACCGCCTCCACGTAGAGCTCACGCTCCGCGGGCTCCAGACAGGTGGGGTCCTCAAGGGTGAAGTAACGCTCCAGCATGACGCGGGCCTGGGCCAGCCACTCGGCGCGGTCGTCGTCGCCGGTGAACATCCCGGCATAGGAGGGGTCCTCCTGCTGGAGCCTGTGCCATTGGGGCTCCAGCAGGTCGTGGGCCGCGGAGACCGTGCGCTGCGGGGCGGGAAGGTCGTACAGGCGTTCCAGCACCGAGTGGACCATCGTGCCCCGTACCGCGGCGGGCGACGGCGGCTCGGGAAGCCGGTCGATCACCCGGAAGCGGTAGAGCAGCGGGCACGTCATGAAGTCGCCCGCGCGCGACGGCGACAGGGCTCCGACGATCGTGGGCTCGGTCGGTGACATGACCGCACTGTAGGTCACGGTGACGACAGTTTGTGCCCGAGGTGCCCCCGTGGCGCCTACCGGAGGCCCGATGGCGCGTACCATCGAGGACTGAGGGTGGATTGAACAAGGAAATGGTGAAGCAGCGGTGAGCAGCGACAGCCCACGCCAGGACAGTCCAGGGCTGCTGATGGGCCGCCCGTTCGGCATCCCGATCTACGTCTCGCCGACCTGGTTCATCGTGGCGGCGTTCATCACCTACTCGTTCCAGAGCGTGGTGGCCTACCGGCTGCCCGATCTGAGCATCCCGCTCACCTATGTCGTCGCGTTCGTCTTCGCGGTGCTGCTGTACGTCTCGGTGCTCCTGCACGAGCTGGCGCACTGCGTGGTGGCCAGGATGTACGGCCTGCCGGTACGGCGCATCACGCTCTACCTGCTCGGCGGCGTCTCGGAGATCGAGCGCGAGCCGGAGACCCCGGGCAGGGAGTTCATGGTGGCCTTCGCCGGGCCGCTGCTCTCGCTCGGGCTGGCCGCGATCGGATTCGCCGCCTCCTACGTCATCGACCCCGGCACGATCGCCGGCGTCCTGGTCTTCCAGCTCTGGCTCGCCAACCTGATGGTCGGGATCTTCAACCTGCTCCCGGGGCTGCCGCTCGACGGCGGGCGCATGCTGCGGGCGGGCGTCTGGAAGATCACCCGTAAGCCGCTCTCCGGTACGGTCGCGGCGGCCTGGGCGGGCCGGGTGCTGGCCGTCGCCCTGGTCGTACTGCCCGTCGGGCTGACGCTGGTGGCCGGGCAGGAGCCAGGCCTGATGCTCATCTGGTCGCTGTTGCTCGCCGCCTTCATCTGGTTCGGCGCCACCCAGTCGCTGCGCGGTGCCCGCGTGCGGGCCCGGATCCCCGAGGTCAACGCTCGCGCCCTCGCCAGGCGGGCCATCGCGGTGACCGGCGACGTGCCGCTGGCCGAGGCCCTGCGGCGGGCCGCGGAGGCACAGGCGGGGGCGATGGTGGTGGTCGACCACGAGGGTCGTCCCACGGGCATCGTGAACGAGGTCGCGGTGGAGTCCACCCCGGAGAGCCGCCGCCCCTGGGTGACGGCGGGTTCGCTCGCGCGCAGCCTGGAGCCGTCGCTGGTGCTGGCCGCGGACCTGGAGGGCGAGCCGCTGATCGACGCCATGCGCGAAGCCCCGGCCGGGGAGTATCTCCTGGTGGAGCGGGGCGGCGAGATCTTCGGCGTGCTCGCGACCTCGGACGTGAACCGCGTGTTCAGCGGGGTTTAAGCGAACCACAGGTGATTTACAGGCGTCTCACTGGATACTCGCCGAAGACAGGGGATGGCAGGAGAGGAACGTACCTGTTCGTCCCACTCGTCTTCGGCTCTCACCAGGACTAGGGTTTTGGCCAGCGAATGGGCTGGCCACGTAGCTTAAGGGACGTCAATTGGCACCCCCCCAAACACCGGCGCCTGCCGGTGATCTGACGCCGGATCTCCTCGGCGCCCCCGAATGGACCGACCAGATGGTCGCGGCCGCGGGCATCCCCATGTACGACATCCCCTTCCTCACGGTCGGTGGTGGCATGGGATCCTTTGTGACGCTCGACTACCTCAGGATCTACGGCGTTCCCACCTCGCAGATGCGGGTGGTGTCCAACATCGACCATCCGTGGCAGACCTACGAGTTCCTCACCAGATGCTCGCAGATCCCCCGGGGTGAGCGGATCCGCTCCGACTCCTCCTCCCGCCCGGACAACCTGTGGGGTTTCCCCTCCTACGCCCTGGAAGAGGCGTGGAAGGAGAAGAAGCCGTCATACCTGTGGCAGATCCTCACCGAGCCCCTCCTGAACGACTACTGGACCCCGCGCGCCGGCACCGTCTTCGAGAACCTCGAACGCGAGGCCAAGCGCATCAACTACTGGGACATGCTGGTCAAGGGGCAGGTGCGGATGGTCCGCCGCAGGGCGGGCGGCGGCTACTTCACCGTGGTCACCCCGCCCGACGGCGCGGGGCCGACCAAGCGCATCATCTTCCGGTCGCGCTTCGTGCACATCGCGATCGGCTACCCGGGCCTGAAGTTCCTGCCGGACCTGCAGGAGTTCCGCACCAAGCACGGTGACTACCAGCGCGTCGTCAACGCCTACGAGCCGCACGAGCAGGTCTACGAGTTCCTGAAGACCCGGCCGGGCACCGTGGTCATCCGCGGTGGCGGCATCGTCGCCTCCCGGGTGCTCCAGCGGCTGTTCGACGACCGGGAGCGACACAACCTGCAGACCCAGGTCATCCACATCTTCCGCACGTTCGTCAGCGGCTCCCACGGGCCGCACATCTGGTCGCGCCGCAAGGGCGGGGACGGCTGGGCCTACCAGGGCTTCAACTATCCCAAGTCGGTGTGGGGCGGCCAGCTCAAGGCGCAGATGCGCAAGCTGGAGGGCGCCGACCGGGCGAGGAAGTACAAGGAGATGGGCGGCACCAACACCCCCTACAGGCGGCGCTGGCAGGAGCAGATGCGGGCGGGCCGCAGCGGCGGCTACTACCACCCCGTGCAGGGCACCGTCGACCGCGTGGAGCAGAGCCACGACGGGCGGCTCGTCAGCTACGTGCGCAGCAGCGACGGCATCGTCCGCGAGCCGGTGTCCGACTACATCATCGACTGCACGGGCCTCGAGGCCGACATCGCCGAGCACCGGATCTTCGCGGACCTGCTCCAGCACGGCGGGGCGTTCCGCAACCCGGTGGGCCGGCTTGAGGTGGAGCGACACTTCGAGGTGAAGGGGACGGCCAACGGCGACGGCGCCCTCTACGCCTCGGGGTCGGCCACACTCGGCGGCTACTTCCCCGGCGTCGACACCTTCCTCGGCCTGCAGATCGCGGCACAGGAGATAGCGGACGACCTGGCGAAGCGGGGATTCGTCAAGAAGATGGGACCGCTACGGTCGACCTCGCAGTGGTTCAAATGGGCCCGCAACTCGCCGGTGTAAGGAGTAGTTCTCGTGGTTCCGACCCTGCTGGGCCGTATTCAGACGCGCCTGCTCATGCTCGCCACCGTCGGCGTGGTCATCACCCTGCTGATCGTTCCGCTGCTCCCCGGTTCCGGGCCGCTCTCCGGCCGCTACGTCAACGGCCTCCTGGTCATCGCGGCGGTGGCCGTGCTGGGGGTCGTCTGGGAGCTGATATACCACTTCCTGATGCAGTTCAGATGGGAGAAGGACTGGCCGACTCTCTTCGGCCTGCTGACGCTCGTCCCCGAAGGTCTTGTGCTGTACTTTTTGCTACGGTCCGGTGCGGTTGATTTCATCGATCCGGTCCCGCCGGCCGCCTTCTGGACGCATTTCACCGTCGTCTGGGTATGCATCTGGTTGGTGACGAACGGTCCCATGAGGGTGCCGTTCATCCGATGGCGTTTCCGGGGAGGGAGAGTTCTGTGACCGACCAGGGCTTCGGAGTGGTGCGTCCGCTTCCGGGCAACGGGCTGGTGGCCCACGAGGGTGGCCTGCTGCTGGTGTGCGACGCGGCCGAGGCCGTCGTTGAGGATCTGCTGGGAGCGCTGCGGGAGACCGCGGCCTCCGGCGGCGACGGCAGGGCGCTGGCCCGCCGCGTCGCCCAGATCCTCGCCGCCATGATGGGTGAGCCGGTGGCGTGCGCCGTCGCCGGCCCCGTCGGCGGGGGAGTGGCCGTCCTGGTCAGCGGCCCCGCGTTCGCGTCGGTGACCGGCGCGAACGGTGAGATCCAGCTCGCGGGGCGCGACGCGCTCACCTGGTCCGACCGGCTGGTTCCCGGCCCGGTGACCCGGGTGGAGCTGCGCCTGCCCGATGCGGAGGCCGCGCACCCGCTGTCCCGGCTGGACGCCGGGGTGATCGTCGCGGGTGGGGTCTCGTGCGACCCGACCGAACCGGGCGCCGCCCCGCGTGCCGTGCCACGGGCGGAGTCCGCCGCCCCCCAGGGGCAGCACGCCCAGCAGGCACAGCACGCCGCCCCCCGGATGGAGCCCGCGGTCCCCGAATCCGTCCCGATGTCCGCGCCGCCCGAGCGGTCGGCACCTCCCGCGTGGTCGGCGTCCCCGGAGCCTCCGCCCTACCCCATGGGCCCGGCCGATCCCTACCCGCCGGTCGCCCCGCCCGCGGAGCCGCGGCGCGAGCCGCAGCCGCAGGGGTGGCACTCCGAGCCGATGCCGCAGGGCCCGCTCTCCTCTCCCGGTCACCCGGGTGTGCAGTCCGGCGGTCCCTCCACCGGGCCCGCTCCCGCGGTCGTCCACCACGAGGACATCGACACCGCCATGGCGAGCGGGATCGGCGGCGATCCCATCGACGTGCGCGACCAGCCGTTCGAGTACGAGTTGCTGACACCCGGGGGAGCGCAGCAGCCGGGAGGCGAACCCTCCGCCGCTCCCGCGCCCGGCCCGGCGGCCGAGCCCGAGGCGCGGCCGCTGGTCTACGGGGTCGACTGCAAGAACGACCATTTCAACGACCCTCGCGTCCCCTACTGCGCGGTCTGTGGCATCGCGCTGGTCCAGCGCACCCTCGTCCCCTACAAGGGGCCGCGCCCGCCGCTGGGGGTGCTGCTCCTGGACGACGGCCTGACGCTGCGGCTCGACACCGACTATCTGGTGGGCCGTGACCCCGAGCGGGCTCCCGAGGTGGCGGACGGCTCGGTGCGCGCGGCCAAGGTCACCAGCCCCGACGGCTCGGTTTCCCGCCGTCACCTGCGGGTGGCGCTGGACGGCTGGGACGTCAACCTGGTCGATCTGGGGTCGGTCAACGGCACCCAGATCCAGCCGCCCGGTGACCCCAACTTCTACGACATCCCGCCGAACGAGCCGGTCGCGATCCTGCCCGGCACCACCGTGCGGATCGGCGTCTCACGCACCATGCGCTACGAGTCGCACCGCAACCGCTGAGGAGCACCCCTCGCCCTTCTTCGGCGGCACGGCCGTGGGCCGTGCCGCCGATGCGCGTTCAGGGGGATGTGGTCAGGAGCGGAAGGCGCTCCGAGCCCGGGGGCAGGATCGCCGGGCAGGCGTCAGGGCTGCGGGATCGGGGCGCGCAGGGCGGAGACGGCCTCGGCCCAGTCGACAGGGTCGGGGTCCTGCTCGGCGCGAACCAGTAGATGAACGTCTTGGGGGACGTTCGCCGTGTCTGCGGCGAGGACCAGCGCGCCCTCGGGGACCGGGCCCGAGGTGGCCTCCACCCCGAGCTTGGCCAGTCGCTGGGCCAGCGCCGAGGCCCGGTTCCCTCCGGTGACGACGAGGGGACGCCCCCGCAGTGTCGCGAGGCCGAGCGCCACGTGGGCGGCGGCGTCGCCGCCCGAGCCGTGGTGCACCGCCACCGCCACCGGCTCGGAGCCAGGCCCGGCCTGCTCGAACATGAACGGCGGCACGGGCGTGGCCACGGTCACCACGCGGCAGGTGGCGCCGTCGCGCACATCGGCGTAGCCGGGGATGTCGGCGGGCAGCACCAGCAGGTCAGGATGGGCGCCGGAGACCAGCCCCGGCAGCTCGCCCGCCACGTCCGCGCTGAACCGGCTCACCACCCTGCTGTCCGAGCCGCGCTCGCGGGCCGTGGTGGCCAGTGTCTCCAGCTCGTGAAGGGTCTCGGCCAGCTCGGCCAGCTCCGAGGAGAGGCCGCTGCCGACCTCCAGGCGTCCCGAGGGGTAGGGACGCAGGTGGCCCAGGACCACCTCGGATGGGGTCGACGGGGACGACGGTGACACAGAGAGTGCCAGGGCGGTGGCCAGGCCGACGAGCGGGGCCTGCTCGGCGGGGGGATCGGGTACGACCACCAGCACCCGGTGGGCGGCGGTCACTCCCAGGGCGGCGCGCTCGGCGTCGGCGATGTCGCGGGCCACCCGCCTGTCGGGGTAGAGCCTGCGCACCAGCGGACCGGTCATCGCGGTCGTGACGAGGGCCATGACCACCATCAGCGAGTACAGCTCGTCGTCGAGCACGCCCTTCTGCAGGCCGACGGTGAGGATGACGATCTCGGTGAGTCCTCGCGTGTTGAGCAGGGCCGCGAGCGTCCAGGACTGCCGTCCGGGCAGTCGCTGCGTCCGGGCCGCGGCGTAGGAGCCGAGCAGCTTGCCGCCGATCGCGACGGCCAGGATCGCGGCGAGCGTGCCGAGACTGGACAGGTCGAGCTCGCGCAGGTTGACGTTGAGCCCCGCCACCACGAAGAACATCGGCAACAGCAGCAGCACGGCGAGCTGCTCCAGCCGTTCCAGGATCTCGTGGTTGAGCCGCTCGGCTCCCTCGCGGGGCATCACCGCGCCGAACACGAACGCCCCGAAGATGAAGTGGACGTGCATCCACTCGGTGGCCCAGGCCGACCCGATCAGGCCGATGAGCACCAGCGAGAGCAGTCCGGGCGTGAGCCGCCCGGCCTTCTCGTACGCGGGCACCAGGCGGGCCAGCAGGGGCTTGACCACCAGGAACATCACCAGTGCGTACGGCAGGGCGAGCAGGACCTTCCACTGCCCTTCGGCCTCTCCCGCCCCGGCGATGCCCACGACCACCGCCAGAGCGGTCCAGGCGAGCACGTCGATGACGGCCGCGGAGGCGAGGGCGAGGCCGCCGAGCGTGATGCGCTGCATTCCCCGGTCGGTGAGGATCCTGGCCAGCACGGGGAACGCGGTGGCGGACATCGCCGCCCCCATGAACAGCACGAACGGCAGCGTCCTGTCGCGGCCCACGTGCTCGCCCGCGATGCTGAGCGCGAGCACGCACCCCAGGACGAAGGGCACCACGGTCGAGCCGAGCGCCACCGTCACCGCGATCCGGCCCTTGCCCCTGACCAGCTTCTGGTCCAGCTCCAGGCCGACGACGAACATGAACAGCACGAGGCCGACGTTGGCCAGCGCCTGCAGCGGGGGCCGCATCTCCGGCCCGAACAGCTGGTCACCGATGAGGGGGCCCAGCAGCGTGGGGCCCAGCAGGATGCCCGCCACGATCTCGCCGATGACCGGGGGCTGGCCGAGCTTTCTGGCGAGTGCTCCGAACAGCCGGGCCGCCGCGAGGACGATGACGAGATCGAGCAGGAGCAGATCCATGTGCAGCACTTGCGAGCACGCTTTCCGTATGCAAAGAAAAGCCCCGAGAATGTCGAGGGCGACGTTACCGTGTGGGGGATGTCGCCGCGAACGTCACGTGGGTACGGAGGGAGACCGTTGGTGGAAGGCATCGCCGATTACGAGTTCGTCAGGTCACTGGGGGCGGGCAACCACGGCGAGTTCTACTTGGCGAAGAGGCCGGAACGGTTGCCCGTCGAGGCTGACCTGGTCGCGGTGAAGGTGGTGGGCGGCACCGGGAGCGACGCGTTCCGCCGTGCCACGAGGGAGTTGAAGGCGTTCGCCGCGGTGCGCTCCCCGTACCTTGTGCGGCTCTACGACGCCGGCCAGCAGGGCGGGGTGTTCTACTACTCGATGGAATACCTGCCGGGTGGCTCGCTGGCGCGTCCCGCGGAGCGTCCCTCGCGTGAGCGGGTGCTGCGCGCGGTCGCCTGCGTGTCCCACGCGGCGCAGGCGCTGCACGAGGAGGGCATCGTTCACCGCGACATCCGTCCCGGCAACGTGCTGCTCACCGAGGACGGTGGCAAGCTCTCCGACCTCGGCCTGTCGCAGGTGCTGATGCCTGGTGCGACGGTGACCGGGATGGGGGACATCGGCTCGGTGGAGTTCACCGACCCCACGCTGCTTCAGGGGGAGACCCCCACCCCCGGGGGCGATGTGTGGTCGTTGGGCGCGGCACTGCACTGGGCGGTGAGCGGCAACGGTCTTTACGGGGAGCTGCCCACCCACGACCCGCTGCTCACTCTGCGCAAGGTGTACAGCGCGACGCCGTCGATCCACCCGAGCCTGGAACCGGAGCTGTCGGACCTGGTCCAGGCGTGCCTCGGCGACGCGGCCAAGCGGCCCACCGCCAGGGGAGTGGCCGACCGGCTCTACGCCCTGCTGGCCTGAGAGTCCCGCGGCCTTGGGAGGTCCCCGCCGGTCCGGGACGCTCCGCGGGTGCCGGCCCTGAGGGTTCCGGGCCGGTGGCTGTCCGGCCGCCCGGCGCGTCCTCCGGCGAGCGCGGGGTGCCTCGTCCGAGGATCGGGCAGGACCGTGAGGCCGTGCGGGCCTACCCGCCGGTGGGACGCAGGCGGTCGAGCTCGGCGTCGAGCATCCGTTCCAGGCGCGCGGTGTCGAGCCTGTCGGGATAGAGCAGGTGGTGCGCGCTCAGTCCGTCGACGAGGGCGAGCAGCCGCTCGGTGACGTCGTCGAGGTCGTCGGCGGCGGTGATCTCTCCGTCGGCGGCCGCCGCGCCGAGCAGGCTGCGTACCAGGTAGCGCAGTTCCTCGGCCTCGGCGCGCTGCGTCTCCAGCATCGCCGGGCTGGTCAGGCTGCGGCTCCAGAAGCCGATCTCCAGCCCGCTCTCGCGGGCGCGCTCGTCGTCCAGCGGGAGATTGTCGAGGAGGAGTTCGCGTAGCGCGGCCAGGCCGGTGAGACCGGTCAGCTTGCCGCGCAGGCGTTCCACGATGCGTCGGTGCGAGGAGCGCAGCGCCGACAGCATGATGTCGTCCTTGTCGGTGAAGTAGTGGGTGAGCACGCCGTTGGAGTAACCGGCCTCCCTGGCGATGGCCCGGGTCGTGGCGGCCTCGATGCCCTCGCGCAGGATGACGCGGCGCGCGGCCTCCACGACCTCCTCGCGGCGCTCGCCGTGATTGACGATCTTCGGCACCTCGCTCCTCCCTGAACGGATTCGTTGACATTTTAGTCGGTCGCCCGTCTATTATCCGCTGAAGACATGAGGAGGACTCGATATGACCGTCGTCACCCTCGGTGCGCACATCGTGGACGTGCTCGCCAGGCCGGTGGAGTCGATCCCCGCCGGCCAGGACACCCACCTGCTGGAGCAGATCCGTGTCACCGCCGCGGGCGCCGCCGCCGCGACCGCCGTCGACCTGGCCGCGCTCGGCGTCCCGGTGGCCTCGGTGGGGGCGATCGGGGACGACGAGCTCGGCGACCTGCTCGTCATGATGATGGGGCGGCGTGGGGTCGACGTGACCGGGATCGTCCGCAGGCAGGGGGAGCAGACCGCCGCCTCGATCCTGCCGATCCGCCCCGACGGCGGGCGCCCGTCCTTCCACGTTCCCGGCGCGAACCTGGGGCTGTCCACCGCGGACGTCGCCCGTGAGACCGTCCTCGGCGCGCGGGTCGTGCACCTGGGCGGCATGGACGTCACCTGGGGCCTGTACGACCCCGCGTTCTTCGCGCTGCTGGACGAGGCGCGAGCGGCGGGCACGATCGTCACCATGGACCTGCTGTCCAACATGCCGGATCTCATGCAGGGGGTTCGCGTCTTCCTTCCTCATGTCGACTACCTCCTGCCCAACGAGGAGCAGGCACTGCTGATGAGCGGCGCCGGTGAGGCGGGGGATGTGGAGGAGGCCGCGAACGCACTGCTGGCGCAGGGGGCCTCGGCCGTCCTGGTCACGCTCGGCGCGGACGGGAGCCTGATCGCCGACGCGAAGGGCGTCACCCGCGTTCCCGCTCTCGACGTCCCCGTGGTCGACACCACCGGCTGCGGCGACGCCTACTGCGCCGGGTTCGTCGCGGGTCTGGTCGACGGCCGTGACGTGGCCGGTGCCGCGAGGCTCGGCACCGCGCTGGCCGCCCGGGTCGCCGGGGGCCTGGGCTCGGACGCGGGTCTGGACGGTGCGAGGGAGCTACGGGACGAGAAGTGACCCCGCCGTTCACGCACCCCGGCCCCGCGGCCGTACGGACGGCGGGGTTCGGCCGCGGAGCCGCCGAACCCATCCAGACATGACCAGAGACGAAAGGACGGCGCATGTCCATCGACGCCAAACTCAGGGAGCGGGCCGCCAAGGTCGTCCCCGGTGGCATGTACGGCCATCTCAACGCGGCCCTGCACGGTCCCGCCTATCCGCAGTTCTTCGTCGGGGGAGAAGGATGCCGCCAACGTGACGCCGACGGACGTGAGTACGTCGATCTCATGTGCTCGTGGGGACCCGTCGTGCTCGGTCACCGTCATCCCGCCGTCGAGGGCGCCGTCGCCGCACAGCTCGCCGCGGGCGACTGCCTCAACGGTCCCGGTCCCGTCTACGTGGAGCTCGCCGAGCTGCTGGTGGAGACCGTCCCGCAGGCCGACTGGGTGATGTTCTCCAAGAACGGCACCGACGCCACCACCCAGGCACTGATGGTCGCCCGCGCCGCCACCGGTAGGACCAAGGTCCTCATGGCGCACGGCGCCTATCACGGGGCCGACCCGTGGTGCACGCCCAGCCCGGCGGGGACCACCCCCAACGAGCGTGCCGACCTGGTCGAGTTCACCTACAACGACCTCGCCGGTGTCGAGGCCGCCGCGGCCCAGGCGGAGGGCGACGTCGCCGCGATCATCGTGACGCCGTTCAAGCACGACTCGTTCGAGGACCAGGAACTCGTCGCCGCGGAGTTCGCCCGGGGGGTGCGGGCCCTGGCCGACCGGATCGGGGCCGCTCTGGTGATCGACGACGTGCGCGGGGGCTGGCGGATCGACCTGGGCGGTTCCTGGGAACCCCTGGGCGTGCGCCCCGATCTGTACGCCTTCAGCAAGGCCATGGCCAACGGCCACCCGATCGCCGCGGTCACCGGTGTGGATTCCCTGCGCGGGCCCGCCCAGACGCTCTACTCCACCGGCTCCTTCTGGTTCAACGCCGCCCCGATGGCCGCGGCCAAGGCCACGATCGAGACGTTGCGCGCCATCGACGGCATCGCCCTGATGGAGCGCGCGGGCACCCGCCTGCGTGAGGGCCTGGCCGCCCAGGCGGCCTCGCACGGCTTCACGGTCAACCAGACGGGGCCGGTGCAGATCCCGTGGCTCTCCTTCGAGGGCGACGCGACGCTGGACAAGGGCATGTTCTGGGCCGCGGCCTGCCTGGAGGAGGGGGTCTACCTCCACCCGTGGCACAACTGGTTCCTGTCCGCGGCCCACACCGACGCCGACATCGATCGGGCACTCCAGGGCACCGACGCCGCCTACGCCAAGCTCAGGGCACGCTTCGGCGCCGACTGAGACCCGGCCGGGGCCTTCCTGATGGGCCGGATGTTTGGGATCGCCCGCGACCTCCGGGGCGGTGCACGGCCGGTGCCTGGAGTCGCGGGCGTGACGATCCGGCCCCGATCGACCCGCGGCGGACGATCATCGCCGACTCGCCCGTCGGCTCCCTCACCGGCTCCTTCACCGAGCGGAAGATGAGCATCGCCACGGCTCTGC
>NZ_JBEPDA010000013.1:0-205501 GCF_040299985.1 Streptosporangium sp. NPDC000563 | reverse complement strand
CCCACCAACCCCGCCCCGCCCCTCACAAACACCCCCCCCGCGCGGGCCCGGGGGCGCACTTGGCCGTGCCCCCGGCCCCCCCCCCCCTCTCCGTTCTGCACGGCTCTCAAGCCCTCAGGGGCCGACTCCGTTCCCCGGGGCCCGGATGGCCAGCCGGGCGCGGGTCCGGGAGCGGGTCCGGGAATCCGTGAGGTGAATCGAGTGGGGCGGCGAGATGGTCGCCGTGCACGCTCACGAGCGGGCGCATAGGAAATTCAAGAAAACCGGAAATGCAAAAACCCCGGAAGCCGTTGCTTCCGGGGTTCGCGATGTAGCCCCGACCGGATTCGAACCGGCGCTACCGCCTTGAGAGGGCGGCGTCCTAGGCCACTAGACGACGGAGCCTTGCGAGAGACAGTGGTAGTCCCGACCGGATTCGAACCGGCGCTACCGCCTTGAGAGGGCGGCGTCCTAGGCCACTAGACGACGGGACCCTACACACTGTCATCGGACTCGGAGGGGACCGAATCCGCAACATCTTCCTGAGAAGATGCAGCTGGGGTACCAGGACTCGAACCTAGAACAACTGAACCAGAATCAGCCGTGTTGCCAATTACACCATACCCCACCGCGCTGGACTCCCTTGCGGGCCTCGCTGGCGACTCCGAAAGAATAGCCCAGGTTGGGGGTCAAGACCAAAACGATTGCCGGAGGCCCAATCGCGGTATCACCGGGCTGTCGCCACGAAGGTCCACCGTGTAACGCTGCTGGGGAGACCCAGCCGCATGTGAGGAGTTCGTACCTTGACCGACAACCCGTTCTTCACCCCCAGCGAGCTGCCCTACGGGCTGCCGCCGTTCGCTCTGGTCAGGGAGGAGCACTACCTTCCCGCCTTCGAGCGTGGCATGGCCGAACAGCTGCGTGAGGTGCGGGAGATCATCGAGAATCCGGAGGCCCCGACGTTCGCCAACACGATCGAGGCGCTGGAGCGCTCGGGTCGCGTCCTTCACCGGACCATGGTCGTTTTCTCCAGCCTCTCCGCCTCGGACGCGACCGACGGCATCCGGGAGATCGAGACCCAGATCTCCCCCAGGCTCACCCAGCACGCCGACTCCATCCGCCTCAACCGCTCCCTGTACGCCCGGGTCAAGCAGGTGACCACCGACGACGCCGAGGAGGCGTGGCTGCTGGAGAAATACCGCGTCGACTTCGTCAGGTCGGGAGCCGACCTGTCCGAGGCCGACCAGGGGCGTCTCAGGGAGCTCAACGAGGAGCTGACCAAGCTCTCCACGACCTTCACCCAGAACCTTCTCGCCGCCTCCACGGACTCCGCGCTCGTCGTCGAGGACGTCAAGCTGCTGGACGGGCTCTCCGAGAGCGCGATCAAGGCGATCGAGAAGGACGGCTCGTACGTCCTGGCGCTGTTCAACCACACCAACCACCCCGTCCTCGCGGAGCTGACCGACAGGGAGACCCGCAGGAGGCTGTACGAGCTGTCCACGGGCCGGGCTCCCGAGAACTTCGAGCTGGCGGCCAGGATGGCGACGCTCCGCGCCGAGCGGGCGGCGCTGCTCGGCTACCCCAGCCACGCCGCCTACTCCGTCGCCGACCAGACGGCCAAGACCACCGAGGCCGTCGAGGAGATGCTCGGCAAGCTGGTGGGACCCGCGGTGGCCAACGCCCGCCGGGAGGCCGAGGCGCTGAGCGAGGAGGCCGGTTTCCCCATCGAGCCGTGGGACTGGTCCTTCTACGCGGAGCGGGTGCGCAAGGCCAGGTACGACTTCGACGGCGCCGACCTGCGTCCGTACTTCGAGTTGGACCGGGTGCTGCGCGACGGCGTCTTCCACGCGGCGGGCGAGCTGTACGGGGTCGTCTTCTCCGAGCGGGACGACCTGGCCGGATACCACCCGGACGTGCGGGTCTTCGAGGTGTTCGAGGCCGACGGCTCGCCGCTCGGGCTGTTCCTGTTCGACCCGTACGCCCGGCCCACCAAACGCGGCGGTGCCTGGATGAACGCCCTGGTCGACCAGTCGCACCTGTTCGGCACGCGGCCCGTGGTGATGAACAACCTCAACATCACCAAGCCCGCCGAGGGGCCGACGCTGCTCACGTTCGACGAGGTCAACACCGCCTTCCACGAGTTCGGCCACGCCCTGCACGGCCTCTTCTCCGACGTGCGCTTCCCCCGGGTCTCCGGCACGGCGGTGCCGCGCGACTTCGTGGAGTATCCCTCGCAGGTCAACGAGATGTGGGCCACCTGGCCGTCGATCCTCGCCAACTTCGCCAGGCACCACGAGACCGGCGAGCCCGTACCCGCCGAGCTCCTGGAGAAGATGAGGGCCGCGGAGAAGTTCAACCAGGGCTTCGCCACCGTCGAGTACCTCGCGGCGACGCTGCTCGACTGGTCCTGGCACAAGCTGGCGGCGGGCGCGCCCATCAAGAACGCCGCGGACGCGGAGGCGTTCGAGAACGCGGCCCTGGAGCGCAACGGGATCGCCTTCGAGCTGGTCAGACCCCGCTACCGGACCAACTACTTCGCCCACATCTTCTTCAGCGGGGTGGGCGGCTACAGCGCCGGCTACTACTCCTACATCTGGAGTGAGGTGCTCGACGCCGAGAGCGTCGACTGGTTCAAGGAGAACGGCGGCCTGGAACGCGAGAACGGCGATCACTTCCGCTCCACCCTGCTGTCGGTCGGCGGTTCGCGGGACGTGATGGACGCCTTCCGTGACTTCCGTGGGAGCGACCCGCGCATCGAGCCCCTGCTGAAGCGCCGCGGGCTGCTGGTCCCGTAACCGGTCCCCCGGGAAGCTCCGCCCGCCGGCCCTCTCACCCCGTGCGGTGTCCGCGTCGCGGAGGTTCCCTCAGGGGTTCCCCGGGGTCTTCGAGCGGCCTCCGAGGCGATGACCTGCCGGTTTACGCTTCGGTGCAGCGCCGGGGTGTGGCTTCCCACACCCCGGCCGGGACCACAGACCCAATGCGCCGGAAAGCGGGCGGCGGGCATCGTGGACGCCATGAGACGACTACAGCGAAGGACGGGCGCCGTGCTCGTCGCCGGCCTGGCGGGCGCCCTGCTGCTGGGAACGGCGACCCCGGCGACGGCACAGCAGGAGACGGCACGGACACCGCGGACCACTCCCGCCGTCTCGACCTCCACCACCGGTACGGGCGGGCCCGGCGGGGATGTGAAGGTGCGCACCGACGCCGGGTGGGTGAAGGGTGCGAAGGTAGGAGACCACCGGCTCTTCCAGGGCATCCCGTACGCCGCGCCCCCGGTCGGAGAGCTGCGCTGGCGATCACCGCGGGCCGTCACCCCGTGGCAGGGGGTGCGCGACGCCACCGCGCCCGGCAGCCGGTGCGCGCAGACCGCCGACATCTGGGGGCTGCCGGGAAGCGAGGCGGAGGACTGCCTCTACCTCAACGTGACCGCGCCCACGTCGAGCGGCGGGAAACGCCTCAAGCCGGTCATGGTGTGGCTGCACGGCGGGAGCCTGACGAAGGGGGCCGGCAGCGACTACGACGCCCGCAGGCTGGCCGTGCGGGGCGACGTCGTGGTGGTGACGGTGAACTACCGGTTGGGGATCTTCGGGTTCTTCGGGTACCCCGGGCTTGAGAACTCGGGGGCGTTCGGGATCGAGGACCAGCAGGCGGCCCTGCGCTGGGTGCGGCGCAACGCGGCGGCCTTCGGCGGCGATCCGCGCAACGTCACCCTGGCCGGTGAGTCCGCGGGGTCGCACTCGGTGTGCGCGCAGCTCGCCTCCCCCTCGGCGGCCGGGCTGTTCCACCGGGCGATCACCCAGAGCAGCCCGTGCGACGCGGGAGGCTTCGAGGGGACCCCGCTGAGGCCGGTCCTGGACGTGCCGCTCTGGGTGCCCCGAGCCTCCCACGAGGGCTACGGACAGTTCCTCGCCACCGGGCTGGGGTGCGCCGACCCGGCGACCGCGCTCGCCTGCCTGCGGGGCAGGCCGGTGGCCGACCTGCTCGCCCGGGATCCCCTCCCACTGCCGGGGTACGGCAACGCGGTGCTGCCCGAGGACCCCGCGAAGGTGTTCCAGGAGGGCCGATTCCACCGGGTGCCTGTGCTGACGGGCATCACCCGGGACGAGGGCACGCTGTTCACCTCGCTGATATTCCCGCCGATGACGGCCGCCGAGTACGAGACCGCCGTCAACGACAGGTACGGCGCCGCGGGACCCGACGTCCTGGCCCGTTACCCGCTGAGCGCCCACGGCGGCTCGCCCCTCCAGGCGGTCTCGGCCATCATGAGCGATCTCGACTGGGCGTGGCCTGCGCGCGACACCGACCTGCTGCTCGCCCGGCATGTGCCGACCTTCTCCTACGAGTTCACCGACCGTACGGCGCCCGTGCTCTTCCCGTTGCCCAACGGGATCAGGCCGCTCGCCTCGCACGGCTCCGAGCTGTCGTTCCTCTTCGGGGTCGGCTGGGAGTCCGCCCCGCTCACCCCCGCGCAGCGGCGACTCGGGGACGCGATGATCGACTACTGGTCGCGGTTCGCCGCCGTCGGCGACCCGAACCGGCCGGGACTGCCCGCCTGGAAGCGCGTGCGTCCCGGACACGGCACACCGTACGTGCAGGAGCTG
This sequence comes from Streptosporangium sp. NPDC000563, assembly GCF_040299985.1. NCBI lineage: Bacteria > Bacillati > Actinomycetota > Actinomycetes > Streptosporangiales > Streptosporangiaceae > Streptosporangium > Streptosporangium sp. NPDC000563. Next base: position 200,921 of record NZ_JBEPDA010000013.1, on the reverse strand, counting down.
TCCCCGGGACGGGACGGTATCAAGCCCTTCGACCGCGCCTCGGCCCACAACCTCGGCTTCTGGGACGAGCTCGCCGGGCGGGGCACGGAACGGGGACGTTCCTCGGGCTCCCCTTCCTGAGATTCTCGTCCTGAGATCCTTCCCCGTGACCGCGGTCACGGGGAAGCGGCGAGAAAAAGCGACGGCCCGCCCCGGGCAGAGACCGGGGCGGGCCGTCAACCTTTGCAGGCCCTGCAGGCCGGAAGCCTTTTCAGGGCCCCGGGCCCGGTCGGGCCTGGGGCCCCTTTCTCCTCCGGTTCTCCTCCGGGTCCCTCAAGGCATCCGATCGGGTGTGAAAGCCCGCCCGAGGCCCGCGAAGCCCGATCAGGCCTGGAGCCTCGCGAGGGCGGCGCGCAGACGCTCGATGGAGCGCTCACGGCCGAGGACCTCGATCGACTCGAACAGCGGCAGGCCCACGGTCCGGCCGGTGACGGCGACGCGTACGGGGGCCTGGGCCTTGCCGAGCTTGAGGCCCTGTTCGAGGCCGACCTCCTCCAGCGCGGTCTTCAGCGACTCGGGATCCATGTCGACCGTCTCCATACGGGCGAGATAGCCGGTGAGGATCTCCACGGCGGAGTTCTTCATCGCCTTGTCCCACGACGCCTGGTCGAAGACGGGCTCGTCGAGGAAGAGGAAGTCGACGTTCGCCGTGATCTCGGACAGGACCGCGATGCGGGTCTGGGCGAGCTCGGCGACCTTGGCGAAGGTCTCGCGGTCCCAGCCGGGCTCCAGCCACGGCTCACATCGGGCGACGAACTCCTCCAGGGGCAGCGCCCGGATGTACTCGCCGTTGAACGCGCGGAGCTTCTTCTCGTCGAAGAACGCCGGGGAGGGGTTGACGTCCTCCAGCTTGAACAACGGCACCATCTCCGACCAGGGCATGATCTCCCGGTCGTCGCCGGGGCCCCAGCCGAGCAGCATCAGGTAGTTGACCATCGCCTCGGCCAGGTAGCCCTCCTCGCGGTAGGACTCCAGGGCGACCTTGTCACGTCGCTTGGACAGCTTCTGGCGCTTCTCGTTGACGATGACCGGCACGTGCGCCCAGGTGGGCGGGGCGACGCCGAGCGCCTCCCAGAGCAGCTGCTGCTTGGGCGTGTTGGACAGGTGCTCCTCGGCGCGGACCACGTGGCTGATCCGCATCTCGACGTCGTCGACGACGTTGGCCAGCACGAACAGCGGGGAGCCGTCGCCACGCGCGACGACGAAGTCCTCCATCGCGTTGTTGGGGAACTCGACGGTGCCGCGGACCAGGTCCTGGATCACGGTGACACCCTCGTCGGGGGTGCGGAAGCGGACCGCGCCCTCGCTCAGGCCACGGTCGCGGCAGAAGCCGTCGTAGCCCCGGTGCTCGGAGCCGGTGCGCGCCTTCACCTCGTCGCGGGTGCAGGTGCAGTAGTAGGCCCGGCCGCCGGCGACGAGCTTGGCCACGGCCTCGCGGTGCTGCTCCTCGTACGACGACTGGAAGTAGGGGCCCTCGAAGGCCTGACTGCCGTCGTTGACGCCGATCCAGGCGAGCGCCGAGATGATGCCCTCGGTCCATTCCGGCCGGTTGCGCGCGGCGTCGGTGTCCTCGATGCGCAGCACGAATTTTCCGCCGGTCTGCTCGGCCAGGGCCCAGTTGAACAGCGCGGAGCGGGCGCCGCCGACATGGAACATGCCGGTCGGCGAGGGGGCGAAACGAACCCTAATCACGGGAGACCACCCGGTTGCTGAGAGTGCCGATTCCTTCGATGAAAACGCTGACCTCGTCGCCGACGCTGAGCGGGCCGACCCCTTCCGGGGTCCCGGTGAGGATGACGTCACCGGGGATCAGGGTCATGACCGCGCTCACGTGGGCGATCAGCGCGGGGATGTCGTACATGAGCTTGGAGGTGCGGGAACTCTGCTTGACCTCGCCGTTCACCGACGTGACGATGCCGACGTCACTCGGGTCGAGCTCGGTCTGGATCCACGGGCCGAGGGGACAGAAGGTGTCGAAGCCCTTGGCCCGGGTGAACTGGACGTCCTTCTTCTGCAGGTCCCTCGCCGTGACGTCGTTGGCGCAGGTGTAGCCGAAGATGACCTCGTGCGCCCGTTCGCGGGGCACCTCACGGCAGAGCCTGCCGATCACCACCGCCAGCTCCCCCTCGTAGTCGACCCGCTGGGAGAGGGTCGTCGGATAGGCGATCGCCTCCCCCGAGCCGATCACCGAGGTCGACGGCTTGAGGAAGACGAGCGGCTCGTCGGGGACCTCGTTGCCCATCTCCTTGGCGTGGTCGGCGTAGTTTCTGCCGATCGCGACGACCTTGCTGGGCAGCATGGGTGCGACCAGCCTGACCTGGGAGAGCGAGTATCGCTCGCCGGTGAACTGGATCGGCCCGAACGGGTGACCCGAGATCCCGGAGACGAACTCCTCCCCTGGGCCGCCTTCGACCACCCCGAACCCGACACCGTCTCCTGTGGAGAACCTCGCTATACGCACACGACAAGGCTAGTCGGGCTCCGGATCCCACCGGACCGTACCGGGGCCGCCCCGTCTCACCGCCCGGGGGCCGACGCCATATGTAGCTGTAGATCCGATTTCCCGGATATTGCCATCTTTGCTCCAAGAAACACTATGTCCTGATTTATGCCTATACGGGGGGTATGACCGCCACAGAAGCATCGGGGGGCCAGAAGGGTCTTCCCTCGGGGGAAGGAACGGACGTGACTGAAGCCAGCACGGTGAACAGGCCCAAGGGCGACGAGGCCACGGTGCCCCGGGCACGCACCGACAGTCCCGGATCCCAGAGTGGCCTGGTCACACCGAAGGGGACCACCACCATCGACAGCGGGGTCGTCGCGAAGATCGCGGGCCTCGCGGCCAGGGAGATCCCTGGCGTGCACAACATGGGAGCGGGCCCGGCACGCGCTCTCGGCGCGGTACGCGGCATGGTCGGCGCCGACCGGAGCGCCACCCAGGGCGTATCGGTCGAGGTGGGCGAGCGGCAGGCCGCCGCCGACCTGGAAGTGGTCGTCGAGTACGGGATCGCGATCCCCGACCTGGCCGCCGCCGTACGCCGCAACGTGATCACGGCGGTCGAGCGTATGACCGGCCTTGAGGTCACCGAGGTCAACATCAAGGTCTCCGACGTCCGCATGCCCGGCCAGGACAGGGACTCCTCGGAGGAGGCGTCCGAGTCGGAGCCCCGCGTCCGGTGAGAGGCCCGGAAGGCGGTGCGACGGGACCGGGTCGCGAGCCGAAGGACCCGGGCCGCGAGACCATCACGCCCCCGGCACCGGTGGATCCCGGCCGCGGGACGTCCGCGCCCGGGTACGGGAAACCCGGACGAGGAACGACAGAGCCCACGCGCGGGCCGGAGGATCCCGCACACAGACCGGAGGCGCGTGAACCGGAGGCACCCAGAGAGGCACACGGACCGGAGGCGCGAAGACCGGGCATCCCGACACCCGCGACGGCCATGCCGGCTCACCGGCCCGAGGATCCGTCCCGCAGGCCGCCTGCCATACCCCGGCAGAAGGCCGCGCCCACACGCAGGCCGGAGGCCCCGGCCCGCGAGACGGCCGGTCAGGGCCGGGAGGCCACGAGCCCGCCGCGCGGGGCGGTCGCCACCCGTGAGCAGGAGGCGCCGGCCCGCGAGACGGCCGGCCTCGCCCACCGGATCGCCGAGGCAGTCCTGCGCTGCCCCGACGTCGCGGATCTGTCGGGCGGGCCGTTCGGGACCGTGGCGACCTATCTGCCCGGCGAACGGTTCCCCGGTGTCGCGCTGCGCGAGAACGAGGTGGAGGTCTCTGTAGTCGTCAGGCTGGGGCGCCCGATTCCGGAGATCGCCGACGCGGTGCGAGCGGCGGTCGCCCCGATGGTGGGCGATCGGCCGGTAAACGTCCATATCGGAGGTTTGACATGAGCAGTTTCCCAGTGTGGTCCGTAGTCGGCATGTTCGTCGGTGTCCTTCTGGGCTTCGCCGCGGCCTTCGGCGGCCTCGGCGCGTTCCTGCTGGTGCTCGTACTGGGCGCCGTCGGACTCCTCATCGGTCGCTTCGTGGAGACCGGAGAGGTCGACCTCTCCCGGCTGGCGGCGAGACGGCGATGAACACCCCCGTCGAGCACCGGCCCGCGTCCTCGGGAACGACCGCGCCGCCCGCAGGGCGAGAGGATCCCGTTCCCGGCGAAACCGGGCGGTCCGGGCTGCCCGCCGTGCCCGCCCAGCCGTCGTGGCGGGGCGTACCGGCCGAGCGGCGCGGCAGGACCGAGATATCCGACCAGGTGGTGTCGCGCATCGCGGCCCACGCGGCCGGAGAGGTGCCACGGGTACGGGAGGTCGGCGAGTGGAAGCCGCTGTTCTTTCGCGGCGGCACCCACGCCACCCTCGACGCCGATCTCGCGACGCTCCAGATCGACGTGACGGTCGAGTATCCGGCCCCGATCCGTGAGGTGGCCGAGGAGGTCAGGCGTCACGTCGCCGAACGGGTCATGACCCTCACCGGCAAGGACGTCGGCCACATCGACGTCAACGTCACCGGCGTGGCTCCCGCCCGCGGCGACCGCGAGACCTCGCGGGTCCCGGACGCCGTACCGGCCGGAGAGAACCCGCGGGAGCGCTCACCGGAACGCTCGCCGGAGAACCTGGAGACCCCGGAGAACCCGGAGAGCCCGCAGGAGCCACCGCTGGAACGCTCGGCGGAGAACCCGGAGAATCCGGCGCGCGACACCGGGCAGGCCGCCGCCGGCCCTTCGGGAGGGACCGCGACGCCCGTCGACGATCCCGCCGACGATCCCACCTCGGACACCGAGGACATCGTCCCGCTACGTGAGGAGCGATGATGGCCAGGCAGGTACCCGACCCGGCGGAGCCGGTCCCCGGCGCGGAACCGACCGGCGAGACGCCCCCGCCCCGTGCGCGACCGGCCGTACCGCCGGAGTACGACACCGGCACACCACGGGCCTACGGCGACGCGGAACCCACCACATCACCGGCGTACGGCACCACCGAACCCACCACGCCGGCGTACGGCACCACCATGCCGGCCGCGCCGATGTACGGCGCGACGGAACCGGCGCCTCCGACGTACGGCACGGTGGCGAAGAACTCCTCCGCGGACCGCGCGGCGATCAGGGCCTTCCGCCCGCGCCGGGTGCTCCCCTCGGTCATCACGGCCGTCCTGATGACCGTGATCGGCCTCCTCCTCGCGCTGGAGGTCGTCTCCGCGCTGCTGGGCCGCCCACTCCGCCTGGTGCCGTACGACCGGATCCTGGCCTGGGCGACGTCGACACCGTGGAGCGACCCGCGAATGATGGCGGGCGCGGGCCTGGTCGGCCTGCTCGGCCTGCTGCTGGTGCTGCTCGCGATCATCCCCGGGAGGCCCACGCTGATCCCGGTGAGGACCGGGGACAAGGATCTGGTCATCGGCATGCGGCGCCGGGGCTTCGCCCGGTCGCTGGCTCACGCGGCCGAACAGGTGCAGGGGATCGAGCATGCCCGGGTACGGCTGCACGGGAAGGCCGTGCACGTCGCGGCCGACAGCGGCATGCGGGACACCCGCGGGCTGGCCGACGCCGTACGGGAGGCCGTGAACATGCGGATCACCGCGCTCTCCCCCGTCTGGAAGTATCCCGTCCACGTGCATCTGCGAGAGAAGTGAGCCTCATGGACGACAAGACCGCCCGGGGTAACCGGTTGGGACTGCTGATCGTGGGACTGGCGCTGATGGTCCTCAGTGCCCTCGCGATCGCACGGGGCGCGGGAGCGTTTCCGCGGACGGTGGCCCCCGCGGACAGCCCGCTCGTGGACAGCCTGGTACGCCAGCCGTTCGCCACCTACGACCCGTGGATGTGGTGGCTGATCGCGGCGGCGGGCATCGTGCTCGCACTGTTCGGCCTGCACTGGCTGTTCGCGCAGGGACGCCGCGGGAAGCTGGGCGGCATGCGGCTGGACGGCGGTCCCGGCGGGGTGACCGAGGTCGACACGGGCAGCGTGACCGACGCGGCGGCCGCCGAGGCGGGCACGCACCCCGCGATCATCAACGCCACCGCCGCCATGGTCGGTACGAGCGAGCACCCGGCCGTACGAATGCGGATGACGGTCGCCGAGGACGCGCCGATGAGCGCGGTCCGCGAGCAGCTGGGCGGGGTGGTCATCCCGCACATGCGCCAGGCCCTGGAGACCGAGCACATGCCCACCGTCGCCCGGGTGAGCCTGGAGAACGCGCCGCGCCGCTCAAGGACCGTCGTCTGACCCACGTGACGGAGCGCCGATCATAGAGTGATCGGCGAAACCAACGCTTCGAGGAGACGATGTGCCTTCGGTCGTGAAGATAAACGTGCTGACGGTGCCCGAGGAGATGCGCGAGCAGCTGGAACGCCGCTTCTCCGGGCGGGCGGGGATCGTCGAGTCCGCGGACGGATTCGAGTGGTTCGAGCTGCTTCGCCCCGTGGACGGCGGCGACCGGTACCTGGTCTACACCCGCTGGCGCTCCGAGGAGGACTTCAAACGCTGGACCGAGAGCCAGGCCTTCCAGCGGGGCCACGCCCAGGCCGCCGCCGAGGCGGGCGAGGGAGCGGGGCAGGGCGACGCCCCCGGCACGGCCCAGGGACACGGGCACGGCCAGGGCGCGGGTCCGGCCCAGGGACACGGCCACGGGCAGGGGCCGGCCGCCACCGGAGCCGAGCTGTGGTCCTTCGAGGTCGTCCAGAGCACCGGTCCCGCACCGGGAGCCTGACGGGGGGCGAGGAGGACTCCCGGCGGGGAGTCCTCAGCGGTCCCCTCGGACGGTTCGGGGCGCCCCTGACCGGCCCGAGTCCGGAGCACCTCAGCGGTTCGGGCGAAGAAGCCCTCCGGCCGCCCTTGAACCGGAAGTTCTTCAGCGGCTCGGACGGGGGACTCAGGGGACCGGCGGGGAGTCCTCAGTGGTCAAGGGGGTTGGCGGCGATGCGCTCGGCGACCCCCGCGCGGACGAATCGCCCGGCCAGGCTGTCCGGCTTGCGCGCGGCCTGGTCGACGAAGCACGCGGTGAACTCCGGGCCGATGCCCAGCCGGGGGTGGCGTTCCAGCACCTCGGCGCGGAGCTCCGCGGGGAAGTTCTCCACTCCCCGCCCGGAGATGTCGAGCCCGGTGGACAGTTCGAGAAGATGTCCCTCGGGGTCCTGCTCGGGGTCGACCTTGTCCCACATGTGGCGTACGACGATCTCCGACGCGCGTACGCGGCGCTCCACGGGCCACCCCGCCCCGGCGGCGAAGACCCACGCGACGTGGCCCCCCGCCTCCTCGAACGGCACGGTGTGGCTGTCGAACTCCCTCACGAGGCCGATGTCGTGCATCATCGAGGCGACGTACAGCAGTTCGTCGTCGAAGGCGATGCCGTTCATCGCGCCGTAGGCCGCCGCCCACAGGTAGGCGCGGACGGAGTGGTTGAGCAGGGCGGGCGAACAGTAGGCGGTCGCCACCTCCAGCGCGCCACGTGCGGCCGGTGTGCCGGGGATGACGATGTCGGCGAGTCTCATGCCCCGAGCCTGCCGAAACGCGAGGACCCGCGCGAGTGGTCGCAGGGCCATCGACCGATGGAATCACGCCACGGTACGAGTGTGGGTTCACCGCCCGTACCGTGAGGGTGAGGAGCGGCGCAGGCGACACCCGACGCGGCGCGGCGACACGAGCGGCACCGACCGCACCGACCGCACCGACCGGCCAACGCTGTGACCTCTGTGAATCGCGTGACGGCTGTGAGGAAACTGGGAGACCCGCATCTAGTTGCTAACGATGTTCCGGAAGCGACCACCCCAGCTTGACCGGTTTGGTGGGATTCGGAAGCATGATCCACCTCCCCCGTTCGGCCCGGAAGGAACTGGCGTGCGCCGCCGCACACAAGCACTCGCTCTCTCCCTCATCCTCCTGATGACCTGCGGCGTCACAGCCGGTACCGCGGAGGCGAGGGAGGCGAAACGCACCACCGAGTGCCAGGGCGACTGGCTCCCCGCCACCCCGACGGGGGCGGACATCATGAACGGCGAGCTCGCCTTTCTCGCCCTGGACCCGGTGAAGATCGGCAAGGACGTCAACTGGCGCACCGATCCCTACCGCAACCGCTCGTGGAGCATGGTCTTCCACTCGCTGCGCTGGATGGGCCGTCTCGTCGCCGACTACGAGACGAACGGCAACGAGGCCTACCTGGCGCGGGCCGTCGAGATCGCGAAGGACTGGGTGGCGGACAACCCCCGCGGCGGCGCGAAGACCAGCCCGTACGCCTGGCAGGAGCACCCGATCGCGCTGCGCGCCCCCGCCCTGGTCTGCCTCAGCAAGCACGTCGGCGGGTCGTGGCTCTCCGGCAGCCTGGCCGAGCACGCGAAGATGCTCTCCGACCCCAAGCTGTACGAGAAGGGCCACAACCACGGGATCGACCAGGACATCGCGCTGCTCGGCATCGGCTGCCGCTACGGCCGTGACCAGTGGTCCAGCCTCGCGATCAGGCGGCTCACCGAGACCGTGAAGCTCGACGTCGACTCCCAGGGCGCGCTGCGCGAGCAGGCCCCGCGCTACGCGCTCTACGTCTACGACCGCCTGAAGGTCGCGATGGACGACATCAGGGCCTGCAAGCGGAAGGTGCCCGCCGACATCTCCAGGCGCTGGAAGTCGCTGGAGGACTTCATCTCCCACTCCACCCAGCCCGACGGGTTCATGGTCCCGATCGGTGACGGCGGCGCGGACGTGCGGCCGGTCGGCTACAGCCACCCGAAGCAGGCCGTACGGGTGTTCCGGGGCGGCTACGTCTACGGGCGCACCGCCTGGGACAAGCCCGAGTCGGCGTTCTACTCCATCCGCTTCGGGCCCGGCATGAAGTATCACGGCCACGAGGACCACCTGGGCGTGACCTACTACGCCCAGGGCCGTAACGTCCTGGTCGACGCCGGCTTCGACTCCTACGAGAACAGCGGCTACCGCCACTGGACGATGTCCCCCGAGGCCCACAACACCTCGATGGTGGCCGGGGCGAGATTCCGCGGCAAGACCGCCACCGCGCTGAGCAGGTCCTCGATCGGCTCCGACCGGCAGAGTTACCGGCTCACCGACAGGGCCTACGGCGTGCCCAGGACCCGCTCGGTGCTCGTCAACCACCGCGAGGACGTGATGGCCGTGCTGGACACGGTTCCCAAGGGCTCGAAGGTCCGCAACATCTGGCACTTCTCCCACGAACTGTCCACCGTCTCCAGCAGCGGCGGCCAGGTCGTGGTGAAGGACAAGACGGGCTGGAAGGCGACGCTCGTCCAGGTCTCGATGCCGTCCTGCAAGCCGGTCTCGGGACTGAAGGTGGTCCAGGGTCAGAAGAACCCCTACCAGGGCTGGGTCTCCTCCTCCTACCTGCTGAAGCACCCCGCCCCCGCGGTCGTCTCGCCCGCCTCGGGCGACGCCGTGCTGACCGTGGTGGTGCCCGGCACCGGCAGTCCGTCGCTCTCCTGCTCGGGCGGCAAGGTCAGCCTGGAGACCTCTGAGGGCCAGGTGAGCTTCCGCGTGCGCGGCGCCGACCTCTCCTGACGGTCTCCCCCGCCCGAGAAGAGTCCTCTCCGGCGGCCTTCCCGCCGAGCCTGACGGCTCTCCTCGCCGGAGACGACACGGGCGGGTGCCTCCCGGCACCCGCCCGTTCACCGTGAGGAGGTCTCCCGGCGGCCCTTTCCCGACAGCGCCCGCCGCCCCCCAGGGCTGTGGCGGGGCGGCTGTCAGACGGCGTGGCCCGCGCGCAGGAGCCCGAAGGTCACCGCCTGCTCAAGCGCCTGCCAGGAGGCCTCGATGATGTTCTCGTCGACGCCGACCGTGGACCACTCCCCGGCCGCGTCGCTGGAGGTGATCAGCACGCGCGTGACGGCGTCGGTGCCGTGCGTACCCTCCAGGATCCGCACCTTGAAGTCGATCAGCTCGACCCCCGCCAGCTCGGGGTAGAGCCGCTCCAGGCCCAGCCGCACGGCCCGGTCGAGGGCGTTGACCGGGCCGTTGCCCTCACCGGTGGCGATGATCCGCTCCCCCTTGGCGTGCAGCTTCACGGTGGCCTCGCTCACGACCTCGCCGCCTCGCGCCCGCTCGACGATCACCCTCCAGGACTCGACCTGGAAGTGGCGCCTGCTCTCGCCCGCGACGGTGTCGCGCAACAGGAGCTCGAAGGAGGCGTCGGCGGCCTCGAAGGTGTAGCCCTTCGACTCCATCTCCTTGACCCGGTTCACCAGCTCCCGTGAGGTGTCGGAGGACAGCTCGTAACCCAGCTCGCGCCCCTTGAGCTCGACCGAGGCGCGCCCGGCCATGTCGGAGACGAGCATGCGCATGTCGTTGCCGACCTCGGCGGGGTCGATGTGCTGGTAGAGGTTGGGATCGACCTTGATCGCGCTGGCGTGCAGCCCGGCCTTGTGCGCGAAGGCGGAGACGCCCACGTAGGGAGCGTGGGAGTTGGGGGTGACGTTGGTGACCTCGGTGATCGCGTGGGCGATCCTGGTCATGTCGGCCAGCGCCTCCTTCGGCACGAGGTCGAATCCCCGCTTGAGCTGCAGGTTCGCCACCACGGTGAAGAGGTTGGCGTTGCCCGACCGCTCGCCGTAGCCGTTGGCGCAGCCCTGCACGTGGGTGGCGCCCGCCTTGACCGCGGCCAGCGAGTTGGCGACCGCGCAGCCGGTGTCGTCGTGGCAGTGGATGCCGATCCTCGCCGACGTCCCGACGGCCGCGTGCACCACCTCGGCCAGCTCGTCGGGGAGCATGCCCCCGTTGGTGTCGCACAGCGCGATGACCGAGGCTCCCGCCTCGGCCGCGGTGCGCAGGACCTCCAGCGCGTAGTCGGGGTTGGACTTGTAACCGTCGAAGAAGTGTTCCGCGTCGAGGAAGACTCTCTGGCCCTCCGCACGAAGGTGGGAGACCGTGTCGCGGATCATCGCGAGGTTCTCCTGAAGGGTCGTGCGGAGGGCCAGCTCCACGTGCCGGTCGTGACTCTTGGCGACAAGGGTTACGACCGGCGCGCCGGATTCGCGCAGCGCGGCCACCAATGGGTCGTCGGCTGCCTTCACACCTGCCCGGCGGGTCGCGCCGAACGCGGCGAGCTGCGCGTGCTTCAGGTCGAGCTCTGTTTGAGCGCGCCTGAAGAATTCCGTGTCCTTGGGGTTGGCTCCCGGCCAGCCTCCCTCGATGAAGCCGACGCCCAGACCGTCCAGGTGACGCGCGATGGCCAGTTTGTCGGCCACCGTGAGGTTGAGCCCCTCCTGCTGGGCACCGTCACGGAGAGTCGTGTCGTACACGTGGAAACGATCGTCGGCCATGTCAATCTCCTTCGCGGTTCGATGATTCGCCGCGCGCTCGTTCGGCTTCTGGAAACAAAAATGACCCCTCACGGACGTGAGAGGTCTGCGCGCCGGCGGTGTCCCTTTTCAGCCGGCGCGCCTGCCGATAATGAGCAGACCGTAGAACATGATGCTTCGGAGTCTGCCACACGCCGACACCATCTGACACATCGATCTCAGGATCCGAGATCCGCGGCGTGCCCGAACGGCCCGGGACACGGCCTGGAATCACCCCCGTCGCCGTCCGGCACCGGCGAGAATGGGCCCCATGAAGGCGACTTATCTCGACCCCACCGTGGGGCAGTATCTGCTCGCGCACACCAGCCAGCCCGACGACGTCCTCGACGCCCTCGCCGTCGAGACCCGCGAGCTGACCGGCGACAACGCGTCCATGCAGATCTCCCCCGACCAGGGGCGTTTCCTTACCATGATCGCCCAGCTCTGCGGCGCCAGGAACGCGGTGGAGGTGGGCACCTTCACCGGCTACTCCTCCATCTGCCTCGCCAGAGGGCTCGCTCCCGGCGGCGGGCTCACCTGCTTCGACGTGAGCGAGGAGTGGACGGCGGTCGCCCGGAGTTACTGGGAGAAAGCGCAGGTCGCCGACCGCATCGAGCTGAGGATCGGGCCCGCGGCCGAGCGGCTGCGCGAGCTTCCCGAACACCCGGCCGTCGACCTGGCGTTCATCGACGCCGACAAGGTCAACTATCCCGTCTACTACGAGATCCTCATGTCGCGCCTGGCCCCCGGCGGGGTGATCCTCGTCGACAACACCCTGTGGAGCGGGCACGTCGCCGACCCCACCAGGGACGACGAGACCGTGCGGCACATCCGCGAGTTCAACGACATGGTGAGCGCCGACGAGCGGGTCACCTCGATCATGCTTCCCATCGCCGACGGCCTCACCATGATTCGAAAGCACTGACGAAAACTTTCCCGAATCGCGGGCGAAGGAAAACCTTTCCGATTACTGTAAGCGATGTGACAAACACGTTGCGCCCACCCGCGCGGAGGGAAGGATGACCTCATGGCCAAGACCCTGGAACGCCGCGAGGCGAAGCCCGTGTCCACCAACCATCAGGAGCTCGAAGCGCACTACCAGAGGACCTGCGACCAGTGGCCCGACCGTAAGGTCGAGATCATCAACGGCCGGATCGTGGTGAGGGAGTTGCCCACACTCAACCACGCCAAGAGCATCCTGCAGTTGTTGATCCAGCTCATCCCGTTCGCCACGGAACAGGGCTGGCATCCCGTATACGACGTCAAGCTCTTCCTGGGCGTCCAGAAAGATCGTTATCGGCCCGATCTCCTTGTCCTGCCGAAGTCTCCCCGCATGTGGGACGAGGAGAACGTCTATGCGGAGGAGACGCTGCTCGTCGTGGAGGTGGTCTCCCCCAGTAGTCGGAGCGACGACCACGTCACCAAACCGGAAAACTGCGCGATCGCCGGGGTTCCGCTCTATCTGGTGATCGACGCCACCCAGAATCTCGCCCGGCTCCTCAGCCATCCCGGGGAGAGGGGCTACCAGCGGCAACACCAGGTGACCCTTGGAGAGCCCCTTGAGCTCCCCGCTCCCTGGAACCTCACGATCGACACCGGCAAGCTGACCGAAGGGTAGGCCCACTCGGCGGGAGGCCCGGCCGGGGCGGGAGGCCGGAGCCCCCGCCGAGCGGGGATCCCCGGACGCCTCGACCGGGCCTCTCCCGCACGGGATCGGCCCTGCACTCCGCGCGCGACCTCGATCAACCTGAAGTGATCACTCGTCGCACCGGATCGGACACGGCCGCTGACCCGCGACGACACGACGCGTGTGGAAAACGCGGGCAACGGATCGTGTGGACCCAGCCATACGCTCCGTCGCCCTCGACGTCGGTGGAAGGCGGTCAGCAGATCTTGTGGACCCAGCTGTGCGGGTCGGGACGGGTCCCGTACTGGATCCCCACGAGCTCCTCGCGGATCTTCGAGGTGACGGGCCCCTGGGTGCCGTCGCCGATCGTCCAGGCGCGGTCGGCGCCCTTGACCGAGCCGACCGGGGTGACGACCGCGGCGGTGCCGCAGGCGAAGACCTCGGTGAGCTCGCCCGTCTCGCAGCCCTGCTGCCACTCCTCGACCGACAGGCGCCCCTCCTCGGCCTGGAGGCCGAGGTCGGAGGCGAGGGAGAGGATCGAGTCACGGGTGATGCCGGGCAGGAGGGTGCCGGTGAGCGCCGGGGTGAGCAGGCGGTCTCCGTAGACGAAGAACAGGTTCATCCCGCCCATCTCCTCGACGTAGCGGTGCTCGCCCGCATCCAGCCAGACCACCTGGTCGCAGCCCTGCTCGACGGCCTGGCGCTGGGCGACGAAGGCCGCCGCGTAGTTGCCGCCGCACTTGGCGAAGCCGGTGCCGCCGGGGGCCGCGCGGGTGTACTCGGTGGAGAGCCAGACCGTCACGGCCTGCCCGCCTCCGAAGTAGGCCGCCGCCGGAGAGGCGATGACCATGTACTTGTAGCTCCTGGACGGGTAGTTGACGCCGAGCGCCGGCTGCGTGGCGATCATGAAGGGGCGCAGATAGAGGCTGTGCCCCGGCGTGGTCGGGACCCACTCGCGGTCGGTCTGGACGAGCAGCTCCAGCGACTCGACGAACGTCTCCTCGGGCAGTTCGGGCATGGCCATCCGCAGCGCGGAGCTGTTGAAGCGGGCGGCGTTCGCCTCCGGCCGGAAGGCCACGATCGCGCCGTTCTCCTGGCGGTAGGCCTTGAGCCCTTCGAAAAGCTCCTGCGCGTAGTGGAAGACCGACGTCGCGGGGTCGAGGCTGAGCGGGCCGTACGGCATGAGCCTGGCGTCGTGCCAGCCCTCACCCTCGGTGTAGTCGATCGAGATCATGTGGTCGGTGAAGACCTGACCGAACCCGGGACTCGCCATTACCTGCTCGCGCTCTGCCGCGGTGCGAGCGTGGTCGGAGAGCTGCACGTCGAAGCTGAGCTTCTGAGCGGTGGTCATCGCACGGATCCTTCTCTTGAGGTCTGGCTTACCCTTGGGTCCATTCTGCGTCGGACCGGGTAACGGGAAACTACTCCATCCATGCCGAAAACCGGCAGTGCTGGAGAAACAAAAACGCGCCTGGCGGCTCAGGTGAGCCGCCAGGCGCGTCGGGGTCGAGGGAGGCGGCTTCCTCAGCCGGCTACTCGGGCGGTGATGTCGTCGCCGATCTCGTGGGTGGTCCGGCCGGCCCGGCCGGCCGTCCGCTCGACCAGGTCGTCGGCGACGGCCTGCTCGACCCTGGTGGCCTCGGCGGCCATACCGAGGTGGTCGAGGAGCATGGCGACCGACAGGATCGTGGCGGTCGGGTCGGCCTTGCCCTGGCCCGCGATGTCGGGGGCGCTGCCGTGAACCGGCTCGAACATGCTCGGCGCGGTGCGGTCGGGGTTGACGTTGCCGCTCGCCGCCAGGCCGATGCCGCCGGCGATCGCCGCGCCGATGTCGGTGAGGATGTCACCGAAGAGGTTGTCGGTGACGATCACGTCGAAGCGCTCCGGCTGGCTGACGAAGAACATCGAGGCCGCGTCGACGTGGCAGTAGTCGGTCTGGACCTCGGGATATTCCAGGCCGACGCGGTCGAAGGTGCGGGCCCAGAGGTCGCCGGCGTAGGTGAGCACGTTGGTCTTGTGGACCAGCGTCAGCTTTTTGCGGGGGCGGCCGAGCGCCTTGTCGAAGGCGTAACGCACGACGCGCTCGACGCCGTAGGCGGTGTTCAGCGACTCCTGGGTGGCGATCTCGTGCGGCGTGCCCCTGCGCATGACGCCACCCGCTCCGGCGTACGGGCCCTCGGTGCCCTCGCGGACGACGATCATGTCGATGTCCTCGGGGCGGGATCCGCCCAGCGGCGTCTCGACGCCGGGGAAGAGCTTGACCGGGCGCAGGTTCACGTAGTGGTCGAGCTGGAAGCGGAGCTTGAGCAGCAGGTCGCGCTCCAGGATGCCCGGGGGCACGCTGGGGTCGCCGACCGCGCCGAGCAGGATCGCGTCGTATCCGCGCAGTTCGTCGAGGACCGGGTCCGGCAGGGTCTCGCCGGTTTCGTGGTAGCGCTTGGCGCCGAGGTCGTAGGTGGTGGTCTCCACCTTCGTACCGACCGCTTCGAGGACCTTCAGCCCTTCGGCGACGACCTCGACTCCGATTCCGTCCCCGGGGATGACCGCCAGGCGAATGTTACGCGAATCCATGCAGGCACCTTACCGGTCCGTCTCGGCGATTGAACACCGGTCTCATTCTGCGGACGTGTTCGCACGACAGACCCTCTGATCGTTTTGTCCTTTTTTGCTCCCTATTGACCGTTTAGGGAGGTTTCGTTATGGTCCTCCCATTCACATCACTGCCTAATCCGTACGGGCCATCCCCTTACCGGGCCCGCACGGAGCCGGGGAACCACTCTTTACGGGATCTACCGCACCCCCGAGAACACCGCCCCTCCCCCGGAGCGCGTTCCCGGTCGTCATCAGGCGGATCCCTTGGGGCGAATCAGCGCGTTCTCGCGCCGTAGGGCGGCCTCCACGCCCGAGCCCGACAGCTCACCCGGCCGGCCTTATGGAAGGAATCATCCTGTCCGGCACAGTTCTCCCCCGCGTCCTGTCCATCTCCGCCTCCCTGATCCTCGCCGGCGCCGCGGTGTGCGCGACCTCGACCGCCGCCCTGGCCGCCTCCCCGCCCCCCGCCCCCGGGCCCGCGGCGCTCAAAACCCCCACGCTGAAGGAAACGCTGAAGGCGATGGACGTCAGGCCCGCCTGGCAGAAGGCCGTGCAGTGGGCCATGTCCAAGCGCGGAACGCCCTACGTCTGGGGCGGCACCGGCAACGGCGGCTTCGACTGCTCCGGCCTGATGCTCCGCGCCTACGGCGCCGCCGGGATCAAACTCCCCCGCGTCACCTACGACCAGTACGCCGCCTTCTCCAAGAAGATCGCCTGGAAGGACCTCAGAGCCGGTGACCTGGCCTTCTTCAGCGGCCTCGGCCACGTCGGCATGATCACAAAGCCCGGCTACATGGTTCACGCCCCGCAAAGCGGCGACGTCGTCAAGGAGGAGAAGCTCAGCTCCTGGCGCCGCGCCTCCTTCGTCGGCGCGGTCCGCCCCGACCCGCAGGGGGTCCAGCTCGCCAAGCGGGTCGAGCTCGCGACCGAAGTCGTGCCCGGCGGATGAGACACGCCGGCGGATCGCCGCCGGGAGGCCGTGGAGGCCCCGGTGGCGGCGAGAACGGGTTCAGCGGGTGGGGGCACCACCGTTGTCCCTGCGGTCCAGAGCGGTCTGGAGCGCGTCGGTGGCCTCGTCCTCTGTCTCCTCGGGACGGTTCCAGGGATACATGTCGTACATGGCGAATCTCGTCTCGGTCGCACGCGAGCAAGGAAGGTGGTCAAGTCTCCGGTCGGGACTCCGACCAGGCCTGATGTCGAGGGTCCGGATCACGGACCGGCGACGGGGGCTTGGAGCCGGCAAGCGCCACGACACCGCGGCGAGTCGCCGGCCTGCCCCTGTCAGGCCTCGCCGCGGCAGGTAGGAATTACGAGAACCTGGCGCATTTCATTCCAGGCTACCTGCCCACGGAAACGCCGTCTCGCCCGGCGTACACACTTCTCACATGCTGAGACGAGATGTGGCCGCCGCCCCGGTCATCGGGGCGGCGGCCACATCGGTGGACCACGGCCGTGTTTCCCGTACGTCCCCCGATCGGTCCTGGGTGATCGCATGTCGTCCTGGATCGGGAAGGGCCACCGACCCGCGACGACGCGGCACGCGCGGGAAACGGGGCTAGTCGGCCAGGTCGGCCGAGCGGCCGCTGTCGGCGCCGATCTCCGCGCCGATCTGGTCGATCACCTCGGCCGGGATCGCGGTGTCGACGGTGAGGGCGATCAGCGCCTTGCCGCCCTTGGCGTCCCGGGCCACCTGCATCGAGGCGATGTTGATCGAGTGGTCGCCGAGAATACGGCCGACCACGCCGACGATGCCGGGACGGTCGGTGTAGGTGAAGAACGACAGGTGGTCGGTGGGCTCGATCTCCATCTGGTAGCCGTTGACCTCGACGATCTTCGTGATCTGCCTCGGCCCGGACAGGGTGCCGGAGACCGAGACCGTGCGGCCGTCGGCGAGGACGCCGCGGACCGTCACGACGTTGCGCCAGTCGGGGCTCTCGGAGCTGGTGACCAGCTCGACCGACACCCCCCGGTCCTTGGCCAGCAGCGGGGCGTTGACGTAGGTGACCGAGTCCTCGACCACGTCGGTGAAGACGCCCTTGAGCGCGGCCAGCTCCAGCACGCGGACGTCGTGGGAGGCGATCTCACCGCGCACCTCGACGTCGAGCTTGGTGGCGACCTCGCCCGCGAGGGCGGTGAACACCCGGCCGAGCTTCTCGGCGAGCGGCAGACCCGGCTTGACGTCCTCGGCGACGGCACCGCCTTGGACGTTGACCGCGTCCGGCACGAACTCCCCGGCGAGGGCGAGCTTCACGCTGCGTGCGACCTGGGTGCCCGCCTTCTCCTGGGCCTCGTGGGTGGAGGCGCCCAGGTGCGGGGTGACGACGACCTGGTCGAGCTCGAAGAGCGGGCTGTCGGTGACCGGCTCCTTGGGGAACACGTCGATGCCGGCGCCGGCGACGCGGCCCTCCTTGATCGCGGAGTAGAGGGCGTTCTCGTCGATGATGCCGCCCCGGGCGACGTTGATGAGGCGCACGTTCGGCTTGACCGCGTGGAGCTCCCTGTCGCCGATGAGACCGATGGTCTCCTTGGACTTGGGCAGGTGCACCGTGATGAAGTCGGCCTCGCTCAGGGCCTCCTCGAGCGAGACCAGCCGGACGCCCATCTGCGCGGCGCGGGCCGGCTGCAGGTAGGGGTCGTAGGCGATCAGTTCGACGCCGAACGGCTGGAGGCGCTGCGCGACCAGCTGGCCGATCTTGCCGAGGCCGAGGATCGCGACGACCTTCTCGTCGAGCTCCACCCCGGTGTACTTCGAGCGCTTCCACTCGCCTCCCTTGAGCGCGGAGTGCGCCTGGGCGACGTTGCGTGCGGAGGCGAGGATGAGGGCGACGGTGTGCTCGGCGGCGCTGGTGATGTTGGAGGTCGGCGCGTTGACGACCATGACACCGGCCTTGGTGGCGGCCTCCACATCGACGTTGTCCAGGCCGACGCCCGCGCGGGCGACGACGCGGAGCCTGGGAGCGTTGGCGATCGCCTCGGCGTCGACCTGCGTGGCGCTGCGCACGATGAGCGCGTCCACGTCGGCGAGGGCGGGCAGGAACTGGGCGCGGTCGGCGCCGTCGGTGTGGCGGACTTCGAAGTCCGCGCCCAGAACCGCGAGACCAGCCTCGGAAAGTTCCTCAGCGACCAGTACGACGGGCTTGTTCACAGGCTGGATCCTTACTAGACGGTGAGGGGTGCACGGACCTCACGTAGTCTATCGGCGCTTGTGAACGCGTTCACGAGTGTCCCGCGATCCGAGACGCTTCGCGCCGCCGGGAAACCCCTCGGAGAGGCTCCGGAGACGGGTGGGACGTGAGGGGATCTCGCGACCCACGAGGCGATTACCCGTCCTTGACAGATCTCATGCACCAAAATTCAAGTTGGTCTTGATCCCAAGAAAACTTCGCTATTACCCTGATAAGCCGTGGTCCACTACCTATCGTTCCTCATATGAGCATCGGGAACCCCGCTCTCGGCAACGTACTCGCGCAGCACGGCGACCCGCACCGGCTGCTCGCGGCGCTGGCCGAATGGGGACTCCTGGTTGCCGTGCGACCCGACCGCTCCGTCGTGCTCGGCACGACCCAGGCCGGTGATCGTGTCCTGCTCGGATACACCTCGGCGGACACCTACGCGCGGCACCGCGGCAGCCACTCGCTGTCGGCGTGCGACGCCGACACCATCCTCGACATCCAACGCGTCACCGGCGTGCGGGAGATCGTGATCGACGCGGCGGGTCCGGCGGCCGCGGCCGTGCCGATCGAGGACCTCCAGCGCTACCTGCTCTCGACGCGCAGCGGCCCCACGCCCGCGCTGTCGAGCGCGGCGCCGACGGCGTACGCAACCGGGGCGATGGCCACGGTCTCGCGTCCCGCGCCCGCGCGCCCGCAGAGAACGCCGGTGCCGGCAGCGCCCTCCCAGCCGTGGATCCCGGCGCCCCGCCCGCACCTGTCGGGCCCGATGCAGATGGTGGACCCGGGATACCGCCGGTGCGACCACCCGATCCTGCCCGCGCTGCGTGCCGCGATCTCACACCTGCTCGTCGACTACCCGCTCGTCCACCACGTGTGGATCTCCGAGGCCAGTACCTCCTCGGGCGCCCCGGGGATCATGCTGCATGTGAAGGTCCACATGTCGGCGGCCGAGGACGTGGTCAGGGACATCCATCGCGGGGTGCGCGCCAGGTTGCCACAGCTCGCCGCGAGCGAGGCGCCGATCCTGATGGCGAGGGTCGCCGACGCGCGCAGCGAGCAGCGGATGGTCGAGCTGGGCGCCCACGTGGTCTGCGCCGACGTCACCGACTGACTCCGGAGCCGCGGGACACCGCGTGTTCGCCGGTCCCGCGGGTCGAGACCGGCGAGAGACCATAGGAGGCGCTAGCCGGTCCTGCGAGTCAGGGTCACCCTCGGACGAGTGAACACCCCCGCCAGCAGAGCCGCCAGCACCGGCAAGCCGATCACCACGGTCGTCAGGAGGAGCCAGGGGATCTCGAGCGTCGGCGTCCCCAGCGGGAGAGACGGGAACTCACCGACCCGGCTCAAGGAGACCTCGTACATCGGGGTCGTCATGGGCCAGGTCGCGGCGACTCCCGTCACGGCACCGGCCACCGCGCCGATCAGCGCGCCGAGCCCCGAGATGAATCCGGCCTGCCCCGCGACGACCAGTCTGCGCGTGCCGGGCGGCGCCCCGACGGCGGCCATCGTGGTCAGATCAGGCCGCATGTCCGCCGCCGCGAGCCCGGTGGCGACGAACGTACCGCCCAGCACCAGGACGAGCGCCGCGCCCAGGAGCAACCACGTCCAGGGGGCGACGTCGCCTTGGAATCCGCGCTCGACGGCGATGCGCAGGTCAGCCCTGGGCACCACCCCGGCGAGCTCCCACTCCAGTTGAGCGCCCTGCCGTTCGGTGAGCCGGCGTGCGGCCGGGTCGACGTACAGGACGCGGGGCTCGGTCTTCAGCCCGGCGTTCCGTACGGCGATGATCGGCAGCACCGCGACGGCGTGCCGGGGATCGGCGGCCTCGGCCAGGACGGCGGGAACGGTGATCTCGCGAGGCTCCGGGGCTTGGCCTCGGTAGGCGTACAGGGTCATGACGAGTTTCCCGTCCCGCACCAGCTCCGGGTCGAACACCACCGCCTTTCCCGAGGCGAACGCGGCCGAGGCCACCGGGTCGCGCCGTCCCTGCACGAGGACCAGCAGCCGCTCGTCCCCGACCGGGAGGTTTTCGTAGAAGATCGCCCTCTGGTTCTCGCCGGTCTCCCGGACCGTCAGGTTGCCTGCCACGTTTCCGACGTCCCGGACCTTGATGCCTTCGATCAGGGGCACCCCTGGCAGGATCCGCTCGACAGCGGCCCTCACCTTCGCCCAGCGATCGTCGTCGAGGTCGTTGCTCTCGATCGTCGTGGTTCCTGTCGGAACGGCCGCCTGGAAGGCGTCCCGGTTCTGGGCGAAGTCACTGTTCACCGCGATGCCGACCGCGACGACCGTGGCCGTGGCGGTCATCACCGCCGCGACGGCGGACGCGGTGCGGCCACGGTGGCGGGAGGCGTCGCGGGCGGCCAGCCGGAAGGGCAGCGGGAGCCGGGTGGCCAGGGCGGCGGCGCTCCTGACCAGCCTCGGCGCCAGCGCGACCAGCCCCAACTGGGTGAGGACCGCGGCGGCGAAGACCCAGACCACGTCGTACCTGATGGACAGGACGGTCGCCGCGACTCCGGCTGCGAGGAGTACCAGGCCCAGCACCGGGCGGCCCACCCGGTCGCGCACCGTGCTCCGGCGCTCGCCGAGCACAGCCGCCGCGTCCTGGCGTGCCGCCTGCACCGCGGGCACCAGAGCGGCGACAATCCCGCTTACCGCGCCGAGCAGGGAGACGCTCGCGATCGGAACCCAGGGAATCTCCAGGGGACCGACCGCGCCGATCAGCCGACCGCCCTCCAGCGCGGCCGAGAGCGATGCCAGGCCCACGCCGAGGACCAGGCCGAGGGCCGCGGCCCCGCCGCCGAGAACGACACCGTCTGCGAGAACGATCAGGCGCAAGTGCCTCGGCGAGCCCCCCTGGGCGGCGATCAGCGCGAGTTCCCTGCGGCGGCGGCGGAGGCCGACCGCGAAGGCGGGACCGGCGAGCAACACCACCTCCAGCACGATCATGACCCCGGCGAGTCCGATCGCCACGGGCCGGTTCTCATTGCCCGAAAGCGTGAGCCAGTTGTGATCGGGCGGGTTCTCGATGACGGCGCGGGACTGGACCACGAGTCCGACCGCGTTCAACCGCTGGACGACGGCCACGGTGACCGGTCCTGGGGTGTCGACCAGCCAGTTCGTGCCCTGGGTGCCCGGCTGGGCGAAGAGCAGGGTGCCCGGGAGTCCGACGATCTCCGCACTACGGGACCGGTGCGGGTGCTCGACCACGCCGACGACCCTCATCGGCTTCCCGGCCCGGGTGACCTCCAACCTCGCACCGAGGCGGGCTCCCCGCTCCAGTATCTTCGGGGTCACCGCGATCTCCTGAGTGGAGGCCGGGAAGCGGCCCTCGACCAGGCGGTACATTCCCGCCGTCAGAGGGTCCCGCAGGTCCACCTCACGCCCGCCCACGTGGTCGCGGCCGTCGGCGGCCTGGTAGTCGACGCTTCCCTCGTTCACCGGGAGAAACCGGCCCCCGGGTTCGAGGAGCTCTCCCACCTCGGCCTGTGTCCAGGGCCGTGTGGGACCACCGAGCGACCCGTTGCTCGACCATGCTCGGCCCCTGATGTCCTGCCTCACCTCCCCTCGTACCCCGGTGGCCCGGATCAGGACGTCGGCCGTGCCGAGTTCCGCGGCAAGGCCCTCGCGGGGGTTGATGTCGGCGGTCTCGGCCAGGGTCAGGAAACCGGTGAGGACGAGAACGGGCAGGCCGATCATCAGCATGATCAGCGCGCTGCGGCCTCTGGCCCGCAGGGCGTCCCTGCGGGAGATCCGTAACGCGGCGAGCATGGCGTTCACGTGTTCCTCCCGTCGCGCAGCCGGGTGTCCGTTCGCGTGCTCATCGAGCGCTCCCCATGGGAACCTCGGTGGAGTCGGCGATCTCGCCGTCGCGCAGGAAGACCACCCGGTCGGCCCAAGCGGCGTAGCGGGGTTCGTGGGTGACGAGCAGCGCGGCGGCTCCCGCGTCGCAGCGGGTGCGCAGGAGCTGGAGGATGTCGTCGCCGGTCGGGGTGTCGAGCGCGCCGGTGGGCTCGTCGGCCAGGATCAGCCGCCGCTCCCCCACCAGCGCGCGGGCGATGGCGACCCGCTGGCGCTGGCCACCGGAGATCTCTTCGGGGAAGCGGTCGGCGATCTCGTCCAGACCGACCTCGGTGAGCACCTCCATCGCCTCGCGGCGGGCGTTTTTGAAGGCGATCCCGTCCAACTCGCGCGGGAGGGTCACGTTCTCCAGCGCGGTGAGCGACGGGATCAGGTTGAGGTCCTGGAAGACGTAGCCCACGTGCCTGCGCCGGAGGCCGGCCAGTTCCCCGGCCCGCAGGCTCGCCAGCGGCGTGCCCTCCACGACCACGGAGCCCGAGGTGGGCAGGTCGAGGCCCCCGGCGAGGTTGAGCAGGGTGGACTTACCTGCCCCCGAGGGGCCCATCACCGCGACAAGCTCTCCGGCGCCGACGTCGAGGCTCACCCCGCGCAGCGCCGTCACGCTCTGCGGCCCGTCGCCGTGCGTGCGGGTCACGTCTGCGAGCCGGACGACCGGTTCGAAGGTCATCTGGATACCCCCGGCGCGCGGGTCTCCGGTCGTGGTCGTGGTCCTGGTAAGGGCGTCAACTGTCCGTCTCCTGTGTCTGGGGATAACGCTTCGGGAGGTCACCCGCGCGGGGATCCCGCGTCCGGGACTTCCGTGTCCGGGACCTCTGCGTTCGGGTGTTCCGCGGCCGCGGGCATTCGCGGCCGGGGGGAGGCCGTGAGCACGGCCTCGCAGTGGTCGAGCCAGCGTTGCTCGGCCTCGGCCTGGAAGATCATCGAGTCGAGCACCAGCCGCTGTGCGGGGTTCTCGGTGCTCGCGCGCCTGGCCTGGACGAACGCCTGCAACGTACGCATGGTCGCGGTGCGCTGGGCCTGGATGATCGGCCGCACATCCGTGGCGGCGGCGACCGCCAGGGCGAGCTTGATGACCAGCTCGTCCCGAGGCCGGTCCGACTGGGCGACGGGGGTGCTGAACCATCGCCCCATCTCGGCCAGACCGGCCTCGGTGATCGAGTAGACGACCCGGCCCTGCTCGTCCTGCTCGCCGGGGCTCACCAGGCCGTCGCGTTCCAGGCGAGAGAGCGTTGTGTAGACCTGGCCGATGTTGAGCGGCCAGGTCGCCCCCGTCGACGCCTCGAACTCGGCACGCAACTGGTAGCCGTAACGAGGCCCCTGACTCAGCAGGGCGAGAAGCCCCTGTCGGATCGCCATGGATACCGAGTATGCATACGCAGTATTCATGGCGCAAGAGATCTGCATATTCTGGACAGGCTCCGCCCTCGGGGCCGATACTCGGAGGATGAGCTCGACGCATCCCCCGGCCCGTGCCTCCGACGGGGACCGTGATCGCGCGATCAACGAGCTGCGCGACCGTGCCGTCGAGGGGCATCTGTCGCACGACACCTTCCTCGGCCGCGTCGACATGGCTCTGCGCGCACGCAATCAGGGCGAGCTCGACAATCTGGTCGCCGATCTTCCGCAACGCGGCCGGTTTCGCCGCATGGTCACCGAGGCCGTCGCCTCGGCCTCCGACTTCACCAAGCGGGTGGAGTCGGCCTGGCGGCGCCCGCGGCTGCCCCGGCTCGCGCTGCCCGGCGACGGCAGGACCCGCTACGTGGTGGGCCGGGGGTCGTCCTGCGATCTGGTCCTCGCCGACCTGACCGTCTCCCGGGTGCACGCCGAGCTCCGCCGTGACGAGGAGGGCTGGGTCCTCGTCGACCTCGGCTCGCTGAACGGCACCCGCCTGAACGACTGGCGCCTGGTCGGCCCGGCCAAGGTCCGGCCGGGCGACGTCGTCTCCTTCGGCGACTGCGGCTTCCTGATGATCACGCCTTAGACGCTCCGGCCGGCCACCTCCCGGCCGTCCCCCGGATTGATCTCCGCCCTAGACCCGCGTCCGGGCCGTCCTGAGCCGCACACCCCGTCCTCGGACCGGGCCCGTGCGAGACTCCGGGTGGGCTTTGGGTGGGAGCCTCTCAGCCCTCCTGAACACCGGCCGCTCCGGCCTCCTGAGCCTCCTGGGCTTCCTTGATCTTCGCCGCCGTCAGGGTGTAGCGCATGGTCAGCAGGATGCTGAGCCCCATCAGGATCGCGGGCAGCAGCGTCGAGCCGTACAGTGCCGCCGTGGTCGCCGACTCGGGCTGGGCGACCGGTGTGGAGGGGTCGGACTCGACGAATCCGGTCGCGCCCAGCAGCCAGCCGAGCACGAGCGCGCCGAACGCGAAGACCACGGTCTCGGCGGCCGTCCAGAGCCCGGTGAACACCCCGGCCCTGCGCTTGCCGGTGACCAGGGCGTCGTGGACGATCACGTCGGAGAGCATCGAGAACTGCAGTAGCTGCAACCCGGCGTAGCCGACGCCGACGAGGAACACGCACGCGTGCGCGTACGCCCAGCCGAGCGGGCCGGCGAAGGCCATCCCGACGGCGCCCACCATGAACAGCGCCGACGCCAGGAGCATCGCGCCGCGCTTGTCGTAACGCTTGGACAGCCGGACCCAGAGCGGCATGGTGATCAGCAACGGACCGACGAGGCACAGGAAGAGCGTGGTGGTCGCCGCCGGGTCGCCCAGCGTGTAGGTGGCGAAGTACGGCGCTCCGGCGAGCATGGCTCCGGCGGCGAACATCTGGGCGCAGCTCAGGCCGAGCAGCACCATGAACGTCGTGTTCGAGCGGGCGGCGGCGAACTGGGCGGCGATCGACGGCTCCGTCTCGGCCCGCGCGACCATCGGGGCGCGGGCCGTGCCGAAGAAGGAGCCGAGCATCGACAGCAGCAGCACGGCACCGATGACCAGCCCCATGGTCCGGTAGCCGGATGCCTCGGTGCCCGCGATCACCGGCGCGACCGCCCCGGAGAGCAGGATCCCCAGGCCGACGAAGACCATCTTCCACTGCAGCAGCGAGGAACGCTCGTGGTAGTCGTCGGTCATCTCCGCGGGCATCGCCTTGTAGGGGACCTCGTAGAAGGCGTAGGCCGTCGCGGTGAGGAAGTAGAAGAAGGCGACGTACAGGGCGGCGGGCAGGCCGGTGAGCGGGGGGCCCGCGAAGGTGAGGGCGAACGTCACCGGCAGGGTGACCGCGCCCAGGAGCAGCCAGGGACGGCGGGCGCCGAAGCGGGAGACCGTCCGGTCGGAGCGCTGGCCCACCCAGGGGTTGATGAACATGTCCCAGAGCTTGGGCAGGAAGACCACGATGCCGGCGATCCACGCGGGAACCGCGAGCACGTTCGTCATGTAGAACAGCAGCAGCAATCCGGGGACCGTGGAGAAGGTCGCGGTGCAGATCGAGCCGACACCGTAGCCGACGCGCACGCCGCGCGACACGGTGACGACGGCCGGTGAGGGCGCCGGGGAGACCATGCCACATTCAATCGCAGCGAGTGTGCGTCCGGTAGGCCCCGGAACCTCGTGATCGCCGGAAGATGAGAATATTTCGGCTCCTGTCGGGCCGGGAGAGCCCGGCGACGGAGCCGCCGTCCGGCCCGGGCGCCCCCGCGGGACCACCTCCCTTCATGCGGCATATATCCAGCTCAGGTGGCCCATAGAGGGAAATTTCATCTCTCGGGCGTCCCTGACGTCGACCGGAGCACCACCGGCCCCAGACGCCTATGCGATCACTCTGGTTTACCTGGGACTCACAGTAAATGTCCGGAATTTGCTGACAAGACGGATCTGTCACCGACAGAATGCGGGGGCCATCCAGCGTCTAACCAACCGGAGGAACCGACATGCGCAGACCGCTAGGGGCGGCACTGCTCTGCCTCGGGAGTCTGGCGGCCATCAGCACGCCGATCGCCACGGCTCACGCCGCGTCCGCTCCGCAGGCCGAGTGCCGCGTGTACGCCGCCAAGCCGTACGTCACCGCGGCGGGACGGATCCAGGCCTCCGCCGCGCGGCTCGGCTGCGACGACACCGCCCTGGTCCGCATCCGCGTCAAGCGCGCCGTTCCCGGGGCCGACCCGATCGTGAAGAGCGCGTCCCGGAAGGGCACCAACGGACGGGTGACGGTGAGACTGCGCTGCGCTCCCGGCGTCTACTACGCCGTCGTCACCGACTACCGGGGAAACAGCGGCCGCTCCAAGCCCGTCAGGCTCGGCTGCTCCCCCACCGACACCCCGGCCCCCACCCCCGCGCCGACCACTACCACCACCCCCAGGCCGACCCCGACCCCGTCGGCCAGCGCCACCCCCACCAAGCCCACCCCCACCCCCACCCCCAGCTCCGCACCGGGATCCTCCCTGTCCGAGGAAGTGGTGCGCCTTACCAACGTCGAGCGGCAGAAGGGCGGCTGTGGCCCGCTCATCTCCGACCCGCAGCTGCGTTCGGCCGCGCAGGGCCACTCGGACGACATGGCGGCCAAGAACTACTTCAGCCACACCTCGCAGGACGGCCGTGACATGACCGCCCGGATCAGGGCGAGCGGGTTCAGCCCGATGCGCGCCTGGGCCGAGAACATCGCGATGGGCCAGCGCACCCCGGCCGACGTGGTCACCGCCTGGATGAACAGCTCCGGGCACCGGGCCAACATCATGAACTGCGCCTACACCCACCTCGGCGTGGGCGTGGCGAACAGCTCCCGGGGCATCTACTGGACCCAGAACTTCGCCAAGCACTAGGAATCAGGCACAACCGGACCGCGAGGCACCCGGTGTGAAACGGCCCGTGCCCCTGGTGACGAGAACTCGTCACCAGGGGCACGGGCCGCTGCTTTCGGCTCGGCGTTCACGTGAGCGCCGTCACATGAACGCCGTCATCCGAACCTCTACTTGAGCCAGCTCATCATCGGGCGGAGCTTGGCGCCGGTCTTCTCGATCGGGTGCTCGGCCAGCTCGTCGCGGTAGGCGGTGAACTTCTTCTGGCCGCCGTCGAACTCGTCCACCAGCTCCTTGGTGAACTCGCCGGACTGGATCTCGGCGAGGATGCGCTGCATCTCCTTCTTCGTCTCCTGCGTCACGATGCGCGGGCCGCGGGAGTAGCCGCCGTACTCGGCGGTGTCGGAGACCGACCAGTACATCTTGTGGATGCCGCCCTCGTACATCAGGTCGACGATCAGCTTCATCTCGTGCAGGCACTCGAAGTAGGCGACCTCGGGCTGGTAGCCCGCCTCGATCAGGGTCTCGAAACCGACCTTGATCAGCTCGGAGACGCCGCCGCACAGCACGGCCTGCTCACCGAACAGGTCGGTCTCGGTCTCCTCCTTGAAGGTCGTCTTCAGCGCGCCGGCGCGGGTGCCACCGATGCCCTTGGCGTACGACAGGGCGAGGTCCAGGGCGTTGCCGCTCGCGTCCTTCTCGACCGCGACGAGACACGGCACGCCGCGGCCCGCCGTGTACTGGCGGCGTACCAGGTGGCCGGGGCCCTTGGGAGCGACCATGGCCACGTCCACGCCCTCGGGCGCCTCGATGAGGCCGTAGCGGATGTTGAGGCCGTGCCCGAAGAAGAGCGCGTCGCCCTCGACGAGGTTCGGGGCCACGTGGTCGGCGTACAGGTGGCGCTGGATGTGGTCCGGCGCGAGGATCATGGTCAGGTCGGCCTCTTCGACGGCCTCCGAGGGAGTGAGCACGCGCAGGCCGTCGGCCTCCGCCTTCTCCCTGCTCTTGGAGCCCTCGGGCAGGCCGACCCGCACGTCCACGCCGGAGTCGCGCAGCGAGAGCGCGTGGGCGTGGCCCTGGCTGCCGTATCCCAGAACGGCGACGTGCCGGCCCTGGATGATCGACAGGTCGGCCTGGTCGTCGTAGAAGATCTCAGTCACTTGCTTAACCTTTCGGGTTTCTCGTGCGCGTTACGCGGTCCGGTCCAGGGCCCGGAGAGAACGGTCGGTGATGGAACGGGCACCGCGGCCGATGGCCACCATGCCCGACTGGACGAGCTCCTTGATGCCGAACGGCTCCAGCACCTTGATGAAGGCCTGCAGCTTGTCCGGAGTGCCGGTGACCTCGATGGTCACCGCGTCCGAGGAAACGTCGACACAGCGCGCCCGGAACAGGTTGACCAGCTCCAGCACGCTGGACCTGTTGTCGGCGTCGGCCCGCACCTTGATCAGCGTGAGCTCGCGCTGCACCGACTGCGCCGGGTCGAGCTCCACGATCTTCAGCACGTTGACGAGCTTGTTGAGCTGCTTGGTGACCTGTTCCAGCGGCAGGTCGGCGACGTTGACCACGATGGTCATCCTGGAGATGTCCGCGTGCTCGGTCGGACCGACCGCGAGCGAGTCGATGTTGAACCCTCTGCGGCTGAACAGCGCCGCGACGCGCGCGAGCACGCCGGGCTTGTTCTCCACCAGCACGGAGAGCGTGTGCCTGCTCATGCCTAGTCCTCGCTGTCCCAGACCGGCGCCATGTCGCGCGCGAACTTGATGTCATCGTTGCTGGTCCCTGCCGCGACCATCGGCCACACCATGGCGTCCTGGTGCACCACGAAGTCGACGACCACCGGCACGTCGTTGATCTCCATGGCCTTCTTGATCGTCGCGTCCACGTCCTCGGGGCGTTCGCAGCGCAGTCCCACGCAGCCGTAGGCCTCGGCGAGCTTGACGAAGTCGGGGATGCGGCGGACCGTCTGCAGGTCGGTGTTGGAGTAACGCTGGTTGTAGAACAGCGTCTGCCACTGCCTGACCATGCCAAGGTTACCGTTGTTGATGATCGCGACCTTGATCGGCACACCCTCGATCGTGCAGGTGGCGAGCTCCTGGTTGGTCATCTGGAAGCAGCCGTCGCCGTCGATCGCCCACACCGTGGTGTCGGGGCGGCCCATCTTGGCCCCCATCGCCGCCGGGACGGCGAAGCCCATCGTGCCCGCGCCGCCGGAGTTGATGAACGTTCCGGGGTTCTCGTAGCCGATGAACTGCGCGGCCCACATCTGGTGCTGTCCGACACCGGCGGTGTAGATCGCGTCCGGGCCGACGAGCGCGCCCAGCCGCTCCATGACGTACTGCGGCGCGAGGGAGCCGTCCTCGAACTCGGTGTAGCCCAGCGGATAGGTCGCCTTGTAGGCGTTGAGCGCCGTCCACCAGTCGGCGTAGTCGCCCTTGCGCCCCTCACCGCGCACCGCGGCGATCAGGTCGGAGATGACCTCCTTGCAGTCGCCCACGATCGGGACGTCCGCGTGCCGGTTCTTGGAGATCTCCGCCGGGTCGATGTCGGCGTGGACGACCTTCGCGTGCGGCGCGAAGCTGGACAGCTGGCCGGTGACCCGGTCGTCGAAGCGGACACCGAGCCCGATGATCAGGTCGGACCTCTGCAGCGCGCCGACCGCCGAGACCGAGCCGTGCATGCCGGGCATGCCCATGTGCTGCGGGTGGCTGTCGGGGAAGGTGCCCCGCGCCATCAGGGTGGTGACCACCGGGATGCCGGTCAGCTCGGCGAACTCCAGCAACTCCCCCGACGCCCCGGCCCGGTGCACGCCGCCGCCCACGTAGAGGACGGGCCGCCTCGCCTCGGCGATCAGCTTCGCCGCCTCGCGGATCTGCTTGGAGTGCGGCCGGGTCACCGGACGGTAACCGGGCAGCTGCATCGCGACCGGCCACTCGAAGGTCATCTTCGCCTGGAGCGTGTCCTTGGCGATGTCGACCAGCACCGGCCCGGGACGCCCCGTCGAGGCGATGTGGAAGGCCTCCACGATCGTCCTGGGGATCTCGTTCGGGTCGATGACCAGGAAGTTGTGCTTCGTGATCGGCATGGTGATGCCGGAGATGTCGGCTTCCTGGAAGGCGTCGGTGCCGATGGCGGCGCTGGCCACCTGACCGGTGATCGCGACCATCGGGACCGAGTCCATGTAGGCGTCGGCGATCGGGGTGACCAGGTTGGTGGCGCCGGGGCCGCTCGTGGCCATGCACACCCCGACCTTGCCGGTGGCCTGCGCGTAGCCCTGAGCCGCATGCCCCGCACCCTGCTCGTGCCGTACGAGCACGTGCCTGACCTTGGTCGAGTCGTAGAGAGGATCGTAGGCGGGGAGAATCGCGCCGCCCGGGATCCCGAACACGGTGTCGACCCCGACGAGCTCCAGCGCCCTCACGAGGGCCTGGGCTCCTGTCATCTGTTCGGTCATCGGCTCGTTCCTTGTGGCTGAACATGCTTAATGGCATAAAAAATGCCCCATCCCGCCTGGTCGGCGGAGCTGGGGCGGCGCGCAGGTCGTAGTGATTCGCTATCGGCCCGCGCGCCGGCGAAGTACTACGAGAATCCCACGGTGAAGCTGCATGGCTCCACCATGGCCGACGGAGTACCCCCGCGTCAAATTCATGGGACACATATCTCAGAGTCCGAGATGCGAGGTCACGCGGGAGACCCGAGCCTGGAGAGGCTGGTGCGGATCAGCGAGTCGACGCCGCGTGCGGCCATCGGGCGCGCCACCAGGAACCCCTGGCCGCGGGTGCAGCCCATCTCGCGCAGCAACTCCAGCTGCTCGGGCCGCTCGATGCCCTCGGCGACCACGATCAGCCCCAGGTCGTGCCCCAGCCGCACGATCGTGCGGGTGAGCAGGGTGAGCGTCTCGTCACGGCCGAGCCCGGACACGAAGGACGGGTCGATCTTGATCATGTCGACCGGGAGCTGCCGCAGGAACGCCAGCGAGGCGTATCCGGTGCCGAAGTCGTCGATGGCGAGCCGGACGCCGAGGGCACGCAGCTCGGAGAGCCGGGTGATGGTCTCCTCCGCGTCCTCGACCAGCATCTCCTCGATGACCTCCAGGGTGAGCGCGCTGGGCGGCAGCTCGCTCTCGGCCAGGACCGCCTCGACGGTCTCCACGAAGCGCGGCGCCATGATCTGCCGGGCCGAGAGGTTCAGCGAGAGCCCGATCTCCCAGGAGGAGGCACGCCAGGCGGCCACCTCCCTGCAGGACTCGCGCAGGATCCACTCGCTCAGCGGCACGATCAGGCCGGTGTCCTCCGCCGGGCCGAGGAACTGCTCGGGCGGGACGAACTCGCCGCCCCGGCACCAGCGCACCAGCGCCTCGACGGCGGTGACGCGCGAGGTGGCCAGATCGACCACCGGCTGGTACTCGATCGCGAACTGGTTCTCCAGCAGCGCCCGCTGCAGGTCGGCGGCGAGCTCCAGGCGTCGTACCACGTCGGCGTGCATGTGCGCGGCGAACACCTCGACCCTGCGCCCGCCCAGCTCCTTCGCCCTCGCCATCGCCACGTCGGCGTTGCGGATCAGGTCGGCGGAGGAGACGTCCGCGGTGGAGAAGGCCACCCCGACGCTCGCGGTGAGCGCGACGTCGCGGTCGGCGACCCGGAACGGCTCGGACGAGACCGTACGGACCAGCAACTCGGCCAGGTCGACCGCCGTCTGGGCGTCGACCGACGCCTCGAGCAGCACCGCGAACTCGTCGCCCCCCCAGCGCGCCAGGGTGTCGTCGGCCCGTACGGCGGCGCGGAGCCTGCGGGCCGCCTGGCCGAGCAGGTAGTCGCCGCTGGCGTGGCCGACCGAGTCGTTCACCGCGGTGAAGCCGTCCAGGTCCAGGAAGACCACGGCGACGTTGCTCGCGCCGGGACGGGCCAGCACCTCCCGGGTGCGCTCCTCGAAGTAGGCCCGGTTGGGCAGGCCGGTGATGCCGTCGTGGAAGGTGAGGTGGGCGACCTGGCTGCGCAGGGCCTCCTGGTCGCTGATGTCGCGGGTGGTGACGAGGAGCAGGTCGTCGCCGCGCACGTGCCGGGTCGCCACCGACTCGGCGGGCCGCCACGTCCCGTCGGAGGCCCGGACCCGGCAGGCGACCATGCAGGCGCCCGGCCCCTCCTCGGCCTCCTCCTCCAGGCTCATCGCGCTCAGCGCCGCCTGGA
Organism: Streptosporangium sp. NPDC000563; assembly: GCF_040299985.1. Classification (NCBI taxonomy): domain Bacteria; kingdom Bacillati; phylum Actinomycetota; class Actinomycetes; order Streptosporangiales; family Streptosporangiaceae; genus Streptosporangium; species Streptosporangium sp. NPDC000563. The sequence goes on along the minus strand of NZ_JBEPDA010000013.1, from coordinate 168,431 downwards.
TCCCCGGCACGTCCTCGGGGTGGATGTAGTCGAAGATCTTCCGGCCGACCAGGTCGTCGGGACGGTAGCCGTACGTGATCTCGACGCCCTCGCCGACCTCCTGCACCACGCCGTCGTAACCGCACAGCATGACCACGTCCCCCGCGCTCTCCGCGAGGTCCCGCAGCTGCCGCTCGCCGAGATGCAGCAGGCTCCGCATCCGCCCGGTCTCCATCAGCATCACGAACAGGCGCACCACCAGGACGGCGACGATCGACGCGCACACCGAGGCGAGGACCGCCGGGGGGCCCTGCACCCCGCCGCTGATCACGCGCAGGAGCACGACGACGGTGGCCGCCCCCACGAGGAACAGCGGCACCGCCGCGATCAGCGAGGACGTGCTCTCCCTGACGAACGGCTCGTCGTCCCTGGGCGCGACAGACCGCGTCGCGGGCCCGCTCCACGGGACCGCGGCGAGCACCAGGAACGCGGCGGGGGCGAGCCACACCCAGGTCAGGGACGGCGTGTCGCCGTTCACCCGGGCCACCGCGGTGACCGTCTCGGAGGTCGCGATCGCGGCGAGCACGGCGAGCGCGGCGAGCCCGACCGGCCAGGCCGAGCGCCGGATCGGCACCACGGCCGGGCCCACGACGCTGGCGAGGATCAGGCAGAACAGCGGCGAGGCGAAGGTGACCGCGGCGTCGCCAGCGTCACCGCCGGTGCCGTACAGCGGACCCACCAGCGACACCCAGACGATCACCATGATGGCCGCGGCGCACACGTAGGAGTCGGCGAGGTCACGCAGCAGGGCGTGTCCCCGCGCGGGTCTGGCCGCCGACAGCGCGGTGCCGACCGCGAGCATCGCCGTACCGGCCAGGAGCACCAGGTCGGCGAAGGTCACCACGAAGGGTGTGCCTTCCGCGATCGGCCGTACCCCCACCCCGGCCAGCCAGGTGAGCGATCCTCCGGCCAGCCAGCGCCAGGCCAGCGCCCTGCGCCGGTCGGTGATTTTGGAGGCGGCGGCGAACAGCGAGCCCGCGGCCGCCGCGGCGGTGACGACGCCCGCCACCGCCTCGACGACCACGGCCGGAGCGCCGCTGACGAGCGCGGCAACGAGCCCCACCACGCCCGCGGCGGCGGCGGTCAGCGGTACCCGGGGGTCACGCCAGCGGATCAATGTCGTCTGCCCATCAATGTCGTTTGGTGTTTTTCGCTTTCGCAGCTTCCCTTGCTCGCTGCGCCCGCGCTGCCGGTGCGAGCGCGTCGTCCTTCGTCCTCGGCGCTCGTACCGGCACAGGGCCAGTGTGTGCCGTCCGGCCCGCGCGGGTGGTGACAACGCCGTAGTCGTCACCGATCTGATAACCACGCGAGCAACGGTGATCGCTTTTACCGACGGTACGCACCGCAGGTCACGGGGCAGCCACGGCCCGGATTCCTTTGCCGGTCAGTACGAACCCGTGATCACATCTTTGAGCGGCTCCCTCGCGAGGCGACGGCGGAGGGGCTTCGGCGTGCGCCGCGGGCACACGGCCCGGATTCCCCCGCCCGTCAGTACGAACCCGTGATCACATTCTTCAGCGGCTCCCCCGCCAGATAACGCAGCAGCTGGGAGCGCAGAAGCTTCAGCGTGCGTCGTACGGACGCCGGGTTGCTGCCCGCGACGTGCGGGGTGATGAGAACCCCCGGCGCCGTCCACAGCGGGTGGCCCTCCGGCAGCGGCTCGGGGTCGGTGACGTCCAGCGCGGCGAGGATCCGGCCCGCCCGCAGCTCGGCGACGAGCGCGTCCGTGTCGACCACCGTGCCCCTGGCCGCGTTCACCAGGAGGGCGCCGTCCCTCATCGCGGCCAGGAACCCGGCGTCCACCATGCCGGTGGTCTCGGGCGTCGAGGGTACGAGCAGCACCACCACGTCCGCCTCCGGCAGCAGCCCCGGCAGCTCGTCCAGGCCGTGCACACCGGCCCTGGCGGTCCTGGCCACCCGGACGACGTCGACCTCGAAGCCGTCGAGCCGCCGCTCCAGCGCCTCACCGATCGAGCCGTAGCCGACGATCAGGACCGTGGAGTCGGCCAGCACCCCGGTGTGGTGGTAGGTCCACTCGCCCTCGCGCTGCGCGTGGACGAATCCGGGAAACTCCCGCAGCACGGAGATCATGGCTCCCACCGCCCACTCGGCGGTGCCCGCGTCGTGCACCCCCCTGGCGTTGCACAGCGTCACCCCCTCCCGCACGTGCGGCCGGTAGGCGTCGACACCCGCGGTGACGGTCTGCAGCAGCCGCAGGCCGGTCATGCGGGCGAGCAGACCGGGAAGATCCGCCAACGGCGTGAGCGGCGGGATCCAGACCTCGGCCTCCTCCACGCCCTCGGGCACCGGCTCCGTGCCGTCGTAGACGACGCACTCCACTTCCGGGAGATCACACAGGACATCGGCGATGGCTTTGGAAGGTACCCAGATCTTCATGTGCGCATTATCCAGCCGTACGGCCGGTGGCGCCGCCCCTCACGACCGCACCGTCCGGCCGTGCGGGACGCGCCGGCACCGTGATTATTCGGACACGCACTTCAGGTCGAGTTCGGGGCGGTAGACCGTGGTCTTCTTGACGCGCTTGATCTCCTTGCCGTCCTGCTTGAAGACGCGCCAGACATCGATCGTGAACCCGTTCTGGCCGACCATCGGGATGCAGGTGGGGCCGCTGTCGGTCTCGCTCTTGAACGGGGTGACGTTGTATCTCTCCGAGGAGATCGACTCGATCTCGTAACGCTTGGTGCTCCAGAAGGCGACGGTGACCCCGCTGTCGTTGTAGGAGGTCTTCACCAGCACCCCGTACGGCGAGTCGTTCTTCCAGCGGAAGTCGGGCTCGGGCCAGGAGACCGTGGACTCGCGTCCGGCCGGGTAGCGGGAGATGTAGAACTCGTGCGCCATGTGCTGGACGTCCTCGAGGCCGCCGAAGAACACCGCGTTGTACATGGTGGTGACGAACTGGGAGATGCCGCCGCCGACCGAGTCGACCAGCCTGCCGCCCTGGATCATGGGGGCGGGGACGAAGCCGCGTGCCGTGTCGCGCTGGCCGACGACGCCGTTGAGCGAGAAGGTCTCACCCGGCTTCACCAGGTGACCGTCCAGGAGCTTGGCGATCGTCCTGATGTTGGTGACCCGCGGCGGGCAGCAGGTGTAGGGGGTGGTGAACTGGCTGATCCGCTCCTTGATGCCGAGCTTGCGCGCGTCGGCGTCGGACATCCTCGGCTTGACGGTGGCGAGGAGGACCGGGATCGTCCGGTCGCCGTCACGGGCGACCATGTCCGCCACGTCGGTGGCGAGCCGCTCGTCGTCGATGCCCTTTCCCTTGCGTCCGGGCACCAGCTTCGGCTTTCCCTCGACGATCTGGAACGTGGGGTCGCGGGGGGCGAGGGCCGAGTCGATCAGGTCCCCCTCCACGGAGGCCACGGCGTTCTTGGCGTCGAACTTCGGGCTCATGCCGCCGGAGCTGTCCGGTTTGAAGGACAGGTGGGCGGCGAGGGTCTCCACCGGCAGCTGGGTCTGCTTGCCGGCGAAGGTCAGCGTGACCGGCCCCGACAGTGCCTTCCGCGCACTGGCCGCGGCCTGCTTGACCGTCTCCGCCCCGGCCATCGGCTTGATCACCGAGACCGGGAGGCGGATCTCCTTCTCCGGGCCGAGGAAGGCCTTCGTGATCGCGGCGACCGCGGCCTCCCGCTCCAGCTCCCGGCCGTCGCGGGGCGTGACGACGACGGGCTTGACGCCTTCGAACGTGACCGAGCCCTCACGGACCTTGAGGTCGACCTTCTTGGCCAGGCCGGCGACCGCGGCTCTCATCTTCTCAAGGTCGGAGGAGACCTTGGGCTCCAGGTCGGTGGTGCCGGTGAAGGCCCGCCATACCTCGGCGGGGCTGGGAAAGCCGCTGGGCGCCTGGGCGATGGTGGCGACCACGTCGAACTCCAGGCCCGACTTCGCGGGGTCGAAGTCGTAACGCTTGCCCGCCGCCAGCAGGGTCATCTTCTCGCCGGCCTTGCCCGACAGACGGTCCCTGAGCTTGTCGGCCGCCTCGGTCGCGGTCAGGCCGCCGATGTCGATGCCCCGCACGGTGGTGCCCGGCAGCATCTTTCCGGACATGATGACGGCTGGCACCGCGTAGGCGAGCGCGACGACGAAGAGTACGGCGAAAACGATCAGGAAGAGTCTGCGGGCCCCGCGGCGACGCGGAGGCGGCTCCTCGTAGCGGAGCCCGTCCGGTTGCGGGAACCCGCCGTCGCCACCGGGGACGAGCGTCGGCTCGTCGCGCCGGAAGGGGCGTTCCGGCGTGGCCATCTGCCAGGGCTGCGGGGGCTGGGCCGCGGGGGGAAGCGTCGTCCCGCGGGACGGTGCGGACTGACCACCGGGGCCGGGCCTTCCGGCACCCGGGGATCCTCCGTGGCCGGTGGGGCCGAAGATGTCGGGCGAGACACCGGGGGGAAGGCGCGAACCCCCCTGGGGCTGGGCGGCCTGAGTGCCGGGAGCCCGTCGCGGGTCGCGGGCGCCCGGTGGCACGGGGCGTGAAGGAAGGGGCATTGCCTCAAAGGGGTCCGTCGGTGGGTCCACAGACGCTCCGGCGTTCCGCACGGCCTCCGCATCCTCCTGCTTCGCAGCTTCCACCTCCGGCAACCTTAAACCACATTGGTCAGCCTCCGCCCTGAATGAAGTAACAATTGACCTCCTCACCCGTCCCCGACGGAGAGGGGATTTTCAGGGTCGCCCCGGGGGTTTCCTGTTTGATCGGGCCGTTCCTCCCCACCCGAGGGGCGGAGTCCGCGACCTTTGTGCACGAGATCATCCTGTCCATCGGTAGCGATGCTCGGGTCTTCCCGCCGTGCCGTACTTCGGGCGGAGCTCCGCCTGGCCCACCGCGCACAGGTGTTCCAGATACCGGCGGGCGCTCACCCTGGACAGGCCGGTCACCGTCGCCGTCTCGGTCGCCGACAGGTCGCCGCCGCTCTCCCTGAGCGCCTCGGCGACGAGGGAGCACGTGGTGCCCGACAGCCCTTTGGGCAGCGGCGGCGGAACCCCCCTGACCGCGCCGAAGAGCCTGTCGACCTCGTCCTGACGGGCCTCGTCCCCGAGGGTGGCGAGCCGTCTGCGGATCTCGGCGTACTGTTCGAGACGCTCGGTCAGGGCGCGGGCGGTGAAGGGCTTGATCAGGTAGTTGACCGCGCCGCCGCGCATCGCCGCCCGGACCGTGGTGACGTCGCGCGCGGCGGTGATCACCAGGATGTCCACCGGTTGCGCGGCCCCCCTGAGCTTCCTCAGGACGTCGAGTCCCGACATGTCCGGCAGGTAGATGTCGAGCAGCACCAGGTCGGGCCTGCGCGCCGCGGCCGAGGCGATCGCGGCGCCCCCGGTGTGGACGACACCGGCGACCGTGAAGCCCGGCGTCCTGGTGACGTAGCCGCCGTGGATCCTCGCCACCATGAAGTCGTCGTCCACGACCAGGACGCGGATGTCACCCATGTGCGTGTCCCCGGTCAACTCGGCACCTTCCGTTCCGTGGAGGCGGATTCCCCCGCTCCTTCCGCGAGAGGCGGGGCGGGCGCCGGCCGCGCTCGATCGCCCCACCCACCGAGGGCTCCTTCCGCGGCGGGCGGTGCGGGCTCCCCGGTGGGAAGGAGCGCGGTGAAGACGGCGCCGCCCGCGTTGTGCACCCGCACCCAACCGCCCCGGCGCGAGCACGTCTGGCGGGTGAGGGCGAGGCCCAGGCCGCGCGGTCCCGCGTGGGCCGCCTTCGTGGTGAAGCCCTCCCTGAACACCTCGTGGACCAGGCCGGGGGTGATCCCGGGACCGGAGTCGCCGACCCGGACGCGCAGCCCGTCCGCCTCGGTGCGGACCGAGACCTCCACCGTTCCGCCGGTCTCCTGCAGCGCGTCGAGGGCGTTGGCGACCAGGTTGCCGACGACCAGGACCGCGTCGTGCGGGTCGCCGAGCATGCCCTCCTCCACCCGGGAGTCGTCGGACAGCACCAGGGTGGCGCCCCGCTCGGCCGCCTCGGCCGACTTGGCCAGCAGCAGGGCGGCCAGCGTCGGGTCGGCGACCTTCTCCCTGATGCCGGAGGCGTGCCTGCTGTAGGCCTCGGTGGTCTGGGTGATGTAGCTGACGGCCGTCTCGTACTCGCCGAGTTCCAGCAGGCCGACCACGGTGTGCATCCGGTTGGCGAACTCGTGGGCCTGCGCGCGCAGCGCGCCGGTCGTGGTGCTGGCCCGGTCGAGCTCGCGGGTCAGTCGCACCAGTTCGGTACGGTCCCGCAGGGTGACCACCCAGCCGCTCTGCAGTTCCCGTACCGCCACCGGGGTCCGGTTGAGCACCAGCACCCGGTCCCGGTGGAGCACCACCCTGTCGTCGCCGGGGTCCACCCCGTCGAGCACGTCCCGCATCCGGTCGGACAGGGGCATCTCCCGCAGGCTCCGGCCGACGTCGTGCCGGGAGAGTCCGAGCAGTTCGCGCGCCGCGTCGTTGACGAGCGTGACCCTTCCCTGGAGGTCGAGGGCGAGCACCCCCTCCTTGACGCCGTGCAACACGCCCTCGCGCTGTTCGAGCAGGGCCGCGATCTCTCCCGGTTCCAGGCCGAACGTCTGGCGGCGTACCCGCCGGACGATCAGCGCGGCGGCGGCCGACCCGGCGACGAGGACGGCGAGGACCGTCCACAGCAGCGGCGGGAGCGCCTCGCCGAGCTGGTCGGCGAGACGCTCCTCCAGGATCCCGACCGAGGCCAGGCCGATGACCCGCCCCGAGGAGTCGAAGATCGGGGCCTTGCCGCGTACCGAGCGGCCGAGGGTGCCCGTCTGGACACCGGTCCAGCGCCGCCCGTTCGCGAGGATCTCCGAGCCGTCGGTGGACAGCCTCTTGCCGATCAGGCTCGGGTTGGGGTGGGCGTAGCGGATCTGGTCGCGGTTCGCGATCACCACGTAGTCGGCTCCGGTCGCCGCCTGCACCCCGAGCGCGATCGGCTGCAGGCTCAGCTCGGGCCTGGGCAGGGCGAACGCCTCGCGCACCTGGGGAAGCCCCGCCACCGACTCGGCGATCGCCAGGGCGCGCTGCCGGTACTGCCGGTCCAGCAGGGCGCGGGTGTGCTCCATCCAGACACCCGCCGTGCCGGCGACCGCGAGGAACACGATGACGGTCTGCAGCACGAAGAGCTGGGTGCCGAGCGAGGCGTCGAGTAAGCGTCGCACGAGTTGACTCCTGGTCGGAGACCTCGATGAAAGCAGTCCGAGATAACGGCGCGGTCGAGGACGTGTGACCAATACGACCGATACGACGGCAACCACGCAAAGCATCGACAGGCTGCTCTCCTGAGGTCAGCATCCTCACCACGCTTTATTGACGTTTGTTTGGAGCTGACCATGCGACTTCGGAGACTGGCCGCCCTCGCGGTGCTGTCCCTCGCCGCCCTCACCGCCTGCGGTTCCGATGGTGGCTCGGGAACGAGCGCGCTGAGAATCATGGCTCCGGCCTCACCCGGAGGCGGCTGGGACCAGACCTCCCGCGTCGCCGGCGAGGCGCTCAAGACCGCCGAGCCGTCGCGCAAGATCGAGGTCTACAACGTGCCCGGCGCGGGCGGCACCATCGGCCTGGCCCAGCTCGCGGGCGAGAAGGGCAACGGTGACCTGCTGATGACCATGGGCCTGGTCATGGTCGGCGCGATCGAGCAGAACAAGTCGAAGGTCACCCTCGCCGACACCACGCCGATCGCGAAGCTCACCGAGGAGTACGAGATCGTCGTGGTCCCCGCGGGGTCGCCGTACAAGACGCTCGGCGAGCTGGTGACGGCGTGGAAGGCGGACCCGACGAAGATCGCCGTCGCGGGCGGCTCCGCCGGGGGCACCGACCACATCGTGGCGGGCCTGATGGCCAAGGCCGCGGGCATCGACCCCAGGCAGGTCAACTACATCGCCCACTCCGGCGGCGGCGAGGCGCTCAACGCGCTGCTCGGCGAGAAGGTCGCGATGGGGATCTCCGGCATCGGCGAGTTCGCCGAGCACGTGAAGTCCGGCAGGCTGCGCGCTCTCGGCGTCAGCTCTCCGGCGCGGCTCGGCAACGTCGACGCGCCCACTCTCAAGGAGGGGGGTCTGGACGTGGAGCTGGCCAACTGGCGGGGCTTCGTCGCGCCCGGCGGGCTGGACGACGAGGCGAAGAAGAGCCTCACCGACCTGGTCACCAAGATGCACGAGTCCTCCGCGTGGAAGGAGGCGGTGCTCAAGAACGGGTGGGCCGACGTCTTCCAGACCGGTCAGCCGTTCGCCGACTTCCTCGCGGCCGAGCAGACCAAGGTCAAGGGCATCATCGCGGAGATGGGCCTCGTCTCCTGATGCCTCCCGTGGAAGACCCGTCCGACCGTACCGGCACCGGCGCGACCGGTGCCGGTACGGCCGGCACCGGACCCGAACCGGCCGCCGTCACCCGCGTGGGCGACGGCGGCGCCGATCCCGCCCTGGACTCCGGCTCGGGTTCCGGCCCCGATCCCGCCCTGGACTCCGGCTCGCCTTCGGGAGGCGGGGCGGCGACCGCGGCCGGGTGGTCGTGGCGGCGGCCCGAGCTGGGGCTGGCGGTGCTGGTCCTCGCGCTGGGGGCGTTCGTGATCGTCGGTACCGCCGACGTCACCGCCGCGGGCTCCGTCCTCGGTCTCGGCCCTCGGTTCTTCCCCGCCCTCGTCGGGGGGGCGATGCTGCTGATCGGGCTGTTCTACGTGATCGACGTGCTCAGGGGAGGTCACGGCGACCCCGAGAACGCCGAGGACGCAGACTCGGCCGCGCGGGCGGACTGGCGTACGGTCGCGCTGGTCAGCGTGATCTTCCTGGCCTTCACCGGGCTGCTCGACCTGCTCGGCTGGATCATCGCGGGCGCGCTGCTCTTCTTCGGCCTGTCCGTGACCCTCGGGGCGACCCGGCGGCTGCGCGCGGGGGTCGTCGCGATCCTGGTGTCCTTCCTCACCTACCTGCTGTTCGTCAAGGGCCTCAGCGTGACGCTGCCGGCCGGGCTGCTGTCCGGGGTGATCTGAGTGGACTCCCTGCGGCTGTTGCTGGACGGCTTCGTGACCGCGCTCACCCCGGTGAACCTGCTCTACGCGCTGGTGGGCGTCACGCTGGGCACGCTGGTGGGCGTGCTGCCCGGCATCGGCCCCGCCATGACCGTGGCACTGCTGCTGCCGATCACGTTCACCGTCCCTCCGGAGAGCGCGTTCATCATGTTCGCCGGGATCTACTACGGCGGCATGTACGGCGGGTCGACCACCTCGATCCTGCTCAACACGCCCGGCGAGAGCTCCTCGATGATCACCGCCCTTGAGGGCAACAAGATGGCCAAACGCGGCCGGGCGTCCCAGGCGCTGGCGACGGCCGCGATCGGGTCGTTCGTCGCGGGCACCATCGCCACCACGCTGCTGGTCGTCGCGGCGCCCCTGGTGGTGGACTTCGCGATCTCCTTCGGCCCCGAGGACTACTTCGCACTCGCCGTCCTCGCCTTCACCGCGGTGTCGTCGGTGCTGTCCCGCTCCGTCGTACGAGGGCTCGCCTCGCTCGGCCTCGGCCTGGTCGTCGGGCTCATCGGCATCGACCAGCAGACCGGGCAGGCCAGGCTCACCCTGGGCGTCCCCCAGCTGCTCGACGGCATCGACGTGGTGATCGTCGCGGTCGGGCTCTTCGCCATGGGCGAGGTGCTCTACGTCGCCTCGCGGCTGCGGCACGACCGGCCGGAGGTGATCCCGGTCGGCCGGGCGTTCCTCGGCCGCTCAGACTGGTCGCGTTCCTGGCGGCCGTGGCTGCGCGGCACCGCGCTCGGCTTCCCGTTCGGCGCGCTGCCCGGTGGCGGCGCGGAGATTCCCACGTTCCTGTCGTACTCGGTGGAGAAGCGGCTGGCGCGCGGGGTCGCCCGCGAGGAGTACGGCAAGGGCGCGATCGAGGGGGTCGCCGGTCCCGAGGCCGCGAACAACGCCTCGGCGGCGGGCACGCTCGTCCCGCTGCTCACGCTGGGCCTGCCCACCTCGGCGACGGCCGCGATCCTGCTCGCGGCCTTCCAGCAGTACGGGCTGCAGCCGGGCCCGCAGCTGTTCGACCACAACCCTGCGCTGGTCTGGGGCATGATCGCCTCACTGTTCGTGGGCAACACCATGCTGCTGGTGCTCAATCTGCCGCTCGCCCCGATCTGGGCACGGGTGCTGCAGATCCCCCGGCCCTACCTCTACTCGGGGATCGTGCTGTTCGCGGCGCTCGGCGTCTACGCGCTGAACTCCTCCTGGGTGGAGCTGGTCATCCTCTACGTCCTGGGCATGCTCGGTTTCGCGATGCGCCGCTTCGGCCTGCCGGTGGCCCCGGCGGTGATCGGCCTGATCCTGGGCCCGATGGCCGAGATCCAGCTCCGCCGGGCCCTCGCGATCGGCGCGGGTGATGTGACGGTCCTGGTCAGGAGCCCGATCGCGGCGACGCTGCTGGTCATCTCGCTTCTGGCGCTGTTCACGCCCCTCGTCAGGAGGGTGGCCGCCCGCCGCGGCGCCTGACCGGGCCTGCGCCGGGGAAGGCGACGGGTCCGCGACGGGAAAACGGGAAACGGCCGCCCGGTTGTGGGGAGCCGGGCGGCCGGGTCTTGTCCGGGAAAGTTCGGGGAAAAAGGCTATTCCCGCAGGGTGTCGACGGCCGGTCCGTTGAATTTCAAGCCGTCCTCCCTCGCCAGATAGCTGCACGAAACCCATCCCGTGGTGCCGGAGGGCAATCCCGAGGCCGACCTGGCGCCCAGCCGGAAGTTACACCAGCCGCCCGTCGAGTTCGGGTTGAGAATCTGCCCGTAATCGCCGTAGTAGAGATAGCCGATGACCGTTGATCCTCCCGCGCTCGATCGCAGGCGCACCCCGTCCGCCACCACCACCGCGTCCACGCCTGGGGCCGCCGACAGGACGAAAGCGCTCCTCACCGGGTCCGCATGAGCGGGAACGGCCGCAACGGCCATCCCCGCGGCGGCCGTCAACGTCGCGGCGGCGAATGCCAGAAGCTTTTTCATTGGACGTTCTTCCGATCGTGAGGTCAGGTCATGCCGGAGTTAAAGGTGGGACTGCAGTGATTACTGTGCAAGCCATCAAGAATTTCGTCAACACCTGTTCAGTTTCAGAAATGTGAATTACCACATAAAAGAGGCCTTCCGATTAAGGGCACGCAGGCGACCGGAAGGATCCTCGACATCCGTTACCGGGCCGGTCCCGCCGGCGGTCCAGGTCGCGTCGCAGGCCTCGCTCCGGGCGGCCACGGCGCCCGGCCCCTCGCGCTCCCAAGCGGAACACAAGTGGTCCACAAGTGATCGTTCCTAGGTTCCTCCGTAGAACCGGGGGCCGAAAGCGGCAGCCCGGTGACCGGTTCTCGACACCGAGGCCGGAGGACCAGCCGGGGTCGCGACGACGCGGCCGAGAGGAATGATCATGTCGAAGATCACGATTGACGACCTGCCCTTCGAGGGTGCCGAGCTCGCCGAGGCCGAGCTGGGCGAGGTGTCCGGCGGCAAGTGGTCGGTCAGCGCGTGGAAGAAGGACCTGCCGTGCGAGTGGTGGCAGTACTAGTCCGCGGATCCAGCGGCTGATCGGGCCGGCCCACCGACGGGACCTTCCCCCCGGTGAGGCGGGCCGGACCCTTCGGCGGACGGGCGCATCGGACGAACACGGCGCGGCGGGACGGGAGACCCGTTCCGCCGCGCCTTCGAGACGGGACCGGACAGTGATTCTGATCATCAGCAGGCGGGGTGACGGGGCGGTCGAGAGGGTCGTGGCCGCACTCCGGCGGCGCGGCGCTCACCTGGTGGGAGCGGACGGCGACGCGAACACCACCGCGACCTGCTCGGGGACGCCCGTGCTGTGGTGGGACACCGGTGACTTCCCGAGCCGCAGCCGGATCACCGCGTCGTTCGCCGGCGGGGAACGACGGCTGCTGCTGGACACCGGCGCGGAGACGATCGACCTGTCCCGGATCACCGCGGTCTGGCGCAGCCGTCCGAGCGCGCCCTCCGCGGCCGACACCGTGACCGAGCCGAGTCACCGCGCGCACGTCGACCGGCAGGCGGAGTTCATGCTGGACGGGGTGTGGAGCCTCCTGCCCGCGCGCTGGCTGCCCGGCCGCCGGGCGGACGAACGCCGCGCGCACAACAAGATCTTCCACATGGCGCGTGCGATCGAGCTGGGCTTCTCCGTACCCGACACGGTCTACACCAACGATCCCGCCGAACTCGCGGGCGCGTACGAATCGGCGGAACGGCTGGTCGCCAAGCAGATCACCGCCGAGCCGTTCCAGGTCGACGGCGCCGAGCACCGCGCGTTCACGACCGTGGTCACCCGCCGCCACCTGACCTCCCGGCACCGCCTCCAGGACGAGCCGGTGATCCTGCAGCCCTACGTTCCCAAGGCGGTCGAGCTGCGGGTGATCGTCGTGGGAGAGCGCGTGTTCGCCGCGGAGATCGACGCCTCGGCCTCCCGGGCGGCGAGGGACGACTGGCGGCACTACGACAACGACCGGGTCAGGTACGGCGTACACGAACTGCCCGCCGAGGTGGCGTCGCGCTGCGCCCGGCTGGTCGCCGACGTCGGCCTCACCTACGCGGCCCTGGACCTCATCGTCACCCCCGGCGGCGAGTACGTCTTCCTGGAGCTGAACTCCAACGGCGCGTGGGGGTTCGTCGAACTGTGGAGCGGACTGCCCGTCAGCGACGCGATCGCGGGCTGGCTCATGGACGGAGAGAAACCGTGACCGATTTCGCGCAGGCCCTGCGATCCGGGGTCTCCCTGCTCCGTACGCTGCCCCGCCGCGACGCGGGCGTCGCCGACGCCCACCGTGCCGTCGGCGAGTGGGCGGCGCGGCACCCGGAGATCCGGGCACAGCTCGTCGTCGACCGGCGCCCCGGAACCCCGGTGGTCGACTACGACCTGCTCCTCGACCATCCCGAGGGCGGCACGGTCGCACTGACCGCCCCTGCCGAGGACGGGGTGCCCTGGCTGATCGACCACTCGACGCACTGGGCGGCCGGGTATCTGGTCAGCGTCAACGACGTGGACGTGACGGTTCCCCAGGCGCTGACCATGCTGCGCTCGCTCTCCCGGAGGGACGCGTCGCCGTACCAGGAGATCGTCGACCAGTGCCTGCTCGTCGAGGCCACCGAAGAGGCCGCCGGCACCGAGCCGCTCACCGCCGCCGACCTCCAGGCGACGGCCGACGAGTTCCGCAGGAGCAGAGGGCTGCACGACCGCGCGTCGACCCTGGCCTGGATGACCGAGGCCGGGATGTCCGGCGAGCGGTTCGAGGCGTACATCACCGAGATCGCCCGCCGCCGCCGCTTCCGCCGGGACAAGGAGGCGGAACTCGCCCCGGGCCACCTGGCCGCGAACCCCGGCGCCTTCGCCCGGGTCAGGGCCGTGTGGGTCACCGGCGAGGAGAAGGTGTCCGCCGCCGGCACGACCGACCTCCTCGCCGCCCTGACCTCGTTCGGGGAGGGGACGTCAGTGGAGGAGACGGTGGTGACCTTCGCGACCCGCTGGGAGACGGATCTGCCCGAGGCACTGCGCGGCGCGGCGCCCGGCCGCGTCGTCGGCCCGGTCGAGCTGCCCGACGGCGGCTTCCTGACCGGCGCCGTCCTGTCCAGGAGCGCGGCCATCGGCGACGCCGAGACCCTCGCCGCCGCCGGACGCGCCGCGTTCGCCCGCTGGCTGGCGGAACGTCGCGCCTCGGCCACGATCGAGTGGCACTGGTCGTGATCGATCCGGACAGCACACAGGCCGTCCCGGCGCCCGGCCGGCACCGGGTGCGGCACTGGGAGGACAGCGAGGGGTACCGTACGCGGCCCCCCTACGCCCCTCCCGCCTCCCCTCCGCGCCCCGCGGCCGACGCCGACGACCCCCGAACGCGTTTTCCCGCCACCGCCGACGCCACCGAGACGCGGACGCAGCCCTCCACCACCGCCGACGCCACCGACCCCCGGACGCGCCCCCCGGCCACCACCGGCCCCGGGATGCCCTCCTCCTCGGCCGGCCCCGCCGCGCCGACGCCGTCCGCACCGGCCGGTCCCCCCTCGGGGAGCGGTCACGGGCGGCCCATCTACCGGGAGGAGGCGCTGCGCCGGCACGCCGACTCCCGCGCCGCCGCCAAGATGCCGCTGGTGATCAGCGGCCCGTCGTTCCTGCTGCTGTGGATCGTGGTGGCCGCCGTCCTCGCGGCCGGTGCCACGCTGATCACGCTCGTGCTGGGAGCGGGCGGATGAGGAACCGCGTACCGGTCCTGCTGCAGAACAGCGTCACCGAGTGCGGCGCGGCGTGCCTGGCGATGGTGCTCTGCCACCACGGCCACCGCACCACGCTGCACCAGGTGTCCGAACGGCTGCAGGTCGGCAGGGACGGGCTGAGCGCCAAGGCCATCGTGGAGGGCGCCCGCGAACACGGCCTGAAGGCGCGTGCCTTCTCCCTCGCGCCCGAGGACCTGGCGCGTGTGCCGCTGCCCGCGGTCGCGCACTGGGAGTTCAACCACTTCGTGGTGGTCGAGCGCTGGTCACCCGACCGGGTTGACCTCGTCGATCCCGGGCGGGGCCGCCGCCGCCTCACCGCGGAGGAGTTCGGCGCCGGGTTCACCGGCGTACTGCTGGTCTTCGAACCCGGCGAGGGGTTCCATCGCGGCACGTCCTCGATGGCGAGCGCCTGGCGGCGCGAGTTCGTCCGCACCCTGTTCCGGCGCCGCCGCGGCCTGCTCGCGCAGGTCATCGCCGCCTCGCTGCTGCTGCAACTGCTGGGCCTGGCGCTGCCCCTGCTCTCCCAGCTGCTGATCGACAAGGTCATCCCTTCCCGGGGAGCGGACCTGCTCCCCCTCCTCGGGGGGGCCGTGCTGCTGGCCGGGGTGGCCCAGTTCGTGATCGGCTACCTGCGGGCGGCGCTGCTGGTGGCGGTACGGGCCCGCGCCGACCAGGAACTCACCGAGGGGGTGATCGGCCACCTGGTGACGCTGCCGTACCGGTACTTCGCGCAGCGCGGCAAGGGCGACCTGCTGACCAGGGCCGCCAGCGTCTCCACACTGCGTGACATCCTCACCGGCCAGATCGTGGCGGCGCTGCTGGACGGCCCGCTCGCCATCGGCTACCTCGTGCTCGTCTACGTCTGGGATCCCGTCTTCGGGCTCGCCCTGACCGGGGTGGTCGTGGCTCAGGGGCTTCTGGTGCTGGCCACCACCCGCCGGATCAACCTCCTCACCCAGCGGGAGCTGACCGCCTACTCCGCGTCGCAGAGCAGCCTCATCCAGGCGATCACCGGCATCGAGACGCTGAAGGCGTCCGGGGCCGAGAGCCGGGCGGTGGAGCAGTGGTCGGCCCACTTCACCGAGCAGCTCAACGCCGACGTGCGCAGCGGCCTCACCCGGGGCCTGGTGGAGGCCGCGCTGTCCGCGATCCGGGTGGTCGCCCCGCTCGGCCTGCTGTGGCTCGGCACCTGGCGGGTCCTCGACGGGGAGCTGACCGTGGGCGCGCTGATCGCGCTCAACGCCATCGCGCTCGGCGCCCTCACCCCGCTGGGCTCGCTCATGACCGGCCTGCAGAGCCTGCAGCAGGCGGGCGCGCACTTCGACCGGCTCTCCGACATCCTGGCCTCGGAACCCGAACCCAGCGAAGGCATCGAGGTGCTCCGGCTGCGCGGCGCGGTGGAGTTGCGCGGCGTGAGCTTCCGGCACGACCCCCGCGGCCCGTGGGTGGTGAGGGACGTCTCGGTCTCCATCCGGCCGGGGCAGAAGGTCGCGCTGGTGGGCGCCTCGGGCTCCGGCAAGAGCACGCTGGCCAGGCTGCTGCTCACCCTGCACACCCCGGTGGAGGGCGAGATCCTGTACGACGGCGTTCCGGCCTCCGAGCTCAACCTGCGCACCCTGCGCCGCCAGTTCGGTGTGGTCGGCCAGGACTCCTCCCTGTTCAGCGGATCGATCAGGGAGAACATCGCACTGAACCTCCCCGACGCCCCCCTGGAGCGGGTCGTCGCCGCGGCCGAGGTGGCGGCGCTGCACGAGGAGATCATGGCCATGCCGATGAAGTACGAGACGGTGCTGACCGACGGCGGCGGTCTCTCCGGCGGCCAGCGTCAGCGGCTCTCGCTCGCCCGCGCGATCCTGCCGCGACCGAAGATCCTGCTGCTCGACGAGGCCACCAGCAACCTGGACAGCGCCACCGAGGCGACCATCGAGTCCAACCTGTTCTGGCTCACCCAGACCCGCATCGTGATCGCCCACCGGCTGAGCACGATCAGGGACGCCGACCTGATCCTGGTGATCGACTCCGGACGCGTCGTGGAGCGCGGCACCCACGACGAACTGATGGCCGCCGCCGGCAAGTACGCCGAACTCGTAACCGCCCAGAGCAGTCCCACCTGACTTCGCTCCCCGCACGACACGAACCGACTCGATTTTCGAGATAACGCAACCGAACGGACGGCGCTTACCAACCTGCGGTCGAGTATTCGATCACCCGGCATGCATAAGAAGGCCAGAAGAATCGCGGATCGCGTCATCCGGGCGGACATCCGGTCCAACTCATCCTCAAAAACACCGGGCAGCCCGTCCAACGGCGCCATGTTGATCGACACCGAGGGCCAGCAATACCGAACAACGTACGGCGATATACAGGAAGGCGTCTCGTTCGCCGGATCGGTCACGATGAGCAGCGGCGACAGCCGCAAGGGGGTCCTCGTCTTCGAGGTCCCCAAGACCATGAAAATCAAAAAGCTTCAGTTCGCACTGGACAGTGGATTCGCCGACCACAAGGGCGAGTGGCTGACCGAATAGAAATACGTTCACAACGCGCTGATCCCAGCGAGATCAGCGCGTCCGCCAACGCGTTGTCAGCACGGGAGCGGTTGGCCGCGGTCCTCGCCGTCGATCCGGGCGAGCTGGCCCGTGATTGCGATCCGGGCCCCCGATAGGTCATCATAGCGGTCATGACCTACAGGAAGGGCGGCCACCGCCCCAGCCGATGAACCCCGGCACGTGGGAGCCGGGCGACGATCCTCTCGATGAGCGCCCCACCTTCCTCGCTCACGCCCTCGCGATGTCCCTGCGTTACGGGTCCGGCCCGTGGCCGCAGGACGCGGACCGGCTCCCCGATGACCAGCCCCGCCCCACCGGCGACGAACCGTTCATCAGCAGCGTCGTCATGGACGGCATCCAGAGCCATCACTTCGGTATCGAGTCCGACGACGACGCCGTCATCGAGATCGCCGACCTGCTCGGCAGGATCGTCACCGGCGATCCCGCCCATGACGATCTTCTACGGCTGCATGCTCGGTCAAGCGCCGTTTCGGCGCTCGGTATCGCCGACGATCTCGTCGACCGAATCCGGCGACTACGACTCCCCAGAGACCGCATAGGCGCGGTCGGCAGACATCTGGCCGAGCACGGCACCCACCGTGAAGCCGTCAAGATCGGCATTGTGCTGCTCGGCGCCTGTGGGGACGAACGGGACCGCGAGCTGCTGCTCCTGCTCGGCACACTGGAGGAACTCACCCTGTACGCGGTGGTGGCCCTGCAGCGCACCCAGCCCGACCGCCAACGCGCCACCTACGAACTGGCCCGCCGAGTGCGCGGCTGGGGCCGCATCCACGCGGTGGAACGACTCAAAGGGTGCGGCGATCCACAGATCAGGGCCTGGTTGCTCCGCGACGGCTTCCGCAACGAGATCATGGACGAATACCTGGCCCACCTCGCGGCCACGACCGGTGACCTGTACTCGGCCCTGCTGGAGCCGGACATCGACGACGCCTTACTGGACGGCGCCGCGGACATCCTGGCAGCCCTGGCCCTGGGTGGCCCGGCCGAGGACATGAGCGACTACGCCGACGCCGTACCGGCCATGCATCGCCTCGCCGACCTCCTCGCCGACCGGGGAGGCACGCTCGGCAGGCTGGACGCCGCGCTGAGAATCCTGGCCTTCCTCCGCGAGCTCGACGACGATTCGCCCTGGCCGCCCGACACGATCGCGCGGCTCCGCCGCCGCTACGAGGAACTCACCGCCCAACCTCGGTGGAACGACCTCGTACTGGAGTGCCTGACCGACCCGCACCACGCCCATTTCCACCACGCGATGTGGGTTGCCGACAGACTTCGGCTGCGGGTGGTCCCGCAGATCATCGCCCGGCTGAAGACCGATCCGCTGGACGAGTCCGCCTGGTACCACGCCATCCGGCTCGCCACCGCCGAGGAGGCCGAACAACTCGGACACCTGGCCGAACGGCTCCTTCCCCTCGCCGATCTGGCCGACGGGCCTGGTGATCACCGCGGCATCGGCGAGGAGTACCGGCCGGATCGAGCGCTGGAGTCCGTCGTAGGCGGACTGGAGGCCTTCCCTGGCATCGGACTGACACTGATCGACGTGGCGCTGCGCGGCCGACTCACCAGAGTCCGGCGCGCTGCCCTGGCCACACTGACCGGCTGGCCGAGCTCAGCCGTACCAGACGAGGCCAGACACTGGCTGCGGCAGGCGGCGTCGGTCGAACCCCACGAGAAGACCAGAACCGAGATGATCGACTTCCTTCGAAACTAACGCTGGTCAGCCGCTCGGCGGAGCGTTCGTCTCACATGGCGAAGGCCGACGTGTGGAACCTCCGGCGCGACCTCCAGGACGCCGGCGCGCGGTCTTTTCACGGAACCTCCGGCGGCCACCTCCCGGACGCCGGCGCGCGGGCTCCTCGCGGAACCTTCCGCGTGGGCCTCCCGGAAGCCTCACGCGCGGGCCACTCTCAGCCCGTCGCGTGAGCCTCCGGGAGACCCCGCACGCGGATCGCCCGGTCAGCCGGAGACGCCGAGGCGCTCCAGGATGAGCTCGCGGGCGCGGCCCGCGTCGGCCTTGCCCCTGCTCGCCTTCATGACACCGCCGACCAGGGCGCCGACGGCGGCGACCTTGCCGCTGCGGACCTTGTCGGCCGCGTCGGCGTTGCTCGCCAGGACCTGGTCGATGATCTCCATGAGCTCGCCCTCGTCGTTGACGATCTGCAGGCCGCGGGCGGCCACCACCTCGTCGGGCGAGCCCTCGCCGTTCAGCACGCCCTCAAGCACCTGGCGGGCCAGCTTGTCGTTCAGCGCTCCCCCGGCGACCATCGCGCACACCCTGGCGATCTGGTCGGGGGTGATGCTCAGCGCGCTCAGCGGGAGCCCGGCCTCGTTGGCGCGGCGGGCCAGCTCACCCATCCACCACTTGCGGGCGTCCGCGGGCGGGGCGCCCGCGGCGACCGTCGCCTCGACCAGGGAGATGGCGTCGGCGTTGTGCATGGAGGCCATGTCCAGGTCGGAGACGCCCCACTCCTGCTGGAGCCGCTTGCGCCGCGCGCCCGGCAGCTCGGGCAGGGCGGCCTTGAGGGTCGCGACCCACGCGGGGTCGGGGGCGATCGGCACCAGGTCGGGCTCGGGGAAGTAGCGGTAGTCCTGCGCCTCCTCCTTGGACCGTCCCGAGGTGGTGGTGCCGGTGTTCTCGTGGAAGTGACGGGTCTCCTGGATGATCCGGCCGCCGTCGGCCAGGATCGCGGCCTGGCGCTCGATCTCACCCCGTACGGAACGCTCGACGCTGCGCAGCGAGTTGACGTTCTTGGTCTCGGTGCGGGTGCCCCACTCCGAGGAGCCGCGCGGCATGAGGGAGACGTTCACGTCGAAGCGCATGGAGCCCTCCTCCATGCGCACGTCGGAGACACCGAGACCGCGCACCAGCTCACGCAGCTCGGTGCCGTAGGCGCGGGCGACCTCGGGGGCGAGCCTGTCGGTCCCCGGGATCGGCTTGGTGACGATCTCCACCAGCGGGATGCCCGCCCGGTTGTAGTCGACGATCGAGTAGTCGGCGCCGTGGATGCGGCCGGTCGCGCCACCCACGTGGGTGGACTTGCCGGTGTCCTCCTCCAGGTGGACGCGCTCGATCTCGATCCTGACGGTCTTGCCGTCGACCTCGACGTCGAGGTAGCCGTCGAAGCAGAGCGGCTCGTCGTACTGGCTGATCTGGTAGTTCTTCGGCATGTCCGGATAGAAGTAGTTCTTCCGGGCGAAGCGGCACCACTCGGCGATGGAGCAGTTGAGCGCGAGACCGATGCGGATCGTCGCCTCGATCGCGGCGGCGTTCGCCGTCGGCAGCGAGCCGGGCAGCGCCAGGCAGACCGGACAGACGTGCGTGTTCGGCGGTGCGCCGAACGCGGTCGGGCAGCCGCAGAACATCTTCGACGCCGTACCCAGCTCGACGTGCGTCTCCAGGCCGAGCACCGGCTCGAAGCGCTCCAGCGCCTCGTCGTACGGCATCAACGTCTCAGCGCTCATTGTCGTTCACCGCTCCTCGCTCGCTACGCGGAGCGCTCGTCCCTCGCGCGCCACTACGCTCACTGCGTCGGGCTCTCTCAGCGCTCATTGTCGTTCACCATTTCCATAGAAAACGTCACAGATATCCAAGTCCCTTCAACGCGTTCCTCGTCTCGGCCACCCAGTTCGCGTAGGCGGGCACCTGGGCCAGAACGGCGAGGTCGATGTTGCGTCCTATGTACTCGAAGTAGTCGCGGGCGGGCTTGCCGCGCTGGGGGACGGTCGTGGCCAGCACCCCCGCGGGGTCGGAGATCCTCTCGACGTCGCGAGGTCGCGCGGGCAGCCTGCTGAGGTCGCTGCCCTCCAGTTTCGCCCACGCGGCGGGGTCGGCGAGCATCCAGCCTTCGGTCTCGCCCATTCCGATCACCGGCACGAGGTAGTGCGAGTGGTAGCGGACACCCTCTCTGCGGCGGCGCTCCCGCTCGTCTTCGTGCGTGAAGAGCAGGTGGCAGTCGGCCGCGAGCTCCTCCAGCGCGGTGACCAGGTGATCCCGGTCACAGGAGACGACCTCCGTCGCCTCGACGTCCACGGCGTACGGCGACATCCAGGTGAGCTCGCGCAGCTGCCTGGAGATCAGGACGCCGAGGAAGCCCTCGTCGACCTCCCCTTCCGCGATGAGTCCCGGCACCAGGGGGCGGCTGCTCATGCCGCCGCTCCCAGGTATTCGCGGACCTGCCGGGGCGAGACGAACGTTCCCGGCTCGCCGTCCGGCTGGATCGACTTGGCCACGGTCACCCGCGAGACCCGGTCGTTGTCGGGGTCGACGCGGACCGCGGTGTCGAGGAACGTGAGCGCGTCCGGCTCGGTCCGGTAGACCTCGGCGACGACGATCGGGGACTGACTGGTGAGGATGAGCTGCCGCAACGGCTCGGGACCTCCGGGCACGGTGATCCGGCGGCGCACCCGCCGGAGCAGCTCGCCGAGGCGGGCCGGGTGGACACCGTTCTCGATCTCCTCCACCAGCAGCGTGCCCGGGTGGTCGGGGTCGTGCAGCGCGGTGAGGAGGCCGAGGATCCGCAGCGTGCCGTCGGACAGCAGCGCGGCGGGAACCGCTCCCTGGCCGTCGACGAGCAGCTCGAAGGAGCACTCCCCGCGCTCGACGCGCGGCACCAGGTCGATGACGTCGGGAACCACCCCGGCGAGATCGGCCGCGAGGTCGGCCAGCGCCCCCGTACCCGCCATCCGCCCGAGCACCGCGGCCAGGTTCGCGCCGTCGGCCGCGAGCGGCCCCCGGTCGGCCGCGGGGCACCGGCGGCGCATCGCCGCAGGTGACGGCGAGTATCGCCGCCACGACTGGACCGTACGGCGGGGCGTTCCCTCCGGGTCGGGGTCCTCGACCATGAGCTCCAGCAGCTCCTCGGGGATCCGCTGGACCGCGTGGCTGACGACGGCACCGCTGGATCTGGGGATCTTCAGCACCATCTCCGCGCCCACGTCGAACCTGACCGGGACCACGGAGCCCGGCTCCGGGGTGACCAGCGCCTCCACCGAGACGACGAACCCCGGCACCGCCGAGCCGTGGGCGACCCGGTGGAACTGCTCCCCGGGCAGCCCTCGGGTCGCCCCGAGCAGCCCCCCGGAACCTTCGATCTCGGCCGCCACGAACCCCACGGCGTCGAAGAGGTTCGACTTGCCGCTCGCGTTGGGACCGACCAGCGCGAGGAAGGGCGGCACATCGAGATCGAAGCTCAAGAAGGACTTGAACCCGTCGATCTCGATCCGAGTGATCATGCCACCGTTCTCCCTGTCACCTGTCTCCCCCTAGCCCCACGAACCCTCGCCCCACGGTCCCGGAAAAGCCCTACAGCTCCGGCGCCTTGGACAGCAGGTCGCCGCCCCACCGGCTCTGGAGCGCCCTCTCCACCGCGGCGCCGACCCGGTAGCAGCGGTCGTCGCCGAGCACCGGGGCCATGATCTGCAGACCGACGGGCAGTCCGTCCTCGTCGGCCAGGCCGCACGGCACGGAGATCGCCGCGTTGCCCGCCAGGTTGGTCGGGATGGTGCACAGGTCGGCCAGGTACATCGCCATGGGGTCGTCGGCGCGCTCGCCGATCGGGAACGCCGTGGTGGGCGTCGTCGGCGAGATGAGCACGTCCACCTGCTGGAAGGCGGCCTCGAAGTCGCGCGCGATGAGCGTGCGGACCTTCTGCGCCTGCCCGTAGTAGGCGTCGTAGTAACCGCTGGACAGCGCGTACGTGCCCAGGATGATGCGGCGCTTGACCTCGGGGCCGAAGCCCTGCGCGCGGGTCAGGGCCATGACCTCCTCGGCGCTGCGGGTGCCGTCGTCGCCGACGCGCAGGCCGTAGCGCATCGCGTCGAAGCGGGCCAGGTTGGAGGAGCACTCCGAGGGGGCGATGAGGTAGTACGCCGGGAGCGCGGTGGTGAACGACGGGCAGGAGACCTCGAAGACCTTCGCGCCCAGCGACTCCAGCAGCTCCACGGTCTCGTGGAAGCGCGCGAGCACGCCCGCCTGGTAGCCGTCGCCGCCGAACTCCTTGACCACGCCGATGCGCAGCCCGGCCACGTCGCCGTTGCGCGCCGCCTCGACGACCGAGGGCACCGGGGCGTCGACGGAGGTGGAGTCCATGACGTCGTGCCCGGAGAACGCCTCGTGCAGCAGCGCCGCGTCGAGCACGTTGCGGGCGAAGGGGCCCGGGGTGTCGAGCGAGCTCGCGAAGGCGATCAGGCCGTATCGGGACGAACCGCCGTAGGTGGGCTTCATGCCCACGATGCCGGTGACCGCGGCGGGCTGGCGGATCGAGCCGCCGGTGTCGGTGCCGGTGGACAGCGGGGCCTCGTACGCGGCGACCGCGGCGGAGGAGCCACCCGAGGAGCCGCCGGGGATGCGGGAGAGGTCCCAGGGGTTGTGGGTGACGCCGTACGCCGAGTTCTCGGTGGAGGAGCCCATCGCGAACTCGTCGAGGTTGGTCTTGCCGAGGATCACCAGCCCGGACTCGCGCAGGCGGCGGGTCACGGTCGCGTCGTACGGCGGCTTCCAACCCTGGAGGATCTTCGATCCGGCCGTGGTCGGCATGTCCCTGGTGGTGAAGACGTCCTTGTGCGCGATCGGCACCCCGGCCAGCGGGCCGAGCTCCTCGCCGGCGGCCCTGCGGGCGTCGACGGCGCGCGCCTGTTCCAGGGTCGTCTCGGCGTCGATGTGGAGGAAGGCGTTCACCTTCGGCTCGACGGCGGCCATCCGGTCGAGGTGGGCCTGGGCGACCTCGACGGCGGAGACCTCACCGCTCGCGATCAGCGCGCCGAGGTCCGCGGCGGACTTGCGGATGAGGCTCATGCTTCCTCCCCGAGGATGCGCGGGACGCGGAAGCGGTCGTCCTCGACCGCCGGGGCGCCGGACAGCGCCTCCTGCGGCGTCAGACTGGGTCGCACCTCGTCGGGACGGTAGACGTTGGTGAGAGGGAGCGCGTGCGAGGACGGCGGGATGTCGTCGGCCGCCACCTCGGCGACGCGGGCGACCGCACCGATGATCACATCGAGCTGGGCGGCGAAGTGGTCGAGCTCCTCGTCGGCCAGCGCCAGCCGGGACAGCCGGGCGAGGTGAGCGACCTCGTCGCGGGTTATGGCGGACATGAGTCGTTGAACCCGTTTCGTGGAATGGCAATTGGACACTGTCATCCTATGGCTCGCGACCTGAGGGTCCCGACTCATTAACACGGCCGCAACCGAGCGAAGATCTCTTACTCGGGGCGGTCAGACCGCGTCCGGGCCGTCACCCCTCGCGGGAAACCCCCCGAAGTCCGCCGGTGCGGGTCCGGACGGGGTCGCGACCACGATCCCGACGGGCTGACCGACCTCGAAACGTCTTCCGTCACGGACTCGGGCGACGTCCGGCGTGAACCTTACGCCCCGGAGGGAGCGGCCCGTCTCGTCCCGTGCGAACGGTCGGCCGTGCGCCCTTCCCGAGGAGATCGCGGACCACGCTCCTCATCGCGTGGAAGCGTACTTCTGAGAAGTACGCTTCCATCTTCCTTCGCCGACAATACTATCGCCAGCGATAGTATTGTCGGCGATAGTATCGCCGATGGAAGTATCGGGGGAGGCGTGGGCGAGTTCATCGGCAGGGAGCGCGAGCTGGCGGCTCTCGGTTCCCTGCTCGACCGCGTCCGGACGGAGGCGACGACCGGGCGTCCCGGGCGGTGCGTGCTGATCCGGGGACGCAGGCGAATCGGCAAGTCGGCCCTGGCCGAGGAGTTCATCGCCCGCAGCGGCCTGCCGTCGCTCTTCTACACCTCTGCGCGGGCGGACGCCCAGAGCGAGCTCCACCAGATCATGGCCGATGTCGCGATGTCGGACCTGCCGGGCAGGAACACGTTCCTGGAGGCGGCACCCGGCACCTGGAACGGAGCACTGCAGCTGCTGGCGGACGCGCTTCCCGACGACAGCCCGTCCATCGTCGTGATCGACGAGGTCCCCTATCTCATGGACCGCGTCGACGCCTTCGAGGGACTGCTCCAGCGCGCCTGGGACCGGTTTCTCAGCCGCAAGCCCGTGCTGCTGATCCTCATCGGATCCGACCTGTCCATGATGGAGGCGCTGAACAGCTACGAGCACCCCTTCCACCAGCGTGGCACCGAGATGATCGTCGGGCCGCTCAACCCCCGTGAGATCCAGCAGATGCTCCACCTCACGGCCGCCGACGCGTTCGACGCGGCCCTCGTCACCGGCGGTCTCCCGCTCGTCTGCGGGGAGTGGCCTCGTGGGGCGTCGCTCTGGGAATATCTGCACGCCGCCCTGACAAACCCGGTCTCGGCCCTTCTGGTGTCCGCCGAGCGCTCCCTCGCGGCCGAGTTCCCCTCCGCCGCCCAGGCGAGTGAAGTGCTCCGGGCCATCGGCAGCGGCGAGCGCACGTTCACCAACATCGCCAGAAGCGCGGGCGGGATCTCACATAGCACCCTTTCCAGGGCGGCCGAGCTTCTCACCTCCAAGGGGATCGTCACCGGTGACCTGCCGCTGTCCACCCGCCCTTCCAAAGAGCGCCGATACCGCGTGACCGACCCGTACCTGCGATTCTGGCTCCACTTCGTCCGGCCGCACATGCCCGAGATAGAGCGTCGCAGAGGTGACCTGACCATGCGGCGGGTCGCCTCGCAGTGGAGCAGCTGGCGAGGCCGAGCCGTGGAACCTCTCATCCGCGAGTCACTGGCCCGGCTGCTCCCCGACGACCGGTTGCCGGAGGCGCCGGCGATCGGCTCCTACTGGACCAGGAGCAACGACGTGGAGATCGACATCGTGGGTGCGGACAGGGGGCCGATCGCCCGGCGGCTGTGTTTCCTGGGGTCGATCAAGTGGCTGGAGAACGCCTCGTTCGACGACCACGACCTCGCCGCCCTGGCCGGACACCGAGCGGCCTTGACGGACGAGCCCATCCCGCTCGTCGCGGTCTCGCGCGGCGGAGTCTCCTGCGCCGGCCTCACCGCCGCGTACGGCCCCGATGATCTCATCCGGGCGTGGAGCTGACCCCGTCGCCGGCAGGTACCTCATCGTCGCGAGTCGGCGGCCGTGTCCGCGCCGGCTCAGCGGGTGATCACCCCGGGCCGATCGGGGGCACGCGGGGCGGTGCGGCCGGGACATCCGGGTGCGTGGACGTCCCCCGACGGCATGGCGGCCCGCCCCAGGGACGACCTAGGCCCTCTGGGGATCGAGGATCTCGGTGCCGCGCAGGAAGCCCAGGTCATGGGTGGCGATGGCTCGATGTTCGCGCAACCATACGGTCGCGTCGGCAGCGGACATGGGTTCGGCGAACAACCAGCCCTGGCCGAGGTCGCAGCCCATGTCGGCCAGGCGCTTGGCCACCTCCTCCGACTCGACGCCCTCGGCGACCGAGCGCAGCCCGAGAGAGCGGACCAGGTCGATGATGGAGCGGACGATCCGCTCGTCGTCCTTGGACTCGCCGATGCGGCGGACGAACGAGGAGTCGATCTTGACCTCGGAGACGGGAAGGCGCTGCAGGCGCACCAGCGAGGAGTAGCCGGTGCCGAAGTCGTCCAGCGCGAGCGGCACCCCCAGCGCGGTGAGGGCTCGGACGGCCCCGTCGGTGTACGCCTGGTCGGTCATCAGGATGCGTTCGGTGACCTCCAGCTGGATCGCCTTGGGCGGCAGCCGGTATCGCGCCAGCCCCTCCCCCAGCTGGTCGGAGAGAGCGCAGTCGAGCAGGTCACGGGCCGAGACGTTGACGGAGATCTGCTCGTGCAGACCGGTGTGCCACCAGTGGGCGGCCTGCTCCAGCGCGGCGTCGATGACGTATCCGGTGAGGTGGCGCATCAGATAGGACTGCTCGGCCATCGGCACGAACTCCCCCGGAGGGATCATCCCCCGCTCGGGGTGGCGCCACCGCAGCAGTGCCTCCACGCCCCTGACCTGCCCTCCCGCCAGGTCGAGCTTGGGCTGGTAGTGCAGCCGGAGCTCGGAGCGGTCGATCGCCCTGCGCAGGTCGCCGAGAAGATTGAGGCGTTCCGGGCTGTTGCGGTCCTTGTCGGCGGCGTAGATCTCGACCCCGCTCCTGCTCTCCTTCGCGAGATACATCGCCACGTCGGAACGTTGCAGGAGCATCTCGAAGTCGGGGGCGTGGTCGGGGTAGATGGCGATGCCGAACGAGGCGTCCAGGTCGAAGCTCATGCCCTCCAGCCGGACCGGCTCGGTGATCGCCACCCGCAGGCGGGCCGCCACCTCCCTGGCCGCCGCGGCGTCCCGCACCGAGGGCAGCAGGACGGCGAACTCGTCGCCGCCGAGCCTGGCGACCACGTCGCCGGGCCGGACGCTGTGGGTGAGGCGGTGCGCGACCAGTTGCAGGAGCCGGTCGCCGACCGGGTGCCCGAGGGTGTCGTTGATCTCCTTGAACCTGTCGAGGTCGAGCAGGAACAGGCCGACCCGCTCGCCGTCGCGCGCCTCGGCGAGCGCCTCCTCCGTGCTGAGCACGAGCATCTTGCGGTTGGGCAGCCCGGTCAGCACGTCGTGCGTCGCCTGGTGGTCGCGGCGGACCGACATGGTGGCGGTGAAGTAGACCGCCACCATCGGCGCCAGGAAGAGCGGCACCAGGGCCGGTGAGTGGTTCATCACCACCACGACGAGCGGAGCGAGGCCGAGCAGCCCCGTGTAGACGAGGCTCTGGTGGCCGACGGTGGTCCTGATCACCCGGTAGATCGACCTGCGCTCGTGCAGCGCCACCGCGCCGGAGACCAGCAGGGCCCGGACCACGAAGTAGGCGAGCCCGGCCAGCCCGATCGCGAGCAGGTCGGAGCCCGTCGGCACCCAGGCGGTCACCGTGACAGGCCGGTCGCCGAACAGCCCGAGCACCAGCCCGGCCGCACCGCAGGCCATCGTCACCTGCGCGATGTTGAACATGATCCGATGGATCGCCTTGCGGGTGACGGCCCCGTTGACGATCATGGCGACCGCCTGCAGCAGCACGGCGACCGGCAGGCCGTAGTGGAGCAGCGCGGCGAAGGTGAACATGGTCGACGGGTAGGTGCCCCCCACCGTCATCGACGACGACAGGACCACCGGCCGCAACTCGCCCAACACGATGAGGGCCGCGAGCATCCAGAACAGCGGGCTGCGGACGAGCTCCGCGGCCTCGGCCACGTTCATGCTCAGCAGGGATACGACGAGCGCGGTGAACCCGATCGTGATGACGACGGCGAGATAGGCCCACAGGGGCGTCCCCGGTCGCGGTCCGGTGTCGCGAGTGTCGGTTGGGTCGGCCATGAGTAACAAAACCCCCATTAGTTCACTATGGGAGAGTACGGCCTACAGGCCACTTCGCGGAACCGATTGCGCACGTTCTGTCACTATCAATTCGCACGTTTTTGAGACACAAGTCTGGGGTGACCCCTACTCCTCGGGTGTCACCGTGACCTCCGACGCCGCCTCGGGCCCCTCGCTCAACAGAACCCGCAGGCCGGCCTCGTCGAGGATCGGCACGCCGAGCTTGACCGCCTTGTCGAACTTGGAACCGGCGTTCTCCCCCACCACCACGAAGGAGGTCTTCTTCGACACCGACGCCGAGACCTTGCCGCCGCGGGCGGCCAGGGCCTCGCCCGCCTCGTCACGGGTGAAGTCGGCGAGCGTGCCGGTCACCACGAAGGTGAGACCGGCCAGGGTCTGCGGGAGCTGCTCGGCCGGAGGGTCGTCGACCATCCGGACTCCGGCCGCGGCCCACCTGTCGACGATCTCCCGGTGCCAGTCGACCGTGAACCAGTCGTGGATCGCCGCGGCCACGCGCGGGCCGACGCCCTCGACGGCGGCGAGCTCCTCCTCCGACGCCTCCGCGATCGCGGGGATCGAGCGGAACTCGTCGGCGATCGCCTGGGCCGTCGGAGGACCGACATGCCGGATGGAGAGCGCGACGAGCACCCGCCAGACCGGCTGGGTCTTCGCCTTCTCCAGCTGCTCCAGCATCTTCTCCGCGTTCTTGCTCGGCTCGCCGCTCTGGTTGGCGAAGAAGGTGACGACCTTCGGCTCGCCGCTCTCCGGATCGGTTTTGGGCAGGCCGGTGTCGGGGTCGCGGACCACCGACCTGATCGGCAGCAGCCGATCCATCGTCAGGTCGAACAGGTCGGCCTCGGTGCGGACCGGCGGCTCCTGCGGCGGCAGCGGCTGGGTCAGCGCGGTGGCCGCCACGTAGCCGAGCCCTTCGACGTCGAACGCCCTGCGTCCGGCCGCGAAGAAGATGCGCTCGCGGAGCTGGGCGGGGCAGGCCCTGGTGTTGGGGCAGCGCAGGTCGGCGTCGCCCTCCTTCTCGTACGCCAGCATGGTGCCGCACTCCGGGCAGTGCTCCGGCATCACGAACTCGCGCTCGGTGCCGTCACGCAGGTCGACCACCGGGCCGACGATCTCGGGAATGACGTCGCCCGCCTTGCGCAGCACCACGGTGTCACCGATCAGCACGCCCTTGCGCGCCACCTCGGAGGCGTTGTGCAGCGTGGCCCGCTCGACCGTGGAACCCGCCACGACGATCGGCTCCATGACGCCGTACGGGGTGACCCTGCCGGTGCGGCCCACCGCGACCTGGATGTCGAGGAGCTTCGTGTTGACCTCCTCCGGCGGGTATTTGTAGGCGATCGCCCAGCGCGGGGCCCTGCTGGTCGAGCCCAGGTTGTGCTGCAGCTCGATGCGGTTGACCTTGACCACGACGCCGTCGATCTCGTAGGCCGGGTCGTGGCGGTGCTCGCGGTAGAACTCGATGAAGCCGTTGATGCCGTCGAGATCGTCGACGACCCGGTAGAGGTCGCTGACCGGCAGGCCGAACCCGCCGAGCCGTTCGTAGATCTCCGACTGGGTGCGGGGCGCGGCGGCCCCCTCCCACTTGCCGATCCCGTGAACGATCATGTAGAGCGGCCGCTGGGCGGTGATGCGCGGGTCCTTCTGCCGCAGGGAGCCCGCCGCGGAGTTACGCGGGTTGGCGAACGGCGCCTTGCCCGCCTCGACCAGCTGCTCGTTGAGCTTCTCGAACTCCTCGACGGGGATGTAGACCTCGCCCCTCACCTCCACCACGTCGGGCACGTCGTCGCCGGTCAGGCGGTGGGGGATGTTGGCGATCGTGCGGACGTTGGCCGTCACGTCGTCGCCGACGCGGCCGTCACCCCTGGTCGCCCCCCTGGTGAGGCGCCCCTTCTCGTAGAGCAGCGCGATCGCCAGGCCGTCGATCTTCAGCTCGCACAGGTAGGGCGCGGGGTCGCGCTCGGCCAGCCGCTCGGCCCTCGCCCGCCAGGAGGCGAGGTCGTCGGCGTTGAAGGCGTTGTCGAGGCTCTCCATGCGCTGCAGGTGACTGACCGGGGTGAAGTCGCTGGAGATCGGCGCGCCGATCTTCTGGGTGGGCGAGTCGGGCGTGCGCAGGCTCGGGCTCCGCTCCTCCAGCTCGCGCAGCTCACGCATCCACCCGTCGTACTGCGCGTCGCTCACGGTCGGCGAGTCGAGCACGTGGTAACGCCAGTTGGCCTCCTCGACCAGCTCCGTCAGCTCCGCGTGCCGCTCCAGCGCCGACACCGGCACACCCTCGACCTCAGCGCCCATCGCCCGCTTCTCCCCTCGTCGTGACCCGAGACAGTCGTGGCCCATGACAAACGTATCTTCGAGCACCGACAACGCGACCCCGTCATTGCCCCGAGTTGGACAAGCCCGAGCCGCCCCCGTCCGGGCGCCCGCGCGAGATCACTCGCCGGGGTCGTCCCGCAGCACGGCGGCGGCCTTGCGGCAGGCGGCCAGGGCCGCTCTGGCGTAGGCGGGCGAGGCCCCGGCCAGCCCGCAGGCGGGGGTGAGCACGACCTGCGAGGCGAGGGTCGAGGAGGGGAAGCCGAGGCGGCGCCAGAGCCCGACGGCGGGTTCGGCGACCGCGCCGACGTCCGGGATCGCGGAGTCCACGCCCGGTACGACGCCGATGAACAGGGCGGTCCCGGCCTCGACGGTCTCGCCGATCGCGTCCTCGTCGCGTCTCCTCATCAGGTGGGCGTCCAGCGAGACGCCTCCCACGCCCGCCGTGCGCAGGACCCCGAAGGGCACGCCGGGGGCGCAGCAGTGCACGACCGTGAACGTCTCCGCGGGGAACACCGCGCCGAGCCGGTCGGCGACGATCTGACGGTCGACGGCGGCGAGCCGCCCGAAGCCCGAGGCCGTCGGCACCGTACCCCGCAGGACGCCGGGCAGCCCGGGCTCGTCGATCTGCACCACGATCCGCGAGGCGCCGGGAACCCTGCGGCGCACGTCGGCGACGTGCGCGGTGAGCCCTTCCGCCAGGGATTCCACCAGGTCGCGCACCGCTCCCGGGTCGGCGAGCGTCTTGTCGCCGTGCCTGAGCTCGATCGCCCCCGCCAGCGTCCACGGCCCGCACACCTGGATCTTGAAGGGCCCCTCGTATCCCTGGGCCACCTCCTCCAGGCCGTCGAGGTCGCGTACGAGATGGTCGCGGGCGCGCTTGAAGTCGCGTCCCGGCCGGTCGGCGAAGCGCCAGCCGGACGGCTGCACCTCGACGGGCAGGTCCAGCAGGAGTGACGCGGTGCGCCCGATCATGTCGGCGCCGACACCGCGGGCCGGTAGTTCCGGCAGGTACGGCAGCGCGGGTGACTCCCCGAAGGCGACCCTGACCGCCTCGGCGTGATCCTCACCCGGATGCGACCCGATGCCGGTCGCGGTGGCCTCGCCCCATGGGTACTGGCTCAAGACTGCTCCTGGTTTCGCGTGGGGACGTGGGCGGGAACCCGCCGGCGCCTGCTCGGCTCCCCCGCCCAGGCCAGCCTATGGCCGCCGGATCGCGTCTCCGGCCGTGGCGATCCCGCCGCACCGTGACGGCGTGCGATCAAGCTGAGTAGGGTGCTGCCCGGTATTCACCCTTTTCTGGGGCCTTATCGCTCCGGAAGCGTCTCGGTGCGGGGCCGTTTCGCTCGGGGGACCGTTCGTGCTGGTTCGTTCTGGGGGCGTTTCGTGATCGGTCGGATGCTCGTCACGATGCTGGTGCTGGCGGCGGTCGCCGCGCCACCGGCCGTGGCGAAGAGTACAGAGGCGAAGGGTACGGAGGCGGAGACCGCGGCACGGGCCGCCGCGACGGCGGGGACGGCCTCGGCGGGAAGCGCGGGTACGGCGACCGCGGGGGGCGCTTCGACGGCGAGGGGCGGGGCGGGCAGCGCGGTTACGGCGACCGCGGGCGCTTCGACGGCGAAGGGCGGAGCGGGAACCCCGGGAACGTCCGCGCCCGCCAAATGCAACCCCCGGCGCGGTACGACCAGCATCGGGGAGTCCTGGGCCCAGCGCCGGCTCAGCCTCCCCGAGGTGTGGGAGCTGACCAAGGGGGCCGGGGTGACCGTCGCGGTCGTCGACAGCGGGGTGGACACCAGGCATCCCCAGCTGAGGAGGGCCCGGTCGATCGACCTGACCGCGACCGGTGCCCGCGACTGTCTCGGCCACGGCACCGCGGTGGCGGGCATCATCGCGGCGGCCGAGATCAAGGGGGTGCCCTTCACCGGGGTCGCGCCGCAGGCGAAGCTGATCTCCATCAAGCAGACCTCGGACGGTACCGGCGACGTGGGCCGGCTGGCCGCGGCCATCGTGCGGGCCGCCGAGCTGGGCGCCGACGTGATCAACGTGTCGGTCCAGGCGGGCGACCAGGCCGACCTGCGCGACGCGGTCGCCTACGCCCTCGCCATGGACGCGGTCGTGGTGGCCGCGGCCGGCAACGTGCAGAAGGAGGACGGCACCCCCGCGCCCGCCTACCCGGCCGCCTACGAGGGGGTCCTCTCGGTCGGGGCCGCCGGCCCCGACGGCGCGAGGGCCGACTCCTCCAACGCCGTCACCCCCGTCTCCGTCCTGGCTCCGGGCCGGAACGTGACGAGCACCTGGGCCGGGCGGACCTACCGCGAGGACCTGGAGGGGACCAGCTTCGCCGCCCCGTACGTGGCCGGTGTCGTCGCGCTGGTCCGGGCCCGCCATCCCGGGCTGGACAACGTGCGGGTACGGCGGCGCGTCGAGTTGACCGCCGACGGCGGCGCGGGGGCGGGTACCGGCGCGGGGATGGTCAACCCGCTGCTGGCGGTCTCGGCGATCCTGCCGTCCGAGCAGGTGGCGCTCGCGCCGCGCCTCGCCGCGCCGCTGCCGGGAAACGTGGTGCGGCCCGCACCTCCCGAGGATTCCCGGGCCGTCTCGATCTCGATCTGGGTCGCGCTGGGAGCGCTCGTCGTGGGCGTTCTGGTGACCGTGGCGGGCATCGCGATACCGATGGGACGCCGCAGGGGTTGGCGACCGGGCACCATTGACCGCCAAACGTAACGAACAGGACTAAAAATACGATCTGGTGCGGCAAATTTGGTTGGATGGTGCCCGATTAGTTTAAAGCGGCTTTATTGACAGCTGTGCTGGAAGGAATGCAATGGGGTATTTGCACCCATTACTACCCGAAGATCCCAAGCGCATCGGTGTGTACATCCTGGTCGGCCGGCTCGACCAGGATCCAGGACACGCCGCCTACCTGGGACATCTTCCCGACGACGACATCATCCGCGTCATCCGCCTCCTCCCCGCCGAATCCGGGGCTCCCGACCCCAGGACACGGGAACGGATCACCAACGAACTGCACGCCGCCAAGCGCGCGTCCGGAGCCCACGCCGCGAGACTGCTGGAGGTCGGCTGGTTCGACGACCGCCCGTACGTGGTCCGCGAGCACATCGAGGGACCCACGCTGCGGCAGGCGGTGGCCGAGGGCGGGCCGCTCACCGGGGACGCGCTGGAGCGGTTCGCCACCGGCACGCTCACCGCGCTGACCGCCCTCCACCTGTCCGGCCTCGCCCACGGGTCCCTCACCCCCGACACCGTGCTCCTCGGCCCGGACGGTCCCCGCGTCTTCGACATCGGGCTCGAACCCGTCACGGGCGAGCGGGAGCC
This sequence comes from Streptosporangium sp. NPDC000563, assembly GCF_040299985.1. Classification (NCBI taxonomy): domain Bacteria; kingdom Bacillati; phylum Actinomycetota; class Actinomycetes; order Streptosporangiales; family Streptosporangiaceae; genus Streptosporangium; species Streptosporangium sp. NPDC000563. The sequence continues at coordinate 134,721 of NZ_JBEPDA010000013.1, read as the reverse complement.
GGACTACCGGGCCCCCGAGCACATTCGCGAGGAGGCCACCTCCGCGCCGGAGGCGAGCAAGCCCGCCGACCTCTTCGCCTGGGCGGCCACGGTCGTCTACGCCGCGACCGGACGGCCGCCCTTCGGCGGACTTGCCGAGAAGGTCCTGGAAGGCCACGCGGACCTGACCGGCCTGCCCGCGGAGCTGAGGCCACTCCTCGCCTCCTGTCTGGACGGGCGAGCCCTGGAGCGCCCGGACGCCAAGGCCGCCATGCTGCGCCTGCTGGGCGAGCCGGAGGTCACGGACGCACCGGCTCCTCTCCCCGGCACCGCCACCGGTCCCGCGATCCCCTCTCCTCCCGGCCCTGTCTCCGGCGTCCTGGGGCTCCCGGGCGTCCCCGGCACCGTCTCGGACGCCGGAACGGAGATCGGGGCACCGGACACCGGCGTGGGGGCTCGGCCGGGCACGGGGACCACGGGGGAAGACGACTCATCACGGGGCGAGCAGGTTCCCGGTGCCGCCGCACCGCGACAGGCGGAGCCCGCGACGTCGGTCTGGGGAGCTCCGCAGCTTCCCCAGGTCACGTCGGCCGCTCCCGGAGCCCCGGACCCGGCACCCGCGAAGGCGGTCAAGGACCGTCCGAGGACGGGCAACTTCTCGATGGCGCTCGCCGCCTGCGTCGGTGTGATCGTCCTGCTCTCCGGGCTCGGGATCTGGGCCGCCGGACGATACACCGCCCTGAGCGAGCAGCGGGCCTCCGCCGACGGCGCGCTTCCCGAGGTCTCGCTCGGGCTGGTGGACCGGTCACGGAACGAGCCGCAGGGGCAGGACCCCGTGCAGAACACCGGGGAGAACCCCTCGGGCAAGGTGACCGTGCCCTGGGGTACGACGCCCGACCCCGAGGTCGCCGAGGTGGGGCCGCTGCAACTGCCGAGCGACACACCCACCGAGCTGCCTCAGGTCCCGGACATCGGCATGTACACCAACCCTCCGCCCGTGCCGACGGCACCGCTCACCGAGGCTCCGAACGTGCCCGGGGTGCCGAGTCCCACGGCCGGGGTGCCCTCGGCGGCGGAGACGTCCGCCCCCGCGGCCCAGCCGACCCCGACGCCGACACCGACCCCGTCGTTGACCGTCGAGCCGGAGGGACCCCCGACCGGAACGCCGACCCCCGAGCCGAGCCCCACCCCCACCCCGGCCCCGCCCGGCACCCCCGAACCGACGCCGACCCCCAGCATCGCGCCGACCCGTCCGGCCGCGAGACCGACGTCGTCCCCGGCCCCGCCGTCCTGGAAGCCCTCGCACACCGCACGGCCCTCATGGACGTTCAGGCCCTCGCAGACGGCCAGGCCCTCGTGGACGTTCTCGCCCCCGAGTCCTTCGTCGTCCGCGCCGGCGCGGCGCGCCAACCCCTACACGCCGGAGAAGGTCTGCGGGCCGGGCTTCGTCGTGCAGCGGCAGTCCCCGTTCACGGGCGGGACTGTCTACCAGCTCTTCAACGCCGCCACGAAGAACACCTGCGTGGCCACCCTGAAGAACGAGAACGTGGGGGTCGCGTCCCCGCTCTGGGCCACCCTTGAGGTGCAGGGCAGCCGGGCCAAGACCGAACGAGGCAGCCACGAGTACTACCTGGGACCGATCATCGTCTCCGCCCAGGGCAAGTGCGTGCGCTTCGGCGGCGGCGGATCCGCCGGCTCCGCCTCCGTCGACTGGGGAAACTGCCGGTAATGCGCGGCCGGCGGGAGAGCATGCCGGGTATGTCCGGCGAACCGTACTCACCGACCGGGGACCCGGAGGCGGACCGGCTCCTCACGGTGATCGGGGAGCAGACGACCCGGATGGAGGAGGTCGGCCGGAACCTGGCCGAGGCCAGGGGCCACGGCCGGGCGGCCGACGGCCACGTGTCGGTGGAGGTGCTGGCCAGCGGCGCGCTGGCCGCCCTCCGCATCGACCCGCGTGCTCTCCGTCTGGGCTCCGAGGCCCTCGCGGAGGCGATCCTGGAGGCCTCGGGCGAGGCCGTCAGGGACGCGGCCGAACAGAGCGGCGCGCTGCTGAACTCCCTCCTGGAGGACCCCTTCGGGAACCAACCCCTCTGACCAGGTGACCGGCCGGCCCCGGTTCACCCTGGTCGTGGATCCGGCCCCGGGCTTTCGCCCGGGGCCGGATCCACGACGGGAGCACGGCAGGTCCGGCCGGACCGTGACGGGGCCACGGCAGAGCCAGGCCGAACCTCAACGGGACCACCGCAGGTCTGACCGAACCTCAACGGGACCACCGCAGGTCTGACCGAACCTCAGCCGAAACGCGCCGGGATCACGGCGAAACGCGGCAAGGCCACGGCAAGGCCACGGCGAGGCCCGACAAGAGCACGGCCCCGCTCAGACCGGTGGCTTGGCCGCGCGGGAGCCGTGCACGATCACCTTGGAGACCCACTGCTCCCAGGTGGGGAGGGCGGGGTCCCCCTGGACCGTGTTGTCCGCCACGGTGTACGTGCCCGAGCCCACCAGCCGGGACATCAGGTTGCCCGCCGCGTCGTTGGGGAACGCCCTGCCCCATGGGCCGATCTTGGTCAGGTCGAAGGCCGCGTTGAAGGCCATGTTGCTGACGAAACCCCGGCCGAACTGCTTGGTGTTCTCTCCCTCTCCGGTGACGTCGTTGCCGGTGAGGTCCTTCTTCACCCCGGCGAGATCGAAGATGCTCCACTGCAGCACCTGCTGGCCGCCCGCGTAGCCCACGCTGTCACCCAGGTAGTAGAACGAGTTGTAGATGATCTTCTCGACGCTGATCTTGAAGATCTTCATCTGCAGGATCGCGCGGCCCTTGAAGAACCTGTCCATGATCTGCTTCTGCACGGCCGCCCCGATGCCCGCCGTGGCCCAGCCCCAGGCCACCGTGTAGACCATGTTCATCCACGCCTGGACGGCGAGCACGATCAGCACGTACCGGGTGATCTCCACGGCCTGCGCGTAGTCGCGGCAGGCCTTCGCGATCGCCCGGCAGAACGTGGCGACCTCACCGGGATAGGGCCGGAAGGTGCCCGTCCACAGCGTGTTGAACTCCCGGACGGCCGCGCCGCCGTTGTTCTTCCAGACCTGCTCGGCGACACCGTTCGCGTCGGTGCCGGAGCCTTCGATGGTGTTGGCCAGGTTGTCCCAGATATCCGCTGCCGTGCGCAGCTTGTCGGGATCGCCTTCCGGCCAGCCCACGCCGAGCATGGACGTGACGAACGCGGCGGCCCCGAGGGAACCCGCCCCCATCGCGGTCTTGACCGGGTTGGCCTTGGCGAACGCCCCCACCGCCCCCAGGGGACCCGTGGGCAGGCCCAGGCCGCTCATTCGAGCTCGGCCTTGCTGCCCGGAGCACCGATCTCGGGGCCGACGACCGCTTTGACCATCTCCCCGACCGTCGCCCAGTTCGCCCCGGTGACGTTCTCACCGACCAGGCCCAGGTTGTCGCCGATCTTGCGGTAGCCGTTCCCGATGCCCTCGACATGGCTCTTGGCCTCGTCGCGGGCGGCGAGGTAGCCGGTGCCGCCCGCGGCGCCCGCGAACTTCCGGCCGACCTCGTCGTCGCCCCAGAAGGCGCCCAGGGCGTCGAGGTCGGCCATCGCCTTGGCGAAGGCGGTGGCGAGCTCGTCGCTCTCGGTGTGAAAGTCTTCCTTACGTCTTTTCAGATCGGCCGGACTGATATCCGTCGGCTCCGAAGGAAATGACAAGAGAGCCCCCTGAACGTTACGCACGTTTTCCGGGTGAAACTATTCATCAATTGTTACGCGAGATGTTACGGGTAGCGTTCTCCTTTGTTTCTTCCCGTTCACTTGTCGGTATCGGGCTGGGAGACGAACGCGGTCTGGATGAGGCGCACGCCGTTCCTCCGGTCGGACAGATAGGCGCGTCCCGGCGGCAGCGCGTGGGGCCGCACCCCGAACAGCACCCCCTCGTCCTTGTGGCCCGACATCATCACGGCCGGGGTCGCCATGTCCTTGAGCCGTTGGAGCACCGGGTCGAACATGGCGCGTCCCGCGCCGCCCATCGCGCGGGCCAGCACCAGGTGCAGGCCGATGTCGCGGGCCTGGGGCAGCAGGTCTAGCAGCCCGCCGAGCGGGTTCGCGCCCGAGGCCACCACGTCGTAGTCGTCGACCACGATGTAGATGTCCGCCCCCTTCCACCAGCCGCGCGAGCGCAGTTCCTCCGGCGAGAGGTTCGCCGGGGGGAGCCGCTTGACCAGCGAATCCCTGAGCTCGCCGATGAACTCGGTGGCGGCCGTCGAGGAGGCCGCGTACCCGATGCGGTGCTCGGTGTAGGCGGCGTCCAGCAGCGAGCGGCGGTAGTCGATCACGACGAGGCGGGCCTTCGAGGGCTCGTGGCGGGCCACGACCCCCTCCGCCACCAGGCGCAGCAGGTTGGACTTGCCGCTCTCGTTGTCGCCGATCACGACCAGGTGCGGATCGGCGTCGAAGTCGGCGAGCACCGGCGAGAGGGTGCTCTCGTCGATGCCCAGCGGGATGCGCGCACCGGTCTCCTCGGGGCCCGGCAGGCTCTCGGGCGCCAGGACGGCGGGCAGCAGCCGCACCCTGGGAGCGGACGGGCCCTGCCAGGCGGCGGCGACGGACTCGACCATCGCCCGGGTGGCGGCGGGCAGGTCGTCGCTCCGGTCGCCGCCGTCGACGCGGGGCAGCGCGCTCAGGAAGTGCAGGCCCTCGCGGGTGAGGCCGCGCCCCGGCACGCCCTCGGGAACGGCCATCGCGGTCCTGCGGTTCACCTCCGACTCGTAGGCGTCACCCAGCCTCAGCTCCACCCGGGAACCGAACAGGTCGCGGATGGAGGGCCGGAACTCCGACCACTTGTTGGTCGCGGCGACCACGTGGATGCCGTAGCCGAGACCGCGGGCGGCCAGCTCGGTGATCGTGGGCTCCAGCGACTCGAACTCCTGGCGGACCGTGAGCCAGCCGTCGACCACGAGGAACACGTCCCCGAAACCGCCGGGATCCACGGCCCCGGCGGCGATCTGGCGCCGGTAGGCGGCGATCGAGTCGACGCCCAGCTCGGCGAACTCCCGCTCCCGCCGCGCGAGCAGCGCGGTGACCTCGGCGACGGTACGGCGGACCCGGTCGCTGTCCATCCGGTTGGCCACCCCGCCGACGTGCGGCAGGCCCTCCAGCGAGGCGAGGGCGCCGCCGCCGAAGTCCAGGCAGTAGAACTGCACCTCGGCGGGGGTGTGGGTGAGGGCGAGACCGGCGATCAGCGTACGAAGCACGGTGCTCTTGCCGCTCTGCGGCCCCCCGGCCACGGCCAGATGCCCGGCGGCGCCCGACAGGTCGAGCCAGTACGGGTCGCGCCGCTGCTCGAAGGGGCGGTCGACGACGCCGAGCAGCGCGTGCAGCCCCCCGCGCCCCTGCCAGTGCGCGGTCGTCAGCCCGTGCTGCGGGGTGACGGACAAAGGCGGCAGGAGCTTCTCCAGCGAGGGCGGCTCGGCCAGCGGCGGCAGCCAGATCCGGTGCGCGGGCGGACCCTGCCCGCCCAGCCTGCGGACCACGACGTCGAGCAGCGTGTCGCGCCCCGCGACGACGCTCTCGGGCTCCTCCTCCGGCTCGGCCTGGCGGGGAGGCGCGATGTAGGCGGGACCGTAGGGGACGATCTGCCGCCCCTCGGCGCGCTCGCGCCGCACGACCCGCCGCTCGGGGGTGTAGGGGCCGGAGACGTACGCGGCCTTGAAGCGGACCATCCCCGTGGTGTCGAACTTCAGGAAGGCGTTGCCCGGCGCCGAGGGCAGTTCGTAGGCGTCGGTCACGCCGAGAACCACCCTGCTCTCCATCGCCGAGAAGGTCCGCAGGCCGATCCGGTACGACAGATGGGTGTCCAGGCCGCGCAGCCTGCCCTCCTCCAGCCGCTGCGAGGCCAGCAGCAGGTGAACCCCCAGGGACCTGCCGAGGCGGCCGATCATCACGAAGAGCTCGATGAACTCGGGCTTGGCCGACAGAAGCTCGCTGAACTCGTCCAGCACCACGAAGAGCGTGGGCATCGGGCTCAGGTCGGCCCCCTGCTCCCTGGCCTGCTCGTAGTCGCGCAACGAGGCGTAGTTCCCCGCGGCGCGGAGCAGTTCCTGGCGCCGTACCATCTCGCCGTGCAGAGCGGCGTGCATGCGGTCGACGAGCGGCAGCTCGTCGGCGAGGTTGGTGATGACGGCCGAGACGTGCGGCAAAGAGTCCATGCCCAGGAAGGTCGCGCCGCCCTTGAAGTCGACGAGCACGAAGTTCAGGACCTCCGACGAGTGCGCGACGGCCAGCCCGAGCACCAGCGTGCGCAGCAGCTCGCTCTTTCCCGAGCCGGTGGCGCCGATGACGAGGCCGTGCGGGCCCATGCCGCCCTGCGCGGACTCCTTGATGTCCAGCTCGACCGGACGCCCGTCGGTACCGACACCGATCGGCACCCGCAGCCGGTTGCGCGGCGCCCTGGGACGCCAGAGCAGCGCCGGGTCCAGCCCCGCGGGGTCGCCGAGTCCCAGCAGCTCGGCCAGCGTGGTGTCGGCGGCGAGCGCGTCGCCGCCCCCGGCTCCGGCCGGTGAGCCACGCAACGGGGCGAGCCGCCTGGCGAGCCCGTCCGCCTGCAGGTACGAGAACCGGTCGGGCCTGCCGAGCGGGGTGACGACCTCCTTGCCCGCCTGGTCGGTGGTGACCCGGCTGAACAGGTCCTCGGTGACACGCAGCCTGAGCATCGTCTTCTCGCCCGCCGGCGTGGTGGTGCCGTCGAGGTCGATGAGGGTGACCCCCTCGATCGCGTCCGCGCCCAGCGGGGAGTCCTGCGGGACGTGCCCGCCGTCGATGATCACGATGTGGTACGGGAGCGCGTCGGGGGAGATCCCCGGCTTGAACCGTGCCCGGTTCTTGAAGTCGGCGCCCAGCAGCCGGTCGAGCTCGCCCAGGTCCTCGGTCATGAGGCGGACGGGCCCCGCCGCGTCGGTCTCGTGCGGGTGGAGGGCGTGCGGGAGCCACTTGACCCACTCCCAGTGGGCCATCCACTCCCTGGACGCGCACACCGCGATCCTGAGCTCGTCCGGCGAGTGGAAGACGGCGAGCTGGCCGACGAGCGCCCTGACCATGTCGCGGACGGCCGTCTCGGGGCCGGTGAGCCTCACCCTGGCGAAGGAGTGCAGGGAGATGGCGATGGGCAGGTCGGCCACCGTCGAGTGGGCGCGGACGAAGCGGCGCAGCGCCCCGGCGGACATGGCGTCCAGGTCCTCGACCGGCTTGGACTCCGGCGGTATGAGCTGGATCGCGAGACGCTGGGAGCCGGTGCCCACCCTGACGGCGCCGAAGTCGGCGTCCGAGGGGCGCCGCTCCCACAGGCGGGCGCTCAGCGCGATCACCCAGAGGGCGTCGGGGGCGGGGCCGTTCCAGTCGAGCGCCTCACGCTGCCTGGCGGCCGCGCGCCTCACCTTGGCGCGGGTCTGGGACAGGTAGCGGAAGTAGTCGCGGCGCTGGCCGTTGATCCGTAGCTTGCGCTCCCCGCCCGCCCTGCCCATCTGGCCGACGGTCATACCGACCATGGAGAGCGCGAACATGCCGCTCGCCACGTACATGATCGGGTTTCCGCCGCCGCCGCCGGCGAACATCAGCCCCATCGCGGCGCCGCCCGCCACCATCGGCAGGTACATGAGCACCTGCGTGAACCCCGCCGAGGTGGTCTCCGGGATCTCCGGCGGCGACTCCAGGAGGATCTCGCCGCGCGGTGGTGCCGGAGGTGGGCGCCGCTCAGGACGCCGAACGACCACTATGCCCACTTCGCCCCCGATGTGAGTTAAGCAAATATCGTGCAGTCCGGATCACCGTAGCGAAACCGCCCCCGATGTTCGACGGGGTCTTCGAGAACGTCCCGGGACCGATACCGGATGATCGCGGAGGTGACTCCACCACCCGTGACCGGATGACCGGATGACCGGGGTGACTCCACCGCCCATGGACCGGATGATCGCGGGAGGACTCCACCGCCCGCGGACCGGGTGGTCGGCGGGGTGAACACCGTACGGCTCGCCCCGACGGGTGCCGGATGATCGCGGAGGTGGCTAGCATGCGCCCTGTGAACCAGGTGACCGCAATCTCCCTGTGCCGCATCACCGTCGTCACCCCGCGCCGCCGGGTCGACCTGGCGGTGCCCTCGGACCTCCCCCTCTCCCATCTGCTGCCCGACCTGCTCGCCGCCACCGGCGAGAGCGCCGAGGAGGTCGCGCCGGTCGGAGGATGGGGACTCCAGCGGATCGGCGCGGCCCCCATGCCCCCCGGCGCGGGCCTGAACGAGCTGGGCATCAGGGACGGCGAGGTCCTCTACCTGCTGCCCCGCTCGTCCCAGCTGCCCGAGGCGGTCTTCGACGACGTCGCCGACACCGTGGCGACCGGCGTCAAGGAAAGGACCGGGCGCTGGCGGCCCGCGCACACCAGGGGCGTGGGGCTGGGCACCGCGGCGCTGTCGATGGTCGCCGCGGCCGTGGTGCTCGCGGTGAGCGGGCCTCCCTGGGGCCCGGTCGTCGCCTTCGCCGGAGCGTGCGCGATCCTCGCCGTCGTGGCGGGCGCCGCGCTCTCCAGAGCCCTGGGCGACGGACGTGCCGGCGCGATCATCGGCTACACCGCGCTGCCCCACGCCTTCCTCGCCGGGGCCTGCGCACCCGCTCCCCCCGCCGGCTCCGCCGCCTTCGGAGCGCCCAACCTGCTCGCCGGGTTCGCGGTGACCGCGCTGGTCGCCACCGTGACCGGCTGGGTCGTCGCCGAGGGCCTGCCCAACTTCTTCGGCGTCGGGCTGGCCGCGGTCATCGGGACGATCTGTTCGGCGGTCGTCATGTTCACCGGGGCGCCCGCCGCCGGTGTGGCCGCGGTGGCCGCCGCGGTGACCCTCGCCTGCGCACCGCTCATCCCGACGACGTCCTTCCGGCTGGCGCGGCTCCCGCTGCCCGCGCTGCCCGCCAACGCCGAGGAGTTGCGCGCCGACACCGAGGACATCGACGGCGCGGACATCCGGCGCCGCGCGACGGAGGCCGAACGGTTCGCGACCGGCCTCACCGCGGGCGTCGCCCTGGTGGCACTGGGCACGCTGCCCGCCCTGCTCACCGCGAGCGGATGGACCGCCCCCGCGACGTTGGTCACGCTCTCGCTCGCACTGCTGATGCGCGCCCGTGTCTTCCAGGGGACGGGTCAGCGTCTCTGGCTGCTCGGCTCGGGGCTGACCGGCCTGCTCGCACTCATCCTGGGCGTGGCGTTCACCACGCCCGGCTCGGCTCCGGCGGTCACGGTCGGCCTGGTGTGCGCGACGGCGCTGGCGGGCGGGATGGCGCTCTTCCTCCCCCAGCGGCGGCCCTCCCCGTTCTGGGGCCGCGCCGGGGACATCCTGGAGTTCTGCCTGATCCTCGCCCTGATCCCGCTCGCGCTCGGGGTGATGGACGTGTACGCGGCCATCAGGGGCCTGTCGGGCTGACCGGCGACAGCGCATCCCGACCGCGAGCTCGTCGACAGCGGTGAACGCCGGATACCGGCGCCGTTCACCGTTCGCGCTCTTTGCACTGATCGTCGATCACGCTTCTATGCTGTCGGCGACCGCGCACCCGGCGAGGCGGAGGTGGGATGCAGACCCGTCGTGATCTCTATCAGGCGCACAAGCTGATGACCCAGCGCCTGGGCATGGCCCTGCTCCAGGGCGAGCCCGACGTGCCGGAGTCGCCGATGCGCAGGCAGAACGTCGCGACGTTCTGCGGCATCCTGGTCGCGGTGCTGGTGGCGGTGGCGTTCGGCGTCTACGGGCTGCTGCGTCCCGGCGGCGCCACCGCGCTCACCGAGCCGGGGACGGTGATCGTCGAGGAGGAGTCGGGCGCGACCTTCGTCTACAGCGCGACGCGGGGGCAGATGATCCCGGTCGCCAACGTGACCTCGGCCAGGCTGCTGCTCGGCGGCGGGCAGGGGGTGAAGGTCCGCACGGTCACCACGGCGTCACTCGCGAGCTTCCCCCGCGGGCTCCTGGTCGGCATCCCCGGCGCCCCCGAGTCGCTGCCGCCCCGCGAGCGGCTCGTCCGCGCCCCCTGGTCGGCCTGCGTGGTCGAGGGCGTGGACACCGCGGGGACACGTACCCCGCACACCTCGCTCGTCGGCGGCTTCTCGGTCGGCGGCACCCCGCTCGGCCAGGACACCGCGATGGTCGTGCAGGAGGGTTCGCAGACCTGGCTGCTCTGGTCGGACCGGCGGATGCGGGTGCCGCAGAAGAGCCTGCGGGCACTGACCGAGGAGCAGCCCCGGCAGGTCCCCGCGGCCTGGCTCAACGCGCTGCCCATCGGCCCCGACTTCAGCGCCCCGGCGCTCGCGGCCCGCGGCAGGGTGATGCGCGGCCCCGAAGGGGGGCGCTCCGCCGCGGGCCGGATCTACACCGTGCGGGCCACGTCGGGGGACACGTCGGGGGACACCGCCAAGTGGTACGTCCTGCTCCCCGACGGCCTGGCCGCGCTCACCCCGGCCCAGGCCGAACTCCTGCTCCAGGACCCGGCGAGCAAGAGGGCGTACGGCAGGGCGCCGGTGCGCGCCGTGGAGATCGACGCCGCGACCGCGAACGGGATGCGGCGCTCGGCCACCCGCTTCGATCCCGCGGGGCTTCCCGCCACCATGCCCCGGGTCGTCGCCCCCGATCCCGCCTCTCCGGTGTGCGCGGTCTACGCCGAGACCGAGCGCGGATCGACGCGGGCGCGGCTCACCGTCGGCAGCACCATGCGCATTCCCGCACCGCCGGCGGGCCGCTTCGACCAGGACTCGGTGGACCAGGTCGTGCTCCCGCCGGGCACCGCGTCGCTGGTGGGCGTGCTGCCGGGGAACGACAGGCTGGACGCGGTCACCTCGGTCTTCCTCGTCAGCGACCAGGGGCGGCGGCACGCGATCACCGCGACGGAGTCGCTGGCGAGCCTCGGCTACACGGCGGCGGACGTCGCGCCGCTGCCCGCGCACATCGTGCATCTGATCCCGCAGGGGCCCGCGCTCAGCCGGACGGCGGCGGCAGTCCCGGTGCCCGTGGGACAACCGTGATCCCCGTTACCAACGGTACACCTGTTCGTTATAGGTGAGAGATGCGATGGTTGTCCACTTTGTAATGATCGAAAGACCCATGTCAGTCGAACACCATGGAGGTGTCACGTGGTTCAGAGGACCACCGCGTACCATTCGCGGCTTGGTGAGGCGTCACAGAAGACCGACGACGCCAAGGGCACGATCAACCAGATCAAGACCCAGCTCGACGGCCACCGGGGCGAGCTGCGCTCCGGCTGGGACGGCCAGTCCGCGGTCTCCTTCGACGGCGTGTTCAACGCCTGGAGCACCGAGATGACCAACATCCTGCGCGAGCTCGAGGGCCTGTCGATCAAGCTCAAGAACATCCAGAAGAACTACGAGACGGCCCAGGAGAACCAGACCGCCGTCTCGCAGCGGCTCGGGGCCGACATCAACAGCTGACAGCTCAGAAACGGGGATCACCATGGCTAGCGACTTTGACCGCACTCTTGTCGACTTCGGCCAGATGGACCGCTCTGCCGCGGACTTCGCGCGGCAGTGGCAGATGTTGGAAGGGACCCTCCAGAACCTGGAAGGGGACCTCGACCGGTTGCTCGGCGACTGGGAGGGCGACGCCCGCACGGCCTACTACGGCGCCCGTGCGCAGTGGGACGCCGCGTCCGGCCGGATGGCCGCGCTGCTCCAGCGTCTCGGTGGCGTCATCGAGATCGGCAGGGAGAACTTCGCGAACACCGAGAAGGTCAACGTCACGATGTTCGACGGACGCTGACCCCGCGAACGGGGCGGGTCACGGCGCTGCCGCGGCCCATGTCACCGGGGAGAACCAACCGGGTCGCGGCGTCGCCGCGGCCCCTTCAGTAACGGGGAGAGAGGCATGTTACCTCCCGAAGACAGAGTCGCGCCCCCCTGGCCAGGCCTCGACAAGGACCGTCCGGCCGTCGAGATCAAGCGCGACCGGATCAAGCAGCTCCTCAAGGCCCTTGAGGAGGACGTCGCCCGCCTTGAGGGCTCGAACGAGGGCGCCCTGCAGGACATGCGGGCCATGACCAACCTGCCCGAGACCCACTTCGGCGCATGGGACACCGCCAAGGACGTCGCCAGGACCGCGGGCAAGGCCCACATGAAGGTCGGCACGGTATACCAGGACACCATCGTCAAATACCGGGCCGCGATCGAGCTGCTGCGCGTCGCCGCCTACAACTACCAGGACGCCGAGCAGGCCAGCACCACGAACAAGGCGGGCTGAGGCGATGGGCAACGACCACGCGCTTCACCACATCAAGTTCGACGGTGAGGGACCTCCTGGGATCGGCAGCCGTGGCCACTACAGCGGCTACAGCGCCGAAGAGATCAAGGTGATGCTGCAGAACACCAACCCGCGGGCCATCGAGGACGCGGGCCACGCCTACAGTTCCGCCGCGTCCACACTGCGCGCCAGCCACACCCTCATCCGGCAGATCGCCGGAGAACTCGCCCAGGTCTGGAGCGGTGACGCCTCGATCGAGGCGCAGAACGCGCTCCAACTGGTCCACAAGACGGTCAACGAGCTGTCCACCCGCTGCGGCCAGCTCGGGCCACCACTGACCCACTACGGCAGGGAGGTCCTTCCCAAGTACATCGAGTACGCCAACAGCAGGCCCTCGATGGGGTTCCTCGACGGCGTCGACTTCCTTCCGGGAGACGACATCGCCGTCGGGAAGGTCGGTGACACGTATCTCTTCACCAACAAGTCGACGAACGACTTCGCCCGCGAGGACCTGATGGCCCTCAACCAGGAGCTGGTCAACCTCTACGACCGCATTCCCGCGACCGTGGAGAAGGACCTGCCCCAGTTGAGCGGCGCGGCCGACCCCGCGCTCACCAACCAGAACTACCCCGGCGGCCTGGGAGGCTATCCGGGAGGCGGGGGTTACCCCGGGGGCGGCGGCATACCCGGCGGCTACGGCGGGGGTGGCGTCGGAGGGCTGCCCGGTTTCTCGGGCGGTTATCCGGGAGGCTCGGGGAGCGGCTATCCGAGCGGGAGCGACTATCCCGGCGTCTCCCACCCCTCCGTCCCGGCCTATCCCGGCGGTCCCGGCGCGGGCAATCCGGGTACGGGACTTCCCGGTCCCGGTGCTCCCGGCACGGGCCTTCCCGGCACGGAGCTTCCCGGTCCGGGTGTTCCCGGCACGGGCCTGCCGGGCAACGGCAACCTTCCGCCCGGACACACCGACCCGACGGTTTTGAACCCGAACGACCCGCGCGCGGGCCTGGATCCGAACGATCCGCGCAACACCAAGCTGGCCGGTTTCGAGCCCACCGTGCCCGGCCCCGGAACCGGGCTCGGTCCCGGCACGGGAGCCGGTCCCGGCACCGGGCTCGGCCCCGGAACCGGTCTGCCCCCCTACACCGGGGGCGGTGGAGGGGGCGCGGGTCCCACCGTGTTCGGCCAGAACGGTCCCGCGGGGCCGAGTTCCTGGGTCGGCAACGGCGGCACCACCGGGACCGGTGGTGGTCTCGGCGGCGTCGGCGGGGTCGGCGGCCCGAGGCTCGACGGCCGTGGCGGCATGGGCATGGGCGGCATGCCGTTCATGCCCATGAGCGGCGCGGCGGGCCAGGGAGACCAGGACCGCGAACGCTCCACCTGGCTCACCGAGGACGAGGACGTGTGGGGTGGTGACCGCGGTACCGCGCCGCCCGTGATCAACTGATCGGACCGCGCGGGGGGCACCGCCTTCCCGGCAGCCCCCCGCGCGCGTTCCGCCCTCCCTCCCCGAGGGGCCGTGATCTCGGCTCCTCATAGAGTGAGGGGATGAGACTCACGAAATTCGGGCACGCGTGTGTCCGCCTGGAGAAGGACGACTCCGCCCTCGTGATCGACCCGGGCTCCTTCAGCGAGGAGTCCGCGCTCGACGGGGCACAGGCAGTGCTCATCACCCACGAGCACTTCGACCACGTGGACGCCGACCGGCTGCGCCGGGCCGCCGAGGCGAACCCGTCCCTGGAGATCTGGACGAACGAGGGCGTGGCCGCCACGCTCACCGACGTGCCCGCGAAGATCCAGGTGGTACGGCACGGCGACGCCTTCGACACGGCCGGTTTCGGGGTGAAGGTCGTCGGTGAGTGGCACGCCCCCAACCACCCGGACCTGCCGATCGTGCGCAACGTCGGCTTCCTGGTGGACGAGGAGGTCTTCTACGCGGGTGACGCGTTCACCCTTCCCGGTGTCGAGGTGCCGACGCTCCTGGTGCCGACCAACGCGCCGTGGATGAAGGCGTCGGAGATGGTCGAGTATCTCCGCCGGATCCGTCCGGCCCGCGCCTTCTCCACCCACGACGGCCTGATCAACGACATCGGGCTCCGGCTGGTCGACATGTGGCTGGAGATGGAGTCGGACAAACAGAAGGCCGACATGCGCCGCCTCAAGCCCGGCGAGTCGGTCACCCTGCCCTAGCCTCAGGAGGCCGAGGCGATGGTGGCCGAGCCGATCACGGTGTCGCCGAGATAGAGCACGGCCGCCTGCCCCGCCGCGACCCCGGTGGCCGGGTCGTCCAGCGTGATGTGGACCTCCCCGCCGGAGAGCTGGGCACGGCAGCCGTACACCTCGCCGTGGGCGCGGAGCTGGACCGTGCAGGCCAGTGGCTCGCGCGGCTCGTCCACCGGGCCGTTCCAGACCGGCCGCTCCGCGACGATGGTCGTGACCTGGAGGGACGAGCGCGGTCCGACGGTGACGGTGTTGGAGACCGGCTCGATGGAGAGCACGTAGCGCGGGCGGCCGTCGGGGGCCGGGCGGTCGATGCGCAGGCCCTTGCGCTGGCCGATCGTGAAGCCGTAGGCACCCTCGTGGCCACCCACGACCTCGCCGGACTCGTCGACGATCGGGCCGTGCTCCGCGCCGAGGCGGTCGGCGAGGAAGCCTCGGGTGTCGCCGTCGGCGATGAAACAGATGTCGTGACTGTCGGGCTTGTCGGCCACCATGAGGCCACGCCGCGCGGCCTCCTCACGGACCTGGGCCTTGGTGGAGTCACCCAGTGGGAAGATCGCGTGAGAGAGCTGCTCCCTGGTGAGCACGCCCAGGACGTACGACTGGTCCTTGCCCTGGTCGGGGCTGCGGCTCAGGACACCGTCCGTGATCCGCGCGTGGTGCCCGGTGGCCACCGCGTCGAAGCCCAGCGCGAGAGCCCGGTCGAGCACCGCCTCAAACTTGATCTTCTCGTTGCAGCGCAGGCACGGGTTGGGCGTGCGTCCGGCGGCGTACTCGCTGACGAAGTCCTCGACCACGTCCCGGTGGAACCGCTCGGCCATGTCCCAGATGTAGAAGGGGATGCCGATCACGTCGGCGGCCCTGCGGGCGTCTCGCGAGTCCTCGACCGTACAGCACCCGCGGGCGCCGGTCCGATAGGACTGGGGGTTGGCGGAGAGGGCGAGGTGGACACCGGTGACGTCATGGCCCGCCTCGGCGATGCGGGCGGCCGCCACTGCGGAGTCGACGCCACCGGACATGGCGGCAAGCACACGAAGACTCATAACCCCTTGAGCCTACCCGCGTCGGGCGCCCACCCCCGTCGGATCAGGAGGCCCCTGGGCCGTGAACCGGCTCGCGCCCGGCCGAGAGACCGGGAGCCCCGGAAACACGGACCGCCCCGCCCGAGATTCGGCACGTGCCCGGTACGACGGACACCTGTACGACGAGGATCAGCTCATCCCCGCACGGCGGGCGCGCTCGACGACGAGGCCGATGACCTCGACGAGCCGGTCCACGTCCTCCTCGGTCGAGGTGTGCCCCAGGGAGAAGCGCAGCGAGCCGCGGGCCCGCACCCCGTCGGCGCCCATCGCGAGCAGCACGTGGGAGGGCTGGGCCACCCCGGCCGAGCAGGCCGAACCGGTCGAGCACTCCACTCCCTTGGCGTCCAGCAGCATGAGCAGGGCGTCGCCCTCGCAGCCGGGGAAGGAGAAGTGGGCGTTGCCGGGGAGGCGGCTCACCGGGTCGCCGTTGAGGATCACGCCGGGCACCGCCTGGCGGACCCGGTGGATGAGGTCGTCGCGGAGCCCGGTCAGCCGGGCGGAGGTCTCGGCCTGCCTGGTCACCGCGGCCCGCACCGCCGTGGCGAAACCGGCGACGGAGGGGGCGTCGAGCGTGCCGGAGCGGATGTCGCGCTCCTGGCCGCCGCCGTGCAGCACCGGCATCGGGTCGACGCCCCTGGCGAGCAGCAGGGCGCCGACGCCCATCGGGCCGCCGACCTTGTGCCCGGAGATCGTCAGCGCGTCGACCCCCGAGTCGGCGAAGTCCAGGGGAAGCTGGCCGACGGCCTGGACCGCGTCGGTGTGGAAGGGGATGCCGTGCTCCCGGGCGATCGCGGCGAGCTCGTGGACCGGCTGGATGGTGCCGACCTCGTTGTTGGCCCACATCACGCTGACCAGGGCGACGCTCGCCGGGTCACGCTCGATGGCGTCGCGGAGGGTCTGCGGGTGCACCCGGCCGACCTCGTCGACGTCGAGCAGCTCGACGGTCGCGCCCTGGTGGTCGCTCAGCCAGTGCGCGGGGTCCAGGGCGGCGTGGTGCTCCACCGCGCTGATCAGGATCCTGTCGGCGCCCCCGGCGCGACGGGCCCAGTACAGGCCCTTCACCGCGAGGTTGTCGGCCTCGGTGCCGCCCGCCGTGAAGACGACCTCGCTGGGCCTGGCGCCGAGCGCGGCGGCGATGGTCTCCCTCGACTCCTCGACGACCTGGCGGGTGCGGCGACCGGCGGCGTGCAGGGACGACGCGTTGCCGACCCGGCCGAACTGGGCTGTCATCGCCTCGATCGCCTCGGGAAGCATCGGCGTGGTCGCCGCATGATCGAGATAGGCGGGCTTCACGGCCGCATTCCCTCCCCCACTCGCTGTCAACCTTCCAAGGGTATCCGCGCCCGCCCGGGACCTGATCCCCGAGTTGACTACTAAACCGTCCAGACGGTACAGTAACCGCCATGAGACGGGAAGAGCTGTTGGACGCGGCAGAGGATCTGCTCTGCGACCAGGGCTCTCAGGCGCTCACCCTGGCGACCGTCGCCGAGCGCGCCGGATGCAGCAAGGGCGGTCTGCTCTATCACTTCGGCACGAAGGAAGCCCTGATCAAGGGCATGGTCGAGCGGCTGATCGAGGAGTTCGACGAGCTCATCGCGGCTCAGGGACACGACACCTACACCAAGAACTATCTGGCGGCCACGTTCGCCGCCGTGCAGAGCGGCAGGCTGCGACGCTGGGCCGTGGTGACGGGAGCCTCCGGCAACCTCTATCTTCTGGCGCCGCTGCGGGTGGCGATGGCCCGCTGGCACCGCGAGGGGCTCGACCGCGAGCCCGACCCGGGGGCCGCGCAGATCGTGCGCCTGGCCTGCGAGGGACTGTGGGACGTGGCGAGCCACGACCCCGATCTCTACGACGCCGAGCACTTCGAGGGGCTGAAACAGCGCCTTCTCGCCCTGCTGCCCGCCTGAGCACCCCGCCCGCCCGGACACCTTGCCCACCTGATCATCCTGGCGCCCTGACGCGCCGATCGGTGGGCGTCTGTTCCGATCATTCACCGAGCAGGTAGGCCCCTAAAAACTGGTGGTCGCTTTCGCGTGCGAAAGCGACCGTCTTCGGCATGCCCGCTCCCCGGTTTGTCAAAACATTTATTGAAGGGATTACGTCATGACCCGCGACCTGAGGGCGGCCCGAACCGGGGCGGTTCTCACATTCGTGCTCGCCGGGCTGCTGTGCGGATCGATGACCGTGCGCATTCCGGCGCTCTCCGACAAGCTCGGCCTGTCCGAGGCGTCGGTGGGCGTCACCCTCCTCGTGTGGGGGCTGGGAGCGCTCATCACCATGCAGTCGATGCGCGGGGTGATGGCACGCTTCGGCAGCCGGAGCATCCTGCGGGTCGCGGCCCCCCTGACCGCGATCACCCTGGCGCTGCTCGCGGTGGCGCCCTCGTTCCCCCTCGTCCTGGTCGCGAGCGGCCTGTTCGGCATGGCGTTCGGCGCGGTGGACGTCGCGATGAACGCGCAGGGGTCGGCGGTCGAGCGCGCCTACGACCGCCCGCTGATGAACGGCATGCACGCCGGCTGGTGCGTGGGGGCGATCTCGGCGGGCCTGCTGGGCACCGTGGCGATCGTGGCCGGGCTCTCGATCACGGCCCACCTCGCCCTGGTCGCGCTGCTCGCGCTCCCCGTGACGGTCTTCCTCAGCCGCTCCTACCTGCCCGACCCTCCGGCGCCCTCGGGCCGTTCGGCCGGGAGCCGGAGCACGACGAGGCGCCGGATGCCTCCGGTGGTCTACCTCCTCGGCGTGATCGCCTTCTGCGCGTTCATGGTGGAGGGCACGGTCGCCGACTGGAACGGCCTGTACCTGCGCAACGTGCTGGGGGCGCCGGAGGCGCTCGCCGCCCTGGGCTATCCGATCTTCGAGGCGGGCATGCTCGCCGGACGTCTCGCCGGCGACCGGGTCCGGATCCGCTTCGGGGCCCGCGGCATGATGGTCGCCTCGGGTCTGGCCACCGCCGCGACCTTCGCCGTGGTCATCACGGCCCCCACGGCGCCGATCGCCCTGTCGGCGATGCTGTTCGTGGGCGTGGCCGTGGCGACGGTCTCGCCGATGGCGATGTCCCTGGCGGGCGGCGCGACCGGCGATCCCGGACCCGCCATCGCCCAGACCGGTGCGATGGGCTACGCGGGGCTGCTGCTCGGCCCCGTGATCATCGGTTTCCTCTCCGACCTGGTCACGCTCAGGGTGGGCCTCGGCATCGCCGTGGTGCTCGGCGTCCTGATCGCCGCCGCGGCGTGGTTCCTGCCCCGCTCCCGCGCGGTCACCGTCCCGCTGGAGAGCCCCAGGCGCGAGCTGTCCATGGCGGCCTGACCCGCCCTGTCCTGGCCTGTCCCTGCCCAGGCTCGGCCTGGGCCCCTGGCCCCGCCCTGGCTTGTCCTGTCCTGGCCAGGTCTGGGCCTGGCCTCGTCCTGGTCCCTGCCTGAAAACGGGACCGGTCCGACGAACCACGAACTCCGCCCCACACGCCACAGGTCCGGGGCTTCGCGGGTCACGGATCTCGCGAAGCCGTTCCGGTCCGGGAGCCCTCCGTGAGAACCGGAACGAAAACGGCAGGGGCACCGCACGTCGAGTGCGGTGCCCCTGCCGTTTTCCTGCCTGTCGGTACGCCGGGTGACCCGAGCGGGTCACTTGCGCTTGGTGATCTCCTCGGTCAGCTGCGGGACGATCTGGTGCAGGTCGCCCACGACGCCGTAGTCGGCGAGCTCGAAGATCGGCGCCTCGGGGTCCTTGTTGATCGCGACGATCGTCTTCGCGGTCTGCATGCCGGCCCGGTGCTGGATCGCCCCGGAGATGCCCGCCGCGATGTACAGCTGCGGCGAGACGGTCTTGCCGGTCTGGCCGACCTGGAACTGGTGCGGGTACCAGCCGGCGTCGGTGGCGGCGCGGGAGGCGCCGACGGCCGCGCCGAGCGAGTCGGCCAGCTCCTCGATGATGGAGAACTTCTCCGCGGAGCCGACACCCCGGCCACCGGAGACCACGATCGCGGCCTCGGTGAGCTCCGGGCGAGCGCCCTTCTCCTCCTTGACCCGCTCCACGATCCTGGCGCCCTTGGCGGCGTCGGACACGGTGAAGGTGACGTGCTCCTCGGTGCCCGCGCCCGCGGCGGCCTCGACGGGAGTGGCGTTGGGGCGCACCGCGACGATCGGGATGCCCTTGGTCACCCGCGAGCGGACGTTGATGCCGCCGCCGAAGATGGACTGGTCGGCGACCAGGCCGTCCTCGATGCCGACGACGTCGGTGAGCACACCAGAGTCGATCTTGATGGCGAGGCGGCCGGCGATCTCCTTCGCCTCGGCCGTCGCGGCGACGAGCACCGCGACCGGCGCCTTCTCGCCCACCAGGTGGGCGAGCAGCTCCGCCTTGGGGGCCACGACGTAGTCGCTCACCTCGGCGGAGTCGGCCACGTAGATCTTCTCCGCGCCGTACTCGGCCAGCCTGGCCTGGGCCTCGGGAGAGTAACCCGCGCCCGTCCAGACCGCCGCCGGGGTGCCCAGCTTCCTGGCGAGCGTCAGCAGCTCAAGGGTGACCTTCTTGACCTGGCCCTCGACGTGCTCGACCAGAACGAGAATCTCGGACATTTCACCTAACCCCCGTTCTCAGACGAACTTCTTCGACGCGAGGAAGTCGGCGGCCTTCACGCCGCCGTCGCCCTCGTCCTTGACGACCGTGCCCGCCGCGCGGGGCGGGGCGACCGCGAACTCGGCGACCTCGCTCCAGGAGTTGGCCAGGCCCACCTGGGAGGCGTCGATCTCGGCGTCGGCGACGCCGAGCTTCTCGACCGGCTTCTTCTTCGCGGCCATGATGCCCTTGAAGGACGGGTAGCGCGGCTCGTTGATCTTCTCCACGACGGAGACGACGGCGGGCAGCGAGGCCTCGACCTTGTCATAGCCGTAGTCGGTGACGCGCTGGATGGAGATGGCGCCCTTGTCGACCTGCACCTGGTTGGCGAAGGTGAGCTGCGGCACGCCGAGGCGCTCGGCCAGCATCGCGGCGAGGACGCCTGTGCGGGCGTCCGTCGACTCCGAGCCGAGCACGACCAGATCGAAACCGATCTTCTTGAGGGTCTGTGCCAGGGCGTGTGAGGTGCCCAGGGCGTCCGAGCCGTGCAGCGCGTCGTCCACCAGGTGGACGGCCTTGTCGGCGCCCATGGCCAGAGCCTTGCGGATGGTGTCGCTCGCCTTGGCGGGGCCCATGGTGAGGACGGTCACCTCACCGCCGTGGGCCTCCTTCAGGCGCAGTGCCTCCTCGACCGCGTATTCGCACAGCTCGTTGATGACGCCGTCGGCGGCGTCGCGGTCGAGCGTATTGTCATCGGACCTCAGCTTGCGCTCGGTCGCCGTGTCGGGGACCTGCTTCACGCAGACGACGATGTTCATGGCCGGTGGCCGACCTCCCGTGTTCGCGTACGCCACCGCGTCGCTGCGGTTGACGCCGAATGCGGTACGTGCACGCGGGGTACGTGCACGCGCTGCCAAGACTGCCAAATGCTCTCGGGCGGCGTGGCAGTGGGTTGCCCGGTCGGTACGTGCCCGCCCCGGCCTCCCTCAATTATGTTACCCACGAGTAGCTTAGGTGCAAACCACCAGGTTGCACGGCTCACATCGGGCAGCCGTAACCTTCCCCGAGGAACACGCCCCTACCATACCGAGCTATGTTCCGGTGCTCGCGGGCGGGTTCCACACAGCGGGACGGCCCTCGCCCGCTCAGCTCGCCACCAGGATCCCGGCCAGGACGAAGACGACGGTGCCCAGCACCAGCGCCAGGGTGAGCGTACTGAAGAACGTGCTCAAAACCGCTCCCAGCGCGACGGCCCCGGCCCCCGCCGCCAGGTCGAGGATCATGCGCCCACGGTCGCGGCGGGCGAACAGCGCGATGCCCGCGTCGACGAGCATCACCGAGCCGTACCCGGTGAGCAGCAGCAGCGCCACCTCCGGCAGCGGTTCCCTCGCGGTCGCGGCCAGCAGGGAGACGAACAGGCCGGTGCCGACGACCCAGCGACGGTGCAGGACGACCCTGCGGCGCGCGAAGGCCTCCTCCGGCGAGGGCCTGCCCGCCGCCCGGCGCGGCTCCCCCGGCCGCCACTCCCGGGTGCTGAGATCCTGCATCCCGGTGTCGGCCGGTCGTCTGCTCTCCGGCACCGAGACGTCCCGGTGCCGGGCCCCGGCGTCAGAAAGGTCCGCCTCCACGAACGGCGAAGGGTCACGGAACCCGACCCTCCGCCGCCGCATGCCCCTGCCCCGGGCGCTCTTCCCCGCGACCTCGTGGCGGGGTCCGGCCGGTCGGACGACCGGCGTACCGTCCAGCCACTCCAGGATCGTGTCCGCGGACGGCCGGTCGGCGGGAACGCGCAGCAGGCACCTGCCGAGCGTCGGCTCCAGCCATCCGGGAACGCCGTCGAGGTCGGGAGAGTGGTGGACGACCCGGTAGCCGACCGCCGACGCCGGCCCCGTGCCGTAGGGGTGCCGCCCGGTGGCCGCGTACGCCAGCGTCGCCCCGAGGGCGAAGACGTCGGCCTCGGGGCCGGCCTCGGCGCCCTCAAGCACCTCGGGCGCCAGATAGCCGGGGGTGCCGAGCACGGCCCCCGAGGCGGTGACCGAGGGCGAGTCGAGCGCGGAGGCGATGCCGAAGTCGATCACGACCGGTTCGCCGTCGGTCAGGATCACGTTGGCGGGCTTGAGGTCGCGGTGCACCACCCCGGCGGCGTGCACGGTGGCGAGGGCCTCGGCCAGGCCGCGCGCCAGGCGTACGAGATCGTCGCCGGCGACGGGGCCGTCGGCGGCGACCACCGCGCTGAGCGGCCGGCCCTGCACATAACGGGTGACCAGATAGGGGCGGGTCCCCTCCAGGGAGGCGTCCAGGACCTCGGCGACCCGAGGCCCCTGGACCAGCCGCATGGTCTCCACCTCGCGGGCCAGCCTGGTCAGGGCCGTCTCGTCCGCCGCGACGTGGGGGTGCAGGATCTTGACCGCCACCGTGCGTCCCCGGGGATCCAGCGCCAAATGGACCTCGCCGAAACCTCCGGCGCCCAGTCGCGACAACAGGCGGTAGGGGCCAAGACGTTCACCGTCGGTCGCGACCATGCGACTCCTTCCGGCCGGTCACCTCCATCGTGCAGCAGAGAAGACGATCGCGCACCGGTTCACCGGCCGGAAAAACCCGCCGACGGCCCCGACGTGCCGCTATCTCCAGAAGGTGAGGAAGCCGAGACCGAGGCTGGTCATCAGGTCGTCGAAGAGACCCCCGACGAGGTCGAGCACGCCCATCGTGCCCTCGTTCGCCGTCTGCCGCCACTGGGCCGTGAGGTCTTCGACCACCTCGGTGGGGGGCTGCCACGGCGAGAAGGAGGGGACCACGCTCCACGCCGTCATGACCGCGAAGAACGCCAGCGTGCCCAGCACGATCGTGGTCACCATGCCCGCGCCGGGGCTGCGGATGACCCCGCTCAGCGCGCGGGCGACGGCCTTGCGCGGCTTGCCGCCACCGGGCAGGACGAACAGCCCCGCCACGAAGGCGCCCGCGGCGTAGGCGGCCGCGAAGTTCTTGTTCATGTCTCCGGCGTAGACGAGGAAGCCCCACACGCACATGCCGAACATCGCGGACAGCACCGCGCTGGTGAGCGTCCCGAACGCGGACCTGATCAACGCCCACGGGGTGCCGAGCACCGCGAGCAGCGGGTCACTCGCGCTGCTGCCCCGGATGGAGCGGCGCTCCGCCAGCTCGCCGAAGAGATGCTCGCCCACCCGCAGGCAGAGCGCGGCGGCCAGCGCGAACACGCTCACCACCACGGGCAGCATGCAGGCGAGTGCCACCAGGATCGTGAGCAGCAGCGCCGCGGCGAGCGGATGGCCCGCGCGGTAGCGCTCCTGCGGAGGGGTGCGGGGCGCGGGCCGGTCCTGGGTCGGCGCCTCACGCCGCGCCTGGACCGGCGGCGGGTAGGGCCGAGCCTGACCGGTGGGCGGCGGCGCCGGATATCCGGCCACCCGCTGGTCGGGGAAGGGCGGCGGGGCCGCGGCCCTCGCCTGCGCCGAGGGCGGCGCGGGGACGTAGGGCGGCGGTTTGGAAGCCGGGACGTAGGGGGGCGGTGCCGTCGCAGCGGACCCCTGGCCTCGCTGCTGCCCGGGCTCCTGTCTGGGCCTGCGCTCGCGCCGCTCCGGCTTGGCGTACTCGACCGGCGGGAGCAGGTCGGCGTAACCGTCGTCCTGCGGCAGCACCCGGGTGCCCTGCGGGGGCGGGGGCGGCGGGACACCGTCCAGGACCCTGGTGCCGTCGGTGTTGAGCACCTTCGTGCCGCCGTCGAGGACGGCGGTGGGCGGCGTCTCGTGGAAGGCCGTCACCCTCGGGTCGAGGGCGCGGGCCATCCTGTGCAGCTCCGGCGCGGACGGCCTCGCGGTGGGGTCGACGGCGAGGGCCCGCCTGAGCCAGCCCCGCAGCCACGCGGGGGCCAGGTCGACGTTGGCCCTGCCCTCCATGATGTTGAAGCAGACGACCTCGAAGCTGCCCGTGCCGAACGGCGGCTTGCCGGTCGCGCCGAAGAAGACCGTCGAGGCCAGCGCGTGCACGTCGGCCGCCTGGGTGATCTCGGAGTCGCGGATGATCTCCGGGGCGAGATAGCCGGGGGTGCCGACGAACATGCCGGTCTGGGTGAGCCGGGTCGCGTTGACCAGGTGCGCGATACCGAAGTCGATGACGAGCGGGTCACCGTTGACGATCATCACGTTGGACGGCTTGAAGTCGCGGTGGATGACGTCGGCGGCGTGGATGGCCACCAGCGCCGCGCACATGCCCTGCGCCAGCCGGATGAGCTGGTCCGCGGGGAGCGGGCCGTCCTCCAGGACGGTCTCCTCCAGCGTGCGGCCGGGGGCGAACCTGGTCACGATGTAGGGCTGCCTCGCCGTCAGTTCGGCGTCGAGCACCTCGGCGACGTGCGGGCTGCGCACCCGCCGCATGGTCTCCACCTCGCGGGTGAGCCGGTCGCGCGCCTTGAGGTCGGCGGCCACGTGCGGGTGCAGGACCTTGACGGCCACCTCGCGCCCGTCCTCGTCGAGCCCGAGGTGGACGACGCCCATGCCGCCCTCGCCGATCTTCCTGAGCAGGCGGTACGGACCCAGCCGCTCGGGCGCCCGCGTGTCGCCGGTCATCACGCCGCCTTCCTTCGTAGGTCTACCAGTTCGTCCACCACCGTTCCGACGTCGACCGGCGTCCACACCGCCGATCGCGCTGCGTCTCCCACGGTGCCGATCGCCAGGAAGACCATCAGCGCCGCCACCGCGGCCAGTCCCGCGGCGGCGACGATGGCCGCGCCGCGCGACGGCAGCAGTGATGCCAGCGTACGTCTCATCTGGCGGCTGGGGCCTTCGACACCGGGTCCGGCGCAGACGGTCCAGAGCGCGACGGCCACGCCCCAGCTCAGCGCGTTGGTCTCCGGCATGTCCCTGACCAGCACGGCGAGCAGGAGCGTCACCGGCAGGCCGAGGATGAGCGCGTACGGCACCAGGGCGACGGTGATGCCGATCGACTTCAGGAGCGCGACCGGCTGGCCGAGCACCCGCAGGACGTCGGCCGCGGCCTCGCCCGCGTTTCTTCTGGCGTTGAACGCCGGCTGGGCGATGTCGGCGGCGCGCAGCAGGATCGCCGCCGGGATCACCAGCGCGGCGACGATCACCGGGGCGATGACCGCCGCGGCCGTCATCACGACCAGCATCAGCACACCCGCCACCCCGTACGCCTTGGAGCGCTGCAACGCGTGACCCGGACGCTGGCCGGGGTGGAGCGCCGGCGGAACGGGCTGCTGGGGCTGCTGGTGGTGCTGTGCGTACTGGTGGGCCTGCTGCTGGTGCTGCGCCTGGGGGTGCGGATAGGGGTAGGGCGGCGGCGTGGGGGTGCGGACCTGCGGGGTCTGCTGCTGGTCGGGCGGTGCCTGCCGCTGCGGGTAGGGCGGCGCGGGCCGGCCGCCCGGCAGCGGCGACCGGCTCTGCTGACCGTGCTGACCCGCCTGCGCCTGCTGACCCTGCTGTCCCGGCTGTCCCGGCTGGTTGGTGTACTGGCGGATGTATTCCTGCAGATCCTGGGGGCGGACCCGCTGGGTGGGGATGTCGCCGTCGGAGACCGGCGCGGTGGCGCCCTGGTCGTGGGCGGCGGGAGTGGGCGGGCCGGGCATCGCTCCGGGGACGACGCCCGGGGTGCGGGTGGGGACGTCCTCGGGGGCGAGCATGCCGGTGGGCAGGTCGTGCGCGGCCTGCTGGGCCGCCGCGGCCTGGCGCAGCTCCTCGGACGTCACCCGGCGGGTGGGCCACGGGTCGGGCTGCTCGGCGCCGAGCATCGAGACGTACTCGTGGGGCTGGGCCACGGGGGTGGGAGGCCAGGAGGTGGGCTGCGGGACCGCGGGACGTGACGCCACCGGGGTCGGCACGTCGCCGGGCTCGACGGCGGCGCCCTGACGGCCGGGAACGTGCGGGACCGGGGACCCGGATCCCGTGGAGCCCTGCCCCTGCCGGGCCGCCTGACGGCCGTGATCACCCTGCCCCGGCAGGCCACCCTGGCCGGACCGCGCGCCGGGGACACCGGGGACACCGGGGACACCGTACGTGCCGGGGACGCCGGAGGCTCCGGGACGGCCGGAGGTGCCCGGGGTGCCGGGCGTGCCGGGCGTACGGGAGCCGGGGGCGGAGTCGTCGAACTCGGCGACCGTGGTGATCTCGTCGGGCACCCGGGGCCTGCCGGAGGCGGGCAGCAGGCGTCCCACCCGCTCCGCCAGCTCGGCGGCCGACGGCCGCCTCGCCGGGTCGCGCTGGAGGGCGGCCCGCAGGACCGGCTGGAGCGTCTGCGGGACGGCGTCGACGTTCGCCTTGCCCGCGGTGATGTTGTAGAAGATCATCTCCAGCGTGCCCTTGCCGAAGGGCGGCTGGCCGGTGGCGGCGAAGACCAGGGTCCCCGCCCAGGCGTGCACGTCGACCTCCGGCCCGGCCTCGTGCCCCTCGATGATCTCGGGGGCGAGATAGCCGGGGGTGCCGATGAACATGCCGGTCTGGGTGAGCCGGGTGGCGTCGACCGCCTGCGCGATGCCGAAGTCGATGAGAACCGGCTCGCCGTCCAGGATGAGGATGTTGCCGGGCTTCAGGTCGCGGTGGATCACCCCGACCGAGTGGACGGCGGCCAGCGCCGACGCCACGCCGTGCGCGACCCGCAGCAGCGCGGGCAGCTCCATGGGGCCGTCCTGCTTGATCACCTCGTCCAGCGGACTGCCCGCGACGTATCGCGTCACGATGTACGGGCGATGGCCGGTCACGTCGGCGTCGAGGACCTCCGCGATGTATTCGCTGCGCACCCGCCGCATCGTCTCGACCTCGCGCGAAAGACGGCGACGCGCGACGTCGTCGCCCGCCACCTCCGCACGGAGGACCTTCACCGCCACCTGCCGGCCCTGCGGGTCGACGGCCAGGTGGACCACGCCCATACCGCCCTCGCCCAGCCGCCTCAGCAGCCGGTAGGGACCCAATCGGTCGTCCTGATTCATGGCATGAAGCACCATATCGGCTTAGATCCCGCCCACGAGATGAACCATCGGGCCACATTTCCCGATTGAATAACGTTCACAGAACCTCGACGGTTTCCCGATTTCCTCTCCCACTTAATCTCATTTTCGCGTCAGTTCGCCAGGTGAAGAACCCGTGCCGTCTTCAACCCCGCCAGCAGGGAGCCGGAAACGGCGAGCTTGGAGCGGCGGACACCGCTGCCGATCACGACCCCCGGGTGGGCCGCCACCGCCTCGTCGACGAGCACCGGCCAGTCCTCGGGCAGCCCGAGCGGGGTGATCCCGCCGTACTCCATTCCGGTCAGCGTGACCGCGTCGTCCATCGGCGCGAACGAGATCTTCCGCGCGTCCAGGTGGCGCCGGATCACCCCGTTCACGTCGGCCCTCATGGTGGCGAGCACCATGCACGCCGCGTAGCGGGTCTCCCCCGCGCGCCTGGCCGCCACGATCACGCAGTTGGCCGACTCGTCCATGCCCACCCCGTAGCGCTCGCAGAAGGCCGCTGTGTCGGCGAGCTCCGGGTCGATCTCGGCGACGGTTATCCCGGCGAGCCCACCGACTCCGCCGGCCCCGCCGCCGAACCCGTCAAGCTCCCCGACGGCCCGCGCCACCGGCTCGGCCAGCAGGTCAGGCCGCTCGGCGGCACTCGTCCAGTCCAACGTCCCGATCGTCATCGCCGTCTCGTCTCCCTAGGAATTCCCTTGGAAATTCTCTCGCACCGAAGACTTTACGGCCGTGCGGTGACACTCAGGATGTCGTCTGGAGTACCCGGTGGTGCAGATCGGTGACGGCTCTCCTCGCGGACTCCATCGCACCGGCCTGCCAGGCGGTGAGGTGGGTGAGCCAGTCTCCGGCGAAGTGGACCCGGCCCGCGGGGCGCTGCAGCAGGGCGAACGCGCCCTCGTAGGAGGGCCAGCTCGCCCAGCCGCCCTCGATGTGCGGCTGGCGCCCCCAGGAGATCGAGATGCTGGAGCGCAGCTCCGCGCGGTACTTCTCCCCGTGGATCTTCTTGCCCTGGGTGAGCGCGCGGTTGCGGCGCTCGCGGTGGGAGAGGCCGGTGTACACGTCGGCGTTCTCGTCCCTGTTGTAGTAGCCGACCACCAGGCCGCCGCGGGAGTGGTAGCCGTGGGAGGGGTACCAGATGTGAGTGATGTCCAGGTCCGTCTCGGTGGCGCCGCCGTAGATGTGGTCGTCGATCTCCCACCAGCGCCTCCCGTACTCCAGCCCGATCTTGCCCGCGGAGACGGGTACGGGGGTGCGGAGGGCGGCGGTGATCGGGGTGCCGAGATTGTGCGGCAGGCGCGCGAGCAGGTGGGGCGGCAGGGTCGCGACGCAGTAGTCGGCGCGGACGACGCCGTCCTCGGTGCCGCTCCGGTGGGTGATCTCCACCCCGTCGGACAGGTTCTTGATCCCGGTCACCCGGGTGCCGGTCCTGATCCGGTCGCGGCCGACCGCGTCGGCGAGCGCGACGACGATGGCGTCCATGCCGCCCACCGGCTGGAACATGGGCATCACCTGGTCGTAGCCGAAGTCCATGGTGACGTATCTGCCGGTGCCCGCGGCGAGCACCTCGCGCAGGGAGGCGGCCGCGTCCACGGGCACGCCCTCGCTCACCCCCGGGTAGGTCTCGAACCCGCGCCGCCTGGAGTCCCGCTGGTAGGCGAGGTCGGGGCCGAGGTCGCCGAAGCGCCGCAGGAACTCCTCCAGCCGCTCGCGGTCGTCCTTGGTGAGCCGCCGGTTCAGCGCGCCCGCGTTGCTCGCCTTGGCGAGCAGCTCGGCGACGTAGCCGTACAGGTCGGCGCGGGCCGCGCGCGCCCTGGCCGGGGCGGTCATGCCCTGGGTGTAGACGTACGCGGAGGCGTTGTTGTTGACGAAGATCTCAACGGGTACGCCCAGTTCGCGGCAGTAGTCCATGGTGACCATCCAGGGCGCGATCCGCGCGGCCCCCGCGTTGAAGTAGATGCCCTCCTCGAACGCCGCGGTCTGCGTCTCGCCGCCCAGCTCGTCCAGCCGGTCGCCCGCGCGCAGCGTGAGGGTCCTGCCGCCCACCCGGCCGGACGCCTCCAGGACCGTGCAGTCGTACCCGGCCTTGCCCAGCTCGTAGGCGCAGGTCAGCCCGGCGACGCCCGCGCCGAGGACGACCACCTTGGCCGCCGCCCTGCCGGTGAGGGAGAAGTCGGAGCGCTGCGGGGGCGTGAAGTCCCTGTTCTGGGACTCCGGTGCGAGACCGAGCGCGCCCATCGCCGCGAACATCGCCCCGGCGCCCCCGGCGGCGCCCACCCCGACCAGCAGCGCCCTGCGCGTCAGGCCCGCTCCGGCGGGCGGCTCGGCCTTCGCGGAGGGCGCGGCCTTCGCGGCGACGGGCACCGCGGAGGAGGTGTCGGGCCGCTCGGGACCCGTCTCGTCACTCATGGGGGTTGTCACAGCACATCGGGCACCGTCGGGTCGAAGGGGGTCGCCAGGGCGAAGGGGGTCGTCAGGACGAGGGGAATCGCGCGTCGCAGGTTATCCCGATCGATGGCGACTGGGCGCCGAAAGAAGGGCGAAAAGGACAGCGAGCGGTCATCGGAAGGGTCACCCGTACGCGCCGCTGCCGCAGGCCACCTGGCCGCCGATCATCGCGAAGATCCCCAGCAGGGCCATGATCTGCGAGAAGTCGTCGGTGGTGAACTCCGTGTGCCGGGGGCCCGCCGCCGTCACACCGGGGATGATCGCGCATCCGGCGGCGATCGCGGTGGAGTTCCACTCGACACCGAGGACGAACGGCGGCTCGGGGGCGCACAGGCGGAAGTCGGCCACCCGGTCGAGCGCGCGGGCCGTCGCCTCGCGGATCCGGGCCTGGGCGACGGCGGGCGGCAGGAGTTCGGCGGCGAACCTGTCGACGCCCTTCTTGACCGCGACGGTCTCCACGTCGCCGAGCAGCTCCCTCGCCTCCTCGCAGACGGCCTCGTCGCCGGTCACCAGGACCACCGGCACGCCGAGCGTCCCCGCGAAGGAGGCGACGAGACGGGTCTCCCCGCAGACCTCGCCGTTGAGGTAGACGTTGTGGATCTCCCTGCCCATCCAGGTGTGGTTGAGCACCCCGTGCTGGACGCCGGCCCGCGCGTGGTAGCCGACGAAGCAGGCCGCCCGGTGGCTCGCGTCGAGCCCCTGTCCCATCCGCAGCGGCTTGCCGGGACCGCGCAGGAGGGTCGCCCGCTCGTCGAGCAGGTCGATCCTGAGGTTCTTCGTCGAGCCGTGGGCGTCGTTGACGCGCACGGCGGTGGCGCCGGCGTCGAACGCCCCCGCGACGACCGCGTTCGCGTCGCCGGTCATCAGCTCGCAGCCGCGCTCGTAGCCCCGGCCCCCGGCGTGCATCTCCTCGGGGTCGGTCAGCCCGGTGACGCCTTCCATGTCGACCGAGACGTAGACCTTCACGGCATCCCCCACGTCTCGACGCGGCGCGCCTCGTCCTCGCTCATGAAACCGATCTCCCCGTCCACGAAGTCGTGAACCTGCTTGCGCCACGGTTCGGGAATCTCCGCGACCGCGGGCGGGTAGCAACGGTCCAGCCAGGCGGTGGAGGACTCGGTCGCGCGCAGGTGCCGCGCCGCCGCGGCGAAGACCGTGTCCTCGATGCCGGGCACCCTGGCGCAGCCGTACTCGATCATCTCCTGCCCGCCGTACGGGGGCGGTTGCTGCCACTTGCGGGCGACCGGGCGGCCCGCGGTGATCGTGGTGCGGAGCGGACGGCGCTCGACGGCGGCCTGGATGAGCTCCTTGTACAGGCACTTGCCGCAGGTCCCGCAGGGGCCGCCCACCCCGCGCAGGCACCAGCGGAGCTGTTCGCGCAGGTCGGAGCCGAGGGCGAGCCGCATCGTGACGGCCTCGCTCACCCCGCCCACCGGGAGTACGAGGTGCAGCCCGGCTGCGGCGAACGCCCGGCCCCAGGCGCCGTGCGGGGCCCACATCAGGTTGTCGGGCGTGTACCGGTGCACGTAGCGGGCGCCCCCCAGCCAGCGCGATCCCAGCTCGTAGCCGAAGGCGAGGCCGCCCAGGTCGAGCTCGTCGGCCATCAGCAGCGCGCCCACGGCGACCGCGTGGTGCTCGGGGTAGCCGGGACGTGGCTCGGCGAGGGTGAACTCCAGGTCGGAGCGGACGACGGTGAGTTCGCGGCCGGTCTTCTCCGCCAGCGAGGCCAGCACGTCGGAGCGGTAGTGGGTCCACCGGTTGGGCACGCGCGGGTGAGAGACCCGCTGGAAGTGCACGAACGGCGCGTCGGGCAGCATCGCGGCCACCGCGACCGAGTCGGCCCCGCCGCTGTAGGAGATCGCGAGCCTGCCGCCGGATCGCGTCCCGGCAGTCCCGGTGGGACCGGCCTCGACCCCCCAGCCCTCGCCGATCGCCCCGGCGAGTTCCGGCGAGATCGGCCGGTCGAAGGTGACGCGGCGCCGGGTCCACGGCGCGATCACGGTCCACGCGGCGAGGGCGAGCAGGTCGGGGTGGATGTCACGCGGCGGGTGCGGCAGCTCGGCCCTGAAGGTGTTCGTGGCCAGTTTCAGTGCCTGGCCGTCGGCGCAGTGGCCGGTGACGTCGTCCTCGGGGTCCAGCCGGAACACCAGGTGCCAGGTGCCGCCGTCGGCCGTCCAGGCCACTCTCACGCGCCGCTCCCCCTCCCGACGCTCGCCGCGCCTTTCGCGCCTTCAGTGCCTCCCGTGCCTCCCGTGCCTCCCGGTGCCCCTGCGGTCCCGGAGGTCCCGGTGGCGCGGTCCACGGCCTGCCAGAGCAGCACCTCGTTCCTGAGCACACCGTCCAGCGCCACCGCGGTCTCCTGGGCGAGCCGGTGGGCGTCGTCCCAGCGCCCGGCCCGCACCGGGTCGAGTTTGACCCCGGCCACCCGCGTCCGCAGCTCGACGACCTCCGCGCGCAGCGCGGTGACCTCCCTGGCCAGCGTCTGCACCTCCCAGAGCGCGTCCTTCACGTCCTGCCTGTGGTCGGCCCTGGAGATGTACCGAGAGTCGAACCAGCCGAGAACCGCCCGCCGCAGCGGAGCGGGCACCAGCGCACGCTTCACCAACCGCACCATAATCCGGCACGATACCGGCAATTCTTGATCAGCTAGGACCGATCCCATCAAGCCCGGCCGACCTCACCGGACAGGTCAGCGGCCGGTGAACGTCGCCGTGGACCTCTCGGAGAAGGCGCGCATGCCGATCCCGGCGTCGTCGGTGGCGAACAGGCCGGAGAACTGCAGGCGCTCGATCTCCAGACCGGTGTCGAGGTCGGTCTCCAGGCCGCGGTCCACGGCCTGCTTGGCGGCGCGCAGCGCGAGGGCGGGGCCTCCCACGAACCGGGCGGCGTAGGCGAGCGCCTCGGTGTACACGTCGTCGTCGGGGACGACCCGGTCCACCAGGCCGATGCCCAGCGCCTCGGCCGCGGACACGTGGCGCCCGGTGAAGATGAGGTCCTTCGCCCTGGCCGGGCCGACCAGCCGGGGCAGCCGCTGGGTGCCTCCGGCGCCGGGGATGATGCCGAGCAGGATCTCGGGCTGGCCCAGCTTGGCCGACTCCCCGGCGATCCTGACGTCCGCGCACAGGGCGAGCTCGCAGCCGCCGCCGAGCGCGTAGCCGGTCACCGCCGCGACGACGGGCTTGCCGATCCTCGCGACGGCGGTGAAGCAGTCCTGCAGGAGCCGCGAGTGGACCGCCATGTCGGCGTACGACATGCCGGCCATCTCCTTGATGTCGGCGCCGGCCGCGAAGACCTTCCCCCCGTAGACGACCACGGCGTACACGTCGTCGGCGGCGTCCACCTGCCGGGCACACTCGGCGATCTCCAACTGGACCTGC
Source organism: Streptosporangium sp. NPDC000563 (assembly GCF_040299985.1). Taxonomy (NCBI): domain Bacteria; kingdom Bacillati; phylum Actinomycetota; class Actinomycetes; order Streptosporangiales; family Streptosporangiaceae; genus Streptosporangium; species Streptosporangium sp. NPDC000563. The sequence continues at coordinate 101,809 of NZ_JBEPDA010000013.1, read as the reverse complement.
CGGTTGAGCGCGTTCATCTTCGGCCGGTCGAGCCTGATCGTCGCGACCCCGTCGGCCGTCTCAACCCGCACGAACTCACCCATGGACGTCCTTCCGCCTGCCGGGATCCCCTTCGGTCCCCGTACCGCGATCCACCATAGGGCGCCTCTCAGTTGACGGGCATGGCCAGGTCCCTGCTCTCCCCCGCGCTCCTGCCCGGTTTCTTCGCCGCCCGTCCCGGCAGCCCGGCGATCGTCCTGCGGTAGATCGCCTCGTACGCGCGGGCCATCGCCTCCACGCCGAAGAAGCGCTCCACCCGGACGCGGCAGGCACGCGGGTCGAGCGTGTCCGCCGCCTCGATCGCGGCGGGAAGCTCGGAGGGATCGCTCCTGATGAACCCCGTGACGCCGTCCACGACCACCTCGGGCACGGCCCCCCTGCAGAGGGCGACCACGGGGGTGCCGCAGGCCATCGCCTCGATCATGACCATGCCGAACGGCTCCTCCCAGACGATCGGGAAGAGCAGGCACCTCGCCGCCGCGAGCAGCTCGTGTTTGCGCGCGGTGTCGGCCTCTCCGACGTACTCGGCGTCGGGGCCGAGCCTGGGTTTGACGTACTCGTCGAAGTAGTCGCACTCGACCTTCTCGGTGAGCTTGCCCGCGAGCAGGATGCGCCGCCCCGCCGCGCGGGCGGCGTCGATCGCCAGATGGGCGCCCTTGTCCTCGTTGAACCGGCCCAGCCACAGCACCCAGTCCTCCTTGCGTTCCCTGAAGGGGAAGGCCGTGACATCGACCGCGTTGTGGACCACCCCCGCCCAGTTCAGGTCGGGGGCGATGCGCCGCTGTGCCTCGGAGACGGCGACCATCGACACGGTGGTGCCGAGCGCCCGGTAGTACTCGCCGAACTCGCCCTCCATCTCCCCGTGGCAGGTGATCAATGTCGGGACGCCGCGCGCCGGCGCGGTCAGCGGCCCGGCGAGGCTGTGGTCGTGGATCACGTCCACGACGAGCCCCGAGGTCATCGCGTACGCCCTCGCCGCGTGCAACATCTCCGGCAGCGGCTCGCCGATCCGCTCGGAGGGCGCACGCCCGTAGGTGCTCAGGAAGCGCGCACGGGTCCCCGCTCTGCCCGCACCGACCAGCGTGATGTCGTGCCCGCGCCGGGTCAGCCCGGCGACGAGAACGGCCACCATCGACTCGATGCCCCCGTAGCCCCGGGGCGGTACGTCGTACCAGGGCGGCGCGACCATCAGGACGCGCAGGCCGTCTGACCATCCGGGAACGATTCTCGAAGAAACCACGGTCACCTCACCTGAAGAGACACGGAAGTTGGAACCGGGAGGAGGCTGGAGAAGCGATCAGCGGACCCGCCCCGCGGTGGCGGTGAGCGGGCCGCACGGCTCGTCGATCAGGGTGATCCCCTCCGGCAGCCCCGCCATGGTGGCGCCGTCGGGGCCGACCTCGATCGTGACCCTGGAGCCCGCGAGCGGCAGCCCCTGGATCCGCAGGCCCTCCAGCCCGACGGGATCCAGCCACACCCGCCTGTAGGGGATCCACGGCTCGAAGCGCAGCAGGCTCCTGACCAGCTGGATGGGGCTCGCCGCGGCCCACGCCTGCGGGGAGCAGGAGGTGGGATAGGGCACCGGCCGGCCGAACTCGGCCCGGTCGAATCCGCAGAACAGTTCGGGCAGCCGCCAGCCGAAGACCTCGGCCGCGTCCAGCAGGCTGAGGGCGACGCGCTGGGCCTCGACCGTGAAGCCGTAGCGCATCAGTCCCGCCGCGATCAGGGCGTTGTCGTGTGGCCAGACCGAGCCGTTGTGGTAGCTCATCGGGTTGTAGGCGCCCATGGTGGTGGCGAGGGTCCGCACCCCGTACCCGGTGAACATCTCCGGCGAGAGCAGCCTCTCGGCGACATAGGGTGCCCGGCCCTCGTCGACGATGCCGGTCCACAGGCAGTGGCCCATGTTGGAGGCGAGACTGTCGATGGCGCGCCCGGCGCCGTCGAGGCCGATGGCGTAGTAGCCCCGGTCCGGCAGCCAGAAGCGCTCGTTGAAGGCGTCCCTGATGCGTTCCGCGCGGGCCCTCCACTGCTCCTCCAGGATGCTGTCGCCCACCGCGTGGGCGCAGTGGGCACGGGCGACGTAGGCGGCGTAGACGTAGCCCTGGACCTCCGCCAGCGCTATGGGCGGGTTGGCCAGGGTGCCGTCGGCGAAGTTGACGCCGTCGAAGGAGTCCTTCCATCCCTGGTTGATCAGCCCGTGGTCGGTCTTGCGCCGGTAGGACAGGAACGGGTCGGCGGATCTGCGGATCCAGTCCAGGGCCGCGTCGACGTTCGGGGTGAGTTCCTCGATGGCCTCCCCGTACACACCCCATCGGCGCAGCTCGCCCATGACCATCACGAACAGCGGGGTCGAGTCCACCGACCCGTAGTAGGCGCGGCCCGCGTGCGGTGAGGCACCGGTCCGCGTGCCGAAACGGAGCTCGTGCAGGATCTTGCCCGGCTCCTCCTCGGTCAGCGGGTCGTCGACGGTGCCCTGCAGCCTGGCCAGGCGCCTCAGGGTGCCCAGCGCCAGGCACGGGTCCATCGGAAGGGCCATCCACGACGTCAGCAGCGAGTCGCGACCGAACAGGGTCATGAACCACGGCGCGCCCGCGGCGATCGTCGGCGGCTCGTCGGGCATGCCGGCGTCGAAGAGCCGCAGCGCACCGAGATCCGCCTTGGAGCGTTCCAGCACCTGGGCGAGGATGCGGTCGGAGGTGACGACGATCGGGCTGGCGCGCTCCCAGTCGGCGCGGCGCCTGGCGGGCTCCGCGTGTTCGAGCGGGTGGTGGGTGGAGAACCAGGCGGGCGACTCCTCGCCCTCCAGGATCGGATTGACCTGCAGGCTCGCGGTCCACTCACCCCGCGCGGGCACGACGACGCGGAAGACGAGCACGCCCGGCATGGCGAACGGCTTCGGCTCGGCCACCACCCTGGTGCCGCGCGAGCGGCAGGAGGAGACGATCAGCAGTCCCGTCCTGTCGGCCGTCACCTCCACGTCGGTCACGTGCCGGATCCGGCCGGCCTTCACCTCGAACAGATCCGCCACGTCGGAGGCGACGTGGATGTCGACGACGCATCCGGCGGGCTCCCCGGACAGGTTGCGCAGGGTGAGGTCCTCGCGCAGGCCGCCCCCGACGTAGCGGTCCCTCATCACGAGCAGACTGCTCTCGGCCCGCCCGGGGCGGGGGGCGGCCCTGCCGAGGAACATCGCGTGGTACGGCTCGGCGGGCAGCACCCTGAGCTCCTCCACGGGCAGCTCGTCCACCCTCAGCTCCCAGCGCGACAGGATCCGGGTGTCCGCGTAGTAGACGCCCTGCGCCCCGCCGGGGAGGATGTCGCCGTTGCGGGCGCACACGCAGAAGGAGCCGCCCTCGACCAGCGTGACCGCGGCGTCACCCAGTGCGCCCGGCTGGCCCTTCAACGTCCATGCGTCCACTGCTCTCCCCCGAGTGCGCTAGATGTCGGCTATCTACCCATCCCCAGCACAAACAAGAAAGAACTCCACAAAAGACGCATATAGCCGTATTTTGCACTTTAAGAGGAGTTTTGCCCGAATCATCGTAACGGTGGCACCGAGAGCCGACGGGCCGGCCCTGCCGCACCTCTTCCGGCCCTCTCCATGCCCCCTCCGGCCCCCTCCGCGCGGCTCCCCGCCGCGGTTCCCTCCGCGTGGCCCGCGGCACCGACCTCCGCGGGCCACGCGCCGCCGGGCCGCCGTACGATCAGACGCGCTCCGGGGTCACGGCGCCGGGAACCTCTGCTGGGCGCCAGGTCGAGTGGCCAAACATACCCACCTCACCACGCGCGGCGGCCGAACGAGAGCACTTCTCGGCCATCCGTGTCGGGTACGACCGTTCAAGCGTGATTCACCCCGGATTCATGCGCGACTCATACGCCACCGTTCACCGGACCGAAACGTTCGGCGGCTCGCACACTCGCCGGGCCAGGCCGTCCTGCGGGCCGAACGCTCACCGGACAGAACGCTCACCGCCGGACCGTCCACCACCGGACCGTTCAGCGGCCGGAGCGCTCAACGGACAGAACGCTCAACGGGCCGGAACGCGAAAGACCTCCGTGGTCCTCCCCGAGAACGGGGAGGACCACGGAGGTCCCGTCACCCGGCGCGCGCCGGGTGATCACGCGGTCAGCGCAGGGTGCCGTTGGTCATGCCGACGGGCTCCTCCGGCACCGCGACCAGGCCGAGCTCCGAGTTCGAGGCCACCAGCGGGTGGTCGGGAACGACCCGGACGGTGTAGCCGAAGGGTCCGGTGCGGTCGAGGGGTACGGTCCCGGCGAAGACGGCCCTGCCGTCGTCGCCCTCGGTCTCGACGGCGAGGTCCGCATAGCAGGGATCCGCGAGGTCGTCGTGGTCTCCGACCCTGCCGTAGGCCGCCTGGACCCGGATGTCCCCCGGCTCCAGCTCGCCGAGCGCGATGGTGGCCTTCAGCTCCAGGGAGGTCCCGAGCTCCGGGGTGCCGTCGCCCAGACCGGTGGCCTCCACGTGCTCGACCCGCACGCCCGGCCAGGCCCTGCCGACCCTGAGCTTCCACGCCGCGAAGCCCTTCGCCTGCTCGTACCCCTCGCCGGAGAGGGCGCGGGCGGACTTGGCGGCCGGGGCGTAGAGGTCGACCACGTAGTCGCGGAGCATCCGTCCCGCGAGCACCTTGGGGCCGAGCGAGGCCAGGGTGTGCCGCACCATCTCCAGCCAGCGCCGGGGCAGCCCGTCGGCCCGGTCGTAGAAGCGGTCGGCGACCTCGTGCTCGATCAGGTCGTACAGCGCGGCGGCCTCGAGCTCGTCGCGGCGGTCGGGGTCGGCGACGCCGTCGGCGGTGGGGATCGCCCAGCCGTTGGTGCCGTCGTACCACTCGTCCCACCAGCCGTCGCGGATGGACAGGTTGAGCCCGCCGTTGAGCGCGGCCTTCATCCCCGAGGTGCCGCACGCCTCCAGCGGGCGCAGCGGGTTGTTCATCCACACGTCGCAGCCCTGCACGAGCAGCTGGCCCAGGGCCATGTCGTAGTCGGGCAGGAAGACGATGCGGTGCCGCACGTCCTCGGAGTCGGCGAACTTCACGATCTGCTGGATGAGCTTCTTGCCGCCCTCGTCGGCCGGGTGCGCCTTGCCCGCGATCACGATCTGCACCGGCCTGGCGGGGTCGAGCAGCAGCGCGCGGAGCCGGTCGGGGTCGGACAGCATCAGGGTGAGCCGCTTGTACGAGGGCACCCGGCGGGCGAAGCCGATGGTGAGCACCTCGGGGTCGAGGGCGTCGTCGATCCAGCCGAGCTCGGCCGGCGAGGCGCCCCGGTTGATCCACGACTGGCGGAGCCGCGCGCGGGCCGCGACGACCAGCTTCTCGCGCAGCCGTCCCCTGATGCCCCAGACGTCGCCGTCGGAGACCTTGGCGATGCTCTCCCAGCCCTGGGCCCGTTCGACCAGGGTGGGCAGCTCCTTGCCGGCGAGCTCCATGATCTCCCGGCCGACCCAGGTGGGTGCGTGCACGCCGTTGGTGATGGACCCGATCGGGACCTCTTCGATGTCGAAGCCCGGCCACAGGCTCTTGAACATCTCCCGGCTCACCGCGCCGTGCAGCTCGGAGACGCCGTTGACCCGCTGGGCCAGCCGCATGCCCATCGCGGCCATGTTGAACTTGCCCGGCTCCTCCTCGGCGCCCAGCGCGAGGATGCGGTCGACGGGGACCGTGGGCCACGCGTTGTCGCCGCCGAACTGGCGTCCGATCATCTCGGCGGGGAAGCGGTCGATCCCGGCGGGCACGGGGGTGTGCGTGGTGAAGACGGTCCCGGCCCGCACCGCCTCCAGCGCCTCGTCGAAGGAGAGCCTCGCCTCGGTGAGCTCGCGGATGCGCTCCAGGCCGAGGAAGCCCGCGTGGCCCTCGTTGGTGTGGAACACCTCGGGCTCGGCGTGCCCGGTGACCCTGCAGTACGCGCGGATGGCGCGGACGCCGCCGACACCGAGCAGCAGCTCCTGCAGCAGCCGGTGGTCGCCGCCGCCGCCGTACAGGCGGTCGGTGACGTCACGGGCGGCGTTGTCGTTCTCGGCCACGTCGGAGTCGAGCAGCAGCAGCGGCACCCTGCCGACCTGGAGCACCCAGACCTGGGCGTGCAGCGTGCGCTGCTCGGGAAGGCTGATCTTGATGCGTACCGGGCTGCCGTCCTCCTCCCGCAGGAGGGTGAGCGGCAGGCCGCCAGGGTCGAGGGAGGGGTAGTGCTCCAGCTGCCAGCCCTCGGGCGAGAGCGACTGGGTGAAGTAGCCGTGGCGGTACAGCAGGCCGACGGCGAGGATGGGCACGCCGAGGTCGCTGGCGGCCTTGAGGTGGTCTCCGGCGAGGATGCCGAGCCCGCCCGAATACTGCGGCAGGGCGGCGGCGATGCCGTACTCGGGAGAGAAATAGGCGATGGCCTTCGGGGCCTCGGAGATGGTCTGGTACCACCGGGGTGCGGTCATGTACTCGCGGAGATCGTCGGCGGCGTCGGCGAGCCGCCTCAGGAAGCGACGGTCGGCGGCGAGCTCACGGAGCCTGTCGGCCTCGACCGCGCCCAGCAGGGCGACGGGGTCGTACCCGACGCGTCCCCAGATGGCCGGATCGACCTCACCGAACAGATCCAATGTCTCGGGGTGCCACGACCAGCGCAGATTGAGGACGAGCTCGCCGAGGGAGGCCAGCTCCGGCGGCAGGACGGTGCGGACGGTAAACCTACGGATTGCTCTCACGCTGCCAGACCCTAGTTACTCAGCGCCACGAGGGCGACCTCAACACTCACGCGTCTCCCCCTCACCGCTATCAATCCACCCCAAACACATCAAAGAGAGGTGATCGACTGTTAGGACAACTCGCGGAAGAGTAAGAGGTCCCGCACTCTATCCATCGGCAGGCATGAAGATGGACTATTGGGGCACCGGAGATACGAGCCAGAATGTACTGCCCTCGGGAAACCGGCCGTCCCAGCAGGGCGGGGTCTCGGCCTGCCACGAGACCGACCGCCCCGTGATGCTTGCACAAACGAAGATCCTTCCTTGCTGACTTCCCCGGCGGTACCGGGCGTGCCGCCGCTACCTTGAGACGCGATGATCGGACGAATTCCAATTCAGGACATCCACCCCACGGTCGACTGCGGGCGCCGCCCCGCCAAGGCCGCCGCGGGTGAGACCTTCGAGATCTCCGCGACCGTGTTCCGGGAGGGACACGACGCGGTCGCGGCAGGGGTCGTGTTCACCGGCCCCGACGGCGTGCGCGGCCCCCTGTTGCCGATGGGCGAGCTCGCCCCCGGCACCGACCGGTGGGGCGTGGAGGTGACGCTGCCCACCGAGGGTGAGTGGCGTTTCCGGGTGGAGGCGTGGGGCGACCCCCTCGCCACCTGGTTGCACGACGCGGGCATCAAGATCCCTCGGGGCCTGGACGCCGACCTGATGTGCGAGGAGGGCGCCCGGCTCTTCGACCGCGCGGCGAGAGCGGTGCGTGCCGCCGACTGCGAACCCGTGACCGGTACGGTTGCGACCGGCGGGCCGGTGAGCGGCAGGAAGCCCGCGGCGAGGACGGCGAGGCGCGCCAAGGAGGCGCAGCAGCACGTCTGCGGGCACCGGGCCGCGCTCCAGGCGGTCGCGGCCAGACTGCGCGACACCGAGATCGACCCGCGCGCCCGGTTCACCGTCGCCCAGCTTCCCGAGACCGCGGCGCTGCTGCGCGCCCACCCGCTGCGCGACCTGGTGACGAGGTCGGCTCCGCGCACGGTCCTGGTGCACCGCCGCAGGGCGCTGTTCGGGTCGTGGTACGAGTTCTTCCCGCGCTCCGAGGGCGCGATCATCGAGCAGGGCGTCGCCCCCAAGTCCGGGACCTTCCAGACCGCCGCCAAGCGGCTGCCCGCCGTGGCGAAGATGGGCTTCGACGTCGTCTACCTGCCACCGATCCACCCGATCGGGCACAGTTTCCGCAAGGGGCGCAACAACACCCTGACCCCCGAGCCGTACGATCCCGGCTCGCCCTGGGCGATCGGCTCCGAGGAGGGTGGCCACGACGCCATCCACCCCGACCTGGGCACGTTCGAGGACTTCGACGCCTTCGTGGCCAAGACCCGCGAGCTGGGCATGGAGATCGCGATCGACCTCGCCCTGCAGTGCGCGCCCGACCACCCGTGGGTCAAGGAGCACCCGGAGTGGTTCAACATCCGCGCCGACGGCTCGATCGCGTACGCGGAGAACCCGCCGAAGAAATATCAGGACATCTACCCGCTGAACTTCGACAAGGACCCCAAGGGGATCTACGAGGAGATCAGGCGGGTCGTACGGCTCTGGATGGACCACGGGGTGCGGATCTTCCGGGTGGACAACCCGCACACCAAGCCGGTCTCCTTCTGGGAGAAGCTGCTGGCCGACATCCACGCCACCGATCCCGACGTGTTGTTCCTCGCGGAGGCGTTCACCCGCCCCGCGATGATGCGGACGCTGGCCAAGGTCGGCTTCCACCAGTCGTACACGTACTACACGTGGAAGAACTCGCGCCCGGACGTCGAGTCGTACCTGGGCGAGCTCTCCCACGAGACGTCGCACTACATGCGGCCGAACGTGTTCGTTAACACTCCGGACATTCTCCACGAATACCTTCAGCACGGGGGAGTCCCGGCATTTCATATCAGAGCGGTGCTCGCGGCGACGGCGATGCCGACGTGGGGCGTGTACGCCGGATATGAACTTGCGGAGAATGTACCGGTTCGACCGGGTAGCGAAGAATACCTAGATAGTGAGAAATATCAGTACAAACCCCGCAATTGGGTTGAGGCTGAGCGGGAAGGCCGTAGCCTGGCCCCGTTCATCACGCAACTCAATTTGTTCCGAAGAGCACACCCGGCGCTCCAGGAACTGCGTAATCTACGTTTTCACAGCGTCAACCACCCGGATGTGATCTGCTTCTCCAAGCGGTTGCCCGGCGCCTATGACACGGCCACACGACGGCACGGCCTGGGCGACGTTGTCCTCGTCGTCGTGAACCTGGATCCGCACAACACCCACGAGGCGACGGTGTCGCTGGACATGCCCGCCCTCGGTCTCGACTGGCAAGCCGAGTTCGTCGTGGACGACGAACTGTCGGGCGAGTCGTATCGCTGGCGGCAGGACAACTACGTGCGTCTCGATCCCCACATCCACCCAGCGCACGTCTTCACTCTGCGTGCAGCGGCGGCGAGCCAGCGGTGAGCCGGCGGGTGCACGTGTACCGGCAGAACAGCGGGGAGTCCACTGGTGAGTCAGCTACCTGAACCGATTCCGAACACCTTCGACGAGGAGAAACCGCGCGACCCGTACTGGTTCAAGCGCGCCGTCTTCTACGAGGTTCTCATCCGGGGTTTCGCCGATTCCAACGGCGACGGCACCGGAGACATCCGCGGTCTCATCCAGAGACTGGACTACCTCCAGTGGCTCGGTGTCGACTGCCTCTGGCTGCTTCCGCTGTACGAGTCGCCGTTGCGTGACGGCGGCTACGACATCGCCGACTTCATGAAGATCCTTCCTGACTTCGGCGACCTCGGAGACTTCGTGAAACTCGTCGACGAGGCACACAAGCGCGGCATGCGGGTCATCGCCGACCTGGTGATGAACCACACGAGCGACCAGCACCCGTGGTTCCAGGCCTCCCGCCACGACCCCGAGGGGCCGTTCGGCGACTTCTACGTCTGGAACGACCACGACGAGCTCTACAAGGACGCCCGGATCATCTTCGTCGACACCGAGACGTCCAACTGGTCCCACGACCCCGTCCGCGGCCAGTACTACTGGCACCGTTTCTTCTCGCACCAGCCGGACCTCAACTACGAGAACCCGGACGTGCAGGACGCGATGCTGGAGGTGCTGCGCTTCTGGCTGGACCTGGGCATCGACGGCTTCCGGATGGACGCGATCCCGTACCTCTTCGAGCAGGACGGCACCAACTGCGAGAACCTGCCCAGGACCCACGAGTACCTCAAGCGGGTCAGGGCGGAGGTCGACCGGCTCTACCCCGACCGGGTGCTGCTCGCCGAGGCCAACCAGTGGCCCGCCGACGTGGTCGAGTACTTCGGCGACGCCGCCACCGGCGGCGACGAGTGCCACATGGCGTTCCACTTCCCGCTGATGCCGCGCATCTTCATGGCGGTGCGGCGGGAGTCGCGCTACCCCATCTCCGAGATCATGGCCCAGACGCCGAAGATCCCGGAGAACTGCCAGTGGGGCATCTTCCTGCGCAACCACGACGAGCTCACGCTCGAGATGGTGACGGACGACGAGCGCGACTACATGTACTCGGAGTACGCCAAGGACCCCAGGATGCGGGCCAACGTCGGCATCCGGCGGCGGCTCGCCCCGCTGCTGGAGAACGATCGCAACCAGATTGAGCTTTTCACGGCGTTGCTGCTCTCCCTTCCGGGATCTCCCGTGCTGTACTACGGCGATGAGATCGGGATGGGGGACAACATCTGGCTGGGCGACCGCGACGGTGTCCGTACCCCCATGCAGTGGAGCCCCGACCGCAACGCGGGATTCTCCGACTGCGACCCCGGACGCCTGTATCTCCCGGTCATCATGGACCCGATCTACGGCTACCAGGCGCTCAACGTCGAGGCGCAGCAGCGCAGCGCGGGCTCGCTGCTGCACTGGACCAAGCGGATGATCGACATCCGCAAGCGGCACCCGGTCTTCGGCCTCGGCGAGTTCACCGAGCTGAACTCGTCCAACCCGAGCGTTCTCGCCTTCGTGCGCGAGCTCGGCGACGACCGGATGCTGTGCGTCAACAACCTGTCCCGATTCCCGCAGCCGGTGGAGCTCGACCTGCGCCGCTTCGAGGGATCGGTCCCGGTGGAGACGATGGGCGGGGTTCCTTTTCCATCGGTTGGGGAGCTTCCGTATCTTTTGACGCTTCCTGGGCATGGGTTCTACTGGTTCACCCTGCCACCCGCATCCCAGGAGGCGTAAAGCCGTGTTGACGGAGCTCCTTACCGGCTGGATCACCCATCAACGATGGTTCGCCGGTAAGGGGCGCCCGATCGACGATCTCGTCATCGACTCGGACGTGGAACTGGCACCGCGCCTGCGTCACCTGATCATCTCCGTCCACCAGTCAGGGGGCCGGGACCGCTACCAGCTGCTGCTCGGCAGCGAGGCGCCGGAGTGGGCCCGCTTCAAACCGGCCCACATCGGCGACGGCTACTACGACGCCGCCTACGACGCCGACCTCACCACCGCCCTGCTCGACGGCATGGCGGAAGGCCGCGACCTCGGCGCCGTCCGCTTCCGCCACCTCGACGGGGTGGAGATCGACACCTCCAAACGGAGCCTCGTCCTCGGCGCCGAGCAGTCCAACACCTCGCTGGTGTACGGCGGCACCTACATCTGCAAGCTGTTCCGCCGCCTGACCGCCGGGGTGAACCCCGAGTTGGAGATCGTCACCGCCCTCGCCCTGCGCGGCAGCACGCACATCGCCAAGCCGTACGGCTGGATCGAGACGGACCTCGACGGCGAGACCACCACGCTGGCGATGACCCAGGAGTTCCTGTCCAACGCCAACGACGGCTGGGCCCTCGCCCTGGCCAGCGTCCGCGACCTGTACGGCTCCCTCGAACCCTCGGCCTCCGACGCGGGCGGCGACTTCAGCTCCGAGTCCTACCGCCTCGGCGTGACCACCGCCACGGTCCACCGGGAGATGGCCGAGGCGTTCCCGACCGACGTGATCGAGTCGCAGGAGGTCAAGCGGATGGTCGAGGAGTTCCGCCGCCGCCTGAACGTCGCGGTGCAGGAGGTGCCCGCCCTCGGCGAGCACGCCCACGTCGCGGAGGAGGCCTACCAGCGGGTCTCGGACGTGGCCGGGGAGATGCCCGTCCAGCGGGTCCACGGCGACTACCACCTCGGCCAGGTGATGCGCACCAACAACGACTGGGTCATCCTCGACTTCGAGGGCGAGCCCGGCCGGCCCATCGCCGAGCGCCGCGCGCTGTCCTCCCCGCTGCGTGACGTGGCCGGGATGCTCCGCTCCTTCGACTACGCCGCCCGCCACCTGCTCGCCGACCACCCCGACCCCGACGCCCTCCGCCCCCGCGCGGTGGAGTGGGCCGAGCTCAACCGCTCCTCCTTCCTCGCCGGCTACTCCGCCGGAGGCGGCCATCTGCGCGCCGAGGACGCCGTCCTGCTGCGCGCCCTGGAACTCGACAAGGCCGCGTACGAGGTCGTCTACGAGTCCCGCAACCGCCCGACCTGGCTGCACATCCCGATGGCCGCCTTCGAAACCGGCCATTAGACGCCCTCCCGTGGCGCGGGGAGAGCGCCGAACGGCCGCCGGTCGGTGGACCGGCGGCCGCACGAACATCTCAAGAGGTCAGGGGAGCTTACGGACCTCCACCTTCGCCTTGCGGTAGTTGTTGCCGTTGCCGTCGGGCTTGTAGTTGCCCTCCACGTTGCCCGCGATGTCCACGGCGAACCAGTGGACGTCGGAGGTCTTGTCGAGCGTGATCTGCTGGGTGCCCTCGCGCATTCCCGCGCTGAGAAGCTTGGTGGAGTTCAGCGTCGGCCGGCTGCCGTCCAGGGTGTAGTAGATGTTGGCGGGCTCGTCGACCTCGAAGGTGAACGTGGTCGACGTTTCGGCCCGGTCGGTCACCTTCACCTTGGAGGCGGGCTTCTTCTTGTCATCGGCGTACTGGCGGGCCACCTCCAGGATGCCGATCTGCCCGGACGAGAACTCCATCGCCTCCTCGTGGCCCTCGGCGAACGGCGGCTGGAAGCCGACCGCCTCGAAACGCCCGGTCTGCGGGTTGTAGACGTCCGCGCCGACCTCGAAGCTCCAGCCGATGATGCCCCGGTTGTACCAGTGCTCGTCGGCGCTGTTACCGGCCGCGGAGTACAGCACGTCCGGGATCGGACCGGTGCGGCCCGGCCAGATACCGTTGCCGCGCCAGGACTGGACGCTGGAGAGGATGTGGTTGGAGGCACTCCAGAAGAAGTTCTCCGTACCGAAGTCGGGCCGCGGCAGCGTCTCACGCCCCGCGGACTTGTACGAGCCCGGAGCCCACATGAAGTAGCCGCCGTAGGAGTGCGTGTTCATCGCGAACTTGATGTTCGGGTACTGCTCGGTGATCCAGACCTCGTTGCGAGCCTCCGGCTCCGACAGCTCGGCCGGGCCCGCGTAGGTGCCGCTGGTGCAGCTCGTCGAGGCGCCGCTGTAACCGTCGAAGACCGAACCGACCGAGAAGTTGCGGTTCAGGTCCACACCCCAGGCGTTGCGGTTCGCGGGGTCGGCCGCGTTGACCGGGCAGTGGTTGGTCATGGTCTTGCGCTGCATGTTGTAGTCGTACACGCTGTAGTGCCCGCCGTCGGGGTTGACCGTGGGCATGATGAAGATGTCGAGGTTGTCGACCAGCTTCTTGGTCTCCCCGTCCCGGGCGTAGTTGCGCAGCAGCCGCTCGGCGGTCTCCACACAGGTCAGCGGGGTCACCCATTCGCGGGCGTGCTCCTGGCAGTAGAGGAACACACCGACCTTCGAGCCGTCGCGCTGCTTGCCGATGCGCAGCGCCTTCGTCTGGAACGGCTCGCGCGAGACGGTCGCCGGCGCCTTGAGGTTGTCGGTCAGCTTCGTCGCCACGGCCGCGGCGACAAGACCGGCACCCGCGTTGCCCCGGTAGGTGGCGGCGGTCAGCAGCGCCGACGCCGCGGCGTTGCCGTTGAGCGCGTCCACCACCGCCTTGGCGGTGCTGTTGATCGCGGAGGACTCGTTCGTGCCGAGGTTGACCACGACGTTCTTGCCGCTCACCGACACGCTCAGCGCGGCCGAGGCGGCGTCCGGCTTCACCAGCGCCACGCTGATGTCGTTGCCGCCCTCGTGCCCGTACGCCTTCGAGGTCACGTAGAACGTGCTCGCCGCGACGGTGCCGAACTGGGCCTGCGCCGCCCGGCGGTAGCCGTTCGTCTTGTGCGGCAGATCGATGATCTGCGAGATCTTCGGGAATTCCTGGGCCAGGCCGGAGATCCGGTCGGTGATCTCGGTCGGGTCCATGTAGCGGTCGACGAAGTCCACGACGTAGTGCTTCTTCGGGGGCTTGCGCTTCTCACCCAGCCACTTGGTCACCGGAACCGTGACCGAACCACCCCGGTTGCTGGTGATCGTGGCCTTGGTGGGAACCGCGGTCACGGCCAGCGGCGAGCTGAACCGGTGGTACATGTACTGGCCGGCGTCGGTGAAGCGCGACATCGTCGCGGTGCCGCCCGAGTCGGGGGCGGTGCCCTTGCCGCTGTCCCAGGCGACGGTGAGCACCGTCGCCGCGTCGATGGCGCTCGACTTCACCTCGACGGAGAGGAAGTTCTGGTTGTCGAGGCTGGTGAACCACTCGGCGCGGAGCGGGGTCAGCGTGTCGACCTCCGCCGCCGCCTGGGCCTCGGCCGCGACGGCGCTCCGCCGCTGGACCAGGTTCTCGGCGAACTCCGTCTGGTCGGAGATCTTGCCGACGATGTTGAAGCCGAGATCGCGGAGGTTCTGGGCCTCCTCCGGGCTCAGTACCGCGTGCATCTCGAACCCGCCGTCGACGGGCTTCTTGTACTCCGCGAGGTCGACGCCCATGGAGTTGAGCCGGTCGATGCCGGCCTCGTCGGGGACGATGACGCGCAGCAGCGCCACACCGTTCTGTTCGGTGCTGGACTGATGGTCGGGGACGACCTCGCTGACCGGCGGGGACGGCTCGGCGAGAACGGGGAACGAACCGAAGCTCAGGGCAATGGGAAGAGTGAGCACGACCGCGATACGGCCGAGTCTCCTGCCATCGAGAGAACTCCTCATGAGAGATGCCTCCAGTTGGCGCACGTCTCCGGGTATTGGGTCACCCCGGCAGAAAGTACGCAATTGGCAAGAATCTTCGCCAGAGGACGTATCTTCGTCAAGACCCCAAATCAACGCATTCTACGCATCCAACAATTTTAAGGTAAGCTTTATATGATATTTATACATAAGGTACATGTTTTGAGACGTAGTCGCCGTATCCCAAACGGCAAGTCTTGCCAGGTGTAATATGATTTGTCGCTTTTAAGGTGATTTGAGGGTATTTCCGCCCTGCGGTGAGGCCGCGACCAGCCGGGACGGAGGTCTTCCCGCGCTCGACCGCGTGGTAGCTCAGCAGCTTGGTCAGCTGTTCCTTGTCCGCCGGCAGCTTCTTGAGCGCGTCCGGCGGCAGCCGGCCGAGGCGATCGGCCACGATATTGGCCGGCGAACCACGCCCCTATACGCCGCTCTTACCTCGCCTGTGGAACGCTCTGGGCAGAGTAGACGGCCAAGATCGAGCGGGGATCAGGTGTCATCAGATAGCGGAGCATCGGCATGGCGGCGTCCTGGACGGATGATCGCCTTGGCCGCGGGGGCCGTCGCGATGGCGCTGGTGGCGGGGTGCTCCTCCGCCGACACCGCCGACGAGGCGCCTCCCGTCGCACGGCAGTCCGCCACCCCACCGGCGGTGCTCGACACCGCGATCGGGAAGGCACCGCCGGTCGACCCCACGTGGCCCCGGTGGGGGCTCACCCACACGGGGGTGAGCGCCAACAACGTCACCGAGCAGTTCGAGCGGGTCGTGGCCGGGACTCTCGCCAGAACCCCGATGCTGCAGAACCAGCACATCATGGGATTCGGAGCGCTCAACCCCCAGCCCCGCCCCAAAGAGTTCTACTGGGAGGACCTCGACAGCCGGACGAACCTCATGAGGCTGTCCGGCGGCACGCAGATCATGACGCTCTGCTGCGCCCCCGACTGGATGAAGGGCGGCCCCGAGGGCCCGACCTCGGACGTGGGCTGGAGCGAGCACCTGGAGGACGCCCCCTATCCCAAGCACTTCGACGACTTCGCCAAGCTGTCGGCGGCCGTCGCCACCAAGTATCGCGACGTCAAGTACTTCATGGTCTGGAACGAGTTCAAGGGCTTCTGGAAGGACCACTCCAAGCCCGCGGACTTCAAGGGCTACACCGAGCTCTACAACAAGGTCTACGACGCGGTGAAGGCGGCCAGGCCCGACGCCATGGTCGGCGGCCCCTATCTCGGCTTCGACAGCAACAGGACGGGAAAGTCCGAGCTGCGGGGGCCGTGGGGGGTCGTCAACCAGAACGCCCTGGACGCCTTCGAATACTGGTTCAAGAACAAGAAGGGCGCCGACTTCGTCGTGGTCGACGGCGCCTCGCTGACCGACGCCCACGAGATGCTGCCCGACGCGTTCGGCGCGCTGGGCAAGTTCAGCGCGGTCACCACCTGGCTGCGCGAGAGGACCGGCGACATGCCGGTCTGGTGGTCGGAGTGGTACTTCGTTCCCGAGGACAAGACCACCTGGCCCGAGCCGATGCGGCTCGCCGTCCAGGCCGCCTCGATGATCGAGTTTGCGAAGAGCGGTGCCGCCACGGCGCTGTACTGGAATCCACAGACCAAGCAGGGCACCTGCCAGGGGTGCATGTGGGACCCGGGGACCGGCGCCGAACTCCCGACCGGCAAACTCATCGCCGACTTCGCCACCTGGTTCCCCGCCGGAGCCAAGCTTGAGCCCGTCACCTCCTCCGACCCCGGCGTCCGGGTGCTCGCGCAGCCTCGCCGGCTGCTGATGGTCAACACCGTCGACGCGGAGATCACCACGACCGTGGACGGCAGGTCGTTCACCCTGCTCCCCCACGAGATCAAGTGGAGCGACCGCTAGCCTCCGGACGTCGCCCGAAGCACCGCGAAGGAGTTTGAACTTCCCAGACCTTGTGCTCCTGAATGATCGGGCGGTCCTGGTCACGTTCGGTGGTCATGATCGGCACCCACAGAGTTCTTACGCCCCGGCGATTGACGACACGCAGCGCGGAGCCGCAACCGGGACAGTGGACGGTGCCACGATCGAGTTGTTCCCGATCTGCCTATCCGCGAGAGCTTCGTGAGCGTGCGGTGCGGATGGTCGGCGAGGTCCGTCCGCACTACGCCAAGGAGTACGCCGCGATCAAGACGGCCGAGACGTCGTGAACCTGGGTGCGTCAGGCGCGGATCGACAACGGGCAGCGGCCGCTGGAGGACCGGTCTCCGCCGTGCTTTATCGGAAGACCCCCGTGTGGCCGAGGGAGTAGCGGCCGGGCTGGGGGTAGATGGACAGGCCGTGCGGGCCGGCGCCGACGTCGATCTTGCGGATGAGGTCGCCGTTCCCGGTGTCGAACACGTAGACGACCCCGTCGTAGCGTCCGGACAGCCACAGGCGGCGGCCGTCGGCCGACACGCCGCCCATGTCCGGCGAACCGCCGCCGGGGATGTGCCAGGTGTCGATCGGGCGGCGAAGGGCGAAGGAGATGACGGAGACCGATCCGGCGCCTCGGTTGGAGACGTACAGCACCTTCGAGTCCCGGCTGACGTAGAGCCCGTGCGCGCCCGCGCCGGTCTTGACGAAACCCGTGACACGGAACTCCTTCGCGTCGACGAGCCACACGCCGTCCTTGGCCATGTCGGCGACATAGAAGGTGGTGCCGTCCGGAGAGAGCTTCACGTCCTGCGGCATGTTGGGGTACGGCATGTGGCCGTGCCGCATGGAGTCGTGCGCCATGTCGTGGTCCATGGCATACGACGCGTCGCTGTACCGCGATGCCGCGCGCTGGATGCCCTTGCGTCGCGTGGTGCCGTCCGCCAGGTCGATGACGGCGCGGACCCTACGTGCGGCTGTGTCGACGACCACCAAATGGCCGGAGAACTCACAGCTGCCGAGGAGGAGGTTCCCGTCAGCTGTGAAGTCCGCGTGGTTGATCCCTCTGCAGGGCATGTGCAGCGAGTGCCGGCGCCGCATGGTGTGCGGGTCGAGAAAATCGAGCCGGTTCTCCCGCTCGGCCATCACCAGGGCGGTGCGGCCGTCGGGGGTGAAGTACAGGTTGTAGGGATCGTCGACGAACACCGGCTTGCCGGCCTTGCCGGTCATGGGATCGATCGGTGTCAGGGAGTTGCCGTCGTTGTTGTTGACCCAGAGCGTCTTCAGATCCCACGAGGGGACGACATGCTGCGGTCGCCGGGCCACCGCGAAGGTGCGGAGCACCCGGTAGGTGCGTGGGTCGATCACGCTGACGGTGTTGCCCTCGCTGTTCGGCACGTAGACCCGCTCGGGGAACCCCGCCACGACCGGGCTGAGCATGCCGGGCCGGTCGTGGGCGTAGACGTCCACCGTCGCGGCCGCCCCGGTGGCCGGAGCGCTCGCCACATTGCCGGTCGGCGTCCCACCGGCGGTCGCGACGGGCCGAACCGGGCTCGGCCCCGACGCCGGTTGCCCGCCTCCGCAGGCGGACAGGACGCACGCCGTCAACCCGATCAGAGGAGTGATCACGCCACACCGTCGCCGCTCACTTCTCAGCCGCCGCATGACCCACTCCTCGCCGCCCCGGCGCCACTTCTCTGTCGCCTACGGAAACGGTAGGAGCAGGTAGGTCGGCAAATGTTCAACCTGCGGTTAGCGCCCTCCTTTTTCCGTCACCGTGACATAGCCCGTACGACGCCAGAAGCCTCCGACCACTCGGCCGAAGGATTCTCTCGTTGCCCGGAGTGGAACGACGATCGCTATGCCGGTCTGGTGGTCGGAGTGGTACGTCGTTCCCGAGGACAAGACCACCTGGTCCACTGGAGCCGCGCCCCACTCCGCGGCCTCGGAACTCAACGGTTCGCTCTCCGCTCCTTCGGGCTCGGGGGCGATGTACGAGTGGAAAGCGGGCTCGGGGAAGGCGTCGTCACGATGTCGAAGTCGCGCGGGACGAGCCACCAGATGGCGAGCGCGGCCGCCAGCATGAGCAGGGCCCCGGCCAGCCCGGTCACCTCCAGCGACGCGGTGAACGCCGTTTTCGCCTGGCGGGCCAGCTCCATCCCGGCTGTTCCGGCGTGGCGGGCGACCTCGATCGCACCTCCCAGGGAGTCGCGCGCCGCCTCGACGGCGGAGACGGAGGAGGATAGCGCCGCACGGTAGACGGCGGCCGCGACGCTGCCCAGCACGGCGACGCCGAGCAGGCCGCCCAGCTCGTAGGAGGTCTCCTCGATCGCGGCGGCGCTGCCCGCTTTCTCCAGCGGCGCGCCCGCCATGATGACCGATGAGGCGATCGCCAGAGAGCCCATGCCGGAGCCGACCAGCAACAGTGACACGGCGACCCATGGGTAGACGACGGGTGCGGCGAACAGCACGCCGAGCCCCAGCCCGGAGATCGCCAGACCGCCGGCCAGCACCGTGCGGGTCCCGATCCGGACGGCCAGCCAGGGCGCCAGCGGAGACAGCAGCAGCGCGCCCAGCGCGGCCGGCAGCATCCGCACGCCGGTCTCCAGGGGGGAGTAACCCTGGACAAGCTGCATCCACTGCGCCATCAGCAACATCACCGCCCCCATCGCGATCGAGGTGCTCAGCGCCGCCAGCGTGCCCGCGCTGAACGGCCGACTGCGAAACAGGCGGATCTCAAGCAGAGGGTCGGGCCGCCTCAGGCAGCGCTGTACGAACCAGGTGAGCGTCACCGCCGCCACGGTGAGGGCGACCCACGGCCATGGCGTGGTAGGTCCCTCCTTGACGAACTGCTTGATCGAGAAGACCAGGGCGACCATCCCGGCGATCGACAGCGCGGTCGCGACCAGGTCCCAGCGACCCGGGTGCGGGTTGCGCGACTCCGGAAGCAGGATCAGGCCAGCGAGCACCGCCAGGACCATCACCGGCACGTTGACCAGGAAGGCCGAATGCCAGCTGAAGTACTCCAGCAGCAGTCCACCCAGGATCGGCCCTAGCGCGCTTCCCAGGGCGGCCATCGCCGCCCAGATGCCCAGCGCGGTCGCCCGTTCCGCCGGGTCGGCGAAAAGGGTGCGGATCATCGACAGTGTGGATGGCATGATCATGGCACCGCCGATGCCGAGCAGGGCTCGTACGGCGATCACCTCGCCCGGTGAGGAAGCCCACAGCACTGCCACCGACGCCAGCCCGAAGAGTACGAAGCCGGCGAGCAGCGTCTTCTTACGCCCCCAACGGTCGCCCAGAGCGCTCACCGTGACCAGCAGGCCCGCCAGCACCAGTGAGTAGACGTCCACCATCCACAACAGCTCGACCGAACTGGGCCGCAGTTCGGCGGAGATGGCGGGCAGGGCGACGTTGAGGATGGTCATGTCCATGATCACCAACAGCAGGCTGGCCGACAGCACCGCCAGGCCGGCCCATCGCCGTGGGTGGGGCGGCGCGGTGGCGGCGCCTGGTACGGGCGCTGGGAGGAGACTCATCGCGTCCCCCCGGCGAGGCCGGCGCCGTTGAAGAACGTCTCGTGCACGAGCCACTGCAGGTCCCGGCGCGCGACGCTGCCCTGGTGCAGGCTTTCCCGTACGGCCAGCAGCAGACCGTACACCGTGTTGCCGATCCATCGGGGAGGTAGGTCGGCGCGCAGGACTCCGGCTCGTTGTGCCGCCTGATAGAGCGTGACCTCCAACTCCTCCAGCGCGTCGCTGCGTTCGCGCAGCGCGGGCATGGACAGCGTCAGGTCGGCCAGGGCGAAGCTGTACTCCTCGGCGTCGTCGATCAGCCCGGTCAGCATCTCGCGCAAGGCGGTGGTGATCACGGCCGGGTCCGCCGAGCGAGCGGCCTCCCGAATGCCCGCGCTCTGCTGGGCGGCCTCCCAGCGGTTCAGCGCGTGGTGGCCGAGTGCCAGCAGTAGTTCCTCACGACCGCTGAAGTGGCGGTGCAGCGTGGCACGGCTCACCCCGGCCGCCTCGGCGAGTTCTCCCATCGAGGCGCCCGGATCCTGGTTGAGGCGCTGGATCGCTGCGGCAATGATCTGGCCGTAGCCCACAGCCATCAGTCAACTCCATATCATTTGAAACATACTTGTCTCAAATGAGAGTACAACGTTCCACGACGTTCCGCTCGCTCGCGGCTCGCAGATCAGCCGGTGGTGTGGGCCGCGTTCACGTCAACGCGCCGTATCGGGAGGAACCGGCCATGACGCGGATCTTCCGGAAGAACGTCCGGACGTCGTCGACCAGCAGGTCGGGGGCCTCCATCGCGGCGAAGTGACCGCCCCGGTCGAACTCCGACCAGTGGATCACGTTGTGCTCGCGTTCGGCGACACGCCGGATCCCGCCGTCGCCGGGGAAGACAGCGACCCCGTGCGCGATCTCCGAACGTTCGACCGGCGTCCCCCACTGTGCCGAGCCCTCCTTGTAGAGCCGGGCGGACGAGGCGGCGGTGCGGGTCAGCCAGTAGATCGTCACGTCGGTGAGCATCTGGTCACGGTCGACCGCCTCCTCGGGCAGGTCGTGCGCGGGGTCGGTCCACTCCTTGAACTTCTCCACGATCCAGGCCAGCTGGGCGGCGGGGGAATCGTGCAGGCCGAAGGCGACGGTCTGCGGCCGGGTGGCCTGAAGGATCGCGTAGCCGGAGCGGTCGTTGTCGGCGTAGAGCATCATGCGGGCCTGCTCGGTCTCGGTAAGGCCCTCCATCTCGGCCGGGTCGAAGGTCGGGAAGCCGAGCGCGCCGTTGACGTGCACGCCGACCACCCGGTCGGGTGCGACGCGGCCGAGCTCGGGGGAGACGACCGAGCCGCTGTCGCCGCCCTGGGCGCCGTAGCGCTCGTATCCGAGGCGGCTCATCAGCTCGGCCCACGCGCGGGCGACCCGGCGCAGGTCCCAGCCGGTCTCACGGGTGGGACCGGAGAAGGCGAAGCCCGGTATGGACGGGGCGACGACGTGGAAGGCGTCGGCGGGGTCGCCGCCGTGGGCGCGAGGGTCGGTGAGCGGGCCGATCACCTTCGTGAACTCGACGATCGAACCGGGCCAGCCGTGGGTGAGGACGAGCGGCAGCGCGTCCGGCTCGGGGGACCGCACGTGCAGGAAGTGGATGTTCTGGCCGTCGATCTCGGTGGTGAACTGCGGGTACTCGTTGAGCGCCGCCTCGTGCTTCCGCCAGTCGTACCCGCTGCGCCAGTACTCGGCCAGTTGCCGTACGTACGAGACCGGGATGCCGTACGACCAGCCGACGCCGGGCAGCTCGTCGGGCCAGAGGGTGCGCGCCAGCCGGTCGTGCAGGTCGTCGAGCGCGGACTGCGGGATATCGATGCGGAACGGAGCGATCTCCGTGGTGAACGTCATGGTGATCACGCTAGGGAGGGGTTAGGACAGGATCGGTCCTAGAAGTACGGCAATCTGGGGGCATGTTGGAGACATCGGCCCGGTTGCTCAGACTGCTCTCGCTCCTGCAGACCCACCGGGAGTGGGCGGGTGCGGAACTGGCGGAGCGGCTCGGCGTGACCACCCGGACCGTCCGCCGTGACGTCGGGCGGCTGCGCGAGCTGGGTTATCCCGTGCACGCCACCGCGGGCGCGCCCGGCTACCGTCTCGGCGCGGGCACGGACCTGCCTCCGCTGCTGCTGGACGACGACGAGGCGGTGGCGGTCGCGGTGGGCCTGCGCACGGCGGCCGGGAGCTCGGTGTCGGGGATCGAGGAGACCTCCGTGCGGGCGCTGGCCAAGCTGGAGCAGGTGCTGCCGTCCCGGCTCCGGCATCGGATACACGCGCTGCGGTCGATGACCGTGCCGATGGGACGGGCGGGTTCGGCGGTGGACCCGGCGTCCCTGAGCGCGATCGCCGCCGCCTGCCGCGACCACGAGACCCTGCGGTTCGACTACCGCACGCACGACGGGCAGGAGAGCGTCCGCGCCGCCGAGCCCTACCGGCTCGTCCATTCGGGACGGCACTGGTATCTGCTGGGCTGGGACACCGGCCGGGCCGGCTGGCGCACCTATCGGATCGACCGCCTGAGCCTGCGGACGCCGAACGGGCCGCGATTCGTGCCTCGCGACCCGCCCGACCCCGACCTGGCGGCCTACATGTCCCGTTCGATCTCCGGAGCGCCCTATCGCTACCAGGGTCGCTTCACGATGCACGCTCCGGCCGAGGTCGTCGCCGAGCACATGCCGGCCACGATGGGGGCGATCGAGCCGATCGACGAGCGGTCCTGCACGGTGTCCAGCGGTGCGAACGACCTCGACGAGCTCGCCGTCTGGGTCGCGCTGATGGACATCGACTTCGAGGTGCACGAGCCGCCCGAGCTCGTCGACCGCATCCGCGCCCTCTCCACCCGCCTCGCCGCCGCCACCCCCACCTGATGGGAATCGGCTCACTGTAAGCAGCCCGTTATCGAAGTCCCCCGGCTCGGCGGGGTCCGCGATCTACCCTGGTGCACAGCCACGCAGACCCCCACTGCCTTGGAGATCCTTGACGTGCTAGAAGGCCGTTGGACCACGATCACGCCTTCCCAGTACCAGCACGAGCGCGAGGCCCTGGAACACGTCCGCTCGGGGCTGCCCGACGCGGAGCCGTACCGTGCCTGGTCGAACTTCACCTTCACCGCCAACACCGGGCACGTCCGCGAGGTCGACCTGTTCGTGGCCGCGCCCGCCGGGCTCTTCCTCATCGAGATCAAGAGCCTGCACGGACGGCTCGGCGCGAGCGGCGCCAACTGGGTGCAGACGACCGGCAACCGCACCCGCTATTTCGACAACCCGCTGCACCTGGCCGACTCCAAGGCCAAGCAGCTCAAGTCGCTGCTGCAGCAGGCCGCCGGACCTCGGGCGCGGGTCCCCTACATCCACGCCGCGGTCTTCCTCTCCGTGCCCTCGCTGGAGGTGGAGCTGCCCGACCAGCACCTCACCGGGGTCTACGGGCCCGAGAACGGCCGGCTACCGAAGATCCTGTCGGACCTGCTCACGGCGGCGCCCCGCGACCAGCGCCGCCGCATCACCCCGGAGATCTCCCGGCCGCTCGGCGGCTGGCTGCGCAAGGTGGGGATCGCCAAGAGCCGCTCCCACCTCCAGGTGGGAGCCTGGGAGCTGGAGCCGCGCCCGTTCGACGCCGGGCCCACCTGGGAAGACCACCTGGCCACGCACCGCGACATCAGCGCCGAGAAACGCCGTATCCGCATCTACCTGGTCGAGCGCAACGCCGACGAGGACATGCGGGCCAGCATGGGCCGGGCGGCCCGCCGCGAGGTGCTGGCCCTGCACGGCATCAGTCACCCGGGCATCGTGCGGGTCGACACCCTGGAGCAGCACGAGATGGGCCCTGCGCTCATCTTCCGGCACGACCCGCGCGCCATGCGCCTGGACCACTACATCGGCGAGTACGGCCCGCGCCTCGACCTGCTCACCCGGCTCAACCTGATCCGCCAGCTCGTCGAGGCGGTGTCGTACGCCCACGGGCGGCATCTGCACCACCGGGCGCTGTCGGCGCGCAGCGTGCTGGTCACGCCGGGCCGCGCTCCCAGGGACGCGCGGGAGCAGGGCTGGCTCAACCCGCAGCTCCAGATCAGCGACTGGCAGACCGCCACCCGAGGTGAGGGCACCGACGGCACGAGTCCGGGGATGAGCTCCAGCAGCCATGTCGGCCAGCACATGGAGGCGTCAGCCCAGGCTTATCTGGCCCCTGAGCTGAACACGCCGAGCCCCGACCCGGTGGCGCTCGACGTGTTCGGCCTGGGCACCCTGTCCTACCTGCTGCTCACCGGTCTGCCTCCGAGCGATCGGCGGGCCGACCTCCTCGCCCGCCTGTCGAAGGAGAACGGCCTGCGCCCCTCGACGGTCGCCGACTCGGTGACCGGGTTCATGGACGAGCTGGTCCAGGCCGCCACCGCGCCGGTTCCCGTACAGCGGCTGACCAGCGTGGCCGAGTTCCTGGAGATGCTGGAGATCGTCGAGGACGAGGCGACCGCCCCCGAGTCGGTCCACCCCGCCGACGAGCAGCCGGGAGACGACCTCGATCCTCTGGAGGCCAGGCAGGGCGACGTGATCGGCGGCGAGTGGCGGGTGGAGAAGCGGCTCGGCACCGGCTCCACCTCCCGCGCTCTGCTGGTGACGAACCTGCGGAGCGAGAAACTGGAAGTGCTCAAGGTCGCCCTGTCGGACGAGAAGGCGGCGAGGCTCGACCACGAGGCGTCGGTGCTGCGCGACCTGCGTGACGACTCGCGCGTCATCAAGCTGGTCCGCCCCGAGCCGATCAGGATCGGCGACCGTACCTGCATCGTGCTGGAACACGCGGGCGAGCACACCGTCGCCCGCAAGATCCGCGAGCAGGGGGCGCTCACCCCGGACGAGCTGGAGACCTACAGCGACTACCTGTTCGGCGCGCTGGACTTCCTGGAGGGCGAGGGCGTCACCCACCGCGACATCAAGCCGGACAACATCGCGATCAGGGTCCGCCCGAACCGTACCCGCCAGCTCGTCCTCTTCGACTTCTCGCTGGCCGGCATCTCGGTCAGGGAGATCGAGGCGGGCACCCCGTACTATCTCGATCCCTTCCTCGGTACGGCGAAGCGGACCGTCTACGACGCGCACGCCGAGCGGTACGCCCTCGCGGTGACCCTGCACCAGATGGCCTCCGGTGAGCTGCCGGCCTGGGGCGACAACGCGACCGAGCCCCGCTACACCGAGGGCCCGCCCACCCTGGCCGCCGAGGCGTTCGACCCGTCCGTCAGGGAGGGGCTGGTCGAGTTCTTCCTGCGGGCGCT
Organism: Streptosporangium sp. NPDC000563; assembly: GCF_040299985.1. NCBI lineage: Bacteria > Bacillati > Actinomycetota > Actinomycetes > Streptosporangiales > Streptosporangiaceae > Streptosporangium > Streptosporangium sp. NPDC000563. The sequence continues at coordinate 76,288 of NZ_JBEPDA010000013.1, read as the reverse complement.
GCACCGCGAGGCACGGCAGCGGTTCGAGTCGCTCAAGGACATGCGCAACGCCTGGTTCCAGGTGTTCCGGCGCTCGGACGCGGTGCCGCCGGTGAGTTCCGGGCATCCGGGCGACCTGCCCGCCGAGGAGGTCACCGCGGAGGAGGCGCGGGACGCCGCCGCGCTGGCCGCCACCCGCGCGACCGTGCTGGAGACCGCCGGACTGACCTCCCGTGCGGTGTCGACGGCGCACCGGCTGGGCGCCACCACGGTCGGCGACCTGCTGAGCCTCCCCTCCAAGACCCTGTTCACCCTCCCCGGCCTCGGCGCCAAGACCCGCCAGGAGCTCCAGCGCCGGATCCGTGACTGGCGGACCCGGCTCGACGAGAGCGAGCCGATCACCACCGGCGAGCGGGTCGCCGCCCGCGAGGAGGCCGCCGCACTGGACGGCGACGAGGTGGTGCTCGGCCGGATCGGCCTGGACACCGTCGCCGCCCTGCTCGTCCCCGAACGGCACAGGAACGGCCGCAACGCGGGCGAGGTGGAGGCCATCCGGCTGCTGCTGGGGCTGCCCGACTCCACCGGTGCGCTGCCCGGCCTTCCGCCGTGGCCGCGTCAGGAGGCGGTGGCCACGGCGGTCGCGGTGACCAGGGGCCGGGTCGCCCAGATGCTCACCCGGCAACGCGACCGGTGGCACACGGAACCGGTGATCCGCAGCGTCCGGGACGAGGTGCTGGAGCTTCTCGCCCAGAGTGGCCGGGTGATGGCGGTGGCCGAGCTGGCCGAGGCGGTCCTCGCCGCCCGGGGTTCCAGCCGCACCGATCCGGCGCTGCGCCGGGCGCTCGCCCTGGCCGCCGTACGGGCGGCGGTGGAGATCGACCCGGTCGTGAAGGAGCCCGAGGAGCCCCGGCTGCTGCTCCGCCGCCACGACGACCGGCACGACGACCGCCGCGATGACCGGCACGGTGAACGGGCGGACGAGCGGGCGGGTGACCGGCTGATGGTGGCGCTGGAGGTCGGGGCGGACGACTCCCCCGACACCCCCTCGGCCACGGCACTGCTCGACTACGCCGACGCGCTGGGCGAGGCGGCCGACCGGCTGGCCGCCCAGGAGGTGCTGCCGACCTCGGCGGCGGTCCTTCGCGAGCTGAGGGCGGTACCCGTTCCCGGCCAGGCCCCGGTGCTGGAGGACCGCCGCCTGGTCCAGCTCGCCGCCGCGGCCTCGCTGCGGGCCGCGGCCACCTCCCGGCTGGAGATCTATCCGCGCGACCTGGACCCGGTGCGGGCGCTCCGGCTCACCCAGGCGGGCGTGATACCGCTCGGCGGGGGCGACGGGCATCCCGCGGGGCTCAGGCCCGAGCAGGTACGCGAACGGGTGCGGGCCCGTTTCCCCGCGCTCGCCCCGCTTCCCGGCCATCCGCGCCTGGACACGCTGCTCCGCGACGCCGGTTTCGACGTCCGCTGGCGGGACGGCCGGTACGTCCCGCCGCAGTCGCCCGACTCGGTCTCCGGCACGGTCATCCGGCGCCGGTCCACCCGTACCGGGGCGTCGCGCTGGACGGCGGCCACCCCCGAGCTGGCCGAGGCGCTCCGCACCGAGGAGCGGCTCGCCTCGGCCGGACAGGGCGGCTTCCGCGCGCTGACCGTGGGCCTGACCGGGTACGAGCGGGGCCGCCGTGAGCTGGTCGGCCGCTTCGGCGCCCGGCCGGTGAACGTGACCGGCCTCTTCGTCGCGGCGCTGCACGAGCTGATCGATCCTCGGCCGCTGCCGACGTGGCAGACCGTGCTCGGTGCCGACCTGGCCGAGCCGGGCAGCAGGGGCGCGCTCAAGCTCGCCGAGTACGCCCGCGACGCCTGGGAACTGGTCGCTCCGCGCCTGGACGCGCTGTTGTCGGCCACCCCGTTCCCCGACACCCCGCGTCCGCGGACCTCGAATCCGGATTCCGGACGCCCGGAGACCGGGCACGCGGGTCCTGGGCACCCCGGCTCCGGGCGCGCCGCGGGCCCGCTGTTGCTGCACGACGCCGCGGCCGCCGCCAGGTACGACGGTCTGGGGGTGATCCGGCGCCTCGCCGGTCGGGCGCGGGCCGGCGGGCCGCCGGTCTGGCTGCTCTGCCCGATGACCGACCCGAACCGTTCGCCGAACCTGGACGGGGCGCTGACCCCGGCCCAGCTGCCGAACGAGTGGATCAAGCTGCCCGACGCCTGGGTGGCGAACCAGCACCGAAGTGGAGCGAGAGCGTCGTGATCGACCGCAAGGCACTGCTGGCCGACCTGCAGAAGCAGGTCAGGACGCTGGAGAAGGACCTGCGGGACCAGGTGGAGACCGCCTCGGAGATCGTCGGCACCGACGGCACCGGGCACTCCGGCGGCGGTGCCCGCCACGAAGGCGCAGGGCACGGGGACGCCGATCACGGGGGTGCCGCCGACGGGGACGCCCGGCGGGTCGGCGGTTCGGACGGAGGCCGCACGGCGAGGAGGGTCCGCGACCGGCTGGACGCCGAGTACCGGCTCGCGTTCCGGCTGGGTCGTACGGCGGCGACCTGGGCCGCGTGGCGGGACGAACGGGTCACCCAGGCCGCGGCGGCCTGGGTGCTCGGTACGGTCTTCGTCCGATTCTGCGAGGACAACGGGCTGCTGACCTCGCCCTACCTCGCCGGTCCCTCGCCGGAGCGGATGGTCCTCGCCGAGGAGGCGCAGGAGGAGTTCTTCCGGCTCAACCCCGCCGAGACCGACCGGGGCTGGCTGCTCGCCGCGTTCGCCGAGATCGCGGACTCCCAGGCCGGCGCGCTGCTCTTCGACCGCAGGCACAACCCGCTCTACCAGATCCCGATCTCGCACGACGCGGCCAAGGAGCTGATCGGCTTCTGGCGGCGGCGCGGCGAGGACGGGGTGCTCGTCCACTCCTTCGCCGTCGAGGACTGGGACACCCGCTTCCTCGGCGACCTCTACCAGGACCTGTCCGAGGCGGCACGCAAGACGTACGCGCTGCTGCAGACCCCGGAGTTCGTCGAGGAGTTCATCCTCGACTACACGCTCACCCCGGCGATCGCCGAGTTCGGCCACGACGAGATCCGGATGATCGACCCCACCTGCGGGTCCGGTCACTTCGTGCTGGGCGCCTTCCACCGGCTGCTGGACGAGTGGACCCGGCACGCGCCGATGCGGGACCGGCGCGAGCTGGTACGGCTGGCGCTGCAGGCGGTCCACGGGGTGGACCTCAACCCGTTCGCCATCGCGGTCGCCCGCTTCCGGCTGTTCATCGCGGCACTGCGGGCCTCGGGCTTCACCACGCTGGCCGAGGCGAGAAACTACGAGTTCCCGCTGAACCTCGCCATCGGCGACTCGTTGATCAAGGCCCGGCAGCTCGCGCTGCCCACCATGGAGTCCGACGCCGCGATCCTGCACGGGGTCAGCGAACAGGGCAGGCTCTTCGCCGCAGCCAACGAACAGGGCGACCTTTTCTCGCAGACCTACGAGGAAGAGGTCGCCGACCTCCCGAGAGACGAACTGGCCGAGTTCGCATATGCCACTGAGGATGTCCACGAATTCCCGGGCATTTTAAGGGAAGGCAGCTATCACGTGGTCGTAGGCAATCCACCTTACATTACCGTTAAAGATCAAAATATAAAAAAAATATATCGCGACCTCTACCGCGATGTCTGCGTAGGCCAATATGCACTTTCGGCACCCTTTGCTTGGCGATTTTTCGAATTAGCCAAACGTGCCAGCGAAAGCGATGCACGAGGTGCGGGACATGTTGGGCAGATAACGGCCAACTCTTTCATGAAGCGCGAGTTCGGCAAGCAGCTAGTAGAAAAATTCTTCGCACACAAAACAGAATTCACCCACATCATCGACACCTCCGGCGCATATATTCCAGGACACGGAACTCCGACAGTAATTCTAATTGGCAAACCTAAGGACCGGAAACGCAACGCAACGGTCCGCCTAGCAATGGGGATCAGAGGTGAACCAAGACCTCCTCTAGCTCCAGAAAAAGGGAAAGTATGGAGCGCCATTCTTGCCCAGCTGAACATTCCCAACTCTGAAAGCGAATGGCTTAGCGTTGCAGATATTCCCCGATCACGTATGGCTACTCACCCATGGAGCCTTAGCGGCGGCGGTGCCATAGATCTCAAAACGTTAGTCGAAAAAAACAGCAGGGATCGCTTGGGGGATCGCGCTACCGCCTTAGGGTTCATGGCAGTCACTCGCGAAGACGACGCATACTACCTAGACCGATCCACTGCCCGGCGATTTTGCCTTCCAGGCTCAGACTTAGCCGTCCTCAGCGACGGAGCGTCGATAAGGGACTGGTTAATTACGTCCGACACATTTAGCATATTCCCATACACAGCTGATGGCTCAAGCAGCAACACATCGCCGAGAGCACTTCGCCACCTATGGTATTATCGGCGCCTTCTGATTAACCGCCGCGCGTTATCCGGAACCCAAGAAGAGCGCGGCCTTACATGGTATGAGTACTCAGACTTTCACCCAGGCCGTTGGGCTGCGCCATGGCGCCTAGCTCTTGCTGAAGTCGCCACTCACCCCCACTTCTCTCTCGATAGAGGGGGGACAGTTTTCACACAAACAGCCCCCATAATTGTGTTTTCCAACAAAGAAAACGAAGACAACCACCTAGAAATTGTCGCCCTCTTAAATAGCTCCCTTTCTTGCTTCTGGCTTAAGCAGGTTTGCCACAATAAAGGCGGTCAAGGAATAAACGAAGGATTCAAGTCTCAGGAATGGGAAAGATTCTATCAATTCAACAGCACAAAGGTTGGCCAGTTACCGCTGCCAGCAAATTTTCCACTGGAGCGGAGCCGAGGACTGGATACGCTAGCAAGGAAAATTTCCTTGGTGAGTCCGAGCAGCGTAGCGGCAGAAGGTATACCAACGCGGGAGCGCTCAAAGGCCACACGAACGGAGTGGCATTCAATCCGAGCGCAGATGATTGCCCATCAAGAGGAGTTGGACTGGGAGGTCTACTCGCTCTATGGGTTGCTGGATGACGAGATGACCGCTCCGGCGGAGGTCGTGCCGGAGTTGAAGCTTGGGGAACGTGCCTTTGAGATCGTGCTGGCGCGGAAGATGGCGCGGGGGGAGGCAGAGACGCAGTGGTTCGTGCGGCATGGTTCGACACCGATCACCGAGTTGCCCGAGCACTGGTCGGCCGAGTACAAGGCCGTGGTGGAGAAGCGGATCGCGCTGATCGAGACGGATCGGAACATCGGGCTGATCGAGCGGCCCGAGTGCAAGCGCCGCTGGGCCACCGAGGGGTGGGACTCCCTCCAGGCGAAGGCCCTGCGCAACTGGCTGCTGGATCGGTGTGAGGCGCGGGAGCTCTGGTTTCATTACCTGGACGGGATGGAGCAGCCTCGGATGCTCAGCACCGCACAGCTCGCCGACCTGCTTAGGCCCGATGAGGACTTCGTCTCGGTCGCCGAGCTGTACGCCCCCGGCAAGGACCTGGAGAAGGTGGTCGCCGAGCTGGTCGCCGACGAGCACGTTCCCTACCTCGCGCAGCTCCGCTACAAGGACTCCGGCCTGAGCAAGCGCGCCGACTGGGAGGACGTCTGGGACCGGCAGCGCCAGGAGGACGCGGCCCAGGCCGTCGCGGACGCGGCCAGGCAGGCGGCCGAGCGGCAGCGGAAGATCGCCGACGACCTGGAAGACGCTGAGGAGCGTAAGCGGGCCTACGCCGAGTGGACCACGCTCAACGCCGAGCAGGTCAGGGCCGAGGCGGAGGTGAAGAGAATCCGGGACGCGATTCCGGTGCCGCCGAAGTACGGTTCGGGTGACTTCCTCAAGGTCTCGTACTGGCGCAACCGCGGCAAGCTCGACGTGCCGAAGGAGCGGTTCATCTCCTATCCGCACGCGGGCCGCGACGGTGACCCGGCGCTGGTGCTCGGCTGGGCCGGCTGGGACCACAAGGAGCAGGCTCAGGCTCTCGCCACCGTCATCGTCGACCGGGAGCAGAACCACGGCTGGGACGCCGACCGGCTGACCCCGCTGCTCGCCGGGCTCCGCGAGGTGCTGCCCTGGGTCCGCCAGTGGCACGACGAGTTCGACTACGTCTACGGCGCCAGCCCCGCCGACATCTACGAAGGCTTCCTCTCCCAGACCCGCGACCGCCTGCACCTCGGCGACAACGACCTCACCACCTGGCGCCCCCCGAAGACGACCCGCCCCCGCAAGCAACCCTGACCAGGCTCACGGGAGATGAGACATCGGTGCCTCTCGTCCGTCGACCACGGCCGAGAGCCCTCCCGTGTTCCGCAGGCGTAGCTAGAAGTCGAACTCGCCCTTCTTGGCCCCGTCCACGAAGGCGTCCCACACGCTCGCACTCACCACAAACGGCGCCCGCTCGGGAGCCTCGGTGTCCCGCAACCCCACCCGACCACCCGACAACGGAGCCACCTCAAGACAGTCACCCTGGTCGGGACCGCTCTTGGTGGCCTTACGCCAGGCCGCGCTCTTCAGCTCATCACTCAGGTCCACGATCTCTCCGCCTCTCCACTGCGGATAACGGTGCACGGGGAAGCTCCCAGCAACGACCGGAAGCTTCCCCTGCGGCAGGGAGCGAGGGTCAGAAGTCGAACTCGCCCTTCTTGGCCCCGTCCACGAAGGCGTCCCACACGCTCGCACTCACCACGAACGGCGCCTGCCCCGGAGCCTCGGTGTCACGAAGCCCTACCCGACCACCCGACAACGGAGCCACCTCCAGGCAGTCACCCTGGTTGGCTCCGCTCTTGGTGGCCTTGCGCCAGGCCGCGCTCTTCAGCTCATCACTCAGGTCCACAGTTTCTCCACCTCTCTGATCAACTCGATGGACATGTGCCGAGGCTGCGCCTCAGCTCGCAGAGTGTCGTACTTGCTATGGATAGCTTCGACGTCTTCCGGACGGCTTGTCACGTGTCCGTGAATTATGGACTCGATATAGACGTTATCTGGGCTTCCCGGAATCTGTGCGATAACGAAACCGCCAAGAAGTCCTGTCATCACCCCCAGCTTCAAGGGGATGATCTGGACGCCGACTCGCGGGGACTCTACCGCCTCCATGAGGCGTTCGAGTTGCCGACGCATGATTTCCTTGCTGCCGACCAGACGATGCAGAACGCCCTCGTCCAGCACCGCGCGGAACAGCGGCGGGGTGTCGCGAGCGAAGATCTCCTGCCGCTCCATTCGGGCCGCGACAGCCTTTTCCGTTTGCTTGTCGGTTATGCCAGGCTCGCTCCGGATAACTGCTCGCGCGTATTCCTCGGTCTGCAGCAGGCCCGGAACGAGAAGCGGCTGCCAGGTGTGCAGGGAATGCGCCTCCTGCTCGATGTCCAGCCACCCACGGAACCACCGGGGGCTCGCCGAGCGGGTGACGTGCTCCCAGAGTCGGACGAGCTCCCCACCCGCGCCCACGGCCTCGTCGTAGTGCTCCATGAAGCTCCGACCTGCTCTGCGCTGCCCTCGCTCGGTGAAGCCGATCAGGCTCGCGCTGAAAGGGATGACCTCCGCCAGGCGATCTATGGAGATGCCAGTCCTCTTTCGGTGTTTGCGGAGTTCGGCCCCCAGAAGGACCAAAGGCTTTACTGAAGGGTCGGGTTCATAGAAAGCGGACATTTCGGCTCCGTCCTGTGGGGGCGCTACTCCGGCAACACAAAAAAAACACAGCTCACTACAAAGTGTCCTGGTGGTGTGCGTGGAGTTTCGATACCCAACGTAGTCGGTCGAGGGCACCCTGTGAAGGGAACGGAAGGTGCGAGAAAACCATCCGATAAGCCCGCTTACCACATGCAAAGAAAGGCCACACCAAACCCGTCGCCAAAATAGTTGGCTATGTCCGGAAAAAGGAGCGGGAAAAGCCGCCGAGGTGTCGGATCATGCGACATCGACAGGTAGTTCAGGCATCCGCCGGATACAGACCTGTCACCACTCGGCAAGCCCTGGTCGGACGGCCGGAAGTCACCTGACGCAGGCACGACCACCCGGACGGCGCCGCTCCCGCCCCGGAAACGCAGTCCTCACCCCAGAAACGAAAGCGGGACCCGCCACGGCATCGCAGGCCGGGACGAGCCCCTCGACCGGACACCGGAGGTCCGATCTGATGCATCACCCTAGAGGAAACCCCCGCCCCATCAGGGTCCGTTGGCACGCCGACCGGCCGCCGATGCCGCTCGGTTGCCGCTGGTGCGGTCATCCCCCGTACGCGCACGAGGCCGCCAGCCTGCCGCACCGCGCCCGCCACCACTGGGAGCAGCCCACCCCCGCCCAGGTCCACGCCAGGATGACCACCCGCCGCCGCCTCGGCCTTTCCGGTCGTCCGCCGGTCGCGACGCCCGTCCGGTCGATCCCCGCTCCCCCTCCCGTCGTTTCCCCGGCGCGGCTCCCGGAGGTCTCCCCCGGCCGGCACCGGCGCCCTGAGCAGGCCGGGGTCACGGCCGGGGTCGCGGTCACCACCGTGCCGTACCGGCGAGGACGGCCGCCGGGTTCCCGTACCCCCGGCAAGCACACCCCGTACCGGCAGGGGGCGACGGCATGAACGGACGCGAGCCAGAGCCACAGCCCCGGCAGGGCGGGCGGCACCGGCGCGGGACCGTCACCGAGCGGGTCTGCTCCCTGCCCTGGGACCCGGCGGAACGCGCCGCCGCCGAGCAGCTGGACCAGATCGAGCCCGCCTGGATCGTCTGGTACGGCACCGGCACCCGGCACTTCCACGCCGTCGCCGTCTGGCCCGCCGCCGAACCCCTGATCGTGCGGGCCCGCACCGCCGACGAGCTACGCGACCTGATGCGCGAGGCCGAACGCAGCACACCGCCACCCCGAGGAGGGACCATGCCCGTGAGCCCCGACACACCGCACCCCACGGACGACCCGCGCGCCGTCTACTGGGACCTGCCGCACGACCTGCCGATCGTCGGCAAGGCCCGCGCCATGGTGAGCGAGACCCTCACCGCCTGGGCACTGCACCACCTCACCGACGACGCCGTCCTGGTGGCCGGCGAACTGCTCGCCAACGCGATCGTCCACGGCGAGCCCGTGGTCAGGCTCTCCCTGTGGGCCGACGCCGACGAGTTCCAGGTCCAGGTCACCGACCGTGGCCCCGGACAGCCGCGTCACCTCACCCTGGATCCCGAGTCCCTGCACGGCCGCGGGCTCGCCATCGTCAGGGCTCTGGCCCACGACACCGGCGTCACCCCCCTCCCCGACCGCCCCGGCAAAACCGTCTGGGCCCGCTGGCGTCTCTCCGTCGGCGACCGCTGAGAGCGCAGCCCCGAGCCCGAACGACCTCCGCCCGCCCGGCCGCGGCCCACCGGGGCCGATCGCGGTCACGCACCCCCGAGCGGAGAGGCGTACGAATACCGATCGACACATAAGACATCTCTACCTATCAACCGATAAATGCGACAGCGCTTGATCTCACGCAACGAGGCCATGATGTATCATCGGCCGATGACCGAAACGGTTGATCTTGTAAATGGCGAAGGGCACGTGGTCAAGCGAGCAGTTCCGCGCCAGGACGCCGGTCGTTACGAAGGTCTTTATCTGTCGATTGTCATCGTGGTCATATTCAACGGAATCGGGCAGATACTCATTCATCGACGCTCCCTGTCCAAGGATGTCAATCCGGGGGACATCGACCATGTCTGCGGTGCGGTGGTCTCCGGAGAAACCCCTCACCAGGCCGCACATCGGGAGACCCGCGAAGAACTCGGGGTCTCACTGCACAACCTTCACGTGCTGCACCGGGGAATCAATCCGTACGACCGTTACCGATATCTGTTCACAGGCGAGACGGACGAGAGTCCGCGTCGAGACGAAATAGATCCGGCGGAGGTCGATTGGGTGGGTTATGAGCATCCGGCGGCGCTCATCGCCAAACGCGAGTCGGGCGAGCTCACCTTCATCGACGGTTTCTTCGACGATCTGGACGTCGCGCTGCGATTCTTCGCCGAGCGCCGTGCCCCACAGGCCGTTCCCGTGCCCGGAGCGCTCGACTCCCGTCCGCCTTCCTCCGTTCGGACGCGTGACCGTGCGGCACAGTGGGGGGCGCCGGACGTCACGGTCCCGTCGATCGTTCACGACCGCCTCCACAACGATGTGTTCACCGGTCGTTGAAGGACCGTCTGCTCGAAGGGGCGGCTGACTACACTTGGGCCGTGCTCCCGCCCATCCCGTTGGAACTCGTCGAATCGGTCCAGAGCGGGGATGTGGTCGCTTTCTGTGGTGCGGGACTTTCCGCCCTCGGCGGCCTGCCCACCGGATCCCAGCTGGCACGTGCCCTCGCCTCCCGCCTGGACGATTTCGACGGCAACCCCGACGATCTGACGGAGGTCTCCACCACCTACTCCGCCCTGCGGGGAAGGCACGCTCTCCTGTCATTTCTTCTCGATCGTGTCGAGCATGTGCCGGCCGCCCCCACCGACACGCATCGCACGCTGTGCGGGCAGCCGTTCGCCGCCTTCGTCTCCACGAACTGGGATCATTTCATCGAGCAGTCGCTCAGTTCACTGGGCATCGCGCACAGCGTGGTCGTCACCGACGGCGAGTTGCCCTTCATCCGTTCCGGGTCGGTGCCGGTGCTGAAGATCCACGGGACGCCGGCCCGGCCGGACACGATCGTGGTCACCGATCGCGACTACTACGACCTGTTCTCCGTCCAGCCGGGAATCGCATCGGTGCTCAACGGCTATTTCGCCACGAAGACGCTGCTGTTCCTGGGCTACGGACTGAACGACCCCGATTTCAAGCGGCTTTACTACACGCTCGGCCGCCGCTTCGGCCCGCTGCAGCGGCGCGCCTACGCGGTTCAGTTGCGTCCGGCGGCGACGGCCGTGAGCGTCTGGCGCGAGCAGCGACTCGACGTCATCGACCAGGACGTGAAGGAGTTCGCCGTCGAGCTCGCCAGGGCGACCGGGCTGCCGTCATAGGGCGGACCCCGCGGAGTTTCGTGGCACGTCGGCGGGGTGAAGGAACGCGGACACGGCGTTGGTCAGCATGAAGGCGTCCTCGGAAAGCGCGATCATGCCCGTCCGCTCCTCCAGCACTCCTGACCGGCAGAGACGGCGCGTCTTGTCCCGAAGCTCCCCGAGCCGGAGGCTCTCCACGGCATCCGCCTCCACCAGGGGCACAGGCGTCCCCGAGCGGAGCCCCACGATGATCCGGCGGATCTCGACATCCTCGGCCGTCAGCCGGAACACCGTGTTCAACCGATCGTCGATCTCCGTCCAGGAGACGTGCGGCGCCGACAACACCCGTTTGTAGCCGTCGACATCCCGTCCGCGCTGGACGAACCCGCCCGGCAGGAAGGAGTAACTGCCCGAGCCGAAGCCCAGATGGCGAAACTCCCTGCACCTGTGCACCGTCCAGCGGTGCCGGTGCTCCTCGCCGCGGACGAACGTGGTCCCCGCCCCCGGAACGTAGCCCATGCCGTAGAGCCCCCGCTGGATCGTCCAGAGTGCTTCGATCACCGCGTCAGCACTCGGCATCTCATGCGGCCTGCGCCGCAGCACGGGGATCTCCTCCACGTCCCACAGCTGGTAGACGCTCACACTCGGAAGTGAGAACCCCAGCTCCCGAAGATCGTGGACAGCCTCCAGGATCTCCACGGCCTGGCCCGCCACCGTGCACTCCTCCCGCGGGTAGCCCAGGATGAAGTCGACGTTGTAGCTGGGAAGAAGGCAGTCCGCGGCCCTCAGCAGCTCGATGACCGCCCGCTTCGTGCTACCGCGCCCCATTCTTCGCAGCGCATGGTCTCTCCACGCCTGTATGCCGACGCTGATCCGGGTAATGGGCAGGCGGGTCCGCGTGGCGAGTGCCCCCAGGAACGAGGTCCAGTAGGCGGCATCACGACCGGCGTCGGGAGCGCACTCGATCGTGGCCTCCACCGGCACGCCCTGCGGCGCGAACACGGCGACCCGGTCAAGGAGCCTGTTCAGCTGCTCGATCCGCAGAACACTCGGCGTCCCGCCTCCGATGTAGAGGGTGGACATCCGCGGAGACCCCAGAATCCCAAGGTGGTCACCGAACTCCCCCAATTCCCTGAGCAGCGCCGAAAGATAGCTCTCCAGCTCCCCGTCGTCACGAAGGAGGCTCCTGTGCAGACTGCAGAAATTGCAGTTGATCCGGCAGAAGGGAATATGTAGATACATGCTGAAGTCGGCGAACTCACCGATGACGTGGCGGTCAAGGCCCCCCGGAACGCTCAGTTTGCGAGCGAAATAGGGAGGAGGGTAGGTGTAGGTGAAATTGTGGAGCGACGGAGTGACGGCCGATGAGATTTCGCGCAGTTGATCTCGATGCCACAATCGATTCTCCGCTCAGGGCTCCTGAGCATCAATCGTCGCCCGCGGACCGTGTGGCGTCAAGGGCGCTTGGAGACCGGCGACCGGAGAAAAACGGAAGGGATTCCTCGACGAACAGGAGACCGTCATCCCCGGCCACAGGCCGCTCAATAGTTTTCGGTGGCCACCACCGGTTCCCAGAGATCACGAGATCGCGCGTCCGACTTTCCCGGACACCAGCTCTCGAAGACACACCGATTCGGGGTGGGGGACGCCAGGTAGGAGTGAAAGGAGTCGTTCTCGACCCGTTGGCTCACACAGAGCGGGGCGTTCCTGCAGCAGCTGCGAGCGTGTGCCCACAACAGCACGTCGAAATCGAACATGGGCATACCCGCGAGCCCCGGCAACTCGCTGCACACCCGCATCGAAACCTCCCGGACGACCGTTTCCACAGCGGGGCTCACCGTTCGCTGGTCGCGGAGCCGACGGGCGACGTCGTCATCCAGAACAGTGATGCAGCCCGTACGGAGCAGGATGCGCATCCGGTGGTAGTCAATCATCGGCAGAATATTGTGCTGATCCGCTATCTTCCATCGGCCGGAGAAGTGAACGGTCATCAGGAAGGCACTGCTCTTTTTGTGCAGGGGATCCCGGAAGGCGGACAGCCGCTCCAGCAGGGCGTAGACGCCGCTGTCACCGCCAACGGTGTGCTCCGCCTCCTCAAGCAGGAGACTCACGCTGCCCTCGAAGGCACGCAGCAGCTCTGACGAGGTGGTGCGGAGTATCTCCGCACGTCGGGACAGGTCGGCGAGCTTGACCTCCGCCTTTTCCGCGTGCCCGACGAGGATGGCCGTGAGCCCGGCCTCCGTGATGTCCTCCATCGCCTCGGGGCTCAGCGTTCCCGGGCTCTCGACCGCCTGCCGGGTGAAGGCCCTGAGCAGAAAGTCCCAGCCCTTGTAGTAGTCTCCCGAGAAATACCCCGCCAGGCCGCCCTTCGTGGCGTGGCATATCGCGGACGCCCATAGATACGCCCGGAAGGCGGTCTCGTCCTCGACCTCCACCTGCGGGGTCAGTTGCGCGGAGAAGTCCGCCGCCAACGGTAGCCGCCCGAGAGTTCCGGCCAGGAGTCTGATCCTGTTCTCGTCGATGACGACAGTGCCCGTCTCCATCACATGCGCCATGAGTGGCCTCCCAGTTCGCGCTAGGCTGATTCCGGACGATCGCCCTCGGGGTTTTAAAGGGAGTACGCCATGCGGAATCCCACGTATTCGTTACGGGTCTCCGGGGCGAGGGAGTATTTGTTGCTGACCGCGCTGGCCCCTTCCGCGGAGCCCGCCCACGAACCACCGCGGGCACATTTGTGCTCTCCCTGCTCCGGACCGGCCGGATTGTGTGTCCGGTCGATGTCATGCTGCGGCGCCCACCAGTCCTGCACCCAGTCGAAGGTGTTTCCACACATATCGGCGACCCCATGGGGACTGTCACCACCTGCTGGGGAATATTGCCCGATCGGGGTGGTGCGTCCGGGACCTCCGATTCGCGTGTTTCCTTTCTTCGGGTCATGGTCGTCGCCCCACGACCATAGTCGTTTCACCTTGCCGACGGGGTCCCAACCTGCCGCCATCTCCCACTCCGCCGCCGTCGGAAGCCGGGCGGAAATTCCGAATTCACGCCCATACCAGCGACAGTAGGCATTTGCCTCGTGCCAGCTCACCTGGGTCACCGGATGCTCCGTGATGCGTTTCGGCGGCGCCTCACCGCGCCAGTGTTCCGGCGAGCGGAGCCCGGCGGCCCGGATGAATTGGAAATATTCGAGATTGGTGACGGGAAAGCGCTGGATGGCGAAAGACGATACATAGGCACGATATTCCGGTCGAGAATGCTCGAATCTACCGTCGTCAGTACCGAACACGAACTCCCCGCCCGTTATCGTGACGAACATGTCGGCCGCCGGCGGTGGATGATCCTCTGCGGCGAGCATCCTGGCCGCGGTACGGCGGGTCGCCGGATAGTCACTGCTCAGCGCGCGCTTCAGAAGTTCGCGTCCTGCGGGGTCCCGCGTTTCGGACAGCCAGTGCAACACGGCCAGCTGAAGCCCCGGATCGGGTGCCGCCACGATCCGGTGAAACTCCTGCCAGATGTCGAGGCCGGAGGTGACGGCCCTCTCGGCCCACCAGCCGACATCCTCATCACGGTCGAGAGCGGCCAGCAGCATCAGCCGTGCCTGGCCGGGTGTGAGGTCGAGTTCCTCCCGATGTCTCTCGATCGTGGTCCACTGGATCTGGCCCGGCAGGACCCCCAACCGGTCGAAGTCCATCACCGACTGATTCAGGATCTGCCGCGCGTACTTCCGCTCCACGTCCTCGGGCTCGATCCAGGCCCAGATCTTGCCGGCCAGGATGTCGTGGGCCAGTTCGTACAGTCGGTCACGTCCGTGGATCGGCCGGACGACACGCCTTTTCGTGAGCTCCTGCAGGGCGTCCTGCAAGGTCTCGGCGGAGATGCCGAGGCGACGCGTCATGGTGTCGCGTTCGATCTCCTTGGCGGTCATCGCCGCTTTCGTCCTATCGGGTCCGACCATGCACTTCAGTACGGCCTTCGCCGTCTCCCTGCGGTCAGGATCGAGATCCTCCAGCGTGTGGTCGAGGTATTCGGCGAGAATCCCCGGGGTTCCACCCAGCCGTTCGTAGGTGGCGAGCCGGAGCACGCCGGAATCCGGAGAGTCGGCCCGGTGGAGCATGTGGCAGACGATCTGGAGATGCGCCGGATCGATCCCGCCGTCGTCCAGGTCACGGAGAAGCCGGTCGAGCAGGTCGGCCTCCGTCCCTATGCCGAAACGCCGCTCCGTGGCCGAGAGGAACTCCGTGGCCTGGGCGTGGGACAGCCGCCGCACCCAGTAGCGATTCTTGAAAACGGCGTCCATGGGTGGTTCGAGTTCCAGCAGACAGTGCAGGAAGTCCTCCCTGATGACCACGACCACGCGGAGGTCGAGCAGGTCACCGGTGAGGCATTCGTCGAGCTGCCGGGCGAACTCCGCGCGTGAGTCCGGGCCCACCCGGATGAAGAACTCCTCGAACTGGTCGATGACGACGACCGTCGGCCGGTCGCGAAGCACCGCTCGCAACTCGCCGTACAGGTTCTTTCCCTCCGAGGACTCGTCACCCTGAGGGCGTACGGCGGAGAGGATCTCCGTCGCCGGATGCTGGAGTGCCCGGACGGTGTAGGTGTCGAACCCCTCGGCGTGCAACCTCGGCACCAGGCCCGCGTTTATCAGCGAGGTCTTCCCCACACCGGACACACCGGTGATGAGCACGAAAGGGCTGCTCACGACCATCGCCGCGATGAGCACGGAATCCGCGTCGCGCCCGAAGAAGACCTCGGCGTCCCCTTCCGTGAAGTAGTCGAGGAACTTGAACGGTTTCGTCCGCGTCCGGGGGCGCTCAGCGGTCCGCACCCGGAGCGAGCGTCCACGCGGGGCGCCCTCCTGCGCCAACCGCGCCAGTGACCGGCGCACAGGACCTGAGACGAGGTCGTACCCGCGGTGGCGCCACACCGCGGCCGACGCCTCCGACTCCTCCTCGGCCAGGATGTACCGACGCCGGGAGTATGTCGGCGAGGTCTGCAGCAGGGTGTGGACCATTTCCAGAAAGGGATCGTCCAGCCGGTATCCGACGAAGACCAGAGTCTTGGTCACCAGGATTCCCCGCACGATGATGCCGACCTGGTCGATCGCCGTCGAAAGCCACATGAGCCGGTCCTGGCTGACGACGAGTGAATCCGGCTGGGAGACGCAACCGGCGAGTTTGATGAGCCAGGGGCGGTGATCGTCTGTCGCGTAGGCGGCGTTGACGGGATCGGCGATCACGGTGTGCTGATTGCGACCGGCTGCGCTCAACGCCATTTCAGCGCTATACGAGACACTTGTGGATATAAGCGCCTCTGTGGCCAGCTTCGCGGCGAGCACGAGTTCCTCGCCGACTTCCGGATTCGTGGCCCCCAGTTCCTCTCGAATCAGCCGGCCCAAGGCATGTCGCCCGCGCAGCGCCTCATATTGCGAGGCGAGGATCGGAAGGTCGCGGTGGGTGGGATGTCGCGGCGCATCGCCACCCAGCCGACGGGCGATTGCCGTCACCATCTGCTCAGGAGTGGCCGGCCCTGCGGGACGCCCGGCGTTCAGCCCGTCACCGACGACAGGTACGACCTCTCCGGCGGCCGCGGCCTCCAGGAGTTCCGCCGGCAATCTTCGCATATGACATCACCAGCCCGTCAGTACGCGAAAGTTCACAAACCGCACTACAGCGACAAAGTCCCTGCTCCGGATAGTCGTGAGGTGCACACCCGGCGACGATTCTGACTAGGCGCACGATATCACCCGCTCCCCGGAGTTACCGGCGACCGGACATAACACTCCAGCGAACGACCTTCCCCGCGGCGTCATCCCGCGGATACCTTAATGAGTTCAAGAAATCGCCTGTCGCAGGTCAAAACAAGTGAGGGACATGACAACGCCACACCAGCCGCCGTTGCTTCGGGAGTTCATCGACATTCCCGAGGGGATGAGCGACAGCGATTTCGTGCTCAAACTCGCCGAGGGGGTGACCGACGCCGAGTCGACGCTCCGCGACTACGTCATCACCGAGGACCTGGTCGCGAACTTCGATCGAGCTCTCGGGCTGATCAAGGCGGCGGTCACCGGGCACAGCTCGAAGGCCGCCTACCTGCACGGATCGTTCGGCGCCGGTAAATCCCACTTCATGGCCGTGCTGCACGCGCTGCTGCGCGGAGAGAAGACCGCGCGAGAGCGGGTGGAGTTCGCCGGGCTGCTGGCCAAGCACGACTGGCTGGTCGGCAGGCGCTTCCTGCTTGTACCGTTCCACCTGCTCGACGCCAAGTCGCTGGAGCACCGGGTGCTGGGACGCTACGTCGACTACGTCCGCTCCCTCGAACCCGACGCGCCCATCCCCTCCGTACACCGCACCGACGCCCTGCTGGCGCAGGCGGCCCACCTGCGCGCGCGGATCGGCGACGAGGCGTTCATCCAGGGGCTCCCCGGTGGCGACGAGGTCGACGAGTGGGGCGACCCCAGGCCGTCCTGGACCTCCGAGCAGCTCGACTCCGCCTTCGCCGGGTCCCACGCCGACGCCTCCGACGGCCACGACGAGCATCCGATCGTGCTCACCGCCGAGGACGAGCTCCGGCGCAAGCTGGTGAACGAGCTGCTGCAGACCTGGAACACGGGGTTCTTCACCAACGCCAAGGAGGACGCGGAGGGGTTCGTCTCCCTGGACCGGGGTCTGCTGGAGATCAGCAGGCACGCCAAGGACCTCGGCTACGACGCGCTCATCCTCTTTCTCGACGAGCTCGTCCTCTGGCTCACCAACTCGGTGGGCGATCCGAAGTTCGTGTCCCGCGAGGTACAGAAGATCACGAACTTCGTGGAGTCCGGCGACGCGACCCGCCCGATCCCGGTCATCAGTCTCATCGCCCGCCAACGCGACCTGCGCGACCTGATCGGCGAGGAGGTGGTCGGCGCCGTCGAGCTGGGCTTCCAGGACACCCTCGACCTGGCCAAGAGCCGCTTCGACACCATCACGCTGGAGGACCGCAACCTGCCGGTGATCGCCCAGCAGCGGCTGCTCACCGCGAAGGACGACGCGGCCGCCGCCGCACTGGCCCGCGCGTTCGACCAGACCAGCAAGGTCAGGCGCGAGGTGTGGGACACCCTGCTCGGCTCCGGCAACGCCACCGGCGCCGACATCGACGCCTTCCGCAGGACCTATCCCTTCAGCCCCGCCTTCATGGACACCCTCGTCCACATCTCCAGCGCGCTCCAGCGCTCCCGTACGGCGCTGAAGCTGATGCGGCGGATCCTCATCCGCCGCCGTGACGACCTGCGACTGGGCGACCTGATCCCGCTCGGCGACCTCTACGACGTGATCTCCGAGGGCGGCGACGAGCCGTTCACCCAGAAGCTCAAGGTCGAGTTCGAGGCCGCGCAGAAGCTGTATGACACCAAGCTCCGCCCGTACCTTCTGGGCCGCTACGGCGACCTCACCGAGGACGAGATCGCCAGGGTGCGGCGCGGCACCGAGACCGAGCCCCGGCTGGCCGGGCGGGTGCGAGCGTTCACGGGCGACGACCGGCTGATCAAGACGCTGCTGCTCTCCGCGCTCGCGCCGACGGTGCCCGCGCTGCACAACCTGACCGCGAGCCGCCTCGCCGCCCTCAACCACGGCAGCGTCACCAGTCCGATCTCCGGTGGCGAGGTCGGGCTGGTGGCACGCAAGGTCGAGGAGTGGGCCGGTCAGTTCAACGAGATCAAGTTCGCCAAGGCCGACGATCCGGGGGTCGGCCTCGAACTCGTCGGCGTCGACATCGACTCCATCCTGGACAACGCCCGCAACGCGGGAGCCGACACCACCGGCACCAGGAAGAACCTGATCAGGAAGCTCCTGTACAGGGAGCTTGGCGTGACCGAGACCGAGCAGTACGGCGGCGACCGGTTCGAGCTCGCCTGGCGCGGCAGCAAGCGGTCCGTGGAGGTCGTCTTCGGCAACATCCGCGACCACGACGACCTCAGGGACGACGCCTTCCACCCGGCCGACCCGACGAGCTGGCGGGTCATCGTCGACTACCCGTTCGACGAGGGCGACTACACCCCTGCCGACGACCGCAACCGGGTGCAGATCATGTTCGCGAACGGCTTCCGCGACCGCACGCTCTGCTGGGTGCCCGCCTCCCTGTCCGCCGAGCGCACCCAGGACCTGCGCAGGCTGGTGACGATCGAGTACGCCCTGCACGGCAAGCGGTTCGACGAGGTCGCCAAGGATCTCAACCCGACCGACCGGCACCGGGCCCGCCAGACCCTCACCGGCCAGGGCGTCGTGCTCTCGAACAAGCTGGCCGAGACACTCCGGCAGGCGTACGGCCTGACCGGCAAGCAGCAGGGCGACGTCGTCACCGGCTTCGACGACCACCTGCTCTCGCTGTCGGAGGAGCTGAACCCCCGCCTGCCCTCCGGCGCGTCGCTGGCGGACGCGATGGCCGGCCTGGCCGGGCAGATGCTGACCTGCCAGTTCCCCGCCCACCCCGACTTCGACCCCGACCACGTCGGCGGCGCCGCCGTGGTCAAGGCGGCCGACGCCAGGCTGGTGCTCGACTACGTCCGCAAGGCCGTCGAGGCGTCCGACGGGCGGGTGGAGGTCGACAAGCCGCACCGCGCCACGATGCGCCGCGTCGCCAACCCGCTGCTGCTCGGCGAGATGCACGAGGCCGCGTTCGTCCTCGGCTCGCACTGGCGCGGCCACTTCAACCGGTGCGCGGCGCAGGACCGGGTGACCGGTGACCTCAAGATCCCCGTGCTGCTCGACTGGATCGACCGGCCGGAACGGCGTGGCCTGGACCGACTCGTCGCCTACCTGGTGATCGCCTGTTTCGCCGAGCAGACCGACCGGTCCTGGACCCAGCACGGCGGCCCGGTCAATCCGGAACTCGCCCAGATCAGGGACGACATGGCGCTCCGCGAGGAGAGCCTGCCCGGCGAGAAGGTCTGGGATACCGCGCGCCGACGGGCGATGGAGATCTTCGGCCGGAACCCTCCCGCCGCGCGCCGGGCGCGGCTGGCCGGGCTCTTCGCCCGCGAGCTCTCCGACGACGCGCGCCGCCACCGCGACGCGGCGCACGACCTGGTGGCCGAGCTGGAGAACCGCGGGGACATGCTCGGACTCGACCTCGACGCGAGGGAGGGGCGGCTGCGGACCGCCCGTCAGGCCGCCGACCTGCTCGACGGGCTGGGGTCGCGGCACGGCAAGCTGGAGATCATCGAGCAGCTCGCGTCCGCCGACGTCGGCGAGGCCCCGCAGCGGGTGGGCAAGAGCATCAAGAGCGCGGCGGCGGTGGTGACCGCCCTGCGTACCGCCCGCTGGGACAACTTCGCCCACCTCGCCGACCTGGGCGAGCCGTTCAGCGCCAGGGCCGAGCTGATCGTCGGCGAGCTGCGCCAGGCGGCTCTCGCCGACGAGCTGACCCTCCCGCTGGCTCCCGCGCTGGCCCGGGCGGGCTCGGCCGCGGGAGACCTGATCCGCGAGGCGATCCGCCGCCGGGACCCCGTCCCGGATCCCGTCCCGGACCCCATCGGTCCCGGCCCCGTCCCCAAGCCCCCGCCCGGCCCTCGGCCGGAGGTCATCTACAGCGGGCCGGTCTCGCGGCTGGAGGAGCGGTTGTCGCAGCTGCTCACGGACGCCCGTACCCTCGCGGAGGCGCACCCCGACCTGGAGCTGAGACTCACCGATCTACTCACCCAGGCGCGCGCCCTCGCGAAGGCGGATCCCGGCGCCGACGTCGAGATCTCCATGCGATCGGTCCCCCGCCGGTGAGCCCGGCCTCGGTCGCCTCACGGCCGCTGCCCATCACCATCGCCGCCCTGGAGCAGGAGGTCGCCCGGCTGCTGCGCAGGTACGCCAAGAGCGACCAGCGGGTACTGCTCATCCGGGCCGCCCCCGACTGGGCGGGTGCGGACGAGATCACGCTGAACGGCCGGACCGTACGCATAGCCGCGTGCGTGTCGCCCCTGGCGGTCATGGAGCAGGTCATGACCCACCTGGATCGCGACGACGACAGCGGCCGCGAAGGCGACGACGGCGACGGCGACGGCGACGGCGACGGCGACGGCTCTGTGCTGGTCGTACTCACCGACGCGGAGGAGAGCACGCTCGGAGTCGGTCTGCTGAGCAGGGTGATCCGGCAGCGGATCTTCGTCGTGGAGCCCTGGCGGCTGGTCGAGGAGAGCTTCGGCGCCCAGCGGACGGACCCCCGGCTGGTGGCGGAGGGCTGGGCGGCCGAGGCCCTGATCGACGCGATGCCCCCCGGCGGGTGGCCACGACTGACCGGCGCCATGCTGACCCGGGAGATCGCACTCGGGCAGCTCGCGGCCCGGCGGCTCCGCCTCGACCGGCTGGGCATCGGCGCCGACGAGCTGAGCGCGGCCGCGCTGCTGCTCTGGAGTTCGGACCCCGCCGCGGTCGAGGCGTTCCGCGGCCTGCGGGAGACCGAGCGCGAGGGCCTGCGGTCGTGGCTTCGTGAGACCACCGGCAGCACCGTCGACGTGCTGTTCCAGCTCGTGGACGGCGGCCACGCCGCCGACGCCCTCGCGCTGGGTCTGGTCTGCGGCGCGCTCTGGAACCCCTCAGCGGAGGGCGTCGCGCAACGCGCCCAGGGAGGCGCGCTCGCCTACATCTCGGCCATGAGCGCGGACACGTCCGCGCGCGGTGGCCCGCACCCCTCGGTGGAGGATGCGAGCATCCGCGCCTTCGCCGCCACCGCCGAGCGTTTCGTGGCCTGGCTGCTCCGCGACGGGGGTGACGCGGGCGAGGCACGCCTGGCGCACGCCACCCTGGAACGGGCCGAGGACCTCGTCGGCCAGTTCGGCGCCAGGGCCGCCGCCCGGCACAGCGACCTGCTCGGCTCCGGCTTCGAGGACAGGCTCGACGACGTCGCGTCCGCGCTGTCGGCGGCGCTCGAAAAGCGCTCCGCACCAAGCCTGGCGGTGCTGGCCGACACGGTCGCGGGACTGCGGACGCACGTGCTCGCCAGGGCGGAGAGCCACCGGGTGCGCCGCGCCGAGATGGCTCAGCGACTCCTCCAGTGGCTGGTGCGGCCACATGTCACGGCCGAACGGGTCAGTGGCGTCGGCCCGGCCGTGCAGGCACAGATCGACGAGTGGGGCTGGGTCGACCGTGCCCGCGACGACCTCTGGCTCGGTGAGCCGCACCACAGACCTTTGAAGGAGGCGTACCGGAGACTCCACGACCTCGTCCGCACCCGGGGAGACGAGCTGAACAGGGCGTTCGCCGCGAAGCTCTCCGCCTGGACCGCCACAGGACCCGGTGACCTGCTCACCGTCGACACCGTGCTCCCGCGCGTGGTGGCGCCCCTCGTCGCGGACAGGTCCGACCGAAGCCGTCCGCTGCTGTTCGTCGTCCTGGACGGGATGAGCGCCGCCGTCGCCACCGAACTGGCCGAGGAGCTCCGCGAGCGGAACTGGGAGGAGTACGACCCGGTTCCGGGCTCCGGAGGCCGGGCACGCAGGCGCGCGGTGGTGGCGGCGATCCCCACCATGACCAGGGTCTCCCGGGCCAGCCTGTTCGCCGCCCGCCTCGTCACGGGGGACGCCGCCGAGGAACGCAAGGCATTCGAGAACCACCCGTTCTGGAAGGGGCGGAAGGTCCGGCTGTTCCACAAGGGCAGCCTCTCCGGCTCCGCGGGCGACTCCCTGGGAGAGGAACTGACCACGGCGCTGGAGGACGTGTCGACACATGTCGGCGTGGTGCTGAACACGATCGACGACACGCTGGACAAGGGCAGGGGGCGGATCGACGACGCGTGGGGGGTGGCCGACGTCGGCATCCTGCGCACCCTGCTGCACCACGCCCGGCTCCAGGGCAGAGCGGTCATCCTGACCAGTGACCACGGTCACGTGCTGGAGCGGGGCGGCACGCTGCGTACCGTCCCCGATCCCCGCTCGGCCCGCCACCGCGACGCCGGAGCGCCGGTCGGCGAGGGCGAGGTGGAGCTCACCGGTCCGAGGGTGGCGGGTGGGCGTCTCGTCGCGCTCTGGGACCCCTACCTGCGCTACCTGCCCGGTAAGGCCGGTTACCACGGTGGTGCCTCGCTGGCCGAGGTCACGGTCCCGCTGCTCGCGTTCCTCCCGCTCGGCTCCTCGGTGCCCGACGGGTGGCGGGCCCTGCCCGACCAGCGTCCCGAATGGTGGTCGCTGGAGGCAGCACCCTCGCCACCCCCGCCGCCCTTGCCGTCCCCGGTGCCGCAGGCCCCCGCCGGACCCCGTACCAAGGGCAGGAAGGCCCCGCAGGTCGCACAGGGCCCGACGCTGTTCGACGACTTCAAGGACTTCGAGGATGGGGCGGGCTCGGCCGCGGTCGACGAACCCGCGACCTCGAACCCGAACGAGACCCTGGTGACCGAGCTGCTCGCGACCGAACTGTTCGCGGCGCAACACCAGATGATGCCGCGCAGGGTGCAGAAGGCGAAGATCCACGCCGTGCTGCTCGCCCTGCTGGACGCGGGCGGCCCGCTCCCCCTTCCCGTCGTGGCCCAGCGCGCGGGGGAACACACCGTACGGGCGGCGGGGTTCGTCGCCACGCTCCAGCGGATCCTCAACGTCGACAACTATCCGGTGCTCTCCATCACCGACAATGGCCGGAGCGCCCGGCTCGACGCACATCTGCTGAGAGAGCAGTTCGGGCTCGGAAACCCGAGAAAGTGAGAGGACGGCCTTCGTGACAGCAGACGTGTCGGTGAGTGCCGTCCGGCGGCGCGAGGTGATCGACGCGCTCCGGCAGGGTGCCGTGCCGCAGGCGGGTCTCGACCTGCTCGCGGTCGGTCTCGGCCGGTTCGGCGACACCGTCGGCGACGAGCTGGACACCCTGGCCTCCGGCGGCTCGGTCTTCAAGGCGGTCAGGGGTGAGTACGGCTCGGGGAAGACCTTCTTCACCCGCTGGCTCGCCGAGCAGGCCAAGCGCAGGGGCATGGCGACGGCCGAGGTCCAGGTTTCCGAGAACGAGACCCCGCTGCACCGGCTGGAAACCGTCTACCGGCGACTGACCGAACGCCTCTGCACGGCGAGCTACCCGCCCAGCGCCCTGCGGCCCGTCGTGGATGCGTGGTTCTACGTGCTCGAAGAGGACGCGCTCACCGCGGGCGCCGACCCCTCGGAGCTCGGGCAGGCTGTCGAGGACCTGCTCGCCGAACGGCTGGCCGGGGTGAGCCGGTCGGCGCCCACCTTCGCGGCGGCCCTGCGCGGTTACCGGGGGGCCTCGGCCGCCGGGGACGCGGCGACCGCCGACGCGATCCTGGCGTGGCTGGGCGGCCAGCCGAACGTCGCCGCCGCCGCGCGTCGCACGGCCGGCGTCCGAGGCGATCTCGACCACTTCGGCGCGCTGGGTTTCGTCCAGGGGCTGCTGACCGTGCTGCGCGACTCAGGCCATCCCGGCCTGGTGCTTGTGCTGGACGAGGTCGAGACCCTGCAACGGGTCAGGTCCGACGCCCGGGACAAGGCGCTCAACTCGCTGCGGCAGCTCATCGACGAGGTCCACTCGGGCCGCTTTCCCGGCCTCTACCTGCTGGTCACCGGGACGCCCGCCTTCTTCGAGGGGCCGCAGGGCGCGCAGCGGCTGGCGCCCCTCGCTCAGCGGCTGGCCACCGACTTCACCGGAGATCCACGCTTCGACAATCCCCGGGCCATCCAGATCCGGCTGCCGGGCTTCACCCTCGACTCCCTCGGCGAGCTGGGAACCCGGGTCCGTGACCTCTACGCCGCCGGAGCCTCCGTACCCGGCCGGATCGCCTCGGTCGTGGACGACGGCTACCTGGCGGACCTCGGCCGCGCGGTGACGGGAGAGCTGGGCGGCCGGGTGGGGGTCGCGCCGCGCCTGTTCCTGCGCAAGCTCGTCGACGTGATGGACCGCGTCGACCAGTTCGAGGAGTTCGACCCCCGGCGGCACTACGCGCTCACCCTGGCCGCCTCGGAGCTGACCGAGGTGGAGCGGAACGCGATGTCGGCGGACAGTGTGGAACTGGACCTGTGAGCGATCCGGTGCACCCCCCTCCGGCCCCCTCGGAGCCGACCGACACGGAAACAGGGTCATGAGCGACCTGGCGCCCCTGCACCCCACTCTGGCGCACCATGTCGTCAACACGCTCGGGTGGCCGTCGCTGCGCCCTCTCCAACAGCAGGCCCTGGGGCCGCTCGCCTCGGGGCAGGACGCTCTGCTGCTCGCGCCGACGGCGGGAGGCAAGACCGAGGCGGCCGCGTTCCCGCTGCTGTCGGCGATGGCCACGCAGCACTGGACAGGCATCTCGATCCTCTACGTGTGCCCGATCAAGGCGCTGCTGAACAACCTGCTGCCCCGGCTGGAGCGGTACGCGGAATGGCTGGGGCGCCGGGTCGCCCTCTGGCACGGCGACGTCACCTCGTCCAGACGGGCCGCGATCCTGCGTGACCCGCCCGACATCCTGCTCACCACGCCGGAGTCCCTGGAGTCGATGCTCGTCAGCACCAAGGTGGACCACCCGGTGATCTTCTCCGGGCTGAGGGCCGTCGTGGTGGACGAGGTACACGCGTTTGCAGGTGACGACCGGGGCTGGCATCTGCTGTGCGTCCTCGAACGACTCACCCGCGTCGCAGGCCGTCCGATCCAGCGTGTCGGTCTGTCCGCGACGGTCGGCAACCCCACCGAGTTGCTGGCCTGGCTCCAGGGATCGAGCCACGGCAACCGTACGGGAGAGGTCATCTCACCATCCGGTGAACCGTCCGGATACTCTCCGGGTTCGGCCGACCCGTCCCCGCCCTCTCACGACCCGTCCGCTTCTTTCGGTCCGCCCTCAAGCCCTCCGACCTGTCACGACTCCCTTTCCGCCCTACCCGGGGGTTCTCCCGCCCTCGCCGATCCGTTCGGAGGCTCCTCCGGCGGCCCGCCTCCGGGTGATGTCGAGCTCGACCACGTGGGCTCCGTCGCGAACGCGGCCAAGGTCATCGCCGCACTGCACCGAGGGGAGAAAAGACTCGTCTTCTGCGACTCCCGGCAACTCGTCGAGGAACTGGGCACCCGGCTGCGCACGCTGGGTGTGACGGTGTTCCTCTCCCATGCCTCGCTGTCCGTCGAAGAACGCCGCCGGGCCGAGCACGCCTTCGGCGAGGGCCGGGACTGCGTCATCGTCGCCACCTCCACCCTCGAACTGGGCATAGACGTCGGTGACCTGGATCGGGTCATCCAGATCGACGCGCCCTCCACCGTGGCCTCCTTCCTTCAGCGTGTCGGCCGTACCGGGCGGCGTCCCGGCTCCACGCGCAACTGCCTCTTCCTCGCCCTCGACGAGCAGGGACTGCTCCGGGCCTCGGGGCTGCTCCGTCTCTGGGGGCGACACTGGGTCGAGCCGGTCACGCCCCCGCCTGAACCGAGGCACATCGTCGCGCAGCAGTTCCTCGCCCTGTGCCTGCAGGAGTATCGGATCGGAGACCGTACCTGGCCCGAGTGGTGGCCGGGCCTCGAACCCTTCGGCGCCGAGGCGGCACCGATCCTGCGGCACCTCGTCTCGGCGGGGTTCGTCGACACCGACGGCGGCATGCTCTTCATCGGTCCGGCCGCGGAAAAGGCGTTCGGGCACCGTCATTTCATGGAGCTCACCACCGTTTTCACGGCGTCGCCCCAGTTCACGGTCCTGCACGGCCGTGCCGAGATCGGCCGCGTCGACCCGTCGCTGCTCTGCGACCACCGCGAGGGACCCCGGCTGCTCCTGCTCGCCGGCCGGAGCTGGCAGGTCACCTGGATCGACTGGAAACGCCGCCGTTGCTTCGTCGAGGCGGCGGAGCACGGCGGACGCGCCCGATGGCAGTCGGGCGGCCTTCCGCGGGGGACGTCCTTCCAGCTCATGCAGGCCATCCGGGAGGTGCTCCTGGGCGCGCCCCCTCCCGTACGGCTGACCCGTCGCGCCGTCGACGCGCTGGCCGACGCGCGGGAGCGGCATCTGGACGTCGTCCACCCCGGCGGTTCGGTCATCGTGCGCGGGGACGACGTGCGCTGGTGGACCTGGGCCGGGTATCGCGCCAACCTGACCCTGCGGAGCACGCTCGCCTCGGTGGCCGACCCCAAGCAGCAGGTGACCGACGCCTGGCTGCGCCTTCGGACAGACGTATCCAAGGAAAGCTGGACCTCCGCCCTGCGGGACTCGGCCGAAGGACTGTGCCTACCGGAACCCGACCCCGGAGCACTGGAGGGCCTGAAGTTCAACACCGCCCTGCCCGCACGACTCGCCGAGCGCACCCTGGCCGCCCGCCTGGCGGACTTCGACGGAGCCCGCGCCGTCTTGAACCAGCAGCACCGTTTCTCCGTCTCCAGCGATTGAGGTGTCGCGGCAACGAGTGTTCCGGTCGTCAGCGGTGATGACAATCTGGTCACGAGCCTGTTCGTCGAGCACCACCGTAAATATGACGTCGGGTGCTGCGGTGAGCGCGACTGGACGATCCTTTTCCGGTCCATCGGGACGACAAGGTCTCACACCTCGAGCTCATCCGGAAAATCGTCACTATATGTCCATAGATGTCCTAGTAGCGAGCATTGGTCAATGGATGCGTTGACTACTGGTTGATTAAAACTGAAACACCTAGTTCGAGAGTGACTGTCTGTTCTTGGTCGTAGCCGTGATGCTACGGTGTCTGCCTGTTCACGCTCTGCTGTTGAAACGGCACCGCATGGCCGTCCCGCCGTACAGGGAACAGCAGGTTCGACGCGGCCCTGTCATGCCCTGCCGCCACCCCCGAGGACGCCGATGTCAGTAGATGCACCCCACCGGGCGCGGAGAAGGTTTTCACCGAGGGAACTGGTGGTCCTCGCCGCTCTCGGCACCATGGTCATTACGGCCTGCGCGTGGTTGTGGGCGATATACGCCGCCCCCTATGAGGCCAGAGGGCTGATGGCACTCGTCGGCGGGGTCTCGGCCCTGCTGCTGTCGGGCGCCGTCGCCGCCGCCGTCCACTACGCCGGCACCGGTAACCGGCTGCGTGAGCAGGCCGAATGGGCCGGCGCGCGGTTCACCTGGCTGGAGCGGGAAACGCTGCGGATGGCCGAGGAGTCGCTGCCCTCGCTGGGACGTCAGGTGCGCGAAGGCGCCTCGGTCGCCGACGCGCTCTCCCAGATGCCGCAGCCTCCGGAAGGCCCGCTGCGGCACCTGCTCGGCTCGGCCGGGCACGAGCTCGAACTGCTCGAACGCGAGCGCGCCGCCGCCCAGGTGTCCCGTGAGACGACCGAGGACGAGATCTCCCGGCTGATCGACGACACGCTGCCGGAACTGGTCCGGCGGATCCAGACGAACCGGATGTCGGTGAGCGCCGCACTGGCCGAGATACCCCAGCCGGAGCACGAGCCGCTGCGCGACCTGCTGCGCGAGACGGCGCGGCAGCTCTCCGAGAGCGAGCGCAGGGGCACCGCCGTGATGGCGGCGTGCGCCGGGGCCGCGGCCCGCGTGCAGGCACAGGCCACCAGCCTGCTCGCCCGGCTGCGCGAACTGGAGGAGCAGTACGGCGATGACGAGGAGGTGTTCGCCGATCTGCTGGACCTGGACCACCGCATCTCCCAGGTGAGCCGGCTGGCGGACAACGTCGCGCTGCTGAGCGGCGGTCGTTCCGGACGGCGGTGGACCCGGCCGATCGTCATGGAGAGCGTCCTGCGCGGCGCGATGGGCCGCATCGGCGGCTACCGGCGCATCCGGCTGCACTCCACCAGCACCGCCGCCGTCGCGGGATACGCGGCCGAGGGCGTGATGCACGCGCTGGCCGAGTTGATGGACAACGCCGCCACGTTCTCGGCGCACGGCACCGAGGTCCACGTGTACGTGGACGAGGAGGACGCCGGCGTCGTGATCACGATCGAGGACAGTGGCCTGGGGATGCGCCCGCGCGAGCGGCAGCACGCCACCAGGATCGTGTCCGAGCCGCTCGACATGCGGACGCTGTCCGGCACCCGGCTGGGCTTGGCGGTCGTGGGACGCCTGGTCGACAAGTACGGCCTGACGGTCAGCTTCCGGTCGTCCGCCCGCGGTGGCATGGGGGTCGTGATGCTGATCCCGCGCCTGCTGATCACGCAGCCCCTGTCGATCACCGTGTCGCCCGACGCCGAGACTTTGGTCCGCCGCCCCGTGCGGGCCGCCGTACAAGCCGGCGTGCGGGCCACCGCGCAGGCACCGGCCATACCCGCGCAGGAGGGGCCGGCCGACGAGTCCGAAGACCTGCTGCCCAGGCGGCGCCGAGGGCAGACGCTGGCCGAGGCGACCAGGGCTCGGCAGGCGTCACCGGCCAAGCCCGCGCGCGAGGGGCGTGACTCGGCCGCGAGGTTCGCCGCGTTCCGCCAGGCCGGCGGTCGTGGACCCACGTCCCCTCAGGCCCCTTCCCCGGACCCGGGCGACTCTTGACACGTGTCCGCCGACCACCGGACATCTTTGGATTCACAGATGAGGAGGCAGGGGCCGTCCCTCCCGGGCCCGCGCCGCAGGGGCACCCCGTCGTTTCTATGAGCACAACCGACGCTTCGAACACCACCGATCGTGACTTCGACTGGCTACTGGAGAACCTCAAGAAGAAGACCCCGGGGATCAGGCATGTGCTGGTACTGACCAGGGACGGCCTGAAGATGAGCTTCACCGCCGGCCTCGGCCGGGACGGTGCCGACCAGCTCTCCGCCCTGGCCGCCGGGATCCAGAGTCTCTCGCTGAGCGCCTCCGCCGAGTTCGGGGACGGCATCGGAGCGGGGCAGGCGATGGTGGAGTTCGCCGGCGGACTGCTGCTCATCGTGCCGGCCGGGGACGGCGCCCACCTGGCCGTGGTGGCCGACGAGGACGGCGAGGTGGGGCTCATCGCGCACAACATGAACGAACTGGTGGAGCAGATCGGGGTCTACCTCACCGCGGCACCGCGGCAAACGAAGAACGGCGACGACCACGGATGACACGGCGAGCCATCGACCGAGAAGACCCCGACCGGCTCTACACGGTCACCGGGGGGCGTACCAGCGCCGATGAGAAGACCTTCGACTCCGTCTCCCTCATCGTCGCCGAGTGCGCCCCCACCCCCGGTATGCAGTCCGAGCACATCAAGATCCTGCGGATGGCCCAGCGGCCGACGGCGGTGGTGGAGATCTCGGCGGAACTGCGACTGCCGGTCAGCGTGGTGAAGATCCTGCTGCGCGACCTGCTGGACACCGGTCGCATCACCGTCCGTCATCCGTCGATCGCCGCACAGGCAGGACGACCGGATCCCGAAATCCTCAGGCAGGTGCTCGTTGCACTCCACAACCTCTGACCAGATGGCGGCCACCGCGCGAACGCCACTCCGCACGACCGCCGCGGACGCCCTGAAAATCGTGGTCGTCGGCGGGTTCGGGGCGGGAAAGACCACCTTGGTCGGCTCGGTGAGCGAGATTCGCCCGCTGAGCACCGAGGAGGTCATGACCCAGGCGAGCGTGGGCATCGACGACGCCAGCCAGGTACGGAACAAGTCGACCACCACGGTGGCCTTCGACTTCGGCCGGATCACGCTGAACGAGAGCAAGGTGCTCTACCTGTTCGGCGCGCCCGGTCAGCAGCGGTTCTGGTTCCTGTGGGACCAGTTGTTCGCCGGCAGCCTGGGCGCGGTCGTCCTGGTGGACGCCCGCCGCCTGGAGGATTCGTGGTACTCCATCGACCGGCTGGAACACCACCGGACCCCGTTCGTCGTCGCGGTCAACCGCTTCAGCGACGGGCCCTCCCTGGACGCGGTGCGCGAGGCGCTGGCACTGTCGCCCGAGGTCCCGCTCATCGACTGCGACGCGAGAGAGCGGTCCTCGTCCAAGCACGTGCTGATCACGCTCATCGAGCACCTCACCCGCACCTACGACCAGTCGCCCGCCCGAGAGAGCATGCCGTGACGAACTCCCCTCCCCTGCCCGACTCCACAGACCCGTCCGCCGGCTCGCCCGGATCGCAGAATCCCGAGCGGAGGCGGGAGTTGCTGGAGGGATACCCCGACCACGCCGATGCCGTACCCCTGTACGGGGCACTGATCGGCGACGACCCGACCGCGCTGTTCCAGGAGATGCGCCGCCGGCACGGACCCGTCGTCCCCGTTCTCCTCGACGGCATCCCCGTCTGGTACGTGATCGGTTATCGCGAGCTGCACCATGTCGCCAGCCAGCCGCAGTTGTTCGGCCGCGACTCCCGGCGCTGGAACATGAATGATCACCTTCCCCCGGACTGGCCATCGCTCCCGCAGGTGAACTGGCAGCCGTCCGTGATGTACTCCGAGGGGGCCGAGCACCAGCGGCGGATCGGCGCCGTCAGTGACGCGATGGACGCCGTCGACCGCACCGAGCTGGCGCTGATCTGCGAGCGGATCGCCGACCTCGCGATCGACGAGTTCGCCGGGGACGGCCACACCGACCTGATCTCCCGGTACGCCTACCGGATTCCGGCTCAGGTCATCACCCGGCTGTTCGGGCTGGCGGAAACCGACCTGCCGGAACTGGTCGAGGACGTCAACTACGTGTTGAGCGGAGGCGAGGAGGCCCCCTCGGCGATTGCCCGAATCCTGGACAAGATAGGCCGGCTCATCGCCGACAAACGCACCCTGCCGGGCCACGACATCACCTCGCGCGTACTGGCACACCCCTCGCGGCTCACCGACGAGGAGATCGTCATGGATCTGATCGTGGTGATGATCGCCTCCCATGACAGCACAGCCAACTGGATCGGCAGCGCCCTGCGGCTGATGCTGGTGGACGACCACTTCTCGATGAGCCTGCAGGGCGGCCGCAGCAGCGTCGGCGAGGCGCTGAACGAGGTGCTGTGGAAGGACCCGCCCACGCCGAACCTGCCCTCACGCTGGGCCGTGCAGGACTGCGAGTTGGCCGGGCGGCGCATCCGCCGGGGCGACATGCTGGTGCTCGGCGTCA
The DNA here is from genome assembly GCF_040299985.1 of Streptosporangium sp. NPDC000563. NCBI lineage: Bacteria > Bacillati > Actinomycetota > Actinomycetes > Streptosporangiales > Streptosporangiaceae > Streptosporangium > Streptosporangium sp. NPDC000563. The sequence continues at coordinate 44,535 of NZ_JBEPDA010000013.1, read as the reverse complement.
CCGCGGCCAACGCCGATCCGCAGGTGCGACCGGCCGCCCATGCCGGCTCCGGCGCCAACCGGGCGCACATGTCCTTCGGCCACGGCGAGTACGGTTGCCCCTTCCCCGCGCCCGAACTCGCCGAGATCATCGCCAAGACGACTGTGGAGGTCCTTCTCGACCGGTTGCCCGACGTCTATCTCACCGTGAAACCGGACGAGCTGCGATGGCGCCCTTCGCTGTGGGTTCGTAGCCTGGAGGCCCTGCCCGTACAGTTCAGCCCGATCGTGCCGACCGGCCGCCCGTGGAGCACCTGAAGCGCCCCGGGGGTTGATAACTTCTCGAAAATGGGAGAAGCCAACACATTCCGCATCGGAGGCACGATCGACGTACGGCGGCTCGGGTTCGGGGCGATGCATTTGCCGACCGAGCCCGGCGAGGCCCGTAAGGGTGCCGTCGAAGTGGTCCGGCGCGCCGTCGAGCTGGGTGTCACGCTGATCGACACCGCGTATCTGTACGGGTGGGGCGCGAACGAGGAACTCCTCGTCGAGGCGCTGTATCCCTATCGGAACGAGACGCTCATCACGACGAAGGTGGGCGTCGTGCCACCGGACCCGCCGCGCGACGCGGCCCTGTGCGGACGGCCGGAGGTCCTGCGAGATCAGGTCGAGCGGGCCCTGCGCCGACTCCGGGTCGACCGGCTCGATCTCCTCCAGTTACACCGCATCGACCCGGAGGTGCCACTCGCCGACCAGGTCGGAACGCTGCGTGACCTGCGGGCCGACGGCAAGATCGGTCATATCGGGCTGTCCGAGGTCACCGTCGCCCAGCTCGACCAGGCACGGCGGATCGTCGACATCGCCGGCGTGCAGAACCGCTACAACATTCTCGACCGCGAGCACGAGGCCGTGCTCGACGCCTGCACCACGGCCGGGATCGCCTTCCTGCCCTGGCGACCCGTCCACCCCGCGGCCTCGGAGCCGACGGGCGAGATCGCCGCCGTGGCGACCGAGCTCGGCGCCACGGCGGCCCAGGTCGCGCTGGCGTGGCTGCTCGACCGTTCACCGGTCATGCTGCCGATCCCCGGCACCGCCTCGATCGAGCACCTGGAGCAGAACGTCGCCGCGGCGAGCCTGCGGCTGAGCGACGACCAGCGGAGCCGTCTCGACGCCATTCGGCCGAGCGCGACCGGTGACCGCTGAGGCCCACCACACCGCCTCTGCCGACACCGGTCAGCGCGATCATCCAGTCGATCAACACGGAGATCGGGCTCGGAGGCGTCTCCGTCTACGGCGCGAACAAAGAGGACGGAAACTTTCATCGGAGGGGGCGGGGGCATCCGTACCGCTTTCGCCACCAAAGGTGTTTCTCACCTGCGAGAAACCGCCGTGGAAAGGAGGGCGTACGCCGGACGCGAACCCGCACCCCCAGCCTGTGATTGAAAATTTCGGCTAATAAATTTAACTTTCGGCGACAAGCGTGAGACGTCGAACGCCGGGGCCGCGAAGGTCAGGGGGCTCCGGCGATCGGCCGTGGCCGAAAGGAGATCGACGATGTCCGACAGCGATGTTCCACGCCGGACCGACCGGGGCGCGGGGAGGAGTCGGCTGAGGACGGCCCTGCGAATGGCGTGCGCGATCATTCCCCTCCTGCTCGGCTTCGCGCTCACGACCGCGCCCGCGTCCTCCGCCTCCCTGGTGGAGGTCACCGGCTTCGGGACGAACCCCAGCAACCTGCGGATGCACCTCTACGTCCCGGACCGGGTGGCGCCCCGTCCCGCCATCCTGCTCGCGGTGCACTACTGCACCGGCTCCGGCCCCGCCTTCTACTCCGGCACGCAGTTCGCCTCGCTCGCCGACCAGTACGGGTTCATCGTGATCTACCCGTCGGCCACCCGCAGCGGGAACTGCTTCGACGTCTCCTCCTCCGAGGCGCTCAGGCGCGGCGGCGGGAGCGACCCGGTCGGGCTGATGTCGATGGTGAACTACGTCCAGCAGCGTCACAACGGCGACCCCTCCCGGGTCTACGTGACCGGCGCCTCCTCGGGCGCGATGATGACGGAGGTCATGCTGGGCCTGTACCCGGACGTGTTCAAGGCGGGGGCGGCCTTCATGGGGGTGCCCTTCGGCTGCTTCGCCAGCACCTCCGGATGGAACAGCGAGTGCGCCAACGGCACGATCGTGAGGACCCCCGAGCAGTGGGGCAACCTCGTACGGGCCGCCTACCCCGGCTACACCGGCGCCCGGCCCCGCGTCCAGCTGTGGCACGGCACCGAGGACTCCACCCTGCGCTATCCGAACCTGGGCGAGGCGGTCAAGCAGTGGACCAACGTCCACGGCCTGAGCCAGACGCCGACCTCGACCGACACCCCACGGCAGGGCTGGAACCGCAGCCGCTACGCCGACTCCACCGGCACCGTCAAGGTCGAGGCCTACAGCCTGCCGGGTGTCGGGCACAGCCTGCCGCAGGGCGGGATGGCCGAGTCGGCGATCCAGTTCTTCGGCCTGAACACCTCGGGCCCGTCCCCGACCCCCACCCCGACGCCCACGCCTACTCCGACCCCGACGCCCACCCCCACCCCCACTCCGACGCCGACGCCGACGCCGACGCCCGGCGGTGCCTCCTGCCAGGTGACCTACAGCGCCAACAGCTGGAACACCGGCTTCACCGCCAACCTGACCGTCACCAACACCGGCACCTCGACGATCAACGGCTGGGAGCTGAAGTTCACCTTCCCCGGCAACCAGCAGGTCACCCAGGGCTGGAGCGCCACCTGGTCGCAGTCCGGGCAGGTCGTGACCGGCCGCAACGCCTCCTACAACGGCACCCTGAGCCCCGGGCAGTCCGCCGGAATCGGCTTCAACGGCGCCTACAGCGGCACCAACGCCAACCCCGGCTCCTTCACCCTGAACGGCTCGGCCTGTAGCTGACCTCGGGAACACGACATCGGCTGCCTCCGGACCCCGGAGGCAGCCGATGTCGTACCGGTCACCGGTTGAGTAGGGGATTACTCACGACACGAACCCCCATGAGCCCTACCTTCGCCGCAAGAACGGACGATGGGGGGACACCATGCATCTCGTTCCGCTGGCGCCGGACGCGCTGGACAGGCTGGAGGCACGCTTCCACGAACTGAGGATCGCCGGGATCCTGCCCGAGCACCTCACGTTCGAGGACTACTACGCGGTGTGGCGCTCCGAGCGTCGCGGGCCGCGCGCGGCGGGCCTGGACGACGGCAGCGCCACCCCGCAGGCCCCCGCGAGCCTGATCAGCAGGCCGCCCAGGAAGCTCAGGGGCGTCGTCAGGACCCTGGTGCTGCTCGTCGACTTCGACGACCGGCCGCACGACCCCGCCCACGACGCGGCGCACTTCGAACGGCTGCTGTTCGGCACCCAGCCGGGCAGCATGCGCGACTTCTACCGGAAGGTGAGCGGCTTCGACGGCGACCCCGAAGGGCGGGGCATCGACGTCCAGGGCGAGGTGTTCGGCTGGTTCCGGCTGCCGCGGACGCTCGCCTTCTACGCCAACGACAAGTCGGGGATGGACGAGCGCAACTTCCCGCGCAACGCCCAGGGCATGGCGCGCGACGCCGTGCTCGCCGCCCTGGAGGCGGGCGTCGTCTTCGACCCCTCCTACGACGCGCTCGGCGAGAACCGGGTCACCGCGCTCTTCGTCGTGCACGCCGGTCCCGGTGCCGAGACCTTCTCCGACGCCGCCGGGCTGCGGTTCATCTGGAGCCTGAAGTGGACCGTCGGCGATCAGCCGATCACGGTCGGGCCCGGTCTCCAGGTGAGCACCTTCCTCACCGTTCCCGAGGACTGCAACGTCGGCGTCTGCGCCCACGAGTGGGGGCACCTGGCCGCGCGCTGGGCCGACTACTACGACACCGACCGGGCGCAGACCGGCGTCAAGTCGCACGGGCTGGGCAACTTCTGCCTGATGGCGGCGGGGTCGTGGGGCAACGGGGGCGTCACGCCCGTCTTCCCGACCGGCATGCTGCGCATGTTCCACGACTGGGTCACCCCGCGCCTGGTCACCGAGACCACCCGCGGCATCACGCTGCGGCCGGCGGCCGAGGGCGGCGACTTCGTCGTCGTCCACAACGACCGGACGATGACGAGCACGCAGTACGTCGTCGTGGAGTACCGCCGCAGGCGAGGCCAGGACGAGTTCCTGCCCGACCAGGGCGTCGCCGTCTACGTGGTGGACGAGTCCGTTCCCAACGTCGACGACGAGCGGCGCCTCGCGATCGAGCTGATGCAGGCCGACGGCCTGCGCCAGCTCGCCAGGCCGGGCAGCCTGGGCAACCGGGGCGACGCGAACGACCTGTACCCCTCGCTGGGCAACGCGAGAATCGGCCGGGACACCTCACCGGCGCTGAACCTGCCCGAGGGCGGGTGGACGGGCGTGACCGTCGAGGTCTCCGGCACACCGGGCGACGACGAGATGACGATCGACGTCGTCGTCGCCTCGTGGCCGAGTGACTCCAAGACCGACTCAGTGACCGACTCAGTGACCGACTCAGTGACCGACTCCGTGACCACGTGGCCCGTCGCGGCCCTGAAAACGGATGAAAGCCCCCAAAAACCAACAACGTAAACCAAAAGTGCAATACGCCTTTGGACCCGCCGGGACACTCACCGATCGCTACTCTTCGCAAGGAAAAGTCAACGGTGAGTAAAGAAGGTGCTCATGGGGCGAAGACTGATGGTGATGGCGGTCGCGGGAGCGGGGGTGGCCGTCGTCGCCGGGGCGGCGCTGTTCGTCTCCGGCGAGCAGGGGTCGCAGGCCGCGGGGGCCGCCCTGCGAATGCCCGCGCGGGAGGACCCGCTCACCGGCCAGGAGGTCGCCAAGGCCACCACGATCGCGTCGGCGGGATCCAGGTCGCACATGGCCGCCGGCCGGATCAAGCTGCTCTACGTGGAGCGCGACGACGACAAGGACGCCTCCGACCGGCGCCGCGCCGACGCGTACCTCTACGACTACGGCAGCGACAGGCTCATCGTGCGGACCGTCGACCTCGGCCGGGGCGAGGTCGTACGGGAGACCGTGGCGCGGGGGGTGCAGCCACCGCCGTCGAAGGAGGAGGAGACGACGGCCGCCGCCCTCCTGCTCGCCCATCCGGGGTACGGCAAGACCGTGCGCGAGGCGTACACCAAGGCCGGGGGCGGACCGCTGAGGTCGGCGGCGGAGCTGGGGCTGCGCGGGCTGATCTTCACCCCGTACGGCGAGCGCGGGTCCGCCAAGGAGTGCGACGTCCACCGGTGCCTGCGGCTGTTCGTCCGGTTGCCCGACGGCACCTGGCTGGACACCAGCCGGATGGTCGTCGACCTGTCCGCCAAGAAGATCCACACCCTGGAGTGGTAATCCGTGTTCCTCCGCCTCACCCTTTCCTGCGCCCTGCTCGCCGGAGGGCTCGCCGCGCCGCCCTCCGCGCCGAGAGCACCCGTACCGCCGCTGCCACCACAGCTCACCTCCTCCGGCGCGGCGCCGTCCCCCGGCCCGCAGACGGCGCCGGCGGCGACGGGAACCGGCGCGCAACCTCCCGCGGCCCCCTGCAACGCGCCGTACCGCGTCGACAAGACCCTGCCCAACGGGGCGCGCTGGCAGCTCTGCTGGGAGATGCGCAACGTCGAGGGTCTCACCCTGACCGGGATCGTCTACACCCCGAGAGGCCATCGGCCGATCACCGTGCTGCGCAGCACCTCGCTCGCCCAGATCCACGTGCCGTACGACAGGGGCAGGCCCCGCTACCACGACATCGGCTCGCTGGGATACGCCGCCATTCCGCTGCGGGCCGCGGACTGCCCGCTCGGCGAGCGCCGCGAGCAGTTCGTCTGCGTGACGACGAGGGCGCGCGGCCACGCGTACCTCAAGGCGGTCCCCGATCAGCTGAACATGACGGCCCAGGGGCGTGACCTGGTGGTCTTCGCCGCCTTCCAGGTCGGCTGGTACACCTACCTCGCCGAGTGGGCCTTCTCCGACGACGGCGCGATCACCCCGCGTGTGGGGGCCACGGGGTCGCTCGCCGGGTTCACCACCACACCCGAGCACGGCTGGCCCATCGGGGTGGGCGCCACCGGGTTCGAGGCGAACCACACCCACAACATCTTCTGGCGCCTGGACTTCGACGTGGCGGGCCGGGCGGACGACGTCGTGGAGCAGTACGACTTCAGCGGCTCCGGCACCGGGACCCGCAAGATCCAGCGGACGGTGTTCGGGACGGAGGCCAAGGCCGTCAGCAGGCCGATGCGCTGGTGGCGGGTGGTCGACAGGAAGGTGCGCAACGCCGACGGGCACCGCGTCTCCTGGGAGATCAACAACTCCGACACCGCCCAGTACCGGGGTCCCGCCGACGAGGCCTTCACCCGGGCCGATCTCTACGTCACCGACTACCGCTCCTGCGAGCGCCTCGCGACGGTCAACCCGTCTCCCGGGTGCGCCCTGTCCGTCGACCGCTACACCAACGGGGAGCGGCTCACCGATCCGGTCCTGTGGGTCAACGTCGGCTACCACCACGTCCCCCGCGACGAGGACGCCGACCCGATGCCGAGCCACTGGCAGGGGTTCCGGATCACCCCCCGCGACGTCACCGCCAAAAACCCGCACTGACCTGCTGTTTTCTGCTGCTTTATGCAGCTTTTGACCGCACAGGGCGGCACCGGGCGGTGTTGGGTGATGTGATCATCGGAATCGGCCGGGTTCGACCGGGACGCCGCCGCCGATGATCGGATACGGTCGGCGCACAGCGTTGTGATGGCCCCACATGACCGACAACCGTGACTTTCCCCTCCTTTGGCTCCGCGCGTTTCCCAATACGCATGGTGATAGCGGACATGGGCATGGGTTCGGTCACCCGAGTAGGGCAAGGTAGGGGCTATCGATCTACGGGAGTAAAGCCATGAGCGCGCACTTGGACCTGGACCGGCTCGCGGGCGGAGCACATCATGATCCGCACTCGATCCTCGGGTCGCACCTGGGTCCCGAGGGCGTGACGATCCGGACGCTGCGCCCCATGGCGCAGCGGGTCCAGGCACTCGTGGACGGCAAGGCCCACGACATGAAGCACGTCGCCCACGGCGTGTTCGCGGTCACCCTGCCCGGAGTCGACAAGATCCCCGACTACCGCCTCCGGATCGCCTACGCCGGCGCCGAGCCGTACGAGACCACCGATCCCTACCGGCACTGGCCGACCCTGGGCGAGATGGACCTGCACCTCATCGGCGAGGGACGCCACGAGCGGCTCTGGGAGGTCCTCGGCGCGCGGGTGATGCGGCACGAGGACGTGGACGGCACGGCCTTCGCCGTCTGGGCGCCCAACGCCCGCGGGGTGCGGGTCATCGGCGACTTCAACCACTGGGACGGCGCCGCGTACCCCATGCGCTCGCTCGGCGGGTCGGGCGTGTGGGAGCTGTTCGTCCCCGGTCTCGGCCCCGGCGACCGCTACAAGTTCAGCATCCTCGGTGTGGACGGGATCTGGCGGGCCAAGGCCGACCCGATGGCCCGGCGCACCGAGCTGCCCCCCGCGACCGCGTCGGTGATCGAGAAGTCGGACTACGCCTGGCGGGACGACGAGTGGATGCGGCGCCGCGCGGAGGGCAACGCCCTGCGGGAGGCGATGAGCGTCTACGAGGTGCACCTCGGCTCGTGGCGCCCCGGCCTGTCCTACCGCGAGCTCGCCGTCGAGCTGGTCGACTACGTGGTGGACATGGGGTTCACGCACGTGGAGCTGATGCCGGTCGCCGAGCATCCGTTCGGCGGCTCCTGGGGTTACCAGGTGACCTCCTACTACGCCCCGACCTCCCGTTTCGGCACCCCCGACGACTTCCGCCACCTCGTCGACGCCCTGCACGAGGCGGGCATCGGGGTGCTGGTCGACTGGGTGCCCGCGCACTTCCCGATGGACGACTGGGCGCTGGCCAGGTTCGACGGCACCCCGCTGTACGAGCACGCCGACCCCGCGCGGGGCGAGCACCCCGAGTGGGGCACCTACATCTTCGACTTCGGCCGCCGAGAGGTGCGCAACTTCCTCGTCGCCAACGCCGTGTACTGGCTGCGCGAGTTCCACATCGACGGGCTGCGCGTCGACGCGGTCGCCTCGATGCTCTACCTCGACTACTCGCGGCGCGAGGGCGAGTGGACGCCCAACGAGTACGGCGGCAGGGAGAACCTCGACGCGGTCGCGTTCCTCAAGGAGATGAACGCGGTCGCCTACCGGGAGGCGCCGGGCATCGTCACCGTCGCCGAGGAGTCGACCGCCTGGCCGGGCGTCTCCCGTCCCGTGCACCTGGGCGGGCTCGGCTTCGGGTTCAAGTGGAACATGGGCTGGATGCACGACACGCTCGCGTACCTCAAGCACGAGCCGGTCTTCCGCCAGTACCACCACCACCAGATGACGTTCTCGCTGATGTACGCGTACTCGGAGAACTTCGTGCTGCCGCTCTCGCACGACGAGGTGGTGCACGGCAAGGGGTCGCTGCTCGGCAAGATGCCCGGCGACGAGTGGCAGCGGTTCGCGAACCTGCGGGCGATGTTCGCCTTCATGTGGGCCCATCCGGGCAAGCAGCTGCTGTTCATGGGCGGCGAGTTCGGCCAGGGGTCCGAGTGGTCGGAGGAGCGCGGGCTCGACTGGTGGGTGCTCGACTTCGACGGGCACAAGGGGGTGCAGCGGCTGGTGCGCGACCTGAACCGGGTCTACAAGGAGTCTCCGGCCCTGTGGAGCGTGGACGCCTCCCCCGACGGCTTCCGCTGGATCGACGCCGACGACGCGCTGGGCAACGTCTTCTCCTTCCTGCGCTACGCCGAGGACGGCTCGGTGGTGGCGTGCGTGGCCAACTTCTCCGGCGCGCCGCACGACGACTACCGCCTCGGGCTGCCCTTCCCCGGCGCGTGGGAGGAGGTGCTCAACACCGACGCCTACGACTACGCGGGCAGCGGCGTGGGCAACCTCGGCGCCGTCCAGGCCACCGAGGAGCCGCGCCACGGTCTGCCGTACTCGGCCACGATGCGCGTCCCGCCGCTGGGAGCCCTCTGGCTGCGCCACCCCGGCGCGCTCGAACCCGCCGCGGACCAGCGCGCGGAGGAGATCGTCCAGGCCGCCGAGCAGGAGATCACGCGGGAGCGGCTTGAGGTCGTACGGGAGGCGGCCGAGGCCACCGAGGCCGAGGGACCCGAGGAGCGCCGGGAGGCCGAACCGGCCTGACCGAACTCCCCCTCCGCAGAGCCCAACAGACCAGGTGAGAACGGGCCGGTCGCGCGATTCGCGCGACCGGCCCGTTTTCGCGCTCTATGCTTCCGGCACCCTCGCCGCAGCCCGTTCGGCCGAAAACCTTAAATCGGCCTTATATCAACGAACAAGGCATTGACCGTCGGCGTACGAGAACCTACGCTCTGGTAATTAATAGGAAACTTTCCTATGAATACGGGGACTCGGCACTCTCTGACCTGGAGCGACCCTTGCGACGAATTACCATCGGCTCCTTCATCGCGGCGGCGGCGCTGCTGGTTCCCCTGGGGATCGGCACCGCGACGGCCGCCACACCCGCCACCGCCACCTACACGACGACCTCGAACTGGGGATCAGGCTTCGAGGGCAAGGTCGTCGTGCAAGCCGGGACGAGTGCGCTGACCAGTTGGAAGGTCGAGTTCGACCTCCCCGCCGGGACCTCGATCACCACGTCCTGGGACGCCGACCTGACGAAGAGCGGCAACCACTACACCTTCGTCAACAAGTCGTGGAACGGCGCGCTCGCCGCGGGCGCCTCGACGAGCTTCGGTTTCAACGGCGCGCCCGGCGGGATCACCGGCGTGCTGAACTGCAAGCTCAACGGCGCCGCCTGCAACGGCACCGGCCCCTCGCCGACCCCCACCCCGACCCCGACGGTCACCCCCACGCCGACCCCGACCCCCACCCCGACGGTCACCCCCACCCCGCCGCCCCCCGGCGGCAAGAAGATCGTCGGATACTTCACCCAGTGGGGCGTCTACGCCCGCAACTACCACGTGAAGAACCTGGTCACGAGCGGCTCCGCGTCGAAGCTCACCCACATCCTGTACGCCTTCGGCAACACCACCGGCGGCCGGTGCACCATCGGTGACTCCTACGCCGACTACGAGAAGGCCTACACCGCGGCCGACAGCGTCGACGGCGTCGCCGACACCTGGGACCAGCCGCTGCGCGGCAGCTTCAACCAGCTCCGCAAGCTGAAGAAGGCGTACCCGAACATCAAGGTCATCTGGTCCTTCGGCGGCTGGACCTGGTCCGGCGGCTTCACCCAGGCCGCGCAGAACCCGGCCGCGTTCGCCGACTCCTGCTACAACCTGGTCGAGGACCCGCGCTGGGCCGACGTGTTCGACGGCATCGACATCGACTGGGAGTACCCCAACGCCTGCGGCCTCACCTGTGACAACAGCGGCCCGAACGCCTTCAAGAACATCATCTCCGCGCTGCGCACCAAGTTCGGCGCCAACGCCCTCGTCACCGCGGCGACCACGGCCGACGGCTCCAACGGCGGCAAGATCGACGCCGCCGACTACGCCGGCGCGATCAACAACCTGAACTGGCTCATGCCGATGACGTACGACTACTTCGGCGCGTTCAACCCCCAGGGCCCGACGGCTCCGCACTCGCCGCTCACCTCCTACACCGGCATCCCGCAGGCCGGGTTCAACTCCGACGCGGCGATCCAGAAGTTCAAGGCCAAGGGCATCCCGGCGAGCAAGCTGCTGCTGGGCATCGGCTTCTACGGCCGCGGCTGGACCGGCGTGACCCAGGCGGCTCCCGGCGGCTCCGCCACCGGCGCGGCCCAGGGCACCTACGAGGCGGGGATCGAGGACTACAAGGTCCTCAAGACCAAGTGCCCGCCCACCGGCACCGTCGGCGGCACCGCCTACGCCTACTGCAACGGCAACTGGTGGAGCTACGACACCCCCTCCACCATCACCGGGAAGATGACCTACGCCAAGAACCAGGGTCTGGGCGGGGCGTTCTTCTGGGAGACCAGCGGCGACACCACCAACGGTGAGCTGATCACCGCGATCTCCAACGGCCTCAAGTAATATTTCGACCACTCGGCCCTCCGAGCGCGTTACGCCGCGGGGGGCCGAGCTTTTCTCCACTCGGCCCTCCGCGCGCGTCACGCCGCGGGGACCGATCGCCCCCGTGCGCGTCACGCCGCGGGGGCAGAGCTTTTCTCCGAAGATCCTCCAAATCTGGGGCAAAGTATTCACTTGGCGCATACGGCTGCTTAGACTCCGAAACGCCCTTTTGATCCCCCCGGAGGACGCGTGCGACTTCGAGCTGTCGTGGCCATGGCGTTGGTCTTCACCCTCTCGCCCGCCATACCCGCCCTCGCCGAAGAAGTACCGGCGCCCCCGACGGCCTCCGCGAGCGAGAGCCCACCCGTGGCCCCGGGCGACGGATCCGGAGCCGGAGCCGAGGCCGGAGCAGGGGAGACGGGCGACGGATCCGAGGGGACGGGCGGTCAGGAGACCCCCGCCGACACACCGGTCTCACCCCCCGCCGACGCGACGCCCCCGCAGCCGAAACTGGAGGAGGGGCTCGCCTCCGACACCGACGGCGCCCGGGTCATCGTCGAGCTGGCGGCCCCCGCCGAGGCGGCCCCGGTGGCCGGGGAGGCACGGCAGCTGCCCGACGCCGAGGTCGTCCTCGAACCTGCGGACACCTCGTTCATCGTGGTCGAGGGCACCGGCGAGTCGCTCGCGAAGCTCGCCGAGGACCCGCGCGTCCTCTCCATCCGCCGCGACCGCGTCTACTCCCCCACCGCGCTGGGCTCGCTGAGTTCCGGCTCGCTCGCCACGAGCCTGCAGGTGATCGGCGCGGACAAGGCGCACGCCACCGGGACCAAGGGCGCCGGCCAGACGATCGCGATCATCGACACCGGGATCGACGCCGGCCACCCCGACTTCGGGGGCAAGGTCGTGGAGCAGGCCTGCTTCTCCGCCACGGACGAGGGCGCGCAGTCCCTGTGCCCCAACGGGCAGACGAACGACCCCGGATCCGCCGACGCGAACACCCCCGCCTGCGTCCACGAGGGCGTCAACCTGTGCGACCACGGCACCCACGTGGCGGGGATCGCCCACGCCGTCGCCCCCGAGGCGGACATCGTGGCGATCCAGGTCTTCAGCAGGTTCAACGACTGCGACGACGAGGGCGGGGTCTGCCTGAGCGCGTTCGAGTCCACGCTCCTGCTCGCCCTGGAGCACGTCGCGAAGCTCAAGGACGGCGGCAGGAACATCGCCGCGGTGAACCTCAGCCTCGGCGGCGGCCTGTACGAGGGAACCTGTGACGCCGAACCGGACCTGGCGGCGATGAAGAGCCGCGTCGACGACCTGCGCGCCAAGGGCGTGGCCGTCGTGGCCGCCGCCGGCAACGAGGGCGTGCCCGGCGCCGGGGCTCCCGGCTGCTTCTCCGCCCCGGTGACGGTCGGCGCGACGGGCGACGACGACACCGTCCCCTACTGGTCCAACTACGGTTCCGTGCTCGACCTCTTCGCCCCCGGCCTGGAGATCGAGTCCGCGGTGCCGGGCGGCGGCCACCAGGTCTACAGCGGGACCTCGATGTCCACCCCGTTCGTCACCGGCACCATGGCGCTGATGGCCCAGAAGACCCCCGGTACCCCGGACGCGCTGGAGGCAGCGCTGAAGACCGCGGGCCGGCAGGTCACCTACGGCGGCGTGACCACCCCCCGCCTCGACCTGAACGCCGCGATCGCCGGAGGCACCCCGGGTGCCCCCGTCACTCCCCCCGGCCCCGAGGTCCCCAGCGACGACCCCGGCCCGGAGACCGGCACCGACCCGAGCCCGGAGCCCAGCCCCGAACCCAGTCCCGGGCCCAGCTCCGCTCCCCCTCCGCCGGCCCCGCCGACCGACCCGGTGCCGACGCCGGTCCCGCTGCCCACGGTGACGGTCACCGTCACCGTGACCGTCCCCCCGCCGGCGACGGCCACGGTGTGCACGCGCGGCAAGTCCACCAAGACGCTGAGCGCCGCGCAGTGGGCGGTTGAGGTCACCCGGGGCAAGGGCAAGATCAAGGACGCGACGGTGAGCTGCTACCTCGGCCTGGTGGCCAAGGCGAGCAAGGTCTTCTCCGAGGTCACGCCCGCCTCCACCCTGGGCGGCGCGTACAAGGTGCTCAAGCCCGCCAAGAAGACGGCGAAGGCCAAGCTGGAGAGCGAACTGCTCGCCGCCTGGCTGAACTGGGCGAACGGCGGCGTGAACTTCACCGCGAAGATCAAGGAGACGGCCACGCTGAAGACGGTCCTCACCTCGGTCGAGAAGGCACGCCTGAAGGGCTCCTCCCCCGCCGCGTCCACCACGATGCTCAAGAAGCAGGTGAACGCCCGCCGAGCCGCGTAGCCCGGCGGCCGTGTAGCCCCGTAGCCCGCGTAAAGCCGGAAGGCACGCGGACTACGGGGCTCGCTTGTGCCGAAAAACGGGTGAGAACCCGCCGAGCCGCATAAGCCCGGTATGTGTCGCTTAGGGTGAGGAGCATGGACGCGACCAAGGTGATCATCGATAGTGTCGAACGGTTCAAGCAGCGGCGTACCGCTCCCCTGATCCTTGAGCTCGACCTCACCGAGGGCCTGACAGACGGCAGTCCTCCGGCCGACCCGCTGAGCGCCATCATGGCGATGCGCAAGACGAGCCTCACCGACGTGCTCGCCGGGCTCAAGCGCGCCAGGAAGGACGACCGGGTCAGGGCACTGATCGTCAAGATCGGCACCCAGCCGCTGGGCCTCGCGATCGTCCAGGAGCTCCGCCAGGCTGTGATCCACTTCCGGGCCTCGGGCAAACTGACCGTCGCGTTCGCCGAGACCTTCGGCGAGATCGGCGGGGGCACCGTCCCCTACTACCTGGGCAGCGCCTTCGAGCGGGTCTACCTCCAGCCCTCCGGCGACGTCGGCCTGACCGGTGTCGCGATGGAGCAGCGCTTCCTGCGGGGCGCCCTGGGCAAGATCGGCGTGGAGTACCAGATCGGCCAGCGGCACGAGTACAAGACGGCCGCCAACACCTTCACCCAGGACCACATGACCGAGGCCCACCGCGAGTCGATGAGCCGCATCACCGAGTCGATCACCGAACAGGTCGTGGCGGGCATCGCCGAGGGGCGCGGCCTGGAGCCGGCCAAGGTACGCGAGTTGATCGACCAGGGCCCGTTCATCGGCGCCGAGGCCGTCGAGGCGGGGCTCGTCGACCGGCTCGCCTACCGCGACGAGGTCTACGACGAGGTCAAGCAGTCCGTCGGCGACGGCGCGCTCCTGCTGTACGTCGGCCGCTACGCCAAGTCGCTGTCCGCGAAGAAGCTCCCGCACCCCGGCGAGCAGGTCGTCGCGCTCGTCCGCGGCAACGGCGCGATCCGGCTCGGCCGCAGCGGTCGCAGCCCGCTGGGCGGCGGTGGCGCGATGGGCTCCGACACCATCTGCGCCGCCCTGCGCGCGGCCCGCAACGACGACAACGTCAAGGCCGTCGTCTTCAGGGTCGACAGCCCCGGCGGCTCGTACACCGCCTCCGACGCCATCTGGCGCGAGGTCGTGCTCACCCGCAAGGCGGGCAAGCCCATCATCATCTCGATGGGCGACCTCGCCGCCTCCGGCGGCTACATGGTCTCGATGGCCGCCGACGTCATCGTGGCCCAGCCGGGCACGCTCACCGGCTCCATCGGCGTGTTCGGCGGCAAGGCGGTCATCGGCGGACTGCTGGAGAAGATCGGCGTCACCTCCGAGACCGTCGGCGAGGGCGCCAACTCCGGGATGTTCTCCCCCACCAACGCCTTCTCCGAGGCGCAGTGGGCGCGGATCAACGCCTGGCTCGACCGGGTCTACGACGACTTCGTGAACAAGGTCGCCGAGGGACGCGGCCTGTCGCGCGAACGCGCCCACGAGCTGGCCAAGGGCCGGGTCTGGACCGGCGCCGACGCCCTGGAGGGCGGCCTCGTCGACGAGCTCGGCGGCCTGGAGGACGCCCTCGCCATCGCCCGCAAGAAGGCGGGCCTCGCCGTCGACGCCCCCGTACGCGTCTACCCCAAGCTCAACCCCCTGGAGCGGCTGCGCCCCGCGGAGTCCAGCGAGGACAAGGCCGCCGCCCTGGCCAAGGTCCGCCTGGAGTCGTGGGGCCCCCTCGCCCACCTCGCAGGCGAGCTGGGCCTGCCCTCGTACGGCCCGCTCATCCTGCCGGGCACCTGGACGATCCGCTGATCTTCGCCGTACATCGCCGTGAGAGCCGTCCCGGTCGACCGGGGCGGCTCTCACGCCATCCGGCGCCGGACGAACGGTCGCCCGGTGCACCGCCAGTGCGGCGTCCCTCGCGGCGCCCGGAAAGGACAGGCCGCGCCCGATGAGCGTCGAGCCGGACACGCCTCCCGTCGCGGCGACTCTCGCGCCCGCACGAAACCTGCAGGAGCGCCCGTACGGAACCCCTGAGAAAGGGTGAGCGGGATTTCAGCGATAGCGGCTCCGGTAGCGCGCCAGCGGCAGCAGGGACGCGTCGACGTACTCGACCCCGAGGACCTTCGCGATGAACAGCGTGTGATCCCCGGCCGGGACCACCTTGACCGTCTCGGCCTCCAACGCGGTGACACCACCGTCCACCACGAGAGCCTCGCTCAGCGGACCCCGGTGGTGCGGCGTCCCCGCGAGCAACAACCTCGCACCAGGACGGCCTGCCGTGGCGAACCGGCTCGCGATCGCCTTCTGCCCGGCCGACAGCACACTCGCGGCCCATCTGTCCTGCCTGAGCAGCAGCTCGTTGAGATATCCGGCGCTGTCCAGGCTCACCATCACCAGCCGAGGATCCAGCGACAGCGAGGTGAAGGTGGAGACCGTCACCCCCACGTCGTCGCGGTCGTCCTTCACGGTGACGATCGTCACCCCGGTCACCACCTGGGCCATCGCCTCGACGAACTCGTTCATCCGGCCATCATCCCGGACCCATGCCGACCGCTTGGCCCGGCCCCATGTCCTCCGAACCACCTCACCTCATGCCCTCGCCCTTCTCCAACCGCGAGGCACCGGATGGACCAAAGACGAGACCGCCACCGGCATGAGAGCGCCGGACCCACCGACCTGGACTTCTCCGGAATGTTCCATGGCATAGACCGCCACCCGGTAGGAGAGCACCGGACCGGCGCCTGATCACCGCCGAGTCGGCCGGACGGCCACCCCTGGCATCATGGTCATCGGCCGACGCGACGGGAGCAGCTTCACATGCATGTCGAGACACACGGTCCTGCCGATGCCCCGCCCGTGCTCCTGCTGCACGGTGGCGGTGTCGCCGGTTGGATGTGGGAGCCGGTGCGTGAGCGTCTCGCGCGCGACCACCGGTTGATCGTCCCGGACCTGCCCGGCCACGACCGCAGCGCGGACGAGACGTATCACTCCCATGCCCAGACCGCAGAAGCCCTGACGAAGCTCCTCCACGACGTGGGCGGTCGCGTCTCCGTCGTCGGGTTCTCCCTGGGCGCGCAGCTGACGGTCCTGCTCGCCGCGCACCGGCCCGAGCTCGTGGAACGCGTGGTCGTGGTCAGCGCGCAGGCCAAGCCCATCGCGGCCACCGGCTTCACCCTCGGCCTACTCGGCGCCACCGCCGGACTCGCCCGGCAGCGGTGGTTCGCCAAACTGCAGGCCAAGCAGCTGTTCATCCCCGATCCGCTGCTCGACGACTACATCCGCACGTCCGCGAGCGTCTCGAAGCAGACCCTGCTCGCCGCAGTCGGCGAGAACCTGCGCTTCACGCCGCCGCCCGCGTGGTCGCGTTTCCCCCGCGAGGCGCTGATCCTCGCCGGCGGACGTGAACGGGCCCTGATGCGGGAGTCGGCCCGCGTGCTGCACGAGGCCCTGCCGGGCAGCGAGCTGGAAATCGTGGCGGACTGCGGACACGGCATCCCGCTACAACGACCCGACTGGTTCGCGGACCGCGTACGCGACCGGCTCGGCACCTGACCCCTGCCGCACTCGGCCCGATGTGCTCCGAATCACATCGCCCCACGACCTTCCCGTCGCCGCTTTCAACCCGCGAGAAATCACCCCCAGCCACTCCAGCACCACCGCCACCACCTTCGGCCCGCCCCAAAACCCCGAGTTCAAGCTCTCCGCTCCCCTCGTGGCCATTGCGAAGACCGCCATATCTCGCCGCTCGTGAACCCCGCCTTCAGAGAAACTCAAAGGCGAAGCCCCCAGGCGAACTGTGAGCCACCGCCCCCTCCCCCTACGTGATCGTTTCGGCTCGCCCCTCCCCGCAACCGAGCGTCACCGTGAGAACCCGGTCTCGATACACCGCATTTTCAAACCCGAAACACGTGTCCTATTTAGCCCCTCTTACACATATTGCGGACATAAAGGTTCTATGGGTAATTTCTGATCGTTTGCTGTTAGAACGCTCCGAACCGTCGACCTCGGCCCGCCTTGGGCCTGATGGCGGGCTGGGGTAACGCGGGAGCGATTGGCTCTCGCGCTGACTTGTTCGGAGGGTGACGGCGTATGCGCCGGAGTTTGTCATGGTCGTTTTCGGTAGTCGTGAGAACCTGGACGGCGGTGGCCGTGCTGGTGACGGCGCTACCGGGCCTGCTGCTGTTCCAGGCCTTTCCAGTGTCCGCCGCGACGGTGCAACCACTCGCCCTCTTTCAAGGCCCTCCCGACACACCTGACCAGTTGACCGGTTCGGCGGCGGGCTTTCCGTCCCTGGTGGAAACGGAGCGCACCTCGACAAAGGTGCAGGTGAAGTCCCCGACGGCGGAGATCGCTCCGCCCAAGGAGGCGTTGCCGCCCGAAGGCCGGTTCGTCAATGAGCCACAACCCTCCACGACGACGGCCCCGCCCCCTTCCAAGAAACAGCGGAAGCAGGCCGAGTCTCCGGCGCAAACATCGGCGGCCATGCTGGCGGCGCCCCCATGCGGGAGCGTTTCACCGTGGCGGTCCAATTACTCGGTCGCGCAAGGGGAGCGCGTCGCCTCGGCCGGCCGGATCTGGGAGGCGCTGCAGGCGATTTCCGGGATTGTCAACACCACACCCCCCGAGAACAGCTTCTCGTGGGTGTGGGCCGACCGGGGAGCGTGTCCGCTGCCCCCCGCCCCCACGGTCACCTCCATGACCCCCGCCAACGAGGCGCTGGTGATGACGCTGCAGCCGACGCTGTCGGCGACGGTGACATCGTGGGACGGCGGCGTCGCCAGCTTCGACTTCCTGGTCTGTGACAACCCGTCGATGTCGGGCGATTGCGTGTACTCCGACGACTACGACGATGTCTGCTGTGGACTGTACGGCCAGTGGACGCTCCCCGAAGGGTTGCTGGCCTGGGGCAAGGAGTACTGGTGGCAGGTGTACGTCAGCGACGCCTCCACGATCGGCGGCCAGGGACGTTACTCCTCGACTCGCTCCTTCACCATGGGGGTCCGCCAGCCGACGATCACTTCCAATCTGTCGACTCGGGGGATCAACGGCCAGGAGTTCTACCAGTCCACCGGTAACTACACGACGACCTTCACCGACGCGACGGTCGGCAGCGCAGGGCCGCCCCTGTCGGTGGTGCGGTCCTACAACAGCATGGACCCCCGACGCGACGGCGCGTTCGGAGCGGGCTGG
Source organism: Streptosporangium sp. NPDC000563 (assembly GCF_040299985.1). Taxonomy (NCBI): domain Bacteria; kingdom Bacillati; phylum Actinomycetota; class Actinomycetes; order Streptosporangiales; family Streptosporangiaceae; genus Streptosporangium; species Streptosporangium sp. NPDC000563. Next base: position 25,960 of record NZ_JBEPDA010000013.1, on the reverse strand, counting down.
TCGACCCGTTTCGACATGCGGGTCGTGCCGGAGACGATCCGGGGCTTCGAGGCGCTCCTGGTGACCTACCCCGACGGGCGTACGGTGCGCTTCGCCGACAAGGGAGACGGGACCTTCCAGCCACCGTCGGGCACGTACGCCACCCTGGCGACGGTTACCGGGGGCGGCTGGCGGCTGATGGACAAGTCGTCGACCTCCTACGTCTTCGACGCCCAGGGGCGGCTACTGAGGGTGACCGATGACCGTGGCCGCAGCCAGGAGATGACCTACGGCACCGACGGCAAGCTGAGCACGGTCACCGCGGCCGGCGGCAGGTCCCTGTCGTTCACCTGGACCGGAGCAAACGTCACCGCGGTGTCGACCGATCCTGTGAACGGATCCCCGCTGACCTGGACCTACGCCTACACCGGTGACCGCCTGACCAGGGTCTGCGCGCCGACGAGCGCGTGCACCGACTTCGAGTACGGCGCCGGATCGCTGTATCGCAGCTCGGTCCAGGACGCCGACCCGTTCGGCTACTGGCGGCTGAGCGACGCCTCCGGCAGCGCGGCCGATCTGGGCTGGGGCGCCGGCCCGGCCTCCTACTCCGGAGCGACGCGGGGGCGTCCGGGAGCGCTGGCCGGCACCACCGACACTGCCGTCGATCTGACGAGTTCGGGGTATGTGGAGGTGCCCTCAGGGCTCATGCCACGAATCCACCAGCAGGGAACGGTCGAGCTGTGGTTCAAGTCCACCGGAACGGGCCGCCTGCTGTCCTCGGGGCAGTTCGGCACCCTGGATCCGATGATCCAGGTGGGCACAGACGGCAAACTGCGCGCCTCCCTGCGTCCGACCTCCTCCCCCATCATCTCCCCCGCCGCGGTGAACAACGGCACCTGGCATCACCTGGCTTTCACCCTCACCGGAAACAAGCAGACCCTCTACCTGGACGGTCTGCCCGTCGGGACGCTGACCCAGCCGGTGGCCGCCGAGGCCCGTGACACCACCAGGATCGGCGGCGGCCTGGCCGGGTCCATCGACGAGCTCGCGGTCTACGACCGGCCACTGAGCGCGGACGAGGTCGCGGCACACTTCGCCGCCCGCGTCGAGGCCCCGAACAAGCTGACCAAGATCACCCTGCCGTCGGGGCGAGTGTGGGCGACCAACACCTACGACTCGGCGTCCGAACGACTCAAGACGCACGTCGACACCAACGGGGGCACCTGGCAGATTGGGGCCCCGGCCTACAACCGGACAACCGGCGAGTCGACCGTGACGGTCACCGACCCGCGCAGCGAGACACTGAAATACGTCTACGACGCCTGGCGCGGCTACCGCCTGGTCAGCCAGACCGACCAGCTCGCCAAGGTCACCAAAGTCGCCTACGACACCGGCGGCTTCATTAGCAAGATCACAGACCCGAACAATAACGTAACTGAACATTTCAACGACAAACGCGGCAACCTCCTCAGAACCAAGAAGTGTCGGACGACGAACAGCTGCCAGACCGATCATCACGCGTACTACCTGAACAACAACAACCAGTTCGACCCCCGCAATGACCGGCCAATCACCTCGCGGGACGCGCGGTCGTCCAGCGCCACCGACAACACCTACGCCACCAAGTGGGAGTACAACCAGCACGGCGAGATACTCAAACAGACCACCCCCGCTACCCCGGACTTCCCGAACGGCCGCTCCACCAGCACCACCTACACCGACGGCACCGAACCCGCCATCGGCGGCGGCACCACACCCGCAGGCCTGAACAAGTCCAGCAAGGACGCCAAGGGCAACGAGACGACCTACCGCTACAGCGCCGCCGGTGACCTGGTCGAGCAGACCAGCCCGTCCGGACTGATAACGAAGTTCGCCCATGACGCGCTGGGCCGGGTGACCTCGCGAACCGAAATATCGGCAGCCCATCCCACCGGTGTCACCACGACGTTCACCTACGACGAGCTCGGGCGCCCGCTGACGCAGACTGCTCCCGGGGTGAAGAACGAGGTCACCAACGTCACCCACACCACCAAGACCACCTACACCTACGACGCGGACGGTAACAAGCTCACCGAGACGTTCTTGGATCTGACCGGTGGTGACCCGGCGCGCAACATCACCTATACCTATGACACCAGAGGGCGAACAGAGACGGTCACCAATCCCGAAGGCGGCGTGACCCGCTCCACTTGGGACGTCACCGGCGCCCTGGCCTCGACGACCGATCCGGTGGGCACCGTCTTGACCTACGCATACACCAAACGCGGCGAATCGGCCTCCGTGACGCTCAAGAACTGGACCGGCAGCCCGGTCGCCCCGCAGGCCGCTCGCGATGTGGTGCTGCAGGCGCTCTCCTACGACCCCGCCGGACGCCTGGCGGGTCAGGTCGACGCGATGGGTCGTAAGACCTCCTACAACTACTTCGCCGATAACCGTCTGTCCGAGATGATCGGCGACGATGTACGCCTCAACGGCTTGACCAGCCTGGACGACGTGGTGCTGCAGTCAAATGAGTATGACCCGGCCGGTAATCTCGTCCGCCAAGTCAGCGGCGGCGGCAAAGTCACCGTCCAGTCCGTCTACGATGCCGCGAACCGCCTCACCTCGATCACATTCGACCCCGCCGCTCTGGGGCGTAAAACCGCTTTCGAGTACGACGCGGTCGACAACGTCACGAAGAAGACCTCTACCGCGACCGGCACCACCCGCACCGAATCGGTCTCGTATGCCCACAACGTGTTGAATCAGGTGACCCGGCAGACGGTGGAGAACGGCACCGACGACCTGATCACCACCAACCTCTACGACGACCGGGGCCTGCTGAGCGCGACTACCGACCCGCGTGGGAACGCCTCCGGCGCCACGGCTGCGGACTTCACCACCACGATGCGCTACGACCTGGCCGGACGGTTGATGGAGACCAAGGCCGCGCAGGTGACGATCGAAAAGAACAGCACCACCGCCGCCATCGGGCAGCCCACCGTGAAGTACGGCTACAACAGCGCGGGCGAGCAGACCCACCTCGTCGATGCCGAAGGGCGCACCACCACCTCTGTCTTCGACAAGGCCGGGCGGCTGACCTCGACCGTCGGCGCGTCCTACACCCCGCCGGGCGGCAGCGCGATCACCCCGACGGTGAGTTTCGGCTACGACGAGGCCGGGCGGCAGACCACGGTCACCGACCCGCGCAACCACGTCACCTCCACTGTCTACGACGCGCTGGGGCGCCCGGTCAAGGTCACCGAACCCGGCCCGTCGGGGCCAGGCGGCGCCTGGGTGGGCGAGTACAACCTGCTGGGTGAACAGGTCGCGGCGACCGATCCCACCGGCGCCCGGAACGAGGCCACCTACGACGACCTGGGCCGGCAGATCACCCAGACCGTGATCGAGCGCACCCCCGCCACCGTCGCGCACACCACCGCTTTGACCTACGACACCGCCGGCAACCTCACCAAACGCGTCGCGCCCGGTAACAAGACCACCACTTACACGGTCAACGCCGCCGGAGAAGTCACCGCCACCGTCGCCCCGGCCACCCCCACCACCAGTGCCCCGGCCAGCCGCACCACCGCCTTCGGCTATGACCTGATGGGCCGGCAGACGAAGGTGACCGATGCACTCGGCAACGCCACCGAGGTCGCCTACGACCTCGCCGGCCGCAAGGTCTCCGCCAAGGACCTCAGCGGCACCGGCACGGTGCTGCGCACGGTCGGCTTCGGCTACGACGCGGCCGGTAACCCGACCAGCACCACCTCCGCCGAAGGCCACACCACCCAGCGCACGTTCGACGGCGCGGGGCGGCTGACCTCGCTGATCGAACCGGTCTCGGCGACCTCGTCGATCACCTCGACGTTCGGCTACGACGCGAGCGGGGCGCGTACCCGCACCACCGACGGCCGCGGCAACGCCACCTGGACCACCTACAACACCCTCGGCCTGGTTGAATCCGTCATCGAACCAGCCACCACCGCCCACCCAGGCGCCGCGGACCGCACCTGGACCAACCTCTACGACGCCTCCGGCAACGCCACCGCCACCCTGCAACCGGGCGGGGTGCGCCTGGATCGCACGTTCGACCATCTGGACCGGATGACCGCCGAGACCGGCAGCGGCGCGGCGATGGCCACCGTGAACCGTGCGGTCACCTACGACCAGGCCGGGCGAGTGACCGCGATCGGTGACTACAGCCTGGAATACAACGACCGTAGCCTGCTGACCAAGGTCTCCAAGGCCACCAATCAGGTCGCCGCCTACGCCTACGACGCCACGGGTAACCTCACCCAGCGCGTTGACCCGACCGGGACGGCCACCTACACCTGGGACGCCGTCGACCGGCTCAGCACCGCCAGCGACCCGGTGACCGGCCGCACCTGGACCTACGGCTACGACAACGCCAACCGGCTCACCAGCAAAACCTCCGCCAACCCGGTCGGCACCCAGACCTACGGCTACGACAGCATGGATCGGCTCACCTCCCAAGCGGTGAAGAACAACTCCGGCACCGAACTGTCGAAGATCGTCTATGGGTGGGACAAGGACGACAACCTCACCAGCAAGACCACCACCGGCACCGCCGGAGCCGGAACCAACACCTACGGCTACGACCGCGCCGGACGGCTGACCTCCTGGACCGCGCCCGGTGGCGCCGTCACCGCCTATGAGTGGGACGCCTCCGGCAACCGCACCAAGTCCGGGGCCGACACCTTTGCCTACGACCAGCGCAACCGGCTCACCTCCGGCGCTGGAGTCGACTACACCTACGCCCCCCGCGGCACCCTCGCCACCGAGACCAAAGCCGGTGTCACCCGCGATCTGGCCTTCGACGCCTTCGACCGCCTCGTCTCCGATGGAGAGGCCACCTACGGCTACGACGCCCTGGACCGGATGACCTCACGCACCAAGGGCGCCGCCCAGCAGCGCTTCGTCTACTCCGGGCTGACCAACGACATCACCACCACCACCGACGGTGTGGGCGCTGTCCAGGCCAAGTACGGCCGCGACCCCTTCGGCGGCCTGCTGAGTCTGCAGGAGGGCGCGATCCCCGCGCTCGCCACGATGACAGACCTGCACGGTGACGTGGTGGGCACCTTCTCCGGCACCGCCCTGGTCGACTCGACGGCCTACGACCCCTTCGGCAAGGTCACCCACCGCTCCGGCACCCAGCGCGCCCTCGGCTACCAGGGTGAGTACACCGACCCGGACACGGGCAAGGTCAACATGCACGCCCGCTGGTACCAGCCCGGCACCGGCGCCTTCACCTCCCGCGATGACTGGACTCTTTCTCCTGAACCTTCCAATCAAATAAACCGCTACACATATGGAAATTCAGATCCACTCGGAAACGAAGACCCTACAGGGCACTACCCGAAACCCTCAACTTTCAAAGAGGGGGGATATTGCATGACGGTGATGCACTGGACAAAATGCGCGCAAGCAGCATTGATAACCAACGAAACCGAAGAATTCGTTAACGGAAAAGAGGGCAACAAGGAAACCAAAAGAAGAAATGCGATTCGCCACTTCATCTGGCAGGTCAGAATTATGATGCAGTTTGGTGCCGACATCGCCAAGAAGCTTGGGGATAGTCACGAAAGGTTCAGACCCGACTACGAGAAGGGCAAAGACGATGAAAAAAAGAGGCAGGGGAAGGAAAGTGACACCGACTTCGACCAGCGCATCAACGCTTTCGCCAGAAAGTATACCTACGAACACCAAAAAATATTGAGAGACATAAAGTCGACTCATGGAGACGATGCCTGGTTGAACTATCTGTATGCTGTAGGAATTGATGAGATGTGCAGTGAAGGAATTCTCAAAGCTAATTCATGCCCTGAACATTACTACGCAGGCCGGCCTCCCGGAAGCAAGAGAAGCAATGCGGAACGGAAGCGCGAATCCAAAAAAGTAAGAGACCAGGCAAAGATTGACGCCGAGTGCATGTCTGGACCGTGCACGAAAAGCTACAGCGGCCACTACGACTTCTGGCATATCGAAAACGCAGCCAACATCTGGAGCGTTGAGTCTGGCATACCATGCGAAGTATGGAATCCCGGAAACTGCGACAAGCCCACGCGTAACTTTGAAATAAACTCCGCCGAAACATGGGAGTCGTACGTTTGGAACCTGAGTTCGGAATCATTTAGATATACGAGCAGCGCCCGCGAATGGACACAACCACAGATCGTCAGTTTTCACCAATACATCATCATAAGGTGAAGCCGAGATCGCACACGAGGTGGTTAGATCTGATGACATCGAATTCAGTCACTCCTCCGACCCGCCACCAATAATATTAATGCCCAACAGGAGGGAACGACTTTCAATTGAAATTTTCAACGACTATCACATTAAGGAGATCGTGTGCTGCAAGAAGGTCTTGTGAAATCACTGAGCACCGTGTCGGTGATCGTATTTTTCGCCGCTGGCCTGGCAGCCTGCTCTGGAGAAAATCAGTCCGAGACCTGCTGGGCGAGGGCAGATAAGGAAAACAAGATGCTCGCCGGACTGATCCATTCCGCTTTCAAAAATCACAGAGTTGTACTTTCCATTGAAGAAAGCAATGGATGTGATTCCGCAAACAACGGGGCATGGCTGGATGTCACCCTGAATGCAAACGTAACGAAGAATGAAGTTCGAAACGCATTCACGAAGGCTGGATGGTCATCGAATGTCGATAAATTCATGCCCTGCGGACCGACCTGCAATCCCACAATGGCCATACAGTCCGGAAAGCGACGTATCGGCATGAACCTCAGCAAGGAGGCCGATACGCCTTGGATGATTTCCATGCAAGCCATTGACGATTGCTGGACCGACGACAGTTACACCTGTTGACCCTTTTTGCCGTATATGATAAGTGCACATTAAAAGCAGAGCGCCGGCGGGAACGTCATTGAAACCAGGTAGCGGCATCTGGAATCTCGGCAAGGAGAAAGGATGCAACTGAGGAAAGCTCCAAGACACAGATGGATGTTCACCCGCCCCCCTCCACCAAGGCCACTACAGAAGTGAATCGCTGCCGCTAGAGTCAGAAATTCTGAGGGAGTCAGTCCTTGCCGACCCGGACACACTTCATCAGTGCGACGGGCCGACGGCTCTGAGCCCAACCACCGACTTATGCGTGAATTTATACAGCATCAGTCAATCGGTCATATTCAGCCACGATCTTTATGATCTTCGTATGGTCGGCTGCGGCATTCGACCAAGAGTTGATTTCGCTTCATGCTCGGGGTGGTAGCCCGGCTGTCGTGCCGGGTGGGCGGAATTTCGGCCGCGCAACGAAAGCTCAGCCGCCTGATTCGCTGCTGCGGCTGGGCGTGTGTTTCGCCGATGACACGAAGACCACCATCGAGCACCTGCGGAACAGGATGAACCCTTTCAGTGATCCGCTGGCCGAGCCCATGCTGGCATGGTCGCCAAGCGGCAGCTATTGGCGTGTCACGCAACCTTGGTGGGATAACTGGTCCATGAGCGGATCGGGGAGCTGGCCGCGAAGCTGACCTTGGGCTGGGCGTGCCGGTTGTGCCAGCGGATGTAGGCGGCGATGGCAGCGTTCTGCTCGGGGTGGCTGCGGCGGTTGGTGCCGTTGAGGGCGAAATAGCGCAAAGCGGCGAATTCGGACTCGATCCAGTTCAGCCAGGAGGCGTAGGTCGGCAGGAACACCAGCTCGACGTCGTTGGCGGCGGCCCAGGCTTTGACCTGGGGATGCTTGTGCGGCGAGTAGTTGTCCACGATCAGGTGGATCGTGCCTGCGGGCCAGCGCTCGCGCAGGGACTTGATGAACGACAGGAACTCGCGCCAGCGTTTGCGTTCACGGATCCGGTAGTGGATCTTCCCGGTGGCCAGGTCCAGGGCGCCGAGCAGGTGCATGACCCCGCTGTAGCGGTTGTAGGTGGCCCGCAGGCGGCGGGACCTCTTACCTGGCCGCCAGGTCTTGCCCTTGCGGGGTTGTAGGTTCAAGGGGCCGAACTCATTCAAGCACACCACCCGCCCACCCTGTGGTGGGGCGTCGTACAGGGCCAGGATGCGCTGCATCTTGGTGACGAAGTCGGTGTCGTTGCTGCTCTTCCATGCCGTGGTGGTCTGCCATGACACCTTGCCGGCCTTGAGGATCCGCGCCAGGTGCTGGCGGCTGATCGAGGTCACCAGCCGCAGCTCGATCAGGTGGGCGGCGAGCTTGGACAGGCTCCAGGTGGAAAAGCCGGTGAGGCCCCACTCGGCGGGGGTCGTCCGGGCGATCAGGCAGATGCGCTCGCGCACCCACTCACTGATCATGCGTGGACGACCCCCGCTCCATTTTGGGTCCAAGGCCTCGAACCCCCGCTCGTTGAACGCGTGCACCACCTGGCGCACGTAGTCGTCACTGACCTGCATCAACGACGTGATCGCCGAAGCCGACTGTCCTTGTGCGGACATCAGCACCACGATCGCCCGCCGCAGCTTCACCGGATCCTTGGCCGATCGGGTGATCCTTTGCAGGCGCCGTCCTTCCTCCATCGTCAGCGCACGGACGAACACCTCGGGTTTACGTGCCATGACCACCTCCCAGAACTACTCCGGGACCAGGCTGGCCTGCTCACCCGCCGAGATCAAATAGCCCAGCAAGGTTCAGTGACACGCCACTATGATCACCTTCATCCCAACTCACAACCCTGACGTGTTGGCATTTTTCCCAATTTCCATTACGTCGGAGTCGTACTGTCGGCCTCAGGACGCTTCCATTGTCGATTGATAGAGGTCTTCGAATCTTCGGACTGCGGCGGTGTCCGCGAAGGGGTGGAGACGGGAGCGGATGGCTTCCATGCGGTCGGTGACGCGGGCTGAGTTGACTTTGACCGCGAGGTTCAACGACTTCGCAGCGGCCTCCGTGGCCTGCTCGATCTCGCGGGCTTGGGCGTAGGCGTCGGCGAGCCAGCTCAGGTAGAGCGAAAACTCTCGGGCGCGCGTGGCGTCGTAAGTGTCGAGGCCCTGGGTGAGCAGCGGTTCGGCCTTGAGCGGGCGGCCGAGTTCGGTGAAGCATCGGCCGGCCATCACGTCGACCTCGCCTCGGTCCAGCCAGTAGACCCATTTGGGGTCCTCGTCTCCGTCCCCGTGCTGCTCGAACACCCGGTCGACCTCGCCGAGTGCCCGTTCGGTGATCGTCGAATCTCCCGCTTTGGCGTGTGCCCAGGCCACTCGTTCCAGCAGTAGAGCACGGGTGAGCGGGGTGCTTGATCGCTCGGCGCCCTTGACCGCTGTACGGGCTATCGTGGCCGCTTGTCTGGGGTCTCCCACGTTGGCCATCTGGTAGCTCAGCGAGGACAGCAGATTGGCCGCCGTCGGCTCGTCTTGGGCGACGTGCGCGGCCTGGATGCCTTGGACGTAGTAGGTACGGGCGCGATCGTAGAGTCCGGCGTCAGAGGTCACCCATCCCGCGAGCTGGCAGAGCTCTCCCACCGCTTTCAGCAGACGGCGGCCCACATCCTCGCGGTAGGCGGCCTCCCTGACGACCGTGACGGTCGCCTCCAACTCCTGGGAGACGAGTGCATGCAGATCCGTACCCCCCACGTAGTCGTCGAGGTGGCGCAGATGATCGACTCTGGTCTCGATCTTGTCGATCAGTGAATGCCCGACGCGACGTCCCGAGCGGATCTCGTGGAGCTGCGGTGCCTCCACGATCAGCCACTCGTGGGCGACGCGAAGCGCGGACTCCTCCGACAAGGCCTCGCTCTCGGCGGCCAGCCCGGCGGCCATCGCCTCGTTGCTCTCTCGCGTCCACCCGTCACTGAACAGCGTCAGGCGATCACCGTTCACGCTCGGCGGGGTGATACCCAGTCGCTTGGCGCGAGACAGGACAACCGCCTGGTCGAGCATCGCCAGAGGCAGATCGAGCACGATGCTCAACCACGGCAACCAGGCCAGGGGCAGCCGCTTGCCGCGCTCCCAGCGGGAGACCTCATTGCGAGTGATCGTGGCCTGCCCGGACACCCGTGCAAGCCGATCGGCGAGACTCGCCTGGGTGAGGCCCTTGGCCTGCCGGGACTGCTTGATCAGTTCCTCGATCGTCAGACCTTCCACACCCTGGCTCCTTTCGCGCACCATCTGTAGGCCAGGAAGCGGCCCCCAGCGACTGACTCGGCTTCAGGGCGGCCCCTCGATCCGGGCCCCTGTGAGGCTCCTTCCATGGTCACTCACCTGCGGTTCTCTTGGAAGGGAATTACACAGAGTTACTCGACCTCACCTGGAGCAGATATGCCGGGCGACTCCCCATCAGTGATCACCGTGAACCCCTGCCGAGCCATAGAGCCCTCCCGGGAGGAGGGAACCGCCTGCGATGACTACGGCCGAGTACCGCGCGCACTGGCATTGCGGTTCACCGGCTGGTGTCTTTGGTACGGCAAGGCCACCAGACGCTGGTGGGCACTGCCTCCCACCTGGTGCCAACAGCGCGTCGGCCTGATCGAAGCCGACACCCCCACCGAACTCGCCGCACAGATACAGCACATTGAGGACTTCCGCCCCCACCTCATCCCTGAGCAGTCGGCACCCCTCATCCTCGGCGCAGACACTCACGCCCCGCAGGCCAAAGGCCCCAGCAAGGAGAGCAGAGCCACTGCAAACATCCGGTTCGACAGGAGCGAGGGCAAGGGAGGTGGGCAAGATGGCAGCGCAATTCCTGTCCCTGCTCGTCGGCGTACTCGCTGACCGCCTCCGCACCACGACGACCACCGATGCCGTACGGTCACCGCACCCGGGACGGATCCCCGGCTGGCCGGCGTCCCTCGGCCACACGCCCGTCATCTCTCAGCGGTTCGCGGCCACCCCCGACCAGGTCAAACCCGCCCGCGCCTTCGTCGCCGCACTCCTCGGCGACGACCACCCGCTCCGCGACGACGCCATGCTCCTCACCAGCGAACTCGCCACCAACGCCGTCGAACACGCCAGAGGACCACTCGATGCGCAACCGGCAGACACCGAAGCCACCGACGCCGGACCGTACAACGCGGGGCCGTACGACGACACCGGACCGCACGACACAAGACCGTACGAGCACGACGCGGGGCCGGTCGAGCGAACACCGGAGTTCGTCGTCACGGTGGCCTTCCTCTCCCACGGCGTGCTCATCACCGTCCAGGACCCCGGCGCCTCGGAAATCCCCTGTACGAGAAAGCCAAGCCCAGAGACCACCGGCGGCCGAGGACTCCTCCTCGTCAACGACCTCGCCACCCGCTGGGGATTCCACCGCGACCCCACAGGAACCGTCATCTGGTTCGAGCTCCGCTCGAACCAGACCACCACCCGGATCAGGTAGCCCTCACCAAAGGGGGACACCTGCCGAAGAGCATGTCAAGCGTTGCTCGGCTCCCTGCGTGAACGGCGTTTCCGCTGGATCAGCAGGAACGTGATCGCCGCGAGTACGGCGAGGAAGGCACCGACGGCGAGTGCCACCATGAGGTAGGGGTCCGTGTCCATCTCCGCCTTGACCGCTCGCGCCGCGCCTGCGGCGGGAAACCGGATGGTCGCTTCGGCGCTGCGTTTCGTCAGCCCGCTCTCCAGGCGCATACGGGCACGCCACGGGCCATCGGGCACCTGCTCGGTGAGGGTGGCGGTGACGGATCCCGTGTCACCGGGAGCGAGCGTCGTGCCCGTTTGGACCCTGTACGGACCCGCGCTGTGGTGCTGGCTTCCGGAGCTGCTGGTCAGTTTCAGGTCGCCGCTCAGGTCGAGGGCGCGGCCCCCGGTGTTGTGCACCTGCGCCATGACGGCCTGCTGACCGTCCGGTGAGCGCTGGGCCGTCAGCGAGTCGATGGTGAAGTCCGATGGCGGCGGGTTGCCGCGACCGACGTCCAAGTAGAGCCGGATACCGACGCGGTTGATCTGGGCGAGGCCGCCACCGGGCGGCGCGGCCTTGGCAGTCTCGGCCCAGATCATGGCGTAGCGCTCTCCGGGAGCGGCATCATCTGGCACGGCGACGGTCACGGTGACCGGCGCGCGGCCCTCTGGGGGCAAGACCACCTCATGCCGGTCCATGCTGGTCCAGGCGGACAGCTCATTGGCGGTGTGATCATCGGCGAACTGGAATTTCCGGTCGCGGATCTGTGCCGCGGCCGAGTAAATAGAGAGCTGCTTGGGTGAGCCGGTCGTGTTGAACACCTCGACCCGCCGATGGATGACGGTACCCGGCGCGAGGTGATCGACGATGTAGGCCCATGCCCGCTTGTCGGCTCGGGCCGCGACCGGCGCTTCGAGCAGGCGGATCCCGATGCCGCTCTCCGATGATCGGGCCGCCGCCTGCGCGGGCGCGTCGAGCGTGCCGGTGGCCAGGGTGAGAATCCCGGCCACCAGCAGCCCCGTAACGATGGTAGGCAGACGCACGATTGTCGCCGGCTCCGCTCAGCCGACCGAGTGGGTGACGGTCCCGGAGTAGGTTCCTCCGATGGCCGTGGTCGGAATCGTCACGGTGAGCGTTGGATTCCAGGTGGCGGTGTTGTTACCGACGAGGTCGGTACCGGTGAACGCGACGCGCGGCACGTTGATGATGCCACCGGGACCCGGCGTGAAGGTTCCCTGGCCCGTCGTGGCGGTGGCCGATCCGGGGGAATAGGAGACATTGATGTTTCCGATGGTCTCTGGCGCTGTCCCTCCGCCGGTGGTGAAGTCGGTGGAGGTGACGCTCGCGTTCCAGGAACCGTTCAGGATGGCGCGATCGTCGGTCACCGTGACCGGGCCGATCTGCCCCGAGATGCTGGTGGCACCGGCGGCCACCGAGCCGAGGTTCGCCGTCGACGGCGCGCTGATCGTCAGGCCGGCGGTCGTGATCGAGAACGTGACGATGGTGTCCACGGCCAGGGCGGGCAGAGCTGTCGCCGCGGCCAGGCCGAGGCCGGCGACGACAGTAGCGATCGCCAAAAGCGGTTTGCGCATCTTTTGGTCCTATGTTCAAGCGGATGTGAGAAGCGAAGCGCAGCTCGGACGCCTGATCCAAGGGAAAGCCCGCAGGCATACCGCCACACTTCGCAGCAGACGATAACTCTCCGTAGCGACACAAGGTGTAGGACACGACGCGCGCATTCGGCACAACACCGTTCCATGACAGTGAAATGCCGAAAGGCATGGAATTCGGGCATCCGTTCGCCGGAGGGTGAGCTCGTGTGTGTTTCTCTTCTGCTCGAATTACTTCCTTGGCGGGCCTGAGGGCAACGGCGCTTCATTGGGGCGCTGAGAGCCCGATCATGGTGCCGCGCCCGCCTGTGCCGCCGACCGGTAGGCGCGCCACCGGTCCGACGACAGCCGGTGGGAACGCCGGAAGGCGGGTGGATGTCCACCCGCCTTCCTTTGGGACCTTTGTGAAACCGTTGGGACCGCCGACAAAAACCTAGAGCAGGCCGTTCTGGGTGAGCCAGTCCTTGGCGACCGCCTCGGCGTCGTCCTTGTCGACCGCGACGCGCTTCATCAGCGCGACCAGGCCGGCGGTGTCCAGCTTGGCGGAGACCGCGTCGAGGGTCGTCCGCACCGTGTCGTTCACGCCGGCCTTGTTGACCAGGGGGGCGATGTTCTCCGCGGCGAAGGCGCTCTTGTTGTCCTCAAGGGAGACGAGGTCGTTCACGATGATCTTCGGGTCGGTGGTGAAGACGTTGCCGACCTGGACGGTGCCGTCCTTGATGGCGTCGGCGGTGGCGTCGCCGGTCTTCTTCCACTCCTTGAACTCCAGGCCGTAGGTGTCCTTGAAGTTCTTCTCCTGGCGGGTCTGGAACTCCGGCGGGCCGCCTACCGAGTAGTTCTTGGCGACCTTGACCAGGTCCTCGATCGTGGTGAGGCCGTCCTTGGTGGCGGTCTCCTTGGTGACGGTCAGCGAGTTGTTGTCCTCGGCCGCGGCGGGGGTGAGGACCTCAAGCTCGGCGGGGAGCTTCTCCTTGAGGCCGGCGACGACGTCGTCCTTCGACTTCGCCGTGGTCGTGTTGTCGACGAAGGCGAGCAGGGAGCCGATGTACTCCGGCAGGATGGTGAGGCCGCCGCTCTTGATCTGGTCGTACAGGACCTCGCGGCTGCCGATGTTGAACTTCTCCTCGACCTCGACTCCCTTCGCCGCCAGGGCCTGGGAGTAGATCTCGCCGAGCAGGACGTTCTCCGGGAAGTTGGCCGATCCGATGACGACCTTCCCCCCTTCGGCGGGAGCGGCGGCGGACCCGGACTCGGCGGGGGCCGGGGAGGCGCTGGTGAGCGGATCTCCACCACCGCATCCGGTAAGTGTGAGCGCCGCGGACAGGAGGATCGCCGCGGTGCTGATCAGGCGCTTCATGGTGCTATTCCCTTCCAAAACGGGGGGTAATGAAGACTATCTGATGGCCTGGCGCTCGCTCACCCCCGGGGAGACCGTTGCGCGCTGTACCAGGGTGAACCCGAGCTGAACGATCAACGCGAGCAGTGCTACGAGAACCGCTCCGCCGATCGTGCTCGGGAAATTCTTGGTCGCGAGACCGTCGATGATGAAACGGCCGAGACCGCCCAAGCCTACGTACGCGGCCACCGTCGCGGTCGCCACCACCTGGATCGCCGCCAGGCGCAGACCCAGCAGGATGAGCGGCAGCGCGACCGGCACCAGCACCCGGCCCAGGACCTGCCCGCCCCGCAGGCCCATGCCGTACGCGGCGTCGCGCAGGTCGGGATCGACCCCTCGGATGCCCTCGTAGGTGTTGACCAGGATGGGCGGCACGGCCAGCGCCACCAGCGGGATGAGCACCGGCAGGCTCGTGCCGACGCCCAGGAACAGGACGATGAGGACGAGCAGGCCGAGCGTCGGCAGGGCGCGGGCCGCGTTGGCGGTGAGGATGACGAACAGGGCACCCCTGCCGGTGTGGCCGATCAGCAGCCCCAGCGGCAGCGCGATCAGCATGGCGAGGAGCAGCGAGAGACCGGCGAACTCCAGGTGTTCGAGCAGCCTGTTGGGGATCCCGTCGGGTCCCGACCAGTTGGCCGGGTCGCCGAAGAAGTCGAGCAGCCAGTTCACGCGGCACCCCTTACCCGCGGCGCCCGCGACACCCGCGTCATCAACGAGGTCAGCGACATCCACCACCTGATCGGTCGAGCCGCAAGGACCGCACGAGACACGATCAACCGTTTCACGCGGACCCCCTCGCCCTCGACCACGGGGTGAGCAGGCGCTGCGCCAGGATGAGCAGCAGGTCGGCGATCCCCGCGAGCACCACGACCAGCACGATGCCGACGACGATCGGGGTGTAGAACTGCCGCTGCCAGCCGTCGATGAACAGGTAGCCGAGCCCGCCCCTGCCGACCAGCGCGCCGACGCTGACCAGGCTCACGCTCGCGACCGTGGCCACCCTGAGCCCGGCGAGCACGACCGGTACCGCGATCGGCAGCTCCACCTGGAGCAGCCTGCGCAGCGGGGTGAAGCCCATCGCCACCGCGGACTGGCGCACATGGTCGGGGACCGAGCGCAGCCCGTCGACGACGGCGGGGATCAGCACCGCCATCGCGTAGAAGGTGAGCGGGACCATCACGGTCATCCGCGTGGCGAGGCCGGTGATCGGAATGAGCACGATGAAGACGGCGAGCGAGGGCAGCGAGTAGATCACGTTCATCACGCCGACGGTCGGCTGGTAGAGCCAGCGCCAGCGGACCCCTGCCAGCCCGAGCGGGAGCGCGATGATCAGCCCGACGAGGATCGGCACCAGCGCCATCACGATGTGGTCTTCGAGCAGGCCCTGGATCGTGGGCCAGTTGCGCCCGATCCAGTCCCAGCGGACCAGGGGCTCGTCACCCATCGACGCCCCCTGCGGGAGCGGCGGCGGCTCGCGACGGGCCGCCGATGCTGCTCGCCACCGTGGCCAGTGCCTCGTCCAGCGCCTCACGGGTGGCGACGCCCACGGCCTTGCCCGACTCGTCCACCGCGACGGCGCTGCCCGACGGGGTCAGCAGCGTCGCGTCCAGCGCGGCGCGCAGCGAGTCGCGTCCGCTGACGAAGGTCCCGTACGGCGTGAGTTCGGTGTCGGCGAGGGTGCCCGACTCGGGCAGGTCCTTGACGGCGGCCCAGCCCAGCGGCCGGTTCTCCCCGTCCACCACGGCGAGCCACGGCTCGCCGGTGGCACGTGCCGTGGCGATGTCGGTGGAGGCGGGGACGAGCAGGTCGGTGCGGAGCCGTACTCCCTCGTCCGAGACGAACGACAGCCGCCGGATGCCCCGGTCGCGGCCCAGGAACTCGCGGACGAAGTCGTCGGCGGGCCTGGCCAGCAGCGTCGCGGGGTCGTCGAGCTGGGCGAGGTGGCCCCCGACCCGGAGCACGGCGACCCGGTCACCGAGTTTGACGGCCTCGTCGATGTCGTGGGTGACGAACACGATGGTCTTGTTCAGCTCGGCCTGGAGCCGCAGGAGCTCCTCCTGCAGGCTCGTACGGACGATCGGGTCGACCGCGCTGAACGGCTCGTCCATCAGCAGTACGGGCGGGTCGGCGGCGAGCGCGCGGGCCACGCCGACGCGCTGCTGCTGTCCGCCGGAGAGCTGGAAGGGGTAGCGGCCGGCCATCTTGGGGTCGAGTCCGACCCGTTCGAGGAGTTCCATCGCGCGGTCGCGCGCCTTCTTCTTGTCCCAGCCGAGCAGCAGGGGCACCGTCGCCACGTTGTCGACGATCTTGCGGTGCGGGAAGAGCCCGGCCTGCTGGATGACGTAGCCGATGCCCCTGCGCAGGGTCGGCGGGTCGATGGTCTTGACGTCGACGCCGTCGAGGAGGATCTGTCCCTCCGAGGCGTCGATCATTCTGTTGATCATGCGGAGGGACGTCGTCTTACCGCATCCCGAGGGGCCGACGAAGACGGTTATCTCCCCGGTCGGCACCTCAAGGCTCAGGTTGTCCACGGCGACGGTCCCGTCGGCGTAGCGCTTGGTGACACCGTTGAATGTGATCATGCGCAACCTCTTGTTTTCGCAGGGTTACGGCTCCCCTGCCACAACCGTCCCCATGATCCAGCACAGGTCAGCCTATGCCCCTCATCTCCGATCTGTCTTCCAGGCTTTCCCCAACCAGCTCCGAAGCAGATCCACAAGTGTATTTCTCAACAAAAGGGCATTGAGTAGTGCGGGAGGTGCCCATGACTTGACATGATTACCCACATTGCCGGAGTCCATCCCTCTGGCACCGTATGTCACAGGTTTCACAGCCGCCCCGCCCCTCCATCACGCTCGCCGAGACACCAGAGGAACCGGTCCATGACCCAACCGCTCCTCGGTCAACGCTCGCGCGTCGAACTGATCGCCGAGCTCTACGACCGCCACGCCGCAGGGCTGTTCGCCTACTCCCACGACCAGTTGGGCGACGCGGACTCGGCTTCCGACGTCCTGGTGGCCGTACTCTCCGGTGTCTCGGACACAGAACCGCCGCGCGCCGCGCTGTACGCGCTCGCCCGCCGCGAGATCTTCTTGCGCGACATCGTCTACTCGCCCCCCGTCACCGGTCTCGACCCGGCCGCCGCCCTCGTCGACCGCGTCCTGAGCGACCTGCGTACGCACCAGCGTGAGGTGCTGTACCTCTCGGGCGTGTGCGAGATGGACGCCTCCGAGCTGTCCTGGGTGCTCGACGTGGCCGTCGACACCGCCGACGAGCTGACGGTGAGCGCCTGCCGCCGCTTCGCCCAGTCGCTGGGCCGTGCCCTCGCCTCGGCCAAGGTTCCCGAGCACATGTCGGAGGTGTTCGGCGCCCTCGCCGTCGCCCCGGTCCGCGACGTCCTCAACCTCGCCCCCTGGGCGACTCCCCCGGCGAGACTGCGCGCCGCCGTGCTCGGGCCGAAGGCGCCGCCCGCCGCCTCCGCCGGACGGTCGACGTCGCCGCTGTTCAGGCAGCTGTGGCCGACGACGCCCGCGTGGCCGCTGCCGCTCGCGCAGACCGGTCCCCCGATCGGCGCCTCGGACTTCCCCGTGCCGGACCACATGGTGGAGGACCGCTTCCCCGATCCCTTCGCGCCGAGGGATCCCGACGCCGTCTCCACGCACGAGGCCACCACGGAGCCGATGCCCAGGCTCGGTAATGCCGTGCTCACCGCCCTGGACACCGCGGCCCTGCGGCCTCGCCGCCGCCTCCAGCGTCCCCGGCCGCGCCGGGCGGCGCCTCCGGCACCGGTTTCCGGGGACGTGCTGGACGAGCCTCCCGCGCGGGGAGATCTCTTCCGCCCGCTCAGCCCCGAGGCGCGGGCGGCCCGCGCCCGCACCGACAGGCTCGTCGCCGCGGCCCCCCGCACCGAGACCTCTCCCACCGAGACGCCTCAGGCTCCACACCAGGAAACGGCCCAGGCTCCGCACGCCGAGACCTCCCAGTCCTCGTTCGCCGAGACTTCCCTGACTCCGCACCCCGACGCCCCCCAGGCCCCGGCCCCGCTCTCGGCTCCGGCTCCGCACACCGAGGTCTCCCACCCTCCGCTCGGGGCTCCCTACCTGGAGACACCCCAGCTCTCGTTCGCCGAGATCTCCCTGCTCTTTCCCCCGAGGCCCCCCCGCGCGCCGTTCACCAGGAGCGGCAAGAGCACCGAAAGCACCGAGGCGTCTCCGGCGCCCTCCGCGGAATCCCTCAGGACGCCCTCCGCCGAGACCCTGCGGGCTCCGTTCGTCGAGTCTCCCCGGCGACCGGAGGCCACGCCGCTCACCGGCTTCCCGCCGCACGGAAACGGCGACGTACTGGACGACGTACTGGACGACGGTCCCGGCGACGTGCTGGGCGGCCACCTCGGGGACGTGCTGGACGACACGCCTCCCCTGCCCGGCTGGCCCCTGCAGACCGACCAGCTCGACGCCCTCGCCGACCGCGAGCGCCGGTCCTCCGCTTCAGCTCACGCGCGAGAAGCCGACTCATCGTCCGTACGACAAACCGGTGCTTCTTCCGCGCGAGGCGCCGATCCCTCTCCCGCGCGCGAGGCCACTCCTTCTTCCGCGCCTTCTGCGCGAGGAGGCGGGCGGCACGCGCTCGCCGGTGACGACGACCGCTCCCACTTCTCGCTCCCCGACTGGACCAGGCGCGCCGAGAGGGGCGAGAGCGCCGCGAGTTCCGTGCCCCCGGCCGGGCGCGCTCAGCCCTCGTTCCCCGCCTGGGCCACGCGGAACGCCGATCCCGTCCGGTCCTCCGCCGTCGACTGGTTCGCGGACGCCGATCCCGCCAAGCCCGCTCCTTCCGAGCCCGCACCCTCCGGGACCGCGACCGCCGCTCCTTCCGACGCCACGACCGCCGCGACCGCCGCATCCTTCGACGCCCAGACCCCTGAGGCTCCGACCGCCCTGCCCGCCTGGACCCCCCGGACCGACCACCTCCGCACCCCCACCGGTCGCGCCCAGCTGCGCCTGCCCCGCTGGGTCATGCGCGAGAACCAGCAGCCCGACGACGCCTCCCTGCCCTCCGCACCCCCGAACCACGCCCTCACGCCGTACGAGACGGCGCGGGACGACGCGGCGACGACCATGCCGGGGAACGGGTTCGCGGCGATACCTCCGATGCCCTCGACACGTACGGAGACCGGCGCGGACGAGGCGGCCCCCTCTCTTTCCGACCGGGCCGCGACCCTCGAACGCAGGAACGGCCGGGCACCGCGCAGTCACAAGGCGACGAAGAGCGCGGCCCACCACGACTGGGCCTGGGAAGTGATCGGCTTCGTCATCGCGGTGACGATCGCGATGATCGTCTTCTTCGCGGTACCGATGATGACCACTCCCTGACGTCCTCCCCGCTCTCCCGGCTTTCTCCGATCGTGCGTACGCGTTGACCGCCGTCCTCCGTAGCCGGGAGGGCGGCGGTCAGCGGGGAACGGCGGCTCAGACGGGTCGCTCCTCGGCCACCGGCGTCTCGGTGGCGGCGGGGGTCCGAAGGGTGATCGCGGCGACCAGCGCCAGTGCGATGAAGATGACGGCACCGGTCGCGCCGACCGCGTTGAGCCCGCTGGTGAACGCGCCCCGGGCCGCGTCGAGCAGCCCGGGTACGTCTCCGGCGACCGACAGCGCCCCGACCAGGCTCGATGTGGCGGCCTCCGCGACCTCGGCGGGTGTGCCGGCGGGCAGGTCATCGGCGAGAACGGACCGGTAGACCACGGTCCCGAGACTGCCGAGCGTCGCGATGCCCATCGCGATGCCGAACTCGGCGCTGGTCTCCGAGACCGACGCGGCCGAGCCGGCCTTCTCCGGCGGTGCGGCGGCGAGCATCAGGTTCATGGTGAGCGCCATCGGGAACGAGATCCCGCCCGAGGCGAGCACCAGCCCGACGACGAGCAGGCCGGAACCGGTGGTGGTGACCTGCGTGACGACGAGCAGGCCGACGCCGGCGATCGCGAGGCCCAGCGCGGTGACGACGCCCGCCGGCCACTTGCGGGCCAGGGCCGGTGCGACCATCGAGCCGACGACCATGGCGATGTTCTGCGGGATGAGCCACATGCCGGTCGAGAGCGGCGAGAGGCCCGCGACGTTCTGCAGATACAGCGAGGCGAGCAGGGAGAGCCCTGCCATCACGACCCCGCCCAGAAGCATGATCCCCAAGGCCGTGCTGAACGTGCGGTTGGCGAACAGGCCCAGGTCGAGCAGCGGCTCGGCCAGGATCCGCTGGCGGCGGACGAAGAGTACGCCGATCGCGACACCGGCGACGATCGCCGCGAGCGCGACGGGCTGCCAGCCGTCGCGGGCGAGGGACTTGAGGCCGTAGATGACGGGCAGGATCGCGGTGAGTGACAGGGCGACGCTGAGGAGGTCGATCGGGTGTTCGGGCCGTTCCGCCTTGAACTCGGGAAGCAGGAACGGGCCCGCGATCAGCAGCAGCACCATGAACGGCACGCCGAGCAGGAAGACCGAGCCCCACCAGAAGTGCTGGAGCAGCAGGCCCCCGACGAGCGGGCCGAGCGTCGCCCCGCCCATGAAGCAGCTGAACCAGACACCGATGGCCATGCCCATCTGCTTGGGGTCGGGGAACATGTTGCGGATCAACGCCATCGTCGAGGGCATGAGCGTGGCACCGGCGACGCCGAGCAGCGCCCGCGCCGCGATCAGTGTCTCGGCGCTGGTGGCGTAGGCCGCCACGATCGAGGCCACCCCGAACGCGGCGGCACCGATCAGCAGCAGCCTGCGCCGGCCGATCCGGTCGCCGAGGGCGCCCATGGTGACGAGGAACCCGGCGATCATGAACGAGTAGATGTCGAGGATCCACAACTGTTGGGTGGCGTCGGCGTGCAGACCGGCGCCGAGTTGCGGCAGGGCCAGGTAGAGCACGCTGACGTCGAGCGAGATCAGCAGGGTCGGCAGGGCGAGGACGGCGAGGCCGATCCACGGGCGGCTCATAGGAATCTCCATGTCGGGCGGACCGGCTCTGGCACGGCGGCGAACATGCCCCGACGGTACTGGCCGACGATTCACATAGTCAATACAAAAAAATTTGTCGGTGACGGATTCGGCTCGCCACCGTGGTCACCTCGGGCGACGCGATGCCGCGTGCGGCGGCGGGAGCGAGACCGAGAGCTCAGAGCCCGCGTCCGGTGGTGGTCCGAGCAGGGGTGCCACTCCGGCCACCGCCCACTTGATGGTCCACGACGACGGCCGCCGCTCGTGCCACCGGGACGACGAGAGCCCACGGGGCATTGACTTTGTCGCAAAGTATGACGCACCATGTTGCTACAAAGCTTGCGACAAAGGAGGCATTATGACCCGTGAACCGTTACCGGACGCCGGCCCGCCGGTGCGTGCGGCCGATCTGCGACTGGCGGGCGAGTGGCTGGCCCGGCACGACCTGGCCGACGCCCGCCCGACCCCGCTGCTGGCCGGCCGGCTGGCGGTCCGCAGACGCGCCGGCCTCGCCGCCAACGTCGTCTTGGCCGTGCTGATCCTCGCGAGCGCGCTCGCCGCGGCCTACGACCGGCTGGCCACCTCCGCCTTCGGCGGCTTCCAGCCGCATCGCCCGCTGCCGCTTCTTGCCCTGACCGCGTTGGTGGCCGGGCTGCTGCTGGCACAGGCGCTGCTCGACTGGTGGGTGCGACGCGTCGACCAGCGGGCGGGCGCGACGCTGTCCCGCAGGGCCGCCCATCTGATCCAGCCCGGCTGGCGGGTCGTGCTCGGCCGGCCGTACGCCGTCTTCGCGGTCGCCACGTTCGCCGGTGCGATGGCGCTGGCCGGGAGCGCCCTGGCCGTTCCCGACTCAACCGTGCGGCAGTTGGCCGTCATCGTGCTGATCGGCCTGCTCGGCGTGACTGCCATCACCGCCATGCAGCTGCGTCACCTGCTCAGGCGCCCGGTCGTGGCGGAGGACGAGGAGTCGCTGACCGCCGACGTCATCATGCGCGTCGAGGACGCCCGCGCCGTCACCACGCCGAACGTGCAGTGGACGCTGCCCATGGTGCTGCTGTTCGGCACCGCGCCCGGCTGGTGGAGCGCCGCTTCGGCCGCCTACCTGGTCCTGGGCCTGGCCGCGTGCATCGCGCTCCATGCCAGGACGCCGTCGAGCGCGGCGGTGGGCCGGCGGGCCATGAGCGTCCGATGATCGTCATCGACACGGCCTCGCCGGTTCCTCCGTTCGAGCAGCTACGAGTCCAGCTCGCCCGGCAGATCCAGGATCGCACGCTGGCCGTGGGCGCCCGGCTGCCGACCATCCGCCACCTCGCGGCCGACCTCGGCCTGGCCGTCAACACGGTCGGCCGGACTTACCGGGAGCTGGAGGAGGCGGGGCTGATCGAGACGCGCGGACGGGCGGGCTCGTTCGTGTCGGCCGCCGGCGAGGAGGGCCGGGAGCGGGCCCGCCGGGCCGCCGCCGACTACGCGGCTCTGATCGCCAGCGTCGGCATCGACACGGGCGAGGCGATCCGCATCGTCCAGGCGGCTCTGACATCCGGCGCGGCACCGGCCGCGTCATGACGGCGACCCGGCCTCGGGATCACGTCGCCGGCGAAGCGGCCGATCAGACGGCGTCCGAACCAACCGGCCGGAGATGCGCTGGGTGCGGTATTTTCGGTGACACCCCGAGCACTCACGACCCGCCCTCGACGGCCCGGCCGAGCGTTCACCGACGGCGTGCGGCGGCGCGGCCCAGCACTCACGGGCGACACGCGATGGCGCGGCCCAGCGCTCGGAATCGAGGTAAGGCCGCGCGGCCGAGCGCTCACAGCCAGTGTTCGGTGGCGGCGCGCCAGGCCAGCTGGGTGCGCGTCTGCGCGCCGGTGACGTCCAGGATGTTCGAGACGCGCCGCTGCACGGTCCGCTGGCTGACTCCCAGCTGGGTGGCGATCGACGTGTCCGACGCGCCGCCGACCAGCAGCGAGACCAGGTAGAGGTCGTCGGGACCGAGCGGGCAGGGCGTCGTCCCCTCGGTGAGCGCTCCGTCCTCGGCGATCCGCAGCAGGGTCGCCCGTTCCCAGTAGCACTCGAAGAGGGCGATCAGCGCCTCCAGCAGCTGGCCACCGCGGATCAGTGCCGCCGTCTGCTCGGAGATCCCGTCCCCCTGGACGAGCGGCAGTACGGCGGTCTCGTGGTCGACGATCGTCAGCCGCACCGGCAGCCAGGACATGACCCTGGCCTGCTCGCCCAGCTTCACCCCGTACGCGATGTCGGCCGGCATCCCCTCCTCCGCCAGCAGGGGCTTCTCGTAGATCACCCGGTACTCGACCCCGCGGCGCAGCGCGGCGAACTCGGCGTGGCTCTCCTCCGAGGGCAGCACGGTCTCGTGGTCCCGGCAGAAGTGGAGGACCTCGTGGCGGGCCGTCTCCTGCAGGTGGCCGAGGCACCCCTGGAGCGCGGTGCGGTTCGGCAGGACCTCGACCAGCCGACCGGCGTCGCGGCGGCGGACGCTGTCGCGGTACTCCTCGGAGAGCTGGTCCACCTCGCGCCGCGCCCAGTCGATCGCCTGCTGGTGGCGCAGGAGTTGCGAGCCCAGCACGATGTCGGGGGCCACGGCGGCGAACCGCCGCCTGCCGGGACCGATCGTCCTGATCAGCCCTCTGACCCGCATGGATATCAGTATCGTCTCGACCGTCTGGGCGTCGATGCCCAGGTTCCCTATGAGGTCGGCGATGTCCGCCTCCGCCGTGGCCACCAGGAACCGGTAGACGCGCTCCTCCATTGGATCGAGCCCGAGGGATTCCAACATGACGCACATGATGACATCCGAAACGCCCATAAAAGTTACATCTATTGTCTAACCGGACTTACACCATTGATGTGAATTAACCGGACGCGGGCCATATCGGATTCGGGGCGCATTCTTCCCGCGACAGCGGCGATCATGTGTCATCGGGTTGTGACAACGACCTGTCAGGACTAGTATCACGGAAACTCTTAGGAAAGTTTCTTAAGAGAAACTTAAGGCGGGTGCCTCGCAGGCCCCCGGCAACCGTTCGACCCGAACCAAGAGCTGCGCGAACCTCGATGGCGCGGATCGTCATCGCACGGGAGTCCGACCGTCCGGACGTCCCACACCCCCGGTTTCCCCCCATGGGAGCGATCATGCGGCGCACCCCCTCCTTACTCGCCCTGACCGGGCCTGCAAGGTTCTCGGGTGAGCCGCTCGCGCCCCGGTCGCGCGGCGCCTCGAACCTCTGCGGCCCCCACCGCACGAAGGAGTGATCAAGTGTTGAGACAGCGAATCATGGCCGCCCTCGCCGCCCTGGCGGTCACGGGCGTGCTGGCGGTCGCCCTCCCCGCGGCCTCCGCCTCCTCAGCGTCCTCGGCGTCCTCAGCGGCCGCCCCGGCCTGCGTCGCCGCGTGGAAGTCCTCGGCGGTCTACACCGGCGGCATGACCGCCTCCCACAACGGCCGCAACTGGTCGGCGAAGTGGTGGACCCAGAACGAGACCCCCGGCAGCGCCGACGTGTGGGCCGACCAGGGCGCCTGCGGCGGTGGCGGCACGACGCCTCCCCCCTCGGGCAACTGCAACCACCCGAACTGGGTCGCGGGCACCTGGTACGCCGCCGGGAGCATCGTCAAATACACCAACGGCCAGTTCTACCGCGCCAAGAACGAGAACCCCGGCTACGACCCGGTGATCAGCACCTGGTACTGGGAGCCGTACACCTGCGGCACGACGCCCACCACCCCTCCCACGAACCCGCCCACCTCGGGCTTCGTCGTGAGCCAGGCCCAGTTCGACCAGATGTTCCCGAACCGGAACTCGTTCTACACCTACAGCGGCCTCACCGCGGCGCTGAGCGCCTACCCGGGCTTCGCGAAGACCGGCAGTGACACCGTCAGGAAGCAGGAGGCGGCCGCCTTCCTCGCCAACGCCAGCCACGAGACCGGCGGCCTGGTCCACATCGTCGAGCAGAACACCGCGAACTACTCGCACTACTGCGACACGAGCCAGTCGTACGGCTGCCCCGCGGGCCAGTCGGCCTACTACGGGCGCGGCCCGATCCAGCTGAGCTGGAACTTCAACTACAAGGCGGCGGGCGACGCGCTCGGCATCAACCTGCTCGGCAACCCGTACCTGGTGCAGAACGACGCGTCGGTGGCCTGGAAGACCGCCCTGTGGTACTGGAACACCCAGAGCGGTCCCGGCACGATGACGCCGCACAACGCGATGGTCAACAGCCGCGGCTTCGGCGAGACGATCCGCAGCATCAACGGCAGCCTGGAGTGCAACGGCAGGAACCCGGCGCAGGTGCAGAGCCGGATCAGCACCTACCAGCGCTTCGTGCAGATCCTCGGCACCACCCCCGGTGGCAACCTGAGCTGCTGAATCCCCCGACTCCCGAGCCGCCGAACGAACCGAACAGCCGGTTCCCCGACGGCCCGGCCCCGAACGAACCGGACACCGGTTCTCCGACGGCCGCCGCGCGCCCTGCCTCCGACCGGGCGCACGGTTTCCGGGAAACGTCCCGCCGAGCGTGCGAACCCGTGAGGCGGTGACTCCACGCGTACGATCCACGCGCGTGACACGAAGGGGGGGGGCCCCCCCCCCCCCCCCCCCCACCAACAATACCACCCCCCCCCACAAACAAAAAACCAACACATAAGACACCATAAAAAAAAAAAAAAAAACAAATGGGAGGAG
>NZ_JBEPDA010000012.1:200346-216662 GCF_040299985.1 Streptosporangium sp. NPDC000563 | reverse complement strand
ACCGAAGCGCAGCCCGCGCTTCGGTGACACCGTGACGGACCTTCCGGGCGGTAACGCCCGGATTGCTGATATCCGACTATGGAATCAGTAACGGTCCGGCCTGTCGGCGAGAGCGTGAACAGGCCGGACGATCCTCCCTCGGACGCCGGGAAAACCGTCGCGCAAGATCCGAGCGCTTCTTGAAAACGTTTCAACGACGGCGAAAACGCCGCGTGCCACCCACGGGCACCGTCAACATCACCGCGTCGGACCGAGGGACGAAACCAGTCAAGTAGGACGAAAGTGTCTAAACTCACTAGCGAACCGAAGGTTGTTACGTTTTAATCAGTGCACATGAGCTCGGTGAGCATTAAGGAAGTCGCGACACGCGCCGGGGTCTCCCCAGGAACGGTATCCAACGTGCTCAACTGGCCGGACAAGGTCGCCGAGTCCACCCGCGCCCGGGTCGAGGAGGCCATCCGCGACCTGGGGTTCGTCCGGCACGGTTCGGCCTCCAGCCTGCGCGCCGGGCACAGCCGCACCCTCGGCCTGTCGGTCATCGACATCGGCAACCCCTTCTTCACCGACGTGGCGGCGGGGGTCGAGGATGTGGCCAGCGAGCGCGGGTATGCGGTGATCCTGGGCAACTCCTCGGGCGAGTTCCTCAAGGAGGAGCGCAACCTCCTGGTCTTCGCCGAACAGCGGGTCCGCGGGGTGCTCATCACGCCCGCCGGGGCGAATTTGACCAAAATCGACCAGCTCAAGAAGCGTGGCATCAGCGTGGTCCTGGTGAGCCACCCCGCCGAACACGCCGACCAGTGCTCGGTCGCGGTCAACGACATCGCCGGCGGCTCGCTCGCGGTCTCCCACCTGCTCTCCACCGGAGCCGAGCGGATCGCCTACGTCAGCGGCCCGCACACCATCCGCCAAGGCGCCGACCGCCTGATCGGCGCGGAGCGGGCGCTGAGCGCCGCCGGCCGCGACCCCGGGGAGGCACTGCAGGAGATCGCGATGAGCGCGATGAACACCAGGTCGGGGCAGCAGGCGGCGGAGAAGCTGATCTCCGAGGGGCGGCTGCCCGACGCCGTGTTCTGCGCGAACGACCTGCTCGCCCTGGGCATGTTGCGCGGGCTGCTCCAGGCGGGCGTACGGGTCCCCCAGGACGTCTCCCTCATCGGTTACGACGACATCGACTTCGCCTCGGCGTCGACGGTCTCGCTCAGCTCCATCCGGCAGCCGACCCACCGGCTGGGCCGGGTCGCCACCGAGCTGCTGCTGGACGAGTGCGACAACCCCGGCTCGCACGCCCATCAGCAGATCATGTTCCAACCCGAGCTGGTGATCCGCGAGTCGACCCGCTGACCCACCTCACCGGTCACCCTGCC
This sequence comes from Streptosporangium sp. NPDC000563, assembly GCF_040299985.1. NCBI lineage: Bacteria > Bacillati > Actinomycetota > Actinomycetes > Streptosporangiales > Streptosporangiaceae > Streptosporangium > Streptosporangium sp. NPDC000563. The sequence goes on along the minus strand of NZ_JBEPDA010000012.1, from coordinate 215,298 downwards.
TCACCCTTTTGATCCTGATTCGCCAGCCACTCCGCCCAGCCCTCGGATCGGCTTCACCGCCCTTTGATCCCGCCGCACCGGTGACGACGCGGCCCGGTCAGGAGCGCTTGCGCGCCTCCTTCGCGGCCTGCCTGGCGGCCTCCTTCGCCTCCTTGGCGGCGCGGGCGGCCTCGACCTTGGCACTCGCGGCGTATTTGTCGACGTACTCCTGGCCGGAGAGCTCCATCAGCGCGTACATGATCTCGTCGGTGACGGCGCGCAGGACGAGGCGGTCCTCCTCCATCCCGTAGTAGCGGCTGAAGTCGAGCGGCTTGCCGAACTTCACCCCCGGGCGGATGCCCAGCTTGGGAAGGACGCTGCCCGGGGGCATCATCTCGAAGGTGTTGACCATCGCCCACGGGACGACCGGCACCCGCGCCTCCAGCGCGAGGCGGGCCACCCCGGTCTTGCCCTTGTAGAGGCGGCCGTCATGGGAACGCGTACCCTCGGGATAGATGGCGAGCACGTTCCCCTCGCCGAGGATGCGCTTGCCGGTGCGCAACGCCGCCTCGCTCGCCTTGCCGCCGGAGCGGTCGATGGGCACGGTGCCGACGCCGCTGAAGAAGGCCTTGCTCAACCGCCCCTTGAGACCTCGGCCGGTGAAATAGTCGGACTTGCCGAGAGAGATCACCTTGCGCCGCAGGAACAGCGCCCCGAAGAAGTGGTCGGCGAACGACAGGTGGTTTCCGGCCAGGATCACCGGCCCTTGCTTCGGCACGTTCCCCACACCCTCCACCCAGGGGCGGAAAATCAGATGAAGTAAGGGCGAGAGGATGGCCTTCACCACCCAGTAGAACACTCGATGCTCCTTCGATTGACAGCCGAGAATCTGGAGTTATCCTCCCACTTCAGATCCCGGCCACCTACCCCACCGAACCACCCAAATCGACCTCTCGCAAAACATGTCCCAGTCGTGCGACGATCAGGCGAACCTTACTAGGAGCCGCGATGCCAGTCATGCCCGGTGCGGAGGCGTACCACCATGCGGGAGGACAGATCGGCGTCCTGCTCTGCCACGGATTCACCGGATCGCCGCAGTCGTTGCGCCCCTGGGGCGAATACCTGGCGGCGGCGGGCCTGACGGTGGCGCTGCCGAGGCTGCCCGGCCACGGCACCACCTGGCGGGAGATGGCCCGCACCGGCTGGGAGGACTGGTACGCCGAGCTGGACAAGGCCCTGGCGGACCTGCGCGGCAACTGCGCCGAAGTCTTCGTGATGGGCCTTTCACTGGGCGGGTGCATGGCGCTGCGGCTCGCCGAGGTGCACGGCGACGGAATCAAGGGAGTGGTGGTCGTCAACCCGTCGATCGTCAACGACGTGCCACTGCTCAGACTGGCTCCCCTGCTCAAGTTCGTGGTCGCGTCGGTGCCGGGCGTGGCCGGGGACATCAAGAAGGAGGGGGCGGCCGAGCTCGGCTACACGCGTACGCCGGTCAAGGCCGCGGCCACCCTCCTGCGGCTGTGGTCGCTGACCCGGTCGGAGCTGGGTAAAATCACCCAGCCCGTCCTGGTTTTCCATAGTCCGCAGGATCATGTTGTGAAACCGATGAGTGTGCGTATTCTGCGGGAGAGGCTGACCAAGGGGAATCTGAATGTGGTGGAGCTCGCCGACAGCTACCATGTCGCGACGCTTGACAACGACGCTGAACGGATCTTCGCGGGGAGCCTGGAGTTCATCACCTCGAACGCGTCTGTACCCTTGCAGAGAGACTGATCGCGAGCGGGGGATGCGCGGTCTTCGGGAGAAAGTGATCGACCGATGAGCAACGAGCCCAACTAGGTGACACCTCAAAGCGATGAGGACGAGGTCTGGCGTCAGATCGTCGCGTCCTTCAACGACACCGCCGAGCGCGACTCGGCAGATCAGCCGTGGCCGGACAGCGAGAACCTCCCGGCCGAGCCTCCGCGACGGGTGATCAAGCAATCGGACGAGGAAGACCTCCTGCGTGAGGACGATCCCGCCGACGAGGCCGAAACCGGCACGGAGCAGTCCGGCGGCGAGGACGAGGAGGGGCACTACGTGCCTCCGCCCCCACCCCCGCTGCCCAAGACCGACGCCACCACCAAGATCGCATGGCTCGCGCTGTTCGGCGGCCCCGCCTACCTGCTGCTCAGCGCCGCGCTCGGCTGGAACCTGCAGGGATGGATGCTCTTCACCGCGGTCGCGGCGTTCATCGGCGGCTTCGTGGCGCTGGTGGTCCGCATGGGTGACGGCCCGCCCAACGACTCCGGCTGGGACGACGGCGCGGTCATCTGAGCGGCCTGCTGCTCGGTGCGCCCCGAGTCCGCCATTGCTTGGCGCCCTGAGTCGGTGCGCCCCGAGTCCGCTACTGCTTGGTGCGTGCCGATCCGGCACGCGCCGAGTCGCCGAAGCGCTCGATCACGTCGGTGTACTTGCCGGAGGCGTCGACCACGTGGCCGACGGTCCACACGGTGTCGGTGCCCGGCAGGTAGGCCACCGACTGGAGCCGCACCGTCCGGGGAGCGGCGGTCTCAGGGCCGCGCAGCGTCTTGACCTTGCGCCCGTCGTACCGGAGCAGGAAGGCCTCCCCCGGTCGATCCAGATCGACCCCGGAGATCCAGTAGCGGCCCTTGCGGTCGCCCGTCACCCCGTACAGCCGGACGTCTCCCTCGGGGAGGGAGACCCGAGACCACTTCTTGCCGTTCCACGACAGGGCGAGCGGGACGATCCCCCCGTTCTCCCGGTAGACGCCGCCGACGGCGAGGGCCCGCTTGGGGCCGTCGAGGTGGACGTCACGCAGGTAGCCGCCCGGAATCCGGGGGGTCTTGTAGGTCTTCCAGCGCCCACCGGACTGCTTCATGATCAACGGCTTGCCGCCGGTGTCGCCCACCGCCCACCCGTCGCTCTTGCCCGACAGCGCCACCCCGTACAGCGCGCCCTTGTCGGGAAGCTGGGTGAGCTTCCACTTCGAGCCGGTGCCGGTCACGACCATGGGCACCTTGTCGCGCCGCCCGACGGCGACCACCCGGCCCGGAACGGCCGCCACCCCGCCCAGCCAGTCGCCGGCGTGCAGCTTGTCGACGATGACCCTGTCGAAGGACGCCCCGTCTCCCCTCGCCAGGTAGGGGAGGCCGTCGTGCCCCTCGCCGACGGCCCACAGCTCGGTCGGTGAGGCCGCCGCGACCGAGCGCAGCGGCCCGGCGCCGGTCGGGTCGTTGCGGATGCCGACCTCGCTCCACGAGGAGCCGTCCCAGTGGGTGATCGCGCCCCGGCTCTGCCAGACGTCCCAGACACTCTGCTGGCCGACCGCCCACACGCTCGTGGCCGAGACCCCCACCACGTCGGACAGCGACCCGTCACTGCTCAGGCCCGCGCTCACCGGAGCCTGCCACGCCTCGATCGCGGGCGGGCTGACAGGGTCGGCATGGGCTGGGAACGCTTGCGAGGACAGCAGGAGCAGGCCTCCCGCGCAGAGAACCAGCGCACGCCGCGGAAGGCGACGGGTCATGTTTCAAATGGTACGGGGCTCATCCACTCCCCGCGTGCCGGTCTCCTCACTTGACGGGCGCTATCTGGAAAGACGTCCTTTCCCCGTCACGGAAATTTTCCCTGGCACGGAACCGCTCGTCATCCGGGCTCCCTCATAAGACCCACGTCCGGCTCCCCGGGAAGACCCGCGTCCGGCTCCCCGGAAAGGCCCGTATCGGGGTCGTCCCGCGTGGCGCCCCGCGGCCCGCCCACATCGGGTGACCTCACCGGGCCCGTACCGGAGCCGGTACCCGTGGCCGGATCCGGTTGGCCGGTCCCGGGGCGCGAGTGGTCAAGCTCGGCGATCACCGGCAGGTGGTCGGTGGCGGCCACCAGGTCGGCGGGGTCCGCGTCGGCCCCGCCGCAGGAGACCACCGAGAGGCCCTCCACCGCGAAGATCGCGTCGATCCGCTTGTGCGGGCCTTTGGCGGGAAAGGTGAAGCCGTCGCCGCGCGGCGAGACCGGGTAGCAGTCGGTGAGCCGCTCGGTGAGGTGACGCCAGCTCGGCTGACCGGACTGCTCGTTGATGTCTCCCGCCAGCACCGGCAGCGCGTCGAACCGGTCGGCCACCGCCCTCAGCAACCTCACCGCCTCGTCCGCGTGGCGGCGCCGGGCGGTCTCGTCGAGATCCAGATGGACGGAGCCGACGGCGACCCGCCGTCCCCCCGACTCCACCACGGCGATCGCGATGGCGCGCCGCTCCAGGGGAAAGAAGGACTCCAGGAGACGGCCCTCCCCGTGCAGCAGCCGCACCCCGGGGCCGGTCAGCACCGCGACCCCGCCCCTGCGGCGGCCCGCGGCCACGGCGAGCCCGCCGAATGAGGCGAGCCGCCTTCTCCTGCGACGCCAGAACAGGAAACGGGGCGCCTCCTGCACGCAGAGCACGTCGGCGCGGAGCGCGGCGACCACCCGTCCCAGCGCCGGGACGTCGTCCTTCATGGAGCGCACGTTGTAGCTGGCGATCCTGAGCACCCGGCCACCTCGATTCGCGACGCGTGCCGCGAGGATAACCGCGCGCCGCAGGGCATACCAGTCGCCCGCTCCGATTGGCATGCGGGCGACCGGTACGGATGGCGAGGAGGCCGTCAGCGCCTGCGGGCGAGGTCCGCGGCGCCCACCAGGCCCGCCGAGGGGCCGAGTTCGGCGCAGCGGACCTCGGCCAGCGGGCGGTGCCCCCGTCCGCTCAGGTGGGTGTTGAAGAACTCGCGGGTCTCGTCGATCCACAGGTCCGCGGCGCGCGAGACGCCGCCGCCGAGGACGAAGCAGCCCGGGTCGAGGACGGCGGCGAGGTCGGCCAGGCCCTGGCCGATCCAGCGGGCCATCGAGGAGAACGCGGCGAGCGCGGCCGGGTCGCCCTGCCTGGCCGCCTCGGTGACCTCCTGGCCCTCGATCTGGTCGGGCGTTCCTCCGGCGATCTCCAGGAGCTTGACGGCCCGGTCCGGCTCGGCCTCGGCGATCAGCTTGGCCTCCATCACGAGGGCGCTGCCGCTCGCGTACCGCTCCCAGCAGCCGAGGTTGCCGCACCCGCACAGGCGCCCGTCGGGGACCACCTGCATGTGGCCGAGTTCGGCGCCCATGCCCCAGCGCCCCCGGTACAGGGAGCCGTCGAAGACGATGCCTCCGCCGATGCCGGTGCCGACGGTCACGCACACCAGGTGGGTCTCGCCGCGTCCCGCGCCGAACCTCGCCTCGCCCCACGCCATCGCGTTGGCGTCGTTCTCCACCACGACCGGAAGGCCGACCATGTCGGAGACCTTCTTCTGCAGCGCCTCCTCGCGCCAGGCGAGGTTGGGGGCGAAGCGGACAATGGACCTGGTCTCGTCGACGAACCCGGCCGCGCCGAGTCCGACGGCCTCGATCTCCCGGTCCTTGGAGAGCTCCAGGATCACGTCACCGATCGTGTTGGCCACCTGGTCCGGATTCTCCGCCGGGGTGGGCCGCAGAGCATGCTCGATGATCAGGCCGTCCTCGTCGACGACTCCCGCCGCGACCTTCGTACCGCCGATGTCCACACCGATGGTCAGCGCCATTGTCCATTCATCCTCTCCCCCTGGGCTCACCCCAGGTCGATGTGCTCCACGGGGGTGTCTCCTCGCTCGCGCTCGCGCTCCCGCTGTGCGGGCGCGGGCTTGCCGAGTCCGTCGACGGCCGACTTGAAGGCGGCGAACAGCTCGGTGCCCGCCTGCATGAGGTGGTCGGTGACGGCGCCGCCGCCCGACTCACGCTGCGCGGCCATCGCGCGGCAGACGGGGCAGGCCCGGCAGATGTACTCCTCATGCTCCGAGACCGCCTCCTCCCACACGTCCCGCTCTCTTCTTCCGCGCCCGCCACCGGAAAGCGCGCTGCCGACCCCGGTCATCGTGCCCTTGATCAGATTCTTGCGCAGTTCCCTGGTGGCTTTCTGCTGCAGGGTGTCGAAGAGCTTGAACGCCTCCTCGGCGGCGGTGCCCAGCGGGTCCTTGCCCCCCTGGGACCGCTCCTCCCGTACCCGCCGCTCCTCACGCGCCCGCTCGTCGCGCGCACGTTGCTCACGTGCCCGCTCCTCACGCGCTCGTTCTTCGGCGGCGGTGTCCTTCTCCCGGCTCGTGGCCTCGGCGCGGTCGCCCGGCCGGGACCAAGGGGTCCATCCGGCCGCCCGCTCCTCACGCCTGGCCCGGTCGGCGCGCTCGAACCACTCGGCGCGCGCGTCGCGCTCGGCCTGCTCGGCGGGCGAGACCTGCTCGGAACCCGGAGCCTGGCCGGAGCCCGGGGGCCGCTCGGAGGGCGCGGCCTCGGCCACGGTCTCCACCTCGACCACCTCCAGGCGCGCGACCTTCTCGACACGCTCGGCCCGCACGGGCTCCCCCGCGTCCTGCTGTCGCTCGACGGCCTCCACCGGCTCAGCCCGCACAACGGGCTCGACGGGCTCGACGGGCTCGACGGGCTCAGGCGACCCGGCAGGTCCTCCCCGCGGGGACTCCCCGGCCGGCTCCACGGGCCGGCTCTTCCTGGCCGTCGTCTTCGCCGGTCGGCGGCTCCTCTGAGCCTTGCCCGCGGCCCCCGCGCCCCCGGCGGCCTCGACGTTTCCTGTGCTCTCGGTGCTCTCGGCGCTCTCGGTGCTCTCGGTGCTCTCGGTGCTCTCGGCGCCCCCGATGTCTCCGACCTCGGGCGGCGGCTTCGCGGCGGCACTCTTCCGCGGCTTCCTCGGCGCACGCGGCTTCGGGGTCTTCTCAGCGTCATTCGTGTTATCGGTCATCAGGCCCTCCCGATTCGAACCGTACCCGGAGAAACCCATCTCGGAGCGCGGCGTCCCGCACCGGCCTGCGGGCCAGTGCGGCGGGCAGGGCCAGGACACGGCGGTAGGAACCGGCGTTGACGATCAGCTCGTCGCCCTTGCGCGCCAGATCCACCTCGTCCTTGTCCGCGAGCGGCAGGGCGAGGAACAGCTCGCCGTCGGCGGTGATCCGCAGCGGCGGGTCGACGGAGGGCGGCGCGAAGGGGTCGCTCTCGCCGTACATGGCCTCGGCGACGGTGATGAGGGCGTCGAGGCCGACGGGCTCGGCCTCCAGGTACGGCACGATGTGCACGGGCAGCGGCGCGAACGACTCCTCGACCTCGGCCAGGTGGCGGGCCTGGGCTCGCACCCATCTCTCCCGCCACGGGTCGGCGCCCTCCGCGGGGAAGACACGGTTCGCGACCACCGCGTCCACCCGGTAGCCGTACAGGCTGAGGGAGGTCAGCGTGCGCCGGGCCTCGGCGAGCACGACGGCCTCGGGGGTGAGCACCAGCCGGACGCTCGCGTCGGGTCCGGTGAGCAGTTCGCGAACCTCCAGCAGGCCCCGGTGGAGCCGCTCGCCCGCGCCGATCACGTGGTCTTCCGGCATGCTGACCTGCGCCAGGCGGCGGACCAGCGGGGAAAGGGCGCCGAGCAGCCGCCTGCCGACGGGCAGCAGCCGGTTCACGTGCCAGTCGAGGGCCTCGGGCAGGGCGAGCAGCCGGAGTGTCTCGGCGGTCGGGGCGCAGTCGATGACGATGACGTCCCACAGGCCGGTGCGCGCCTGCTCGCGCAGTTCGAGGAGCGCGATGATCTCCTCGGCGCCGGGCAGCACCGTGATCTCCTCGGCGGTCACCTCGTCGAGGCCGAGCTCGGCGAAGACGCCCCTGGCGTAGTCGCGCAGCTCGCCCCACTGGCGTTCCAGCACCTTCTGGGTGTCGACCTGGTAGAGGGAGAGACCGGGCGCGATCTCCGTGGGCTCCCCGCCCGCGCGCACGCCGAGGGCGTCGGCGAGCGAGTGGGCGGTGTCGGTGGAGACCACCAGGGTCTTGAGCCCGGACCGGGCGGCGAGTGTGGCCGTCGCGGCGGCGGCGGTCGTCTTGCCGACGCCGCCCTTGCCGGTGAAGAGCAGGACCCTGCTCACGCCACCTCCCGGCGGAAGGACGTGGAGCCGCGCTCCGCGCCGTGCCGCGCCTCCCCCACCCTCATGGGGTCTCGACGCGCTTCTTCAGCCCCTTCAGGGCGGTGTCGATGATGACCTTCTCCGCCTTCCGCTTGATCATGCCGATCATCGGGACCTTGAGATCCACGGCGAGCTCGTACGTCACCTCGGTGCCGTTGCCCGCGTCGGCAAGACGATAGCTCCCGGTGAGCCCGGAGACCATCTTTCCGGCCTCGGCGATGCTCCAGTCGACGGACTCCTCACCGTGCCAGGTGTAGCGGAGGGTGTACTCGTCGCTGATCACACCCGCGTCGAGGACGAACCGGACCGTGGCGGGCCGGCCGTCCTCCCCCGTGGACAGGACGCGCGCGGCCTTCACCTGACCGGCCCACTCCGGGTACGAGGGGAAGTCGGCGATGACCGTCATGACGGTCGACCGGTCCGCGCCGATCTTGATGCTGGAGGTGGTGCGATCAGCCATGGGGCAACCGTACTGCCTCACGATCGCCGATGTACGCCCGGCGGGGCCGGGCGTGGCCAGGCGGGGACACCACGACGGCGGTGGACGGTGACGGGCCGGTGACGGGCCGGTGACGGGAACCCGACGACGGGAAGCCGTGCCCCCGAGGCGCCCGTCCGGCGCCGGATCGGCTAAAGCTCCAGCACGTAGGGGACGCCTTTGTTTCTGAAGTGCCCCACGTTGAGGCATTCGGTCCTGCCGATCCGGGTGCGGGCGGCCAGGGGCTGGTGGACGTGGCCGAACAGGGCGTAGCGCGGCTGGGTCCGTCTGATCAGCTCCAGGGTGGCCTCGCTGCCCCGCTCGAAGCGCCGGGCGACCACGTCGTAGAGCAGTTCGGGGATCGCGGGAGGGATGTGGCAGCAGAGCACGTCGACCTCGCCGACGGCCTCGACCTTGCGGGCGAACTCCTCGTCGTCGATCTCGTACGGGGTCCGGTACTGGGTGCGCAGCCCGCCCCCCACGAAACCGAACCGCAGCCCCCCGATCTCCACGGTCTCGCCGTCGAGCACCCGGTGCCCCTCCCTGACGTACTCCGGCCAGTAGACCGGCAGGTCCACGTTGCCGTAGGTGATGTACGCGGGGGTCGGCATCGCGGCGAAGATCTCGCCGTACTGCCGCCGGACGGAGCGCTCGATGTGGTCGCGCGGGTCGCCCTCCAGCGAGGCCCACAGCGCGGAGGACATGGCCCGTGCCTCCTCGAACCGCTTGGCCGTACGCAGCGCGATGAACTCCCCCGCCCGCTCGGCCCCGAAGAGCTCGGCGAAGATGCCCTGGGAGTGGTCCTCGTAGTCGACGAACAGGATGAGGTCGCCCAGGCAGATGAGCGCGTCGGCGCCGTCTCCCGCGCGGGCCAGCGCGTCGGCTCTTCCGTGTACGTCACTGACGACGTGAACCCGCATGTCAGACATCCTCACCACCAACGAGTAGGGCCATATGGGACGAATCTCGCAGGGCGCGAGCCCAGCTTGCAGGCGTACGGCGCGGCCGACGGTCCGCTGTGACGGTACTTGCTACGGTGAAATCAGTCTTCATAACGCCTGGGTGACGAATTTACCCACACGTAACTTATCGCGATAACTTCCAGACAGCCCATCGATCGTGCGTCTCCAGGAGTGACCCGTGCGCGAGTACAGCGTCCCCGTGCTGGTGGATGTCCCCGCCTCCGCCAACCTCACCGACACCGTGTTCCGCCGCGCGAAGGAGGAGCCCGACGTCGTCGCCCTGCGGCGCAAGGTGGGCGACGACTGGATCGCCGTCACCGCCCGTGAGTTCCGCGACCAGGTCGCCGGGGTGGCCAAGGGCCTGATCGCGGCCGGGGTGGAGCCCGGCGACCGGGTGGCCCTGATGTCGCGCACCCGCTACGAGTGGACCGTGATCGACTACGCGATCTGGACCGCGGGCGCGGTGGGCGTGCCGATCTACGAGTCCTCCTCCGCCGACCAGGTCGCCTGGATCATCTCCGACAGCGGCGCGAAGGCCGTGTTCGCCGAGTTGGAGTCGCACGAGGAGACGATCCGCGAGGACGCGTCCGGCCTGCCCGGCCTCAAGAACGTCTGGCGCATCGAGGGCGGTGCCCTGGAGGAGCTCACCGCGCTCGGCGCCGAGGTCTCCGACGAGACGCTCGCGGAGCGCAGGTCGAGTCGCGGCATCGCCGACCTGGCGACCATCGTCTACACCTCGGGCACCACCGGCAGGCCCAAGGGCTGCAGCCTCACCCACGACAACCTGCTGTTCACCGCGAGGAACGTCGCGAAAGGCCCGCTGGAGCGGCTGTTCGTCGTGGAGGAGAGGGCGGCGCTGCTCTTCCTGCCGCTCGCGCACGTCTTCGCCCGCATCATCGAGATCGTGCTGATCGAGACGGCCACGATCCTCGCGCACACCCCCAACATGAAGAACGTCGCCCCCGACCTGCAGGCCTTCAAGCCCACGTTCCTGCTGGGCGTGCCCCGTGTGTTCGAGAAGGTCTACAACGGCGCCGAGCAGAAGGCGACCGCCGAGGGCAAGGGGAAGATCTTCCACGCCGCGGCCGACACCGCCGTCGCCTGGAGCAGGGCCGAGTCGGCGGGTGGCGCGGGGCTGGGCCTTCGGCTCAAGCACACCCTGTTCGACAAGCTCGTCTACGGCAAGATCCGCGCCGCGACCGGAGGCAGGCTGACGACGGCGGTGTCCGGCGGTTCCGCCCTCGGCGAGCGGCTCGGCCACTTCTTCCGCGGCGTGGGCATCGAGACCCTGGAGGGCTGGGGCCTCACCGAGACCTCCGCGCCGTCCTCGGTCAACATGCCGGGAGCCAACAAGATCGGCACCGTCGGCAAGCCGTTCCCCGGCGTCACCATCGGCATCGGCGACGACGGCGAGGTGCTCGTCAAGGGCCGCCACGTCTTCAAGGGCTACTGGAACAACGAGGCGGCCACCGCGGAGGCGATCGACGCGGACGGCTGGTTCCACACCGGCGACATCGGCGAGCTCGACAAGGACGGCTATCTCCGCATCACCGGCAGGAAGAAGGAGATCATCGTCACCGCCGCGGGCAAGAACGTCGCCCCGGCCCCGATGGAGGACCACATCCGGGCCCACCCGCTGATCAGCCAGGCGATGGTGGTCGGCGACGACAGGCCGTTCGTCGCGGCGCTCATCACGCTCGACGTCGAGGCCCTGGAGCAGTGGAAGGCCGCCAACGACAGGACCGGCGCTGACCTCGCCACCCTCAGCTCCGATCCGGCGATCGTCGCCGAGGTGCAGAAGGCGGTGGACGGCGCCAACAGGTCCGTCTCCAAGGCCGAGCAGATCAAGAAGTTCGTCATCCTCGACCTCGACATCAACGAGGAGAGCGGGCACCTCACCCCGACCCTGAAGATCAAGCGCAATATCGTGATGCGCGACTTCGCCAAGCAGGTCGAATCCCTCTACGGCTGATCTTCACGGCCCCGCTTACAACCGGATGCCCGCTGGGGCCTCTCACGAGAGGTCCCCGTCGAATCCCTCCACGGCTGAGAGGTCCGCGCGGCCCCGCTTACGGCCGGGTGCCCATCTGAGACCTCTCGCGAGGAGTCTCAGCGGGATCCCTTCACGACCCCAGGACCGCGTGTCTCGCCACCGCCAGAGGTCTCAGCGGCCCCTGCACGGCCAGGAGGCAGGTCCTCCCGTCAGGGGGTCTCCGCCGGTTCCAGGAGGCGCGCGAAGCGGGAGGCCGCGAGGTCCCAGCTCCACTCGCGCGCCACCCACTCGCGCCCGCGTTCCCCCATGGCACGCGCCCCGGCCCCGTCCTTGAGCAGGCCGATCAGGGCCGCCTCGACCTCCCGCGGGCGGGTGCCGTCGACGACCAGGCCCGTCTCCCCGCGCAGTACGGCGTCGGGGGCGCCGCCCGAGGAGCCGGCCACCACGGGCAGGCCGCTCGCGGAGGCCTCCAGGTAGACGATGCCGAGCCCTTCCACGTCGACGCCGCCCAGTCGGGTGCGGCACGGCATCGCGAACACGTCGCCCGCGGCGAGGTAGCCGGGCAGCTCGGCCTCGGACACGGGGCCGGTCATCCTGACCGAGCCGCCCAGCGGCCGGGCCAGCCGCTCCAGGGTCCTGCGGTACGGGCCCCCGCCGACGATGAGGAGCACCGCGCCGGGCACGTCCCTGAGCACGCCGGGCCAGGCCCGCAGAAGCGTGTCCTGCCCCTTGCGCGGCACCAGCCTGGACAGGCAGACCACCACCGGCCGCTCTCCCAGGCCGAGTCTCGCGCGCACCCGCCCTCCCCCGGCCCCCGGGTGGAAGACCTCGGTGTCGACGCCGGGAGCGAGCCGGACCAGCTTGTCCTCGGCTATCACCCCGGCCAGCCTGCGCCGGGTGTACTCCCCCAGATAGGTGACCACGTCCGCGCTCGCCCCGATCCTGGCGAGCACCTGGCGGCCGACCGGGATCCCGGTCCAGCCCGCCTCGTGGCCGTGGGTGACCATGACGACGCGGTGGGCCCCGGCCTCGCGCATCCTGGGCGCGATCAGCCCGAGCGGCGCCGCCGCCCCGAAGACCACGGTGTCGCACCCGAACTCGGCGACCAGCTCGGCGGCCCGGCGGGCGACGGCGGGCGTGGGCAGCATCAGCGAGGTGGGGTGTCGTACGACGGGGTACGGCTGGCGCAGGTCGAAGGCCGCGCTGCCGGTCCACCGGGGCGCGTAGACGACGACCGAGCCGGGCGGGCGTCGGGCGACGAGGCCGTACACGAACGACTGGATCCCTCCGGCGCGGGGCGGGAAGTCGTTCGTGACGACCAGCGTGCGGCTCACGGCTCGGGGAGGCCGTTCAGCCCGGCCCAGGAGCGTGCCATGGCGATGCGCTGCGGTGCCGTGGGATGCGATACATAAAGTACATACTCAACGAAATCGGGCGATAAATCCGAAATATTGGTTAATGCCAGCCGTTTCTGCATGGCCACGAACGTCGCGGGATCCCTCGTCAGGTCGAGCGCGTGCAGATCCGCGCGGGCCTCGATATGCCTGCTCACCAGGTTCTGGGCCGGCCCCGACAGGACCGTGGCCAGGCTCAGCACCCCCATCACCAGCCCCACCGCCCTCGGGTCGCCGAGTGAGGTGACCCCGGCCCTGCGCCGCACGCCTCCCGCCGAGGTCACCACGTACAGCAGGCACGCCCCGAACGCCGCGCCCAGGCCACCGACGAGCGTGCCCCACAGCACGTCGTCCGCCTTGGCGTGGCCCAGCTCGTGCGCGACCACCAGCTCGACCTCGTCGGCGGGCGCGCGCAGCAGCGTGTCGTAGACCACGATCCTGCGGGTCGCGCCGAAACCCGAGACGTACGCGTTGAGCGCGGTGGTCCGCCGGGAGGCGTCGGCGACGAGCACGTTCTCGACCGGCACGCCGTCCCTGTCGGCCATCGCGAGCAAGTCGTCGCGCAGTGGCCCGGCCTCCAGCGGCCTGAAGTCGTTGAAGACCGGTTCGATGAGCACCGGGTAGGCGAAGGAGGCCGCGACGGTCAGGACGAACGCCCCGGCCGCCGCGGGGATCCACCAGCGCCGGTAGCGTCGCGCCAGGCCGATCACCGCCACCACCATGATCGCGGTCAGCCCGGCGCCGATGCCGGTGCTCTTGGCCCGGTCCGCCGCCCACGCGGGCCAGGCCTGGGTGGACAGCCCGAAGTCGCGCAGGTAGCCCTCCGACCACATCCCCAGGGGCCAGCGCAGGATCGCCACGGCCACCGACAGCGCCAGCACGCCGAGCAACGTCCGCAGCCACCACGGCCCCGGCAGCCGGTCGACGAGCCGCGCGCCCAGCGGGGTGGCGATCAGCACCCCCGCCACGACCAGCGTCAGGCCGAGCGACAGGTAGCCGGGAAGGCTGACCAGCGCGTCGAACGTCTCGGCCCTGGCGATCTGCTCGGCGGTGAAGTCGCGGGCCGGATCGGGGGTGACGGGCGGAGCTCCGTCGGGCAGCACGCTCCAAGGCGTGGTGAACGCCACGACCGCCAGCGTGACCGCCCCCAGGCCGGCCGTCGCCCATCCCGCCGACCGCACGCCCGAGGGCGCGTCCTTCGTGCTCAGCGTCACGTGAGTTCCTTCCCGAGGTAGTCGCGCCAGGATGCGGTGAACTCGGCCGGCGACAGGCCGAGCGCGCTCCCGACATCGCTACCGTAGAGCCTCACCAGCGCCTTCTCCCCGAAGCGCTCCGCGACGAACCGGCAGGCGAGCCACGCCTCCTCGTACGCCTGCGCGAGCCTCGGCGCCCCGGGGGCGAAGTCGGCCGGTCCCGGCAGACGCTCGGGCAGGACGCCCGCGCGCACCTCGGTGGCCAGCTCGGCGGCGGCCGTACGCACCGCGATCCCGGCGTCGCGGTAGCCCACGTAGTCGGCGAAGCCCTCCGACAGCCACATCGGCACCCGGCCACCACGGGTCGCGCCGGTGGCCACGTGGGCGAGCTCGTGGGTGATCACCACGTCCCTGCCGGTCTCGGTGAGCCTGGCGTATCCCGAGGGCAGGACGATCACCCGGTCCGCGGTCGCCATCGCGGCCAGGCCGCGGGTGCTGCCGGCTCCGGCGAGCGTCGCGGCCTCGGCGTCGCCGGCGGGAAAGAGGATCACCGCGGGGACCGGCCCCCAGATCTCCGCGATCGTCGCGCGGGCGCGGTCGGCCCTCGCCGCCAGATCCCGCAGGACGGCGTCGGGGACGCCGTGGCCGATCACGAGGGAGTGCTCGCCCCTGACGGTGACGGCGGCACCCGGCCACAGGTCGCGGAGGTCGCCCGGGTCCCGGAGGAGGCGCCGGGCGTCGTACGGGCCGTGCGGGAGGAGCGGTGCGGCTCCGGCCAGGAGGGGGCCCGTCCCGGCGAACGGACCGGCGCTCATCAGCGCCAGCATCCCGGCGAGCACGGCGCGGCGCCCTTTCGGGACGGACATACGAGCCGATGGTACTTGACCGGCATCTCGACCGGCATGGAGCGGCCCCGGGCCGCCGGGGGGGGGGGGGGGGGGGGGGTTTGGGGGGGGGGGGGGTGGGTT
>NZ_JBEPDA010000012.1:47369-200336 GCF_040299985.1 Streptosporangium sp. NPDC000563 | reverse complement strand
GGCCAGGAGGTAGTCTCGGTTGCGGGACGGGCCCGCCGCGAACTCGGCCGGCGGTCGGCGTTCGGCGGTCCGATGATCCGGCGACGGGGGGGGGGTGGCCCCGCCCCGGCCCCGGGGGGGGGGGGGCCGGGGCCGCTTTTCCGTGCTCGGGCGTGTGCTTTCGGCGCGTGCTTTCGACGCGCCTCCGGCGTGTGCCCGGACGCGGGCTCGGGCTCCCGTACTCGGGCGCGGTGCTCAGGCACCGTGCCCGGGTCCGGCGCTCGGGCGCCGTGCTCGGGTCCGGCACCCGGGTTCGGAGTTCGGGAGCCGCGCTCGACGCGGTCCCGGGTCCCCCACCCGGGCTCAGGCTCCGGGTCGTGCCGCTCCGGCGAAGGAGGACTTGTAGTAGCCCGCCAGCTTCACGACACGAACCGTCTTGCCACTGCTCGGCGAGTGGACCATCCTGCCCTTGCCGACGTACATGCCGACGTGGCCCTTCCCGCTGAAGAACATCAGGTCACCGGGGCGCAGTTTGCTCCACGAGACCTTCTTCTTGATCGCCCTGTACTGGCTGTGGGTGACCCTGGGGAGGGACACACCCGCCTTCTTCCAGGCGTACCGGACGAGCCCCGAGCAGTCGAACGCTCCGGGCCCGGAGGCTCCCCAGCGGTAAGGGGTGCCGATCTGCTTCTTGGCCGTCGAGACCGCCTTACCGGCCCGTACCTTCTGTCGTGCCGCCTTGCTCATCTTGGCCTTGGCCTTCACCTTGGCCTTCGCCGTGGCTGTGGCCTTCGCCGTGGCTGTGGCCGAGGCCTGAGTGACGGTCTTGGTGGTGCTTTCGGTCTTCTCAGAGACGCCGGCCGCGCTGTTGACCAGGATCTCGGGGGGACCGTCCGCCGCCTGCGCCGCCGTGGGCCCGAGGGTGACCGCTCCGGCTGAGGCGGTCAACGTGAGGGCGATACCGCCGAGGGAAAGGCGGAAAAGGCGCGACAGACGAGGGTTGTGCAGGGTGCTGGACAGGATTTCTCCTTGGGGCTTCCACTGATGCCTACCGGGTTAGCTGACGGATTCGGGCTTGGAAGATGCCCTACGGCATAAACATGCCGATTCACCCCTGGCCGCAGCGTGCTGGGCCTTTTGGGTCCCCGGTTCCATGCCTCCTGGCTGCATGGATTCGGCGGGCCGCCGCAATGATCTCCGCCCCCGGGTGGGGGCACGGCGGCCGGCTGGATTCTTATAAGGGAACCGGCCCGAAGACCGACATTCACCGCGACGGCGTGGCTTGCACGTCGCGACGCCAGAAGTTACCCCGATCCCCAACGTTCGGCAAAGCATTCCCCAAATCCGGGAGGGCCGGCCCCCTTCTTGATCTTCCTGTTATCCCTGCTTAATGGCCATTTATGCTAATGAGATATGACCCTCGTCACATCCTTCGCATCACGCCCGGCAAATCACGGTTTCGTAATGTTCGTCACACTCATCGTGATCCACCGATGATGGACCGTTCCCGGACGGTCGGCCGGACGCTCTCAGCGCCTGACACAGGTGTAGGCCCCGTAGATCGACTGCTGGAAGTCCGCCTCGACGATCTCGAAGCCGACGGCGTCCAGCATCGGTTCGAGCAGCCATCTGAAGGTGCTGTACTCGGTGCGCAGATGCTCGGCGTAGTCCTCGCGCGTGTAGCCGAGCGCGGGGTCGTCCGCCGCGCCGTCGAGCCAGCGGCCGAACACGGCGTCGGCCTCGTCCGGCCGGAAGTCGAAGATCAGGTCACGCAGGCGCAGGACGCCCCCCGGCCGTACGATCCGCGCGACGCGGTCGAGCGCGACGGCCTTCCAGAGGTCGGGGAGCTGATGGAGTGCGTGGCGGGTGTAGACCGCGTCGGCGGGCGGCCCGGTGTGCTCGTAGGACAGGAAGCCCGCCCGCACGCACTCGACCGCGGAGAGCCTGTTCTCGGCGGCACGGGCGGCCAGGAAGTCGTGCATCGCCGGGGAGACGTCCACCGCCACCACCCGCGAGAACCGCCGCGCCGCGGCCAGGGCGAACTGTCCGGTCCCCGCGCCGAACTCCACCACCGTCGCGCTCTCCCCCACGCCGTGCCTCGCGAGCACGGCGAGGTCCTCTTCGGGGTCGGGCCTGCCCTGCTTCCGGTCGAACCCGGCGACGAACGCGGCGTCGAGGTGCTCAGGTCCGGCGTACGCGAGCTCGTCGGGTATCCATGGTTTGATCATGTTCCGATGCTCGCAGCAGCACCGCGCCCGGCACATCCGGTTTTTTCCGGCACCCCACCCGGCGCGGGAGCCTCGCCGTCGCCTCGCAGGCCACTGCGGACGGAGCCGCCGTGGGGCCGCTGAGCCACAGGGGAGCACCGGGGAACCGCCTGGGGCACCGGGCGCCACCGGGGGTCATGGCGGCCACTGACGACCACTGACGGCCACTGACAACGCCGCGGGGCAACGCTCAGGGGCGGACGGCTCCGACGATACGACGGCCGTAGGACGACAGCGGGACGGTCTTGACGACGTCGCCCGTCTGCGGGGCGTGCACGATCTGGCCGTTGCCCGCGTACATGCTGACGTGGCCGAGGCCCTCGCTGAAGATGAGGTCGCCGGGCTGGAGGTCGCTCAGGGAGACCTTGCGGCTCGCACCCCAGCTCCACTGCTCCCAGGTCGTCCGGGGAAGGGAGACTCCCCCGTTGCGCCAGGCGCCCTGGACCAGGCCGGAGCAGTCCCAGCCTGCCGGGCCCGTGCCGCCGTACCGGTAGGGCTTGCCGATCTGGGCGAAGGCGAACTGCAGGGCGGCGCGGGCGTTGCCCGAGGCTGAGCCGGTGTACTGGACCCCGGTGCTCTGCGGGTTGCCCACCTTGAAGGCGTTGAGCTCGCGCAGGAGCTTCGTCTGTGCCCTCACCATCTTTTCGGCCTTGGCCTTCTCCTCGGCCAGCTCGTCCCGCGTCTTGTCGGCGTCGACCAGGGCCTTCTTCGCCTCGTCCCGGCCGATCCGCAGCGCCTTGGTGGCCTCGTCGAAGGCGTTCAGCGACTGGGCGCGGGAGGTGGACATCTGGTCGGCGGCCGCCAGGCCGCTCAGCAGGGCACCGGGGTCGGACTGGTAGATCATGCCTTCCCAGCCGTTGATCGACCCGACCTGGTAGCTGCTGACGGCCATCGAGACGAGCTCCTTGCGCAGCCCGGCGACCTGCTTGTTCTGGCGGGTCAGATCGGCGTTCAGATCGCCGTACTTCTTCCTGGCCCGCTTCCACTTCTCCGAGGCCTGGTTGTACTTCTCGACGATCTGGTCGGCCTGCTCGTTGAGCTTCTCCAGCTTCTTCTTCGCCTCGGCGGGGGTCGGCCTCAGCTGGGCGGACGCTCCGCTCACCGGCATCGTCAACAGCGCGAGAGCGAGCCCTACCGCCACCGGTATCCGAATCAGTCCAACCGGCAAACCCGCCACGGCCACGTCAACGCCTCCCGACTGCACCAGACCTGCGGCGAATAGTACAGAAGAAGTAATGGTTGACTCACCTTTTCACCGGGTTTGCTCCTTGTTCGCAGGTGACCGCTTTACCCGCGGCCGACGGCTTTCTCCCCGGAGGGCGTCGTCGGCCGCGGGAGACGGCCCTGTCAGGAGCGGTACCTCGGCCGCAGGGGGGCACCGCGGGAAGCGCCCCCTGGGAACGGGTGGTGTCCCGGCCTCGGAAAGCACTCCCGCCGGTACTCCGGTCGCACTACCCGCAGGCGGCGATGTCGCAGATCTTGGCGGTCATCCTCCTGGCGTCGCGCAGCTGGACGCTCCAGTCGCCCTTCGCCGGCTTGTCGTACTCCCCCGCCCAGAGATAGACCAGGACGGCGTTGCCCTTCCTGACCAGCACGCTCCGGTCACCGCCCACCCCGGCCTTCCTGCCGTAGTAGACCTGGCCGGAGATCCTCAGCGCCTCGTCGCCGAGCCCGGTCAGGCGCGAGGAGGCGTAGCGGTAACTCGCGCCGGAGTCGGTCCTGGCCGCGCACTTGACCAGGGCGGCACGCACCTGGGCGACGGCCGAGGCGGCCGAGGCCCGTGAGCCGTACAGGATCACCTGCTCGACCTTCATGAAGTCCGGCACGCCGGTGAAGGTCACCGTCCGGGCGGCCACGCGGCCGGTCGCGGCCAGTGTGCGCCTGTCGCACGGGTTGACGGCGAGCCTGGCCTTCGCCGAGTTGCCGACCGTCCAGTTGGTCTCGGGATCGTTGTCCTTCTTGGCGGCGTCCTTCTCGTACAGCAGGAAACCTCTGGGAATGGCGGCCGCCTCGGCCGTCGCGGGGGTGGTGACGGTCGCCCCTGCGGCCAGGACGGCGAGGGCGAGCGTTATGATCTTCTTCATCTGGACCCTTTCAGCACGGAGACCCCCGCCTTCAACCGTGGGGAGAAAGTCAACGAATCGAGCCTCCTGGGTGATCCGATGCCCCACGACCTGAAAAGGTTTACGCGCGGCCCAGACGTCTGAGAAGAAGCACCGAGGGCACCGGCCTCGCGCCCATCCTGCGCACCGACTCGGCCACCTCGCGATCCGAGGAGACCACCGCGATCGCGCGCCCCGCGGGCTCGGCGCGGACGAGCTGGCGGATCAGGTCGTCGGCGATCTGGTTCGGGGCGCTGAACAGCACGCGCACCCCCCTGGGTGCCGACACCGGGACCGGCCCGTTCAGCTCGGCGCCGTCGAAGACGCAGGTCAGCTCGGTGCGGGTCTGCGCGTAGAGCGCGCCGAGACCGGTGAGAAGGCGGCTTCGCTGGTCGGCCAGGGTGAACGTTCCGTAACCGGCCTTGGTCACGTTGTAGCCGTCGACGATCAGATGGATCTGTGGCAGCGCGAGCAACTGGTCGAGCAGGGCGGGATCGTCGTCGGCGAGCGCCCGCGCGGGAACCGCCTGGACCCCCTGCCTGCCCGGCGCCACCGAGGCGACCGAGTCGGCGGGACGGTGGATGCCCGAGGGCAGGGCGAGCTCCCTGCGCAGCCCGGCGGCGGCGTCCTGCAGGGCGTCGAGCAGCATCCGGACCTTGGTGTCCTCCACGCTGCGGCCCTCGCGCGCGGCCCTGCGCGTCGACTCCAGCTGCCGCTCGGCGTCGGCGAGCCGCTCGCGCAGGCGGCGCAGCTCGCTCTCCACGGTGCTGCCCGCCGAGAGCGCGGCGGCCTTGGCCTCGTCGGCCACCTCCTGGGCCGCGGCGGCACGCGCCTCGGCCGCCTTGGTCCGCTCGCGGGCCTCGTGCAGCCTGCGGCGCAGGTCGGAGACCTCCGAACGTGAGGTCTTGAGCTGCTCGCGCAGCCGCTCGGACTCCTCCTTGGCCGCGGTCTTCTGGGCGGCCAGCTGCTCGCGCAGCCGGGAGACCGTCTGCTCCTGGGCGGAGCCCTCGGCCGCGACGGCCGACCTCTCCAGCTCGGCGCGGGCCGCCTCCACCATGTCCGCCCAGCCCGGCGGCCTGGTCAGGTATGCGGCGGCGGCCACCATGACGGGCTCGGCCGCCGGCGGGACCGTGCCCTCGGCCAGGCTCGCGACCAGCTCGGGCCAGCCCGCGGTCAGCGTCTCCGCGACCAGCTCACGGAACTTCTTGTCGACCTCCAGCTGCGCGGCGATCGGGGCGCCGCCCAGCCTGGCCCGCTTGCGGGGATCGAACCTGGCGATCCCCTTCAGCGGAAGTGGCACCGAGGCCGCGGGCATCGAACCGAGGATCTGGGCGGCCAGCTCCACGACGTGTAAGCGAACCTGCTCGGGTAACGGACGAGACAGGCCCTCTCCGGCTGAACTCATCACGGCCCCTACTCGGATCGGTCTTCACGTCAAGGGTACGGCTACCGCACCGTGACCCCGACCTGACCGTACGTGGGCCGGTGATCGACGAGGCCGTGAACGCTTTATGGACAAGCGCTTGCTGCTGGGTTACGACTGGCGGATCACCTTGTGACGTACGCCACCCGGGAGAGCGCGATGCATGAGCCGACGAACGAGCACGACCGGCGGAGCGAGAAGATACGGACCTCGACCCGCGACCTCGGGGAGTTACGCGAGCGGATGAGGTCGTGGCTCTCCCTGAGGGTGGGAGGCCCGGCCACGATCTCTCCGCTTTCCCGTCCCCTGAACAACGGCATGTCCAGCGAGACCCTGTTCTTCGACGCCTCCTGGACCTCGGCCGAGGGCGGGTACGACCTTCCGTGCGTCGCCAGGATGGCCCCGGCGGACGAGGCCGTCCCGGTCTTCCCCGGCTACGACCTCGGCAGGCAGTACGAGGTCATGCGGCTGGCGAGGGAGCGCGCGGGCGTGCTCGCGCCCCGGACCCTGTGGTACGAGCCCGACCCCGGCCCGCTGGGCGCCCCGTTCTTCGTGATGGAGCGGCTCACCGGCGACATACCGCCGGACGTGATGCCCTACACCTTCGGGAGCCGGCTGCTGGACGCCTCCCCCGCCGACCGCGACCGGCTGCAGCGCGGCAGCGTCGAGATCCTGGCCACGCTGCACGACGCCCGCTTCACCGCGGAGGAGCTACGCCCCCTGCGGAGCCCGGGGACGGGCGAAACGGCGTTGCGCAGGCACGTCGAGGAACAGCGGGCCTACTACGAGTGGGCGCACGGCTCCATGCCCGTGCCGCTGCTGGAGCGGGCGTTCGCCTGGCTGGAGGAGCACTGGCCGGCGGATCCCGGACCCGACGTGCTGACCTGGGGTGACGCCCGTATCGGCAACGTGATGTACCAGGACTTCACCCCCGTTGCGGTGCTCGACTGGGAGATGGCCGCGATCGGCCCCCGTGAGCTGGACATCTCCTGGATGATCTTCCTGCACGCCTTCTTCCAGGAGATCACCGAGTTCATGGAGCTGCCGGGGATACCGGACTTCATGCGGCGCGAGGATGTCTGCCAGACGTACTACGAAATAACGGGATACAAGCCTCGGGACATGGAGTTCTACGAGACGTACGCCGCCCTCAGGCACGGCATCATCATGGCCCGCGTCGAGCACCGCAGGATCCACTTCGGCGAGCGGGTCATGCCGGGCGATCCCGACGACCTGGTGATGCACCGGGCCGCCCTCGAACGGATGCTGGACGGAAGCCACTGGGGCTGAGGCCCCGGAGAGAACACCCGTGAAAGTCCCCCTGAAGGCACTCGTGAAGGCACGCGAAAGCCCGTCGGAGGCCCGATCGAAGGCCCGTCGGAGGCCCTCGCGGATCCGTGGAGGCCGCGGGCTCTCCCCGCGCCCGGCGCGCACCGGGCGCGGAAGGGCCCGGTGCGGTAAATGTCGGTCGAGGCTTCTATGGTCGTGAATCGTGGACTACGCCGTACAGGGAACACTCGACGAGCTGGGCACCCCGCTCAGCCAGGTCACCTTCGTCGTGTTCGACCTGGAGACCACCGGCGTCTCCGCGGGCGAGCACGCGATCACCGAGATCGGCGCCGTCAAGGTCAGGGGCGGCGAGGTGCTCGGCGAGTTCGCCACCCTGGTCGACCCCGGCTCGCCGATCCCGCCGTTCATCTCGGTGCTGACGGGCATCACCGACAGCATGGTGGTGGCCGCGCCGAGGATCGAGTCGGTGCTGCCGTCCTTCCTGGAGTTCGCCACGGGTTCCACCCTCGTGGCGCACAACGCGGGGTTCGACCTCGGATTCCTCAAGGCGGCCTGCGCCGCGCACGGGTATCCCCCGCCGGCCCACCAGGTCGTCGACACCGTCGATCTCGCCCGCAAGCTGCTCACCCGCGACGAGGCGCCCAACTGCAAGCTGGCCACCCTGGCCAGGATCTTCAGCGGCACCGAGCCCTGCCACCGGGCGCTCGCCGACGCGCAGGCCACCGTCGACGTGCTGCACGCCCTGCTGGAGCGGGCGGGCTCCTTCGGGGTGCGGACGCTGGAGGAGCTCAAGGGCTTCGTCCGCGCTCCCACTCCCGAGCAGCGTCGCAAGCGGCACCTGGCCGACGCGGTTCCCGCGGGTCCCGGCGTCTACGTGTTCGAGGACGAGGGCGGTGACCCGCTCTACGTCGGCAAGAGCACCAACCTGCGCAACCGCGTGCGCGGTTACTTCACCGCGAGCGAGACCAGGCCCCGCGTCCGCGAGATGATCGGCATCGCCGCGAGGGTGCGGACCATCGGCTGTGCGACCTCACTGGAGGCCGAGGTGAGGGAGCTGCGGCTGATCGGCTCGGCCAAGCCCCGCTACAACCGCAGGTCGCGCTTCCCCGAGAAGATGTTCTGGCTCAAGCTGACCGACGAGCCGTTCCCCCGCCTGTCGGTCGTCCGCGAGGTCAAGGACGACGCGGCCTCCTACCTGGGCCCGTTCAACAGCGTCCGCGCCGCCGAGGACGCCCGCACGGCCCTGCACGAGACGGTCCCGCTGCGGCAGTGCACCGAACGGATCACCCCGCGCACCAGGCGTTCCGCCTGCGCCCTCGCCGAGATCGGGAGGTGCGGGGCGCCGTGCGAGGGCCGCCAGAGCCCGGAAGAGTACGCCGTGCACGTCGTGGCGGCCCGCCGGGCCATGGAGCTGGACGCGGCCCCGGTCTTCTCCGCGATCGAGGCCAGGATGGAGCGCCTCGCCCTGGACCAGCGCTACGAGGAGGCCGCGGCCGACCGCGACCGGCTCGCCTCCTACGTCCGCACCTCGGCCCGCATGCAACGGCTGCGATCGCTGACCACGATCTCCCAGATGGTCGCCGCCGCCCCCCTGCCCGACGGCGCCTGGGAGATCCACGTCGTCCGCTACGGGCGGCTCGCCTCGGCCGGGGTGATGCCGAGGGGCGCCCACCCCACCCCGTTCGTCGAGGCGCTGACCGCCACCGCGGAGACGGTGGCGCGAGGGCCCGGGCCGGTCCACGCCGCCAGCGCGGAGGAGACGGAGTGCGTCCTGCGCTGGCTGGAGTCGCCGGGAGTGCGGCTGGTGCAGGTGGAGGGCACCTGGAGCCTGCCCGTCTCCGGCGCGGGCCGGCTCAAGGCCCGCATCGACCGCGCCTACCGGACGGCCGAGCCGCGCAGGGCACGTGAGGGCCGCCCGCTGCGCTGACGGCCGCGCTGATAGCTTCTGAGGCGGCAAGCCGCACTCAACGAGGAGGAAGCTCGTGGTCACCGCGATCGTTCACATCAACGCCGAGGTGGACCGGATCCCCGAGGTCGCCCAGACGGTCGCCGAGATCGACGGGGTGAGCGAGGTCTACTCCATAACCGGGGAGTACGACCTGATGGCCATGGTCCGCGTCACCTCCTACGAGGAGATCGCCGAGGTCGTCCCCGGCCGGATCAACAAGGTCGACGGGGTGCTGCACACCGAGACCCACGTCGCCTTCCGCGCCTACTCGCGGCACGACCTGGACGCCGCCTTCTCGATCGGCCTCGGCGAGTCCGACTGACGGAGACGACGTAGGCGAGCACCGGGGTATGACCTCGGCCCGCACGGGCCGAGCCGGAGCGCAGGCCCGGCATCCTCACCCCGTGCCGGGGCTTGAGGCATCCTCCCCCGTACGGGCCGAGGCGGGGCGCGAGACCGGGACCGTGTCGTCCTCGTCCGCCTCGCCGACCCCGGCGAATCCCCGGAGCGGCCCGACGACGGTGACGTCCCCCTCGTCCGCCCCACCCGTGCGGCCTCCCACCTCGCCCGCGGTGGGCAATCTCGCCCGCACCTCGAACCCACCGCCGGGCAGGGTCCCCGCCGCCAGCGTCCCGCCGAACAGGGTGGCCCGCTCGCGCATGCCGAGCAGGCCGTGCCCCGCGGCGGCCGAGGGGACGGTCCTGCCGTCGTCCCGTACCAGGACGTCGAGGAAACCCGGCCGCCAGCGCAGGGTGACGCGGGCCGAACGGGCACCGGCGTGCCTCAGGGTGTTGGCGAGCGCCTCCTGGACGATGCGGTAGGCCACCAGTTCGAGGGCGAGCCCGACCTCGGCGGGCCTGCCGTCCTCGACCATGTCCACCCGCAGGCCCTTCTCCCCGACCTCGGCGAGCAGGTCGCGAAGGTCGGACAGTCTGGGCTGTGGCGTCCTGCCGGTCGAGGGGCCGTCGAGGTCGAGCAACGAGAGGGTGCGCTGGAGCTCGACGAGTGCCTGGCGTCCCGTCTCCTCGGCCACCCGCAGGGTCTGCCTGGCCCGCTCGGGATCCTTGTCCATGATCATCCGTCCGGCGCCCACCCCGAGCGTCATCATGCTGATCCCGTGGGCGACGACGTCGTGCAGCTCGCGGGCGATGCGTGCCCGCCGCTGCGCGAGCCGGGCACCGGCCAGGGCCTCCCCCTGGTCGGCGAACCTGGCCTCCCAGGACCTGAGCCTCAGCAGCAGGAGCCTGCGCTCCCACACCAGGCTCGCCACGGCCACGCCCAGTGCGAGCGCCGCGCACGACAGCACGATGGGGAGCACCTGCTCGTCCAGGGGGTCAACACGCCACATGGCCGCAATCTAGAACGGCTCCCCTCGGCGACACATCCTCTCTTGGGCGGATCTTCCATCCGCCCAAGAGGGGAGGACCTGCCGATCGAGGGTCAGGACGGCGCGAGCGCCCGGCTGACCTCGACCCAGCGATCGAGGGTCTCGGCGGCGGCGCCGGAGTCGACGGCCCGCGTCGCGCGCTCGTAGCCCGCGGCCAGCGCGGCGTTCAGGTCGTCACCTGCGCCCGCGCCCTCGCCCGTGCCGTCGAGGGCGACCAGCGCGGCGGCGGCGTTCAGCAGCACCGCGTCACGGACCGGTCCCGTCTTGCCGCCGACCAGGTCGCGGACGGCCTGGGCGTTGAACTCCACGTCCCCCCCGCGCAGCGCGTCGGGCGCCGCCCTGGGGATGTCGAGGGCGGCCGGGTCGAAGACCACCTTCTCCATCGCGCCCTGGCGCACCACCCAGACCGTGGAGGTCGTCGCGATGGTGAGCTCGTCCAGCCCGTCGTCACCCCTGAAGACCAGGGCGGAGACCCCGCGCTCGGCGAAGACGCCCGCGACGACGGGGAGCATGCCCTCGTCGAAGATGCCGATCGCCTGGGCCGCGGGCCTGGCCGGGTTGGTCAGCGGGCCGAGGAAGTTGAAGACCGTGGGGATGCCGAGCTCCTTGCGCGGCGGGCCCGCGAAGCGCAGCGCCGGGTGGTAGACCGGCGCGAAGCAGAAGGCGATCCCGGCCTCCACGGCGACCCTCGCGGTGTCTGCCGGGGCGAGGTCGAGCACGATCCCGAGGTGTTCCAGGACGTCGGCGGCCCCGCAGGAGGAGGAGGCGGCCCGGTTGCCGTGCTTGACGACCCTCGCCCCCGCCGCGGCGGCCACGATCGCGGCCATGGTCGAGACGTTGACGGTGTGTGCCCGGTCGCCGCCGGTGCCGACCACGTCGACGACGGGACCGGTGACCGAGAGCGGGGTGGCCCGCTCCAGCATCGTGCGCGCCAGGCCGGTCACCTCCGCGACCGTCTCGCCCTTCGCCCTCAGCGCCACCGCGAAGCCCGCGATCTGGGCGGGTGTGGCGGAGCCCGACATGATCTGGTTCATCGCCCAGGCGGTCTCGTCGGCCGTCAGGTGCTCGCCCGCGAGCAGGGCGGACAACAGCGCGGGCCAGGTGGTGCGCGCGTCCATCAGAGGTCTCTCCAGGGGGGTTCCGAGGGGCTAGCGGGCGGACAGGCGGGTGGAGGAGCGGCGGCGCATCAGGTCGGCGACGGTCTCGGCGAGGACGACCGGGTCGATCGGCTGCGGCACGACGGCCTCGGCGCGCGACCACTCGGCGAGCCAGCGGTCGTCGCGACGGGCGATCAGCAGGCAGATCGGCGGGCAGTCGTGGACCTCGTCCTTGGCCTGGCGGGCCACGCCCATGCCTCCGGCCGGCTGGGCCTCGGCGTCGAGCACTGCGACGTCGATCTCCCCGGAGTCGAAGTGCTGGACGACCTTGGCGTGGGTGGCGCACTCCACGATCTCCACGAGGGGCACGTCTCCGGCGGGGCGGCGGCCGATCGCCTGCCGCACCTTCTCGCGGGTGCTCGCGTCGTCGCTGTAGACGAGAACCCTCATCTTGTCGTCGGTGCTCACGGTCGCGCTCACTATCCCTCGTCGATGTATGGTCACCTGGGATGCTACCGGTCAGCCGCTCCGGAGACCCAGGCCGGAGCCAGCGCCGAGAAAATTGCCCTATACGTCCACTTTGAGGGGGCGTATGCACCCCCTAACGGGGGGTCGTGCGGCGACCCGAGCAGGAGAGCCGCAATAATGCTGCCCGTGGCGACAGCATCCGCAATTTCAACGACGACGACAGCACACTCGTCCCGCCGGCCCGATCTGGTCAGCGTCGGGACGATCGTCTGGCTGTCCTCCGAGCTCATGTTCTTCGCGGCGCTGTTCGCGATGTACTTCACCATCCGGTCGGTGAGCATCGGCCAGGGACTTCCCTGGCCCGAGGCCCACCTGAACATCCCGTTCGCCCTGGGCAACACGATCATCCTGGTCCTGTCCAGTGTGACCTGCCAGCTGGGCGTGTGGGCGGCCGAGAAGGGCCAGGTCGCCAAGCTGCGCTTCTGGTACATCGTCAGCTTCGTGCTGGGCTCCGTGTTCGTGGCCGGCCAGCTGTACGAGTACAGCGAGCTGGTCCACGAGGGGCACACGCTGTCGCACTCCGCGTACGACTCCGTGTTCTACCTCACCACCGGCTTCCACGGCCTGCACGTGACGGGTGGACTGATCGCGTTCCTGTTCATGCTGGGACGCACGTACGCCGCGAAGCGCTTCACCCGTGAGCAGGCGACCAGCGCGATCGTCGTGTCCTACTACTGGCACTTCGTCGATGTGGTCTGGATCGGGCTTTTCGTAACCATCTATGGCATTCACTAAGGAATCGGGGATCTCTGTGAATAGGATCACCGCTGGGCGGCGGCATCCCCTCGCGAGATACGCCGTCCTGCTCCTGGCCCTGGGCCTGATAGGCGGTGTCTACACCGTCGTGCTCTCGATCTCTCCGAGCCGGCAGGCCGACGCCGCCATCGCTTCCGGCAGGGCCGACGACGTGGCGGAGGGCAAGAAGCTCTTCGAGCAGAGCTGCTCCAGCTGCCACGGTCTCAACGCCGAGGGCACCGCCCAGGGTCCGACCCTGATCGGCGTCGGCGCCGCCTCCGTGGACTTCCAGGTCAGCAGCGGCCGCATGCCCCTGGCCAACCCCGGCGCGCAGGCACCGCGCAAGCCCCCGGCGCCCTGGGTCAACGAGGACACCGTCCGGCAGCTCGCCGCCTACGTGCAGTCACTCGGCGGTGGCCCGACCATCCCGACCGACGAGCAGGTCGACGCCTCCAAGGGCGACAAGGCCAGGGGTGGCGAGCTGTTTCGCGCGAACTGCATCCAGTGCCACAACTTCGTCGGCTCCGGCGGCGCCCTGACCCAGGGCAAGTACGCACCGCCGCTGCACGAGGCCACCGAGAGGCAGATCTACGAGGCGATGATCACCGGCCCGCAGGCGATGCCGGTGTTCAACGACAGCATCATCACCCCCGAGCAGAAGCGGGACATGATCGCCTACATCGTGGGCGTGCGTGAGGAGCCCAACCCGGGTGGCGCCGGTCTCGGCCGCATCGGCCCGGTCACGGAGGGTCTGGTGGCCTGGATCGTCGGCCTCAGCCTCCTCTCCCTGGCCGCCATCTGGATCACCGCGAAGAGGCGACAGGCCAAATGACTGACAACAATCACGACATCGAGCAGCCGGAGGAGCGCGCGCCCAAGCGCGTGATCGGCACCCCCTCCCCGGCGGCGAGCACCTCCCTTCTCGGCCATGAGGAGCCGAGGAGGGCTGAGTCCGTCCAGGTTCCCGGTGTGACCCCGCAGGACGAGGCGACCGCGAGGAAGGGCGAGCGATACGCCGCCCTGTGCTTCCTCGTCGCCTTCCTGGGCGGCATCGGCTTCGTGGTGTCGTACGTGGTCTTCCAGGTCGGCGACCTCGAGACCACCCAGGTCTCCAACCTCGCGCTGGGCGCCTCGCTCACGCTCGCGCTGCTCGGGCTGGCCGCGGGCATGACGACCTGGGCCCGCATGGTCATGCCCAAGTACAACCTGGTCCAGGAGCGCCACCCGATGGCCTCCGACCCCGCGACCAGGTCCTACGTGGGCACGACCTTCGTGCAGGGCGCGAACGAGAGCGGCATCCTCAAGCGCCCGCTGCTGCGCCGCACCCTGCTCCTCGCCGCCGCCCCCCTCGGTCTCGCCCCGCTGGTCCTGCTGCGCGACCTCGGCCCGAGCTACTCGGACTTCCCCGCCAAGCTCCGGCACACCGTCTGGGGAGAGAAGACCAAGGACGGCAAGCAGCGCAAGCTCATCGTCGAGGGAAGCGGCTCCCCCATCAGGGCCGCCGACTTCAACTCCCCCGGCGGCATCCTCTCCGTGGTGCCCGAGGGATACGAGCACGACCTGAACGCGCTGGCCAAGGCCACACTGATCCTGATCAAGTTCCGTCCCGAGGAGCTCAAATCAGGCACTAACCTGAACTGGACACACGACGGGATCGTGGCGTACTCCAAGATCTGCACGCACGTCGGCTGCCCCGCGGCCCTGTACGAGCAGACCACCCACCACATCCTGTGCCCGTGTCACCAGTCGACCTTCGACGCCGCCGACGGCGCCAAGGTCATCTTCGGCCCGGCCGCCCGGCCCCTGCCTCAGCTGCCGATCGACGTCGATAATGAGGGATACCTCGTCGCAACGGCGGACTTCCCGGTCCCCGTCGGCCCCAGCTTCTGGGAGCGCGGCGACGCCGAGGCCGAGGTCCGTGAGAACGGAGCCCAACAGTAATGAGCATGGAGACCGTTCCCAAGCCCATCGAGGGCGCGAGCACCTACGTCGACGACCGTATCGGCGCGGGAAACTTCCTCCGGCGCAACCTCCGGAAGATCTTCCCCGACCACTGGTCGTTCCTGCTGGGTGAGATCGCCCTCTACTCGTTCATCGTCGTGCTGCTGACCGGCACGTTCCTGACGTTCTTCTTCAAGCCCGGCATGGGCCACGTCGAGTACACCGGGTCCTACGGTCCGCTGCAGGGCGTCGTCATGTCCGAGGCGTACGCCTCGGCGCTGAGCATCAGCTTCGACGTGCGTGGCGGCCTGCTGATGCGGCAGATGCACCACTGGGCGGCCCTGCTGTTCATCGCCGGCATGATGGTCCACATGCTGCGGGTGTTCTTCACCGGCGCCTACCGCAAGCCCCGTGAGTTCAACTGGCTGATCGGCGTGCTGCTGCTCACGCTGGCGCTGCTCGCGGGCCTGACCGGTTACTCCCTCCCCGACGACCTGCTCTCCGGCGCCGGTCTGCGGATCACCGAGGGCGTGGCGATCTCGCTGCCGCTGATCGGCACCTGGCTCACGTTCTTCCTCTTCGGCGGCGAGTATCCCGGCGAGGACATCGTCGCGCGCTTCTACTCGATCCACATCCTGCTCATCCCGGCCGTCCTGCTGGCGCTCATCTCGGCCCACATGATCCTGATGTGGGTCCAGAAGCACACGCAGATGCCGGGCAAGGGCCGCACCAACGAGAACGTGGTGGGCGCGCCGTTCTACCCGGCCTTCATGATCAAGGCCGGCGCCTACTTCATGTTCACCTTCGGGGTCATCGCGCTGCTGGGCACCTTCGCCCAGATCAACCCGATCTGGCTGTACGGTCCCTACAGCCCCGCCGACATCTCGGCGGGCTCGCAGCCCGACTTCTACATGGGCTTCCTCGAAGGCTCGCTGCGCCTCATGCCCGCCTGGGAGCTCAACCTCTTCGGCACCGGGGGCGGCACGATCGCGATGAGCGTGCTCATCCCGGCCCTGGTGCCGATGGGCATCGTGATGACGGGCCTGGCGCTGTATCCGTTCATCGAGCAGTGGGTCACCGGGGACCGCCGCGAGCACCACGTCGTGGAGCGTCCCCGCAACAACCCGCACCGCACCGCGATCGGCATGTCGGCGGTCACGTTCTACGGCGTGCTGTGGCTGCTGGGCGCCAACGACGAGATCTCCGCGTTCTTCCACATCTCGCTGAACTGGACGACCTACGCGGGCCGGTTCCTGGTCATCGCGGGTCCCGTGATCGCCTACATCGTCACCTACCGGATCTGCCTCGGCCTGCAGCGCAGCGACGCGGCGATCATCGGCCACGGTGTCGAGTCCGGTGTGATCAAGCGGCTGCCCCACGGCGAGTACATCGAGGTCCACGTACCGCCGAACGAGGCGATCGAGGCCCACATGCGGGGCAAGGAGGCGGTCCCGATCGTCTCCGGAGACGGCGCGGGCCCGAAGGGGCGCGACGACATCCCCTCCAAGGGGATGCGCGGCCCGCTCGGCCGGCTCCGCGCCAAGATGAGCGCGGCGTACGGCGGCGAGAAGATCCCGCTGGACGACGGCCACGGCCACGGCGAGGGCCACGGCGCCATCGGCGACGGGAGCCACGAGGAGCACGCGACGGTCGGCCAGGGCGGCGAGGACAAGTCCCTGACCCGCTGATCCGTCACGGCCTGCACCACCGGCCACCCGAGGGGCCCGGACACCACACGGTGTCCGGGCCCCTCGTCGTTCGTGGGGTCGTTCGTGGGGTCGTTCGCGGGTCGTTCACGGGATGATGTCCACGAACCGCCGGCCCCTCTCGACACCACGAAGGCGATGCCGGTGAACCGCCGGGAACACCGAGGCCGCGCGGGCTCACGCGGCAGCACCCGTCACGGCGCGGGAGGGCGTCTCCGCGCCGCCGGGAGCACGGCGACACCTCGGACGGAGACGTCCTGAGCTGCCATGATGCCCCCGGAAGGCCCTCAGAGGGCTTCTCGGGGGCTTTCGTGTACCAGACCAGGAGTCGGGGCGCTCAAGCCGCGTCTCCCGCCCTCGGCGGATTTCAGGGCGCCGCGGCCGGTGGCCGTCCCCGCCCCGAGGCGCTCAACCGCGTCCTCGCACCGGGACCGTCAGACGTCGTCGGTGGTGAAGTGCTTGAGGCTGCTCCACTTGAGCCATTCCTTCCAGCTCTCCTGCCAGTGGCCCCACCCGTTGGTGGGCTCCAGGACGCGGGGCGAGCCGGTGATGATGATCGGGTCCCCGATCAGGGTGTTGTCGAGGAACCACTTGGCGTTGCTCGGGCTGACGTTGACACATCCGTGGCTGACGTTGGAGTTGCCCTGGGAGCCGACCGACCACGGGGCGCTGTGGATGTACTCGCCGCTGTTGGAGATGCGGACGGTGTCGTAGACGGTCAGCTGGTAGTAGCCGGGGGAACCGGGGCCGATGCCCGGGGAGGTCATCACGGTGACGTTCTCCCTGGACATGGCGAGATGCACCCCGCTGGTCGTGTGGTACTTCCAGTCGCCGCCCTGCCCGGCGCTCATCGGCATCTCGCGGACGACCTTGCCGTTGCGTTTCACCGTGAGGTTGTGCGACTGGATGGTGCCCCGGGTGATCTGCGAACGGCCGATCTTGAAGTTGACGACCTTGTTCGCGGCCCCGTACAGGCCGTCGCCGCCGCGCACCCCCGCGAGGCGGGCCTCGACCCTGACCTTGGTGCCCGAGGGCCAGAAGTTCTTCGGGCGGAAGTGCACGTTCCGGTTGTCGAACCAGTGCCACGCGCCCAGGACCGGCCTGGAGGTGCGGACGAGAAGGTTGCGCTCGACGGAGACGCGGTCGGTGACGTCCCGGTCGAAGGTGATCATCACCGGCATGCCGACGCCGACGGTGAGGCCGGTCGAGTCCCTGCCCGGCATGAAGCTCTCGATCGTGAAGGTCTCGTTCCCCTTCACCGTGGAGAAGGAGGAGGTCTTGGTGGTGACGGCGCCCTCCGGGTTGACGGCCGTCACGGAGACCTCGTAGGAGGCTCCAGGAGCCGCCAGGCCGCTGCTGCGCCACTGTGTGCCGTCGGCGCTGAGAACGCCCGGCAGGGAGCCCTTGGCGCCCTTCACGGCCTTCACGGCGACCTGCTTGAGGGTGCCGCCCTGCGCCGCGACCAGGACGGGCGTGTCCGTGGCGACCCCCGTGGCCCTGTCGAGGGGGGCCACGGTGACGGCCGCGGCCGCGGCGGCCGGGTTCTGTGACGCCTGCGGCGCCTTCTCGCCCTGTACGGCGGTGTTTCCCGAGCAGGAGGCCGTCACCAGTGCGAGGGCAAGCAGTCCCGCTCCCTGGCTCCGACCACGGATCGCGTGCCCCACATGAACTCCCCTGTCCCGGACTGAACCACTGAGTCAGTTATTACCCGGAGTAAGCGGTTCGCCACATAAGACGACCGCCTGGAGCGTCCAATAAACGCCAAAAAGCGGGCCACGGAAGTTTTTCC
Organism: Streptosporangium sp. NPDC000563; assembly: GCF_040299985.1. Lineage (NCBI taxonomy): Bacteria > Bacillati > Actinomycetota > Actinomycetes > Streptosporangiales > Streptosporangiaceae > Streptosporangium > Streptosporangium sp. NPDC000563. The sequence goes on along the minus strand of NZ_JBEPDA010000012.1, from coordinate 182,144 downwards.
GTGGCCCGCCCGGTTTGTGGTGAGAAGCGCGGGGTCAGTGCGAGAAGTTGCCCCGGTAGTACTCGAAGACGAAACCGATCATGCTCATCACGATCGCGAAGACGCCGATCAGGAACAGCCACCAGCCGATGACCAGGCCGACCCCGCTGAGCGCGACGGCGAGGCAGACGAAGAGCGGCCACCAGCTGTGCGGGCTGAAGAAGCCGAGCTCCCCCGCGCCGTCGCTGATCTCGCCCTGCTTGTCGTCCTCCGGCTGGTCGCCGATGCGGCGGGCCGTGTACATGAGGTAGTAACCGATCATGAACGCGAAGCCCACCGAGATGGCCATCGCGGTCGTGCCGACCGGCTCCTTCGACCAGTACCAGTAGACGACGTCCACGGCGGCGAAGAAGACGCCGCAGAGGATGAACAGCCAGCCCTGGACCTTCATCGGCTCTCCTCCAGCTCACGGGCCGGGATGTGCGGGTGCTTGAGGTCGAACGCCGGGCGCTCGGACCGGATACGGGGCAGCGAGGTGAAGTTGTGCCTCGGCGGCGGGCAGGACGTCGCCCATTCGAGGGAGTTTCCGTAACCCCACGGGTCGTCCACGGTGACCTTCGGCGCGGTCTTGTGGGTCTTCCACACGTTGTACAGGAACGGCAGTGTGGAGGCGCCCAGCAGGAACGCGCCCACCGACGAGATCATGTTGAGATCGGTGAACCCGTCGATCGGGCTGTAGTCGGCGTAGCGGCGCGGGAAGCCCTGCGCGCCGAGCCAGTGCTGCACCAGGAAGGTGGTGTGGAAACCGATGAACAGCGTCCAGAAGTGGATCTTGCCCATCGTGTCGTTCAGCATCTTGCCGGTGAACTTGGGCCACCAGAAGTAGAAGCCCGCGAACATCGCGAACACCACGGTGCCGAAGACCACGTAGTGGAAGTGCGCGACCACGAAGTAGGAGTCGGAGACCTGGAAGTCCAGCGGCGGGGAGGCGAGGATGACGCCGGTCAGGCCACCGAACAGGAACGTCACCAGGAAGCCGACCGAGAACAGCATCGGCGACTCGAACGACAGATGGCCGCGCCACATGGTGCCGATCCAGTTGAAGAACTTCACCCCGGTGGGCACCGCGATGAGGAACGTCATGAACGAGAAGAACGGCAGCAGCACCTGCCCTGTGGGGAACATGTGGTGCGCCCACACGGTGATCGACAGACCCGCGATCGCGATCGTCGCACCGACCAGGCCGATGTAGCCGAACAGCGGCTTGCGGCTGAAGACCGGCAGGATCTCGGTCACGATGCCGAAGAAGGGCAACGCGATGATGTAGACCTCGGGATGCCCGAAGAACCAGAACAGGTGCTGCCAGAGCAGCGCGCCGCCGGTCTCGGGGGCGAAGATGTGCGTGCCGAGCTTGCGGTCGGCCTCCAGCGCGAGCAGCGCGGCGGCCAGCACCGGGAAGGCCATCAGCACCAGGATCGAGGTGAGCAGGACGTTCCAGGTGAACATCGGCAGGCGGAACATCGTCATGCCGGGCGCGCGCATGCAGATGATCGTGGTGATGAAGTTCACCGAGCCGAGGATCGTGCCCAGACCGCTGATGGTGAGGCCCACGATCCACAGGTCTCCGCCGATCCCGGGAGAGCTGATCGCGTTCGACAGCGGGGTGTAGGCGAACCAGCCGAAGCTCGCCGCGCCGCCCGGGGTGATGAAGCCCGACAGGGCGATGAGGCTGCCGAAGGTGAAGAGCCAGTAGCTCACCATGTTCAGCCGCGGGAACGCGACGTCGGGGGCGCCGATCTGCAGGGGCATGAGCTCGTTGGCGAAGCCCGCGAACAGCGGGGTCGCGAACATCAGCAGCATGATCGTGCCGTGCATGGTGAACAGCTGGTTGAACTGCTCGTTGCTGGTGAACTGCAGACCCGGCTGCGCCAGCTCCGCCCTCATGATCAGCGCCATCACGCCGCCGATGATGAAGAAGATGAACGAGCTGATCAGGTAGAGGTGTCCGATGATCTTGTGATCGGTGGACGACGCCCACTTCGTGATGATCGACCCCTTGCGGGTCGGCGGCATCGGGGAGTGGACGAGGGGTTCGTTAAGTGCGGTCACTGGGCACCCGCCTGGCTAGCGATGTACTGGTCGAACTCGGCCGGGGTGACGAGTTTCACCGAGAAGAGCATCCGGCTGTGGTCGACGCCGCAGAGCTCGGCGCAGCGTCCGGCGTGGACGGTGCCGGGCTTCTCCAAGGTGTCGACCTCGAAGCTGTTGTTCACCCCGGGGATCACGTCGAGCTTGAAGTGGAACGCCGGGACCCAGAAGGAGTGGATGACGTCCGGCGAGTGCAGGTCGAACTTCACCTTCCTGCCGGCCGGCAGCACCAGCTGCGGCCCCTTGGTGTAGTCGGAGGCGGGCTGGCCGACCACCTGGGCGGTCTTGCCGTTGTACTCCGTGGTGAAGCGCCAGCTCCACTGGAAGCCCTCGACCTTGACCGTCACGTCGGGCTTGGTGGACATGCTGGTGATGTAGTTCTGGTCGCGCGCGGTGAAGAAGAAGAAGACGCCGACCATGATGATCGGCACCACCGTGTAGAGGATCTCGATCGGGAGGTTGTACCGCACCTGAGGCGGCAGCTCGTCCTTGGAGTTCTTCTTCTTACGGTGGAAGGCGACGGACCACAGGATCAGGCCCCACACGACCACACCGGTGGCGAGGGCCGCGATCCACGATCCGTTCCACAGACTCTGGACGGCTTCGGACTGCTTGGTGACGCCCTCGGGCAAGCCGGCTCGGGACCAGTCTTCGGCACTGCACGCCGTCAGGGAAACCAGCAGCAGTGCCAGAGCGGCAGCGCGCGGCACCCGGCGGCGGGCCAACGGACGCCGTGCAGAACGGCGGGTCGGACTCACGGATCGCCTACCCCACAGATGAAGCCCAGGAGTCGCTCCTGGGCGGTCGTTTGTTCACGTTCAAGATTTCGTAGTTCACAGCTTCACGCTGGGGGACACATTAGCGCGGACCACCCTCGCCCTCCCCCGCAGCCCCCGCACGCACCGCGCGTGGTGCGACGATTGAGAGGTGGCGTACTTCGACGCGGCCTCCACGGAGCCGCTGCACCCCCAGGCTCGCGAGGCTCTGATCGCGGCCCTCGACGTCGGCTGGGCCGACCCCGCGAGACTGTACGGTGCCGCCCGCCGGGCAAGGATGTTACTGGAACAGGCGCGTGTCGAGGTGGCCGAGGCGCTGGGCGCCAGGCCCGACGAGGTCTCCTTCACCACCTCCGGCACCCAGGCGGTGCACCTGGGCGTCCTCGGCACCCTGCACGGACGCCGCAGGACGGGCCGCCGCCTGGTCACCTCGGCCGTGGAGCACTCCAGCGTGCTGCACGCGGCGGGCGTCCACGAGCGCGACGGCGGCTCGGTCGAGACGGTCGGCGTCGGCATCACCGGCGCGGTCGACCCCGACGCCTTCGGCGAGGCGGTCCGCGCCGAGGGCACGGCGCTGGCCTGCCTGCAGAGCGCCAACCACGAGGTCGGCACGCTCCAGCCGGTCGCCGAGGCGGCGGCGGCGTGCGCGGAGGTGGGGGTGCCCCTGCTGGTGGACGCCTCCCAGACGGTGGGCAGGATGCCGCCGCCCCCCGGCTGGTCGGTGCTCGCCGCCGGCGCGCACAAGTGGGGCGGGCCCGCCGGGGTCGGCGTGCTGGTGGTCCGCAAGGGCACCCGGTGGCGCACCCCGCTGCCCGAGGACGACCGCGAGCGCCGCCGGGTCCCCGGGTTCGAGAACGTCCCCGCGATCGTCGCCGCGGCCGCCGCGCTGCGCGCCATGGTGGCCGAGTCGGTCGTGGAGTCGGCCAGGCTCTCGGCGCTGGTGGATCGCGTCAGGGCCGAGGTGCCCCGGCTCGTCCCCGACGTCGAGGTCATCGGTGATCCGGTCGCTCGGGCACCGCATATCGTCACCTTTTCGTGTCTTTACGTGGAAGGTGAGGCATTGCTCACCGAGCTGGACAAGGCCGGGTTCTCGGTGTCGTCCGGCAGTTCCTGCACGGCGAGTACGCTTCGTCCGTCGCATGTTTTGGAGGCCATGGGCGTGCTCACGCACGGGAACGTCCGCGTTTCGCTGCCCCGGGGCACCTTGACGGCGGATGTCGACCGCTTCCTCTCCGTCCTGCCGGGCATGGTGCGCAGGATCCGCGAGGAGGCGGGGGTCAAGCTTTGATCAACATTCGGGGAGTGAAGACGCGATGACCTCCAGCCAGGCCACCCCGGCGGGATCGGCGCAGCCGGTGGCCCTCACGATCGACGCGCTGGGCAAGAAGTGCCCGATCCCGATCATCATGCTCGCGGCCCAGATCAACGACGTGCCGCGCGAGGGGATCGTCGCGGTCCTCGCCGACGACCCGGCCGCCTTCACCGACATCCCGGCCTGGTGCCGGTTGAAGTCGCACCACCACGTGGGCAGCCACGAACTCCCCGAGGGCGGCTGGGCCATCCACGTGCGCCGCAATTACTGACATGTCCCGAAATTGGGTATGACCCTCCCGAAAACACGCCCAAACAGTTCGGGGGGACGACATGAGCGGTGAGACGGCGAGAGACCTGATGCACACCGGGGTCAGGTGCGTCGAGGCGCACGAGACGCTCGACCGGGCGGCGCAGATGATGCGGGACATGAACGTGGGCGCCCTGCCCATCTGCGGCAGCGACGACCGGCTGAAGGGGATCATCACCGACCGCGACATCGTGGTCAAGTGCGTGGCGCACGGCCTCGACCCCTCCACGACGACCGCGGGAGACCTCGCCACCGGCCTGGTCTGGGTGTCGTCGGACGCGAGCGTCGAGGAGGCGCTCGCCAAGATGGAGGAGAACCAGATCCGGAGGCTGCCGGTGATCGAGGACGGCCGCATCGTCGGCATGATCACCGAGGCCGATCTGGCGAGGAAGCTGCCCGACGACAAGATGGCCGAGTTCGTGCATCGCGTCTACGCGAATCTCTGACACCCGCCACCTGACCGGCACCCGGCCGACACAGGTGCCTGACGGTGGCCGCCGTACCGGCGGCACCGGCCGGGGCCACCGCCGGGCGACGGCCCGGCCGGTGCTCCGATCGGCGGCTCGAACACGGTGCCCGGGAAAGACATGGGGTCCGAAGAGACGCCGTGGCGCAACGGCTCAGCTGAGGCGTCGCGGCCGTGATGGCTCAGGGATGACCGTCACGGCCGTGGCGACTCGGGAGGAGCGTCACAGGCCCGGTGGTCAGGCGCGGTGGCTCAGGCCCGGTGGTCAGGCTCGCTGGCTCAGCGCGGTGGCTCAGCGCGGTGGCTCAGCGCGGTGGCTCAGCGCGGTGGCTCAGGCGTGGTGGCACTTCACGAAGGCGGCCACCTCGGCCGCGGCGTCGGCACCGTAGGCGTCGGCGAGGCGCTCCAGGAAGACCTTCTGGCCGAGCTCGTACTCCTGGCCGCCGACACGCTCCAGGACGTGGGTGGCGGTGAGGTTGCCGACCTGGCCGCAGCGCTCCAGGGACAGCCCCCAGGCCAGGGCGGCGAGGAAGCCGGAACGGAAGGCGTCGCCCACGCCGGTGGGGTCGACCTTGCCGAGCTCGGGCGCCGAGGGGACGTGCAGGGACGGCTCGCCCTCGCGGTCGATGACGACGCCCTTGGGACCGAGCGTGGTGACGCGGACGCCGACCCGGCCGAGGATCTCCTCGTCGCTCCAGCCGGTCTTCTGCTCGATCATGCCCTTCTCGTAGTCGTTGCCGAACAGGTAGGCGGCGCCGTCGACCAGCTCACGGATCTGCTCCCCGGGCATACGGGCGAGCTGCTGGGAGGGATCGGCCGCGAACGGGATCGCGCGCTGGCGCGCCTCGGCGGTGTGCCTGAGCATCGCCTCGGGGTCGTTGGGGCTGATCAGCACCAGGTCCAGGCCACCGATCCGCTGGGCCACCGGACCGAGCTCGATGAGGCGGGCCTCGGCCATCGCGCCGGTGTAGAACGAGGCGATCTGGTTGTGATCCTCGTCGGTCGTACACAGGAAGCGCGCGGTGTGGTGCGTCTCGGAGACGTGGATGGAGTCGCAGTCGACGCCATGGCGCTCCAGCCAGGAGCGGTAGTCGGCGAAGTCGGAGCCGACCGCGCCGACCAGGACGGGCCTGAGGCCCAGGCAGCCCATTCCGAACGCGATGTTGGCCGCGCAGCCGCCGCGGCGGACCTGCAGGTCGTCCACGAGGAACGACAGGGAGACCCGGTGGAGCTGATCGGCGATGAGCTGGTCACTGAAGCGGCCGGGAAAGGTCATCAGTTGGTCGGTCGCGATTGAGCCGGTGACGGCGATGCGCACGGGGTTCTTCTCCTCGTTGTCAGCATCTCTGGAAACGCGGGCGGTTGGTCCACGCGGGAAGATGAGCCACGCAAGAATACGCGACCTTGCTCGCGTCCCGCTCGTGTCAGCGTGCTACCGCGGCCGCGCATGCGAAAGCCCCGCGAGGGTGACCGATGTCACCCCCGCGGGGCCGGGCGTTCTCGCTCGCCCGCCTCGCGGAGAACTCGCCTAGTTGAACGAGTCGCCGCAGGCGCACGAGCCGGTGGCGTTGGGGTTGTCGATCGTGAAGCCCTGCTTCTCGATCGTGTCGACGAAGTCGACGGTGGCGCCCACGAGGTAGGGGGCGCTCATCCGGTCGGTGACCACGCTCACGCCGTCGAAGTCGGAGACGACGTCGCCGTCCATCGAACGGTCGTCGAAGAAGAGCTGGTAGCGCAGGCCGGAACAGCCGCCGGGCTGCACGGCCACGCGCAGCTGGAGACCTTCCTCGCCCTGCTGCTCCAGCAGGCTCTTGACCTTCGCCGCGGCCGCGGAACTGAGGATCAGGCCCTGCGCCGTGGTCTCGCTGCTCTCAACCGACATATTGGTGACTCCCGCGTCTGCGTCGGCCGCTCCCCGGGAACGGCTGTCTGTTTTTGACGTCCTTCTCAGACGCTACCAACACCCGTCCCCCGGCACACATTCCTCAGCCGCCAGAACCATCCACCTTTGGACAAAGACCCCTCCCCCGGAATAAAGCCCCAATCCTGTGTGTCATCATTAGTCGTCACTTAGACGATAAGGGGGTGTGGCCATGACGACCACCGAGACCGGGCTTCCGCTCTTCGTCCTCGGCAGGGGGGTCGACCCGCACAGCGAGCGCGGCGTCGACTGTCCCGGTGAGCTGCCGTCCGCTTCCGATCCGGCGCTCGTCGAGCGCGCCAGGAGGGCGAAGGCGGCACTCGGCGACAGGGTCTTCGTGCTGGGCCACCACTACCAGCGTGACGAGGTCATCCAGTTCGCCGACGTGACCGGCGACTCGTTCAAACTCGCGAAGGAGGCCGCGGCCCGGCCCGGCGCCGAGTACATCGTCTTCTGCGGTGTGCACTTCATGGCCGAATCCGCCGACATCCTCACCTCGGACTCCCAGAAGGTCGTGCTGCCCGACCTCGCGGCGGGATGCTCGATGGCCGACATGGCCACCTTCGACCAGGTCGAGGAGTGCTGGGAGGCCCTGGAGGACGCGGGGATCGCCGGGGTCGCCGGGGGCACAGTCCCCGTCACCTACATGAACTCCAGCGCCGACATCAAGGCGTTCTGCGGGCGCAACGGCGGCGCCGTGTGCACCTCCTCCAACGCCAGGCGCGCCCTGGAGTGGGCCTTCTCCCGCGGGGAGAAGGTGCTCTTCCTCCCCGACCAGCACCTGGGCCGCAACACCGCGGTGCTGGAGATGGGCCTGTCGCTGGAGGACTGCGTCGTCTACAACCCGCACCGGCCGAACGGCGGCCTCACCGCCGAGCAGCTCGAGAACGCCAAGATGATCCTGTGGAAGGGGCACTGCTCGGTGCACGGCCGCTTCAGCCCCGAGTGCGTGGACGACGTCCGCGCCCGCATCCCCGGCGTCAACGTGCTGGTCCACCCCGAGTGCAGGCACGAGGTGGTCACCAAGGCCGACCACGTCGGGTCGACCGAGTACATCATCAAGAAGATCGAGGAGGCTCCGGCCGGATCCTCCTGGGCGGTGGGCACCGAGCTGAACCTGGTCAAGCGGCTCGGCGCCATGTTCCCCGACAAGAACGTGACGTTCCTGGACCGGACGGTCTGCTACTGCTCGACGATGAACCGGATCGACCTTCCGCACCTGGTGTGGGCGCTGGAGTCGCTCGCCTCCGGTCAGGTCGTCAACCAGATCACCGTGGACGCCGACACCGCCCACTGGGCCGGGGTCGCCCTGGACCGGATGCTCGCCCTGCCCTGACCTCATGGCCAGGCCCCGGCCGGGGAAGGTCTCGATCCCTGATCCTGCCGGGCTCGGGGTCCCTGCGGCTCCACCCCGGACCTCAGGGACCTCAGGGACCTCAGGGACCTCAGGGACCTCAGGGACCTCAGGGACCTCAGGGACCTCAGGGACCTCAAGTGGACGGGCCCCGGCGGGTGGTGACCCGCCGGGGCCCGTCGCGTGCCGGGGACCTGTCGCGTACCCGGGGTCGGGGGAGCACCGCGTGAGCGGGGCCTATTCGAGCTCGTAGACCACCCTGACGCTGACGGACACGTTCTTGGTGCCGGGGCTGATCGACGCCCTGTCGACCGCCGCGGCGAAGCCGACGAACGGCGTCGGCGGGGTGACGTTCTGCTCGGTGATCTCCATGACGCGGCCGAGTCCTCGGCCCGCGAGCCTGGCGTACTGCGTGGCACGGCTCTTCGCGTCCCTGAACGCGATATCGCGCGCCAGCCTGAGCGGCACCCGGTTGTCGGACACCTCGAAGGTGACACCGTTGAACCGGACCGCCTCTCCGGCGGCGGCCGCCGCGTCCACCACGTCGTCCGCCTTGTCAAGGTCGCGCACTATCGCCTCGATGCCCTGCGTGGCCCGGTATCCGGAGATCGTGGGGTAGTCCTTGTACTCGGGGGCGAGGGTGAGCTCGTCGGTCCGCAGGTCCTTCGGCGCGACCCCGGCCGCGAGCAGTGCCTGCGTCAGGTCGGCGGCGGCGGCACGGGCCGCGGTGAACGCCTCACCGGGGGTGGGACGGCGCACCTCGACGCCGGTGTCCAGTCGCATGATGTCGGGGGTGGTGGACACGCTGCCCTCTCCCACGACCGTGATGTGAGGGCGGCCGCCCTCCACGGTCGCCACGGAGGAATCGGAATCCGCGAGCGCGGTGCCGCCGGACAGACCGGCGAAGAACAGTCCCGTGGCGACGAGCACCGCCGAGGTGATCGCCTGAGACATCTTGATCATGGAGTCATGACACCACGGGACCGTGATCGCGGCGGCGAGCCCCGCGCGCTCCCTGTCGTGTCTTGGCCGAACCTCGGACGGCTGTTTTGCCTTCGCCCCACGGGTCGGGGACCTGCTGGGGAAGCCGGGCGGGCCTAGATCCGGGCGAGCCCCCGCCACCAGCCCAGCAGCCCGCCGTCCCCCTCGATCGCGTAGTCGTCGGGGCTGCGGCGTCCCCACACGACCTGGAGCAGGTCGGCCGACGTGGCGGCGAGCACGGTCACGGTGCCCGGTCGCAGGGACCGCTGGTAGTGGAAGCGGTCGGGGTCGAGAGTGATCACCCACCCGGCTCCGGTGTCGGCCTGCAGCGAGATCGTCTCACCGCCGCCCCTGATCTCGGCCACGTCCGGGTTCCACTTCACATGCGGCAGGATGTCGAGAAACTCCTCGACCCCGCCGGCCGCCACGTGCTCGTCGATCGCGACCGGGACGCCCAGCGCGAGCTCGGCGTCCACCCGGTGCACCAGGGTCTCGTACAGCATCCGCCTCGACCAGAACCGCACCCGCCGCTCCCCTCCCCAGGACCACATCGGCGCCTGCGGATCCCGCGACAGCAGCGCCTCGGGCAGGAAGGAGGCGCCCTCGCCGAGCCAGGCGGCATATCCGGCCGGGTCGGCGGGCAGGCCCATGTCCATGCCGTCGCGGTCGTAGCGCCTCTCGGCCAGGTCCCGCACCATGGCGGCCACCCACCGATGCACGCCTCCGGTGTGGGCGGTGAGCCTCGCCAGATCCCAGCCGGGACAGGTGAGCACGGAAACGGACAGGTCACGTCCGCGCAGCACGTCGGCCATCCGGGTGATCTCCGCGGCGGCGGCCGCGGTGTGCTCGGCGTGGGTCCACTCCCTCATGTCAGCCCTCTCGTGTGAAGCGCATGAACTGCTTCTCGTACTCCTTGGCGTCGGTGCTGGTGGCCAGCACCCGCTGTGCCTTCCCCTTGAAGTCGAACACCACCGCCTCGTAGCCGGAGCCCTTGCGCCGCCAGCCCGCGATGTGCTCGTCGTCGTACCAGCCGATGAGCCGTTCCGTCTCGAACGGGATCCTGACCTTCGCGGGTGCGTCGGAGCCGGTGGACCAGACGCAGATCTCCTTCTTGCTCTCCTTGCAGTACGTCAGCAGGGAGGAGCCGGACGGGGAGATGTCGTCGCCCTCGACCGTGATCGGGGTGCCCACGTCCAGCAGGGTCTGCAGCACGGTGCCCTGGGTGTCGTAGAAGCGGATGCGCTGGGTCTTGCCGGTGAGCGCCCAGGTGCCGACGGCCCGGCCGTCCCCCCTCCAGAAGTAACTCCACGTGCCGGCGTCCTTCTCCTTCACGCGGACGACCCTCGCCTTCTTCGTGGCGACGTCGATGATCGCGAAGCCGTACTCCTTGCTGGTGTCGTCGACCGCCTCATACAGGGTGACCAGACCGCGCTTGCCGTCCGGTGACCACTGCGGCAGCGTCGGGTAGACCGGCGCCTTGGTGACCCTGATCCTGGTCGCCGCACCGGATCGATGATCGATGACCGAGACGATCGCGTAGCTGTCCGTGTCGTAGATCCGGTCGGTGCCCAGCGCCTGGGTGCCCGCGGCGTTCACCGTGTACTGGAAGTACTTGTCGTTCTTGACGAACCGTTCGGTGCCCTGCCGACGAACGTAGAGGGTCTTGTCCCACTCCAGGCTGTAGGAGCTCAGCTTGATCGGGTCCTGCGTGCTCTCGTGGAGGGTGATCGAGCTGCCGGGCAGCTTGATCGTGCTCGTGTCCTGCGGCACCGTCGGGACGGTGGGGGTGGGGGTGGGGGTGCTCACGCCCTTCGTGACACCTGCCTGTGTGCCCCCCGGCGTCTCCGTGGTGCCGCGCGTCGCCAGTACGACGCCCCCGGCCACGAGCGCGGTGACCAGCACACCCCCCACGATCGCCGGCCACATCCTGCGCCCGCGCCGCTCGGGGGCCGACCGGCCCGGGTACGTCGGCCCGGGGTTCTGGTACTGGGGACCCGCGGAGGAGGGGAAGGCCGCGGGAGCGCCGTAGGACTGAGGTGCGGGCTGTCCCGGATATCCGGGCTGCGGGTGCCCGGGGCCCTGCGGGGGGTAGCCGCCCGCGTAGCCGTCGTGACCGGGATACCCGCCGGGGAAGTGCCGGGTGGGCGGCTCCTGCTGCGGGTAACCGTGCGGCCCGGACTGCTGGGCGTGGCCACGTGGGTCCGACTGCTGAAGGTGCTGGGGATACGCGGCCTGGCCGCGCGGATCGGACTGCTGGGGATTCGGCACATGACCGTGCGGGTTCGACTGCTGGAGGTGCGGGAGATGACCGGCGGGGCCACCCTGCGGACTCCCCATCGGGTAGCCCGCGCCGGGCCCGCTCTGCTGGGGGTAAGGCTGCGGCCCCGAGTGCTGCCCCTCGCCCTGCGGACGCCGCTGCCCGTACGCGGTGTGCTCGGGATCGTTTCCACCCGGATGTCCGCCGGGGCCGGTCCGCTGCGCCGCGGCGGCCGATCCCTCGGCGAGGATGCCGCGCGGCGCGGTGGGCAGGGCGGCGCCGGTCGCACCGCCCGTGTCACCGGGACCACCGGCGTGGCCGAGCAGCCTCAACAGCGCCTCTCCCGCGGTGGGACGCTGGGTGGGGTCCTTGGACAGGCACTGCCCGACCAGGTCGCGCAGCGCCGGATCGGCGATCGCTCCCAGCTCCGGCTCCATGTTCATGATCCGGTTGAAGATCGCCGGAAGGCTGTCCGTGCCGAACGGCGGCTGCCCGGTGGCCGCGAAGACCATCGTGCAACCCCACGCGAACATGTCGGCGGGCGAGCCCGCGTTCTCCCCCGCCAGTTGCTCGGGGGTCATGTACGAGGGGGTTCCGATCGCCATCGCGGTCAGCGTGGAGGTCCGGTCGAGCGCCTTGGCGATACCGAAGTCGATCACTCGGGGGCCGTCGGAGGCGAGCAGCACGTTGGAAGGCTTGAAGTCGCGGTGCACGATCCCCGCCTGGTGGATCGCGACGAGCGCGGTGACCGTGCCGATCGCCAGGCGGTGCAGGCCCGCGCCCTCACGAGGTCCCTCGCCGGTCACGACCGCGTCGAGCGTCGGACCGTCGATGTACTCGCTGACGATGTACGGGCGATGCTCGTCGACACCCGTCTCGATCACCGCGGCGGTGCAGAAGGGCGCGACACGCTGGGTCGTGCTGACCTCGCGGACGAAGCGTTCCATCGCCTCCTCGTCCTGCGTGAGATCCGCGCGGAGCAATTTGACCGCGACACGCGCTCCCGTCGGGGAAACGCCCAGGTAGACCGTTCCCTGGCCTCCCTCACCGAGCCGGGCGGTGAGCCGATACTCCCGCACCCGCTCGGGATCCCCGGGCCGCAAGGACACGAGGTCCGCCATGGTCACACCCTTCTCCCGTGATGATTTCCGGTCCCATTGTGAGGGCAAAGGGTCACAGGACGTACATCAAACCGCAAGCCGGACGGGCCGGTGTGGCACGCTCCACGCGTCCCACCGGTCACACGGCAGGGCCTTGCGGGAAAGGGGTTCTCGGGAGAGCCTCCCCGAGACCGGGCGCACCTCGCCGAGGCGCACGAGCACGGCGCCGGAGGGCGAACGTCTCGGAGGCCGGGCACACTTCACCGCGCCGCGCGGGCACGTCACCGGGGGTGGCGAACCCTCCAGGCCAGGCGCGTACCTCGCGGGCACATGGTGGCGGGGCCTTCAGAGGCCGGGCGCGCCCCAGAGGGGGAACCAGCGGCCGAGATCGGGCTCGATCTCCAGCTCGCCGCCGATCGCGCCGCGTACCTGCAGCTCCAGGGCGTTGTCCCTGCGCTGCGTCTGCCCCGTCCCATGCTCGGCGGGCAGCGGGGCGAACGGGTAGAAGGTGCCCTGCTTGTAGAGGTAGACCAGGGCGAGCCCGCGACCGCCGGGGTCGGTGAAGGAGATGAGCGAGCAGAGCAGGGAGGGGCCGAAACCCGCCGCCTCAAGGGAGGAGTTGACCGCGTGCAGGTCCGTGACGAGATCACCGAGCATGTCGGGATCACGACGCACCAGCAGCCACGTGTAGCCGAAGGAGTCCTTCGAGAACTCCACCGGGGGGCCGCCTCCGGCGTTCAGCAGCTGGGTGATGTCGCGCTCCAGCTCGGCGAACGCCCCGCCCTCGGCCGACCGGAAGCAGACCGCCCCCACGCCCGTCGGCGCCAGGCCGGTGGCGGCCTGCAGGGTCACCGCGGCCGAAGGCAGCGCGAACAGCGCGTCCAGGTCGGCCTTGGCCGGTTCGCTGCGCCCCATCAGCACGTTCCACCAGCGCATCGATCACTCCTCCGTCTCGTCCCCGCGCGGCACGGCGCGCCTGTCCGCGCGTCCGGTCATCCACCCTGCCCGAGCTGGGCGGAGATCCTGTTGAGCTGGTCCAGGCGCTGGTTCAGCGGCGGGTGGGTCGCGAAGAGGGCGGACAGGCCCGCCTTGCCGGACAGGGCCGGCGCGAAGAAGAAGGCGTTGAACGGCTCGGCCTCGCGCAGATCCCTCGTCGGGATGCGGGCCATCTCACCGCTGATCTTGACGAGGGCGCTGGCCAGGGCGGAGGGACGCTGGGTGAGCAGCGCTCCCGCGCGGTCGGCGGCCAGTTCGCGGTAGCGCGACAGGGCGCGGGTGAGCAGGAAGCTGACCGCGTACACCAGAGCCGAGACGAGCAGGATGATGAGGCCGATCGGCAGGCCGCCCCTGTCGTCGCGCCCGCGTCCGCCCAGGCCGCTGTAGAGCGCGACCCTGGTCATGAGCCCGGCGACGATGCCGAGGAAGGACGCGATCGTCATGACCGCGACGTCGCGGTGGGCCACGTGGGACATCTCGTGGGCCAGCACGCCCTCGAGCTCGCCCCTGTCGACCCGCCGCAGCAACCCCGTGGTCACGCAGACCACGGAGTTCTTCTGGTTACGGCCGGTGGCGAACGCGTTCGGGACGTCCGAGTCGGCGATCGCCACCCGCGGCTTGGGCATGTCGGCGAGTGCGCACAACCTGTCGATCATGCCGTGCAACTCGGGAGCCTCCTGCGGGGAGACGACACGCCCGTGCATCGCGAACAGCGCGATGCGATCGGACATGAAGTACTGCACGAGCAGGATGCCACCGGCGATCACGAGCACCACGACGGCCCGGACGCCCAACGCGATCAACACGGCCACGAAGATCACGTAGAGCAGTCCGAGCAGGAACATGGTGATCACCATGCGCCTTGTCAGGCCCCGGTCCGGGGCAAACCGGGTTTTTGCCATATCCCCAATCTAACCGGGGATCAGTCCTTCGTTGCCGAGCATCTCCCGCACTTCGTCCATGGACGCGTCAGCGGGAGGCAAAATCAGCTCCGAGGACTCCAGGCTGTCGTCGGGCAACGCCTTGCCGACGTGACGAACCTTGTCGAGCAGGGCGTGCAGCCGCACCCGGAAAGCCTCCTCCTCGCCGGCCTCGATCGCGGCCTCCAGCTCGGCGTCCAGCGCGTTCAGCACGTCGAGGTCGGCGGGGGCGATGTCGATCTGCCCCTCCCCCATGATGCGGACGATCACAGGCCCTCCCCCGGCTGGCGCAGCTGCTGGGTCTGGTTGGACTCCGGCTGCTGCTGAGGCTGCTGGTGCTGCTGCTGGTACTGAGGCTGCTGCTGCTGGTGCTGAGCCGGTCCGGGCGTGATCGCGCCCTGCGGCGCGGGACCCTGACCCAGCTCGGCCTTCATCCGGGCGATCTCCAGCTCCACGTCGTTCCCGCCGCCCATGCGGTCGAGCTCGGCCTGGATGTCGTCGCCGCGCTGCCCGCTGAAGTCGTCGAGCGCGCCGCTGGCCAGCAGCTCGTCGATGGCACCCGCGCGGGCCTGCATGGAGGCGGTCTTGTCCTCGGCGCGCTGGATCGCCAGGCCGACGTCGCCCATCTCCTCGGAGATGCCGGAGAAGGCCTCGTTGATCCGCGTCTGCGCCTCGGCGGCGGTGTAGGTCGCCTTGATCGTCTCCTTCCTCGTCCGGAAGGAGTCGACCTTGGCCTGCAGCCTGTGAGAGGCCGTGGTGAGCTTCTCCTCCTCGGCCTGCAGGTTGTCGTGCTGCACGCGGAGGTCGGCGATCTGGGTCTGCAGGCTGCCGCGCCGGGTCAGCGCCTCACGGGCCAGGTCCTCACGACCGACCCCGAGCGCTTTACGGCCCTGCTCCTCAAGCTTGCGCGCCTGCGCCTCGATCTGGTTGATCTGGAGCTCCACGCGCTTGCGCGAGGTGGCGACGTCCGCCACGCCCCGGCGCACCTTCTGCAACAGCTCCAGCTGTCGCTGATATGAGTAGTCCAGGGTTTCGCGAGGATCCTCCATCTTGTCCAACGCGTTGTTCGCCTTGGACCTGAAGATCAGCGAAAGTCTCTTCATCACGCTCATGCGCGTCGGCCGTCCCCTTCTTCAAGTGCGCTTCGGGTCACCCCAAGTGATTCCAGCCCCACCGAAAAGCACCGGAGCCACCATAGGGTTCACCCTACGCATAACGCGCGGGGGCGTCACTAAGTTGCAGTCCCGGTAGGCTGACGTTGTGTTCCGACGTACCCAGACCACCGCGGACGACTCCCCCGCCTCCGCTAACGATCCTAAGCCTGCGGGCAAGGGGCGTCCCACACCCAAGCGACGGGACGCCGAAGGCCGTCGCCGGCAGCCGGTGAACGCCCCTCAAAACCGCAAAGAGGCCTACAAGAACCTCCGCGAGCGTCAGGCCAACGAACGCGTCAAGGCGCGCGAGGGCATGTTGCGCGGCGACGAGCGCTACTTTCCCGCCCGCGACAAGGGCCCCGTCAGGAAGTTCGCGCGCGACTGGGTCGACTCCCGTCGTCTCGTCAGCCAGTACTTCCTGCCGTTCTCCCTTCTCATCCTGCTGCTCACCTGGATCCCGTTCCCCCTCGAGGTACGCGGTTACATCTACGCCGCGGTGATCACGGTCGGCTGGCCGCTCATGATGGTCACCGTGCTGCTCACCTCGATCTGGGTGTCCTGGAAGGTGAAGAACCTCGCCGCCGAGAAGTTCCCCAACGAGAACCTCAAGGGCGTCGGCTTCTACGCCGCCATGCGCGCGCTGCAGATCCGCAAGCTGCGCTTCCCGCCGCCCGCCGTGCTGCCCGGCGGCAAGCCCGTCCCGCCGAAGAACTGACGGCGGCGGAGCCCGACCCGAGGAGCACCGCGGCCGAGCACATCCGTCCCCGAGTCCCGTCCCCTCCATGAGGGGACGGGACTTTTCACTTCTCTCCCGCCGGAAGGGCGTCTCCCCCGGGCGATGTCAGCCCTCGACGACGTTCCAGCCCAGCTCGCCGTCGGTGACGACCGGTTTCCGGTGACCGATGGAGCCGCTGGTCTCCAGGGCGTGCGCCGTCGCCCTCAGCAGGCCGTAGTACGAACGGAGCCGGACGCCCCCGGATGTGAGGCTCGTCCTGCCCTCGTGACGGACGGCCCCCACATCGCGCGTCACAGAGTCGATCACCAGGTAACCGCCGCCGCCGTCGTCGGCACCGAACGGGATCATCCGTCCGTCCCACCACTCCGCCCGCGCCACGGTGTCGGCCCCGGCTTCCCCGTCCGTCGCGCACAGCCGCCGCCAGGTGTCGCGGATCCCGCGGACCCCCAGGTTCCAGGCGTTCGGGAACCCGAACGGCGAGATGCCCGGCACGACGGAGGATCCGTTGTGCCGCAGCAGGGAGGCACGCAGGTCGTCGGGGAAGCGCAGGCCCATCTGCGCCTCCGCGACGGCGATCGTACGGGCGCGGGCGGGTTCGCCCAGCGTGCGAAGGGTCGCGGGTGCGTTCGCCTCCAGCCACCTCTCGATGCGACGCCACTCGCGGTTCACCGCCCTCGTCACCTTCGGATCGAGCGCCCGCACCCGCGGACTCGACACGCGAGGGTGGCAGTCGGCGTCGGGGGCCCCGACACTCTCGTACGGGGGCGAGGTCTCGTACGTCTCGTTCGGGGGCGAGGTCTTGTACGGCCAGGTGGGTCCCGGACTCCTCTCGGCGGCCTCCGCGAGTTCCCCCAGATCGGACACCTCGCCGCACAGGTCTCCCTCGCACGGACGGTACCCGCATACGGAGCCGATCACGACCGACCCCGTCTCCCCCTCTTCGACATAGCGCGCCACCGAGTCGTCCTGGTCGACCGGTCCCGGCCCACACCGTCCGTCCGCGCCGGGCCGACTCCCGACCTCGATCACCTCCATGGTCTCCCCTCCGTTCGAGAAGACCGCGCTCTCCAGGACCTGCGTGCCGGCGGCGAACAGGCACAGTCCCACTCCCACGGCTCCCCAGCGGACCAGAAGGCGCCGGGTGGCCTCGTCCAGCGGCTCTCTCGGCGTCCGCCTCCGCTCGAACGTCCGCTCGACGGCGGTCTGGAAGGCGGAGGGGGTCCTGGCGGCGTACCGCCTGAGGTCCTCGTCCGTGGGGGTGCCGAGGATCGGCGCGGGAGGCCATCTCGGTGCGCGCTCCGCTCCGGGGGCCGTCCTCTCGGCAGAGCCGGACTCCGTCCCCTCCACGCGGGAGGGCGGCGCCTGTGGGGAGACGCCCCGATCTCCCCCGCGTGGGAAGCCGGCTCGGCGCTCCTCGGCCCGCCGCCACAGGCGTGCGACCGCCACGACGGCCGCCGCGAGCGTCGCGACGGCGAGCGCGAACCGTACCTTCCGAGAAGTGATCAACCGCAACACATCCGGCAAGGTATCCCGAATCATCGCGAAGCACGGCGCCTACTAATCTCGAACCATGGAATTCCGCCACCTTGGCCGCAGCGGTCTCATGGTCAGCGAGATCAGCTACGGCAACTGGATCACACACGGTTCCCAGGTAGAGGAGGACGCCGCCAAACAGTGCGTGCAGGCGGCACTCGACGAGGGGATCACCACCTTCGACACCGCCGACGTGTACGCGGGCACCAAGGCGGAGGAGGTGCTCGGCCGCGCCCTGTCCGGAGTCCGCCGCGAGTCCCTGGAGATCTTCACCAAGGTCTACTGGCCGACCGGACCCGGCCCCAACGACCGAGGGCTCTCGCGCAAGCACATCACCGAGTCGCTGCACGGCTCGCTGCGCCGTCTGCAGACCGACTACGTCGACCTGTACCAGGCGCACCGCTTCGACAACGAGACACCGCTTGAGGAGACCCTCAAGACCTTCGACGATCTCGTACGCCAGGGCAAGGTCCTCTACGTCGGCGTCAGCGAGTGGACCGCCGACCAGATCGGCCGGGCACTGAAGATCGCCGACGAGATGGGCTTCGACCGCCTGGTCTCCAACCAGCCCCAGTACTCCATGCTGTGGCGGGTCATCGAGACCGAGATCGTGCCGCTGAGCGAGAAGGAGGGCGTCGGCCAGGTCGTCTTCTCCCCCATCGCCCAGGGCGTGCTCACCGGCAAGTACCGGCCGGGGCAGCCGCCCCCCGCCGGTTCACGTGCCACCGACCCCACCGGTGGCAACTTCATCGCCCGGATGCTCAACGACGACGTGCTCACCCGCGTGCAACAGCTGGAACCGATCGCCTCCGACCTCGGCCTGAGCATGGCCCAGCTCGCGGTCGCCTGGGTGCTGCAGAACCCCAACGTGGCCTCGGCCATCGTGGGGGCCAGCAGGCCCGAGCAGGTCCGCGACAACGTCAAGGCCTCCGGGGTCAAGCTGGAGTCCGAGGTGCTGAAGAAGATCGACGACATCCTCGGCCCGGTCGTCGAGCGCGACCCCGCCAAGACCGTGAGCCCCGAGCGTCGCCCCTAGCGGCAAAAACCCTTCGGCCCTCGTTCTTCATCGAGGAGCCGAAGGGTTTCCGTTCACCCAGGTCATTCAGTGCGCCGAATTCAGGGCGCTCATTCAGGGCGCAGTGACATTCCCTCGTACTCGACACGTTCGCCTTCGATCAGGGTGACCCTCTCGACTCCGGCCTCCAGCAGCTCACGCCAGCTTTCACCCAGCCACGACTCGGCGTCCGCCTGGCTCGGGAACGTGTCGGAGGGCGAAACACCCTCGACCACCTCGCCGCCGTTCGCGTCTTCGTAACGCCAGCGCCACGTCATGCCACAACTCCTTCTCGCAGGTCCTGCCGGTGCCCCTCGGCGGCCTCAGCGAACCCTACCTCTCCATGACGCTCCCGGACATGAAGGCGAGATCTTGATTTCCTTCTCACGACCGAAGTCGGGGGCTTCCAGCTGAAGGCGGCACCCGAGGTCCAGGACACCGGAGTGTTCACCTGTCGGCGGCCGGCACCGGGTGCCTGCCGGACGGCTTACTCCCGCAAACCGATGAGAAACACGATGACCGCTCTTCACCGCCGGGACGTTCCCCCGGTACGCCGACCGCTTCCTCCCGGAGGCGAGGGCTCGCGGTTTCTCGACCAACCTTTCAACGCGACAGGAGACCGGGTGTGAAGGTTCTGATCTCCGGCACGGCGGGCCCTGGCGGGTGGCCGTCCCCGGACTGCGGGTGTGCCTCCTGCGCCCGTGTCACGCCGGGCCGTCGTGCCACCTCCGTGGTACTCGGCGTCTCGGCGCCGGCGGACGGCCCCCCGCCGCTCGACGGCTCCCCCTCGCCCGACGACCCGGCGGTGCCCGACACTTCTACGCTCTCCGACGGGCCGACCGCACCCGGCGGTTCGACGCCCCCCGGCGACTCGATGACACCCAACCGTTCGATGCCGCCCAACGGTCCCGTACGGCTGCCGCTGTCCGGCCCGCTCCCGCCCGGTTACCGCGTCTCGCCCGGTCCTGACGGCCTCACCGTCACCACCTCCGATGGCCGGCGCGTCCTCTGTGCCGCGTTCACCCATCCCTCGTACGGCGAGTCTCCACACGATGGGTCCTCATATGACGAGCGGGGTGAGCGGACGCTGGACCTGGTGCTGCTGGACATGCTGGACCGGCCGGAACGGCTCGGGGACCTGCGCCGGCGAGGTCTGGTCGGCGAGCGGACGCACGTGGTGGCCGTCGATGTCGACCACCGGGTGCCGACGGAGACGGAACTGACCCGGCGGGCCGCGCTGTGGGGGGTGCGCGTCGTACCGGACGGCACGGTCGTCGACACGAGCGAGCCCCCTCCCGCTCCGGCTCCCCCGCCCAGGAGAACCCTGCTGCTCGGGGGAAGCCGGTCGGGCAAGTCGGCGGAGGCCGAACTGCGACTGGCGGCCGAACCCGAGGTGCTCTACGTCGCGACCGGTCCGTCCGGCGACGGCGATCCCGAGTGGCTGCGCCGGGTCCGGGCGCATCGCGACCGAAGGCCCGCCCACTGGGACACCGCCGAGACCACCGGCCTGTCCGAGGTGCTGCGGTCCGCCGACACCCCGCTGCTGATCGACGGGCTCGGCACCTGGGTGGCCGCGGTCTTCGACGAGTGCGACGCCTGGCCGGGCGGAGCGGGCGGCGACACCCCCGGCGCCCTGGAGGCTGTCGCCGCCCGGTGCGACGACCTGGTGGCGGCCTGGAGGCAGACCCGCTCCAGGGTCGTCGCGGTCTCCGACGAGGTCGGTCTCGGCCTGGTGCCCGACACCGCCGGCGGGCGGATGTTCCGTGACACCCTCGGCCGCCTGAACCAGCGCCTCGCCCTGGAGTCGGAGGACGTCACCCTCGTCGTCTCCGGCCGTCTCCTCCCCCTCCCCCTCTGACCCCTCAGCTCTGCCCCCTCAAGCTCCCCGTGCCCCATCAAGAACGGTGAACGGATGCGGGCACCGCGCCGGGAGCCGCAAGAACTACGATCGTCGGTCATGTCCCAGCCCTCGCCCCCGCCCGAGGACGGCCCGTCCGGCTTCATCGACGGAGTGCGTCTCGCGATCGGCACTCTGAGCGTGTTCCCGGTCCGTCCCGGGGTGATCGACCGCCGGGCCGGAGGAATCGCGATGGCGGTGGCCCCGCTGGTGGGCGCGGCGATCGGGGCCTGCGGCGGGCTGGTGCTGGTGATCTCACTGTGGCTGGGGATGACGTCGCTTCCGGCGTCGGTGCTGGCCGTGGCGACCGTGGCACTGCTCACCCGGGGGCTGCACCTGGACGGGCTGGCCGACCTCGCCGACGGGCTGGGCAGCGCCAAACCCGCCGAGCGGGCGCTGGAGATCATGAAGCGGTCGGACATCGGCCCCTTCGGGGTGGTGACGCTGATCCTCGTCCTGCTGGTCCAGGTGGCGGCTCTGCAGGAGGCCATCACCTGGGCCGGGGCGGGCGCGGCCGCGATCATCCTGGTCGCGGCCTGCACCGCCGGACGACTCGCCCTCACCTGGGCCTGCCGCACGGGCATCCCCCCGGCACGCCCCGACGGACTCGGCGCGATGGTCGCGGGCACCGTGCGGCGGAGCGTCGCGGTGGTCGTGACCGCGCTGGTGCTCACGGGGACGACGGCGCTGGTCTATCTCCACGGCATCGGCGCCTTCAGCCCGTGGACTTCCGGGTCCTCCGGCGAATTCGGCTATTTCGCCTACGTGGACACCGCCTACGTGGAAGCCGGCGACCTGACGGGCATCACCGATGTGATTCCCGTGGCGGGCGTGGGGCGGTTTCTCGCCCCCTGGGGTCTCCCCCTCGCCATGCTCGTGGGGCTGCTGGCGGCCTGGGCCGTACGGCGCAGGGCCGTACGGCGGCTCGGCGGCGTCACCGGCGACGTGCTCGGCGCCCTCGTCGAGATCGCCACCGCGACGACCCTGCTGGCCTGCACGATCCTCACAAACTGACCGCCTTCCTGCCCGGACTTCTCCTGCCCGGACAAAGCGTGCCGCCGCTCTCGCCCCGTCCAGCGGATGCCGGCCGAACGGGGTCCCGTCCAGCGGATGCCGGCCGAACGAAGGAAGAGAGTGAGGCAACACTCGCCCGGCTCTCACGCGGCGACGGTGGCCGGGGCCGATCGCTCGACCGGACGGTACTTGAACAGCAGTGCCGAGACCACGGCCAGCAACACCGAGCCGACCAGACCCGTGATCCCCGCGAAGACGAACACCGGCGGGTCTGCCGCGTCACCGAGGATTATCGCCAGGCCCGCGGAGGCGTTCAGTGACCCGTGCCCGACGACCGCGGGCCAGACGCTTCCCGAATAGAGGCGGAGCCAGCTGAGCAGGGCTCCGAAGACCGTGCAGAAGACGATGAACATCGGTGCGGCCCACGCCCCCAGCTCGGGATAGTTGTATCCGCGCAGGGTGAGCGGGAAGTGCCAGAGCCCCCAGATCACTCCGGACACCAGCAGGGCCCGCCAGGTGCCGAGCGGCATCAGGCGCGGCAGCAGCCACCCTCGCCATCCCCACTCCTCGCCGAAGGCCGCGATCGAGTTGATCACCGGGGCGACCAGCACCATCGACACGATCTGCGCGATCACCAGGACTCCGACCTCCACCGGGGGCGACCCGCCCGGCGCGGCCGCCAGGCTCTGGCGGAACAGGCTGAACTCGCTCAGGTCGACGGAGAGCAGGCCGAGGGCGACGCTGAGCGCGGTCGCGACGACGACCAGCACGGGGACGCCGAACCAGGCGAGTGCGGCCAGTGCGAGCGTACGGCCCCGGCTCCCGCCCACCGACAGGCCGGTTCGC
Source organism: Streptosporangium sp. NPDC000563 (assembly GCF_040299985.1). Classification (NCBI taxonomy): domain Bacteria; kingdom Bacillati; phylum Actinomycetota; class Actinomycetes; order Streptosporangiales; family Streptosporangiaceae; genus Streptosporangium; species Streptosporangium sp. NPDC000563. The sequence goes on along the minus strand of NZ_JBEPDA010000012.1, from coordinate 159,391 downwards.
ACGGCCCACTCACGCCTGGTGGTGACGTCTCCACGGCGCCTGTCACGCAGCCGGACGGCGAGGACTGCGAGCGTCGGGGTGAACATGATCGCCACCCCCATCGCCATGAACACGGGCGCGCCGGTCGAGGCGTCCATCAACCAGATGGGGAGGGCGAACAACCAGGACAGGCCGAACGCGACGAACAGGAACAACCACAGGTCAGGGAATCGGCGAAGCATGACACCACCTTCGGGGGCTTGAACGCGGGGGAACGGGAGGAGCGGAAAGCAGCGGAGACGACCGCAGGAGAGGGCCGGGACACCGCGGGGAGCGGGGACAAGAACGTGCGAAGGACGAAGCGGGATGGATGGACGGGGGGAGGACGGAGCAGCGGGCGAAGGCCAGAGGACACCCAGCGGACAGGACGTCAAATGACGAAGGTCAGGGGAGGTCGGAGAGGGTCGAAGAAGAGAAGACGGGACGAAGGGCAGGAGGTCAGCGGGTGGACGGCCCGGTGGCCGCCCGGTCCACGAGGGTGTTCAGCAGGGCGGCCCCGCTCTCCGCGTCGTCGATCGAGACGGCGAAGCGGCCACCGGAGACGTAACCCACCACAAGGCACTCCCCGCCGCGGATCATGACCGTCACGGCCCCTGGCAGGCCCCTGATGCCCCAGCCTCCGACGTCGGACGGGAACCGCCGCTCCGACCATGCCCGCTCCACCCGCTCGATCGGGATGTGCTTGCGGGGCAGGCGGAGCGGCCCGTAGAAGAGCACGACACCCTCCTCGGCGATCTGCACCCGCACCGAGCTGAAGGTCAGTGCCAGCAGACCCGCCAGGAACGTGATCGTCGCGGGGATCCACAGCGCGCTGTCGCCACCGATCAGGGCGAGCACGGCGAGCCCTCCTCCCACGGCCAGCACGGAGCCGCTGAGCGCGGTGAGAGGGCCGCTGCTCACGGAGGAGACCCACACCGCGCGCTGGCCGGGACGGAGCGGGACCCGCCGGGTGGGGACGGCGGACGGCTCAGGGCGCTCGTCGGGCCCAGGGCGGGCGGCGAGCGCGCCGAGCCAGCCGCCCAGCACCAGCCCCGCGACCGCGAGCAGCGCGCCCCACCCCAGGTCGTCGGCCTGCCTCCAATGAGGGGCGTCGAGGTTGGCCATCAGCGTGACGATCTGCAACCCCGGGAAGAACAGGCCGGCGCCTCCCAGCGCGGCGCCGAGCGCCATGCGGCTCGTCCTGCGCCTGAACATCGCGGCGTTGACGAACGCGAACCCCAGCGCACCGCCCGCGAGCAGCGTCCACAGGCCCACCTGGAACAGCAACGACACGAGGAACGGCATCGAGTTGTCGGGCGCGCCGGACGCCCCCCAGTGGGTGGCGACCGGATCGGGCAGCCGGTCCCGCAGCGCCAGCGGCGCCGCGATCAGCGCGACGGTTACCAGCCCGAACCAGGCGGTGGCGATGGACAGGAATCGGGCTCGCAGACCCACGTCGGCCCTCTCTTCTAAGGACCGGGCACCCGGCCCGGTCATGACAGTTCCCTGATGAGCTCGATGACGTCGTCGTGGCGGTAGCCGTACTGGACGGCCTCGTCGAGCAGGGAGCGCAGCTTCTCCTCGATGACGCTGCGCGGATTCGGTCGGCTGAGCACGGTCACGCCGCGGCCCCGGCGGAACTCCAGCACTCCCTCGTCGCGCAGGTCCCTCAGGGCGCGCAGCACCGTGTTGGCGTTGATACCCAGCGCGGCGGCCAGGTCGCGAGCCGGCGGGAGCCGGTCTCCCGGGGCGTACGACCCCTCGGCGACGGCACGCCTGATCGCCTCGGCGACCTGCTCGTGCAGGGGCCGGGGATCGTTCAGATCCAAGGTGAGCAACATGATGCTAGCGACATTAGCACCAACACATCCGATGGTGCCACCCCGAATAGCACCATCGAGGAACGTGATTCGTAGGATGAACCCTCGTTTATGCGTACCGCCCCAGCCCGACTAGCATCGGCATACGTGACCACTGTGCGGCTTACCCCAACTGACAACGGTGTCTCGTTCGACACCGACGCCTTGGTCGTCGGCGTCCACACCGGACCTGACGGCCTGCTTCCCGCTCCCGGGGCCGAGGGCCTCGACCAGGCGCTCGGTGGCAGACTCGCCGCCACGCTGGAGAGCGTGGGGGCCAAGGGTAAGCCCGGCGAGATCTCCAAGATCCCCACCTTCGGCGCGCTGACCGCGCCCCTGCTGGTCGTCGTCGGCCTGGGCGAGGCCCCCGACAACGGTGTGGGCTACGACGCCGAGGTCCTGCGCCGCGCGGCGGGCACCGCGGTCCGCGCCCTGGCCGGCACCGGCCGGGTGGCGCTCGCCCTGCCCGCCGCGAGCGCCGAGCACGCCGGCGCCGTCGCCCTGGGCGGGCTTCTCGGCGCCTACTCCTTCACCAAGTACCGCACCACCGCCGAGCAGGTCTCCCCGGTGTCGGAGCTGGCCGTGCTGACCGACGCCGAGGGGGCCCAGGCCGCGATCGAGCGCGCCGGCACCCTGGCCGAGTCGGTCTCCCTCGTCCGCGACCTGGTCAACACCCCGCCGTCGGGCCTGTGGCCGGCCCGCTTCGCCGAGATCGCCGAGCGGGTGGGCTCCGAGGCCGGCCTGTCGGTGGAGGTCCTGGACGAAAAAGCGCTCAAGGAGGGCGGTTACGGCGGCATCGTCGCCGTCGGCCAGGGATCGGCCAACCCTCCCCGGCTGGTCCGCCTCTCCTACAGCCACCCCGAGGCCGGCAAGAAGCTCGCGTACGTCGGCAAGGGCATCACCTTCGACTCGGGTGGCCTGTCGCTCAAGCCGACGGCCTCGATGGACTGGATGAAGTCGGACATGAGCGGCGCGGGCGCGGTCCTCGGCGCCCTCCTCGCGATCGCGAGGCTGGGCCTGAAGGTGAACGCGGTCGGCTACCTCTGCCTGGCGGAGAACATGCCGAGCGGCACCGCGCAGCGCCCCTCCGACGTGTTCACCAGCTTCGCGGGCAAGACCGTCGAGGTGCTCGACACCGACGCCGAGGGCCGTCTGGTCCTCATCGACGGCATCGCCCGCGCCGGGCAGGACGACCCCGATGTGATCGTCGACGTCGCCACGCTCACCGGCGCGCAGATCGTCGCGCTGGGCTGGCGGACGGCGGGCGTGATGGGCAACGACGACGACCTGCGCGCGGAGATCGTCGCGACGGCCGGCGAACAGGGCGAGGCCGTGTGGCCCATGCCCCTGCCCGAGGAGCTGCGCAAGGGCCTCGACTCCCCGGTCGCCGACATCGCCAACCTGCACCCCGAGCGTTTCGGCGGGATGCTGACGGCCGCCGTCTTCCTGCGGGAATTCGTGCCCGACGGGGTCCGTTGGGCACATATCGACATGGCCGGCCCTTCCTTCAACAAGGGCGAGGCCCACGGCTACACGCCGAAGGGCGGCACCGGGGCGATCACCCGGACCCTCGTCGGCCTGGCCGAGCGTTACGCGGGCGAGCCTTCGCGCTGACCGTCGACTCCGCGCGAGCGGGGTCACAAGCAACTCTGGACAAATGAAAAGATGCGGTTGCCGGGGTCAGGCCGAGGGCGGGCACCGGCGCGGCGCCGAGCCGGGTCCGGTGGCGGCGTGGATGCGATCGAGGATCCACGCGGCCACCCAGGGCACGACGAGGGGTGCGACCGTGAAGACGGTATTACGATCCGACAAGGAGCTTTCCTGTGGCTGATGGCAGCGGCCCCTACGACATCGTCGTCCTAGGTGGCGGTAGCGGCGGGTATGCCTGCGCTCTGCGGGCCGCCGAGCTGGGCAAGACGGTCGCGCTGATCGAGAAGGACAAGATCGGCGGTACGTGCCTGCATCGCGGGTGCATTCCCACCAAGGCGCTTCTGCACTCCGCGGAGGTCGCCGACGAGACTCGCGAAAGCGCGACCTACGGCGTCAAGGCCCGATTCGAGGGCATCGACGTGCCCGCGGTCCACGCGTTCAAGGACAAGATCGTCACGCGCGCCTGGAAGGGCGTGCAGGGCCTTCTCAAGAGCAAGGGCATCACGATCATCGAAGGTGAGGGCCGTCTCGCGGGCCCGAACCGGGTCGCGGTGGGCTCCGAGGTCTACGAGGGCCACAACATCGTGCTGGCGACCGGCTCCGCGCCCAGGTCCCTGCCGGGCCTGGAGATCGACGGCGAGCGGATCATCACCAGCGAGCACGCGCTCAGGCTCGACCGGGTGCCCACCTCGGTGGTCGTCCTGGGCGGCGGCGTCATCGGCGTGGAGTTCGCCAGCGTCTGGCGCTCCTTCGGCGCCGAGGTGACGATCGTCGAGGGACTGCCGCACCTGCTGCCCCTGGAGGAGGAGTCCAGCTCCAAGCTGCTGGAGCGCTCCTTCCGCCGCCGCGGCATCAAGCAGGAGCTGGGCGTCTTCTTCGAGGGCGTCAAGACCACCGACACCGGCGTGGTCGTCAGCCTGGCCAACGGCAAGACCCTCGACGCGGAGCTGCTGCTGGTCGCGGTCGGCCGCGGCGCGGTCTCCGCGGGCATGGGCTTCGAGGAGGCGGGCATCGCGATCGAGCGCGGCACCGTCACGGTGAACGAGTTCTGCCAGACCAGCGTGCCGGGCGTGTACGCGGTCGGCGACCTCATCCCGACCCTTCAGCTCGCGCACGCGGGCTTCGCCGAGGGCATCCTGGTGGCCGAGCACATCGCCGGTCTGAACCCCGTGCCGATCGACTACGACGGCGTTCCCCGGATCACCTACTCCGACCCCGAGGTCGCCTCGGTGGGCATCACCTCCGCCCAGGCCAGGGAGCGCGGTCACGAGATCGTCGAGATGACCTACGACCTCGCGGGCAACCCCAAGAGCCAGATCCTGCAGACGCAGGGCGCGGTCAAGATCATCGCGGAGAAGGACGGCCCGGTGCTCGGCGTGCACATGGTCGGCCGCCGCATCGGCGAGCTGGTGACCGAGGGACAGCTGATCTACAACTGGGAGGCCCTGCCCTCCGAGGTCGCGCAGCTCATCCACGCGCACCCCACCCAGTCCGAGGCCGTCGGCGAGGCGATGCTGGCGCTCGCCGGCAAGCCGCTCCACGTCCACAACTAACGCAAGCCCTCACTCGGAACGCGAGAGAAGACAACCTATGCCGAAGTCCGTACAGATGCCCCAGCTCGGTGAGAGCGTCACGGAGGGCACCGTCACCCGCTGGCTGAAGAAGGAGGGCGAGCGCGTCGAGGCCGACGAGCCCCTCCTCGAAGTCTCCACCGACAAGGTCGACACCGAGATTCCGTCCCCGGCCGCGGGCATCCTCACGAAGATCGTGGTGGCCGAGGACGAGACCGTCGAGGTCGGCGCCGAGCTCGCCGTCATCGACGAGAACGGCACCGAGGGCGCGGCCCCCGCGCAGGAGAAGGCCCCCGAGCCCGAGCCCGAGCCTGAGCCCGCCCCGCAGCAGCAGACGCAGCCGGCCTCCTCGATCCCGCAGCCCGCGCCGCAGCAGCAGCCCGCGCCACAGCAGCCGGCCCCCGCGCAGGCTCCGCAGCAGCAGGCTCCCCAGACCACCCAGCCCTCCCAGGCCGCGCCTCCGTCCCCGATCGCGGTGTCCGAGCCCGCCGCGCAGCCGTCGGGCGACAGCCCGTACGTCACCCCGCTGGTGCGCAAGCTCGCCGGCGAGCACGGCGTCGACCTCGACTCGCTCACCGGCACCGGTGTCGGCGGGCGCATCCGCAAGCAGGACGTCCTGGAGGCGGCCCGCGAGCAGCGCGAGCGGGCCAGTGCTGCCCAGCAGCAGCAGGCCCAGCCGCAGGCCGCCGCCCCGCAGGCCGCCGCCCAGCCGTCCGCGCCGCAGGCGCCGGAGCCGGTCGCGGTGGACACCACGCTGCGCGGGCGCACCGAGAAGATGTCGCGGCTCCGCCAGACCATCGCCAAGCGCATGGTCGAGTCGCTGCAGGTCTCGGCCCAGCTCACCAGCGTGGTCGAGGTCGACGTCACGAAGATCGCGCGGCTGCGCGAGCAGGCGAAGGCCGAGTTCCAGCGGCGCGAGGGCGTCAAGCTCACCTTCACGCCGTTCTTCGCCCTGGCCACGATCGAGGCACTCAAGCAGCACCCCAAGCTGAACGCCACGATCAACAGCGAGACCAACGAGGTCACGTACTTCGACACCGAGCACCTCGGTTTCGCGACCGACACCGAGCGCGGCCTGCTCGTCCCGGTGATCAAGGACGCCGGCGACCTCAACATCGCCGGGCTCGCCCGTAAGATCGCCGACCTCGCCGAGCGCACCCGCACCAACAAGGTGAGCCCGGACGAGATCACCGGCGGCACGTTCACGCTGACCAACACCGGCAGCCGTGGCGCGCTGTTCGACACGCCGATCCTCAACCAGCCGCAGGTCGGCATGCTGGGCACCGGTGCCGTCGTCAAGCGTCCCGTGGTGCTGGACACCCCTGAGGGCGAGGTCATCGCCGTCCGCTCGATGATGTACCTGGCGCTCAGCTACGACCACCGCCTGGTCGACGGCGCCGACGCCGCCCGCTTCCTGACGACGATCAAGCGTCGTCTCGAGGACGGCCGTTTCGAGAACCAGCTGGGCCTGCACGGCTAGTCACCCGTTCTCTCCTTCCGGGCCGGTCCGCGATCTCGCGGGCCGGCCCGGCTCGTTCTCCCCCGTCGGCGGACCGGCCGGGAGGCGGGGCGACGCGCATCCGGTGGGCGCCCGGTTTCCGAAGCCCTTGGGGGAGGTCGATTACATTGGACGACATGACGATCATCGTGACCGGGTCCTCCGGGCTGCTGGGAACGGCTCTGGTCGAGGCTCTGCGGGACGACGGCGCCCGGGTGGTCCGCCTGGTCAGGCGAGTGCCGGAAGGCGACGACGAGGCCTTCTGGAACCCCGCGAAGGGGGTCGTCGACCAGGCCGCGCTGGAGGGCGCGGAGGCGGTGATCCACCTCGCGGGGGCGGGCATCGGCGACCGGCGCTGGAGCGAGGACCACAAGCGCGAGCTGATCCGCAGCCGGGTCGAGGGGACCAGGACCCTGGCGGGCGCGCTCGCCGGTCTGGGGGCGAAGCCCGCGGCGCTGCTGTCCGGTTCGGCGATCGGCTTCTACGGCGACACCGGGGACGTGGCCGTGGACGAGACGGCGCCCGCGGGCGAGGGGTTCCTCGCCCAGGAGGTCGTGGTGCCGTGGGAGGCGGAGACCGCGCCCGCCGAGGAGGCGGGCATCCGGGTGGTGAGACTCCGTACCGGCCTGGTGCTGAGCGGCCGGGGTGGCGTGCTGTCGCGGATCCTTCCCGTCTTCAGGATGGGGCTGGGCGCCCCGCTGGGATCGGGGCGGCAGTACTGGTCGTGGATCTCCATCGACGACTGGGTCCTCGCCGTACAACACATCCTGAAAAATCCGGAGATCTCGGGACCGGTGAACGTGACGGCACCCGAGCCGGTCACCAACGCCGAGTTCACCAAGGCTCTCGGAGCGGCCCTGCACCGGCCCACGATGCCGCTCGCCGTGCCGGGGTTCGTGCTGCGCGCGGCCATCGGGGAGTTCGCCGAGGAGGGGGTGCTGACCGGTCAGCGGGTGCTCCCGCGGCGCCTGCTGGAGAGCGGCTACGCGTTCCGGCATACCCGTCTCGACGAGGCACTCGCCGCCGTAATCTGAAACCCCCGTTTTCAGCGTTCCGGTCGATGAAACCACTTGGGAGACAGACATGGGCAGCCCCGGGCAGTCGCACATCCTCGCGATCGGAGGCGGCTCGTTCCGCCTCTCCACGCGTCAGGGGACCATGGAGGCGAGCCCGCTGCTCAGATACGCCCTCGACCTCACCGGCCAGGACCGGCCCCGCCTGGGCCTGCTCGCCACCGCCACCGGCGACGACGCGGAGTGGCTGCTGCGGATGTACGGCGCCTTCGGCGCGTGGGACGCCGAGGTGAGCCACCTGAGCGTGTTCCCGATGCCCAACGTCGAGGACCCGCGCGAGTGGATGCTCAGCCAGGACATCATCTATGTCAGCGGCGGCAGCGTGGCCAACCTGGCGGCCCTGTGGCGGCTGCACGGCCTCGACGAGATCTTCGAGGAGGCTTGGCGGGCGGGCGTGGTCCTCGCGGGCCAGAGCGCCGGGGCGCTCTGCTGGCACGTGGGCGGCAACACCGACTCCTTCGGGCCGACGCTGCGGGTGTGGTCCGACGGCCTGGGCATGCTGCCCTACTCCTGCGGAGTCCACTACAACTCGGAGCCGCAGCGCCGGCGCCTGCTGCACGAGGCGGTGGCCTCCGGCGAACTGCCCGAGGGCTACGCGGCCGACGAGGGCGTCGCCCTGCACTACGTGGGCACCGAGTTCATCCAGGCCGTCAGCGTCCATCCGGACGCCTACGCCTACAAGGTGGAGCACGACGGGGCGGGTGGAGCCAAGGAGTTCCGCATCGAGCCTCGGCTTCTCACGTCTTAACCACGGGCGGGTCAACTACTCTTGAGGCGTGAGTGACCTGGCAGTCGTCCGTCTTGGCGTTGACTTCCCCTATGAGCAGGCGTGGGAGCTTCAGCGGCGCATCCACGCGCGCCGGGTGGCCGAGGAGATCCCCGACACCTGCCTGATGCTCGAACACGCGCCGGTCTACACGGCGGGCAAACGCACCGCGCCGCACGAGAGGCCCTCCGACGGCACCCCCGTCGTCGAGGTCGACCGGGGTGGGCGGATCACCTGGCACGGTCCCGGCCAGCTGGTCGGCTATCCGATCGTCAAGCTCGGCGGCTCCCTCGACGTGAACGCCTACGTGCGGCTCCTCGAGGAGACCCTGGTGCACGTCTGCGCCGACTTCGGGGTCCAGGCGGGCCGGGTGGAGGGGCGCGGTGGCGTCTGGGTGGCCGGCGACCCCTCGCACGGCCTGCCGGACAGGAAGGTCGGGGCGATCGGCATCCGGGTCTCCGGCGGCGTCACGATGCACGGGTTCGCGCTCAACTGCTCCAACGACCCGAGCTGGTACAACCGGATCGTCCCGTGCGGCATCGGCGACGCCGGGGTCTCCTCGCTGTCGGCCGAGACCGGCCGCCGGATCGTGGTCGACGAGGTCCTGCCGTACGCCGAGAAGCACCTGGCGGAGGCGCTCGGCGCGCAGGCCTTCGAGCTTTTCGAGGAAGACCTCTTCCGGCGCTGATCCGGGCGCCGCGCCCCGGGGCCGCCGCAGCTTACGGCGGGACATAAGCTGGTGAGGTGAGCGAGCGTGACGACATTTACAGCACCTCGATATGCACCACCTCGGTCCCTCGACCGACGAAGGAGCTCGCATGACCGTCGCCCCCGACGGGCGGAAACTCCTCCGCCTTGAGGTCCGCAACGCCGAGACCCCCATCGAGAAGAAGCCCGACTGGATCAAGACCAAGTTCAGGACGGGCCCGAACCACACCGAGCTCCGGGAGCTGGTCAAACGCGAAGGGCTGCACACGGTCTGTCAGGAGGCCGGGTGTCCCAACATCTCCGAGTGCTGGGAGGACCGCGAGGCCACCTTCCTCATCGGCGGTGACCAGTGCACCCGGCGGTGTGACTTCTGCCAGATCGATACCGGCAAGCCCAAGGCGTACGACACCGACGAACCGCGCCGCGTGGCCGACTCGGTGCGGCAGATGGGGCTCAACTACGCGACCGTGACCGGTGTCGCCCGCGACGACCTGCCCGACGGCGGCGCGTGGCTGTACGCCGAGACCGCGCGGCAGATCCACGCCCTCCTGCCCGGCTGCGGCGTCGAACTGCTCGTGCCCGACTTCAACGGCGACCAGGCCCAGCTGGAGGAGGTGTTCTCCTCCAGGCCCGAGGTGTTCGCGCACAACATCGAGACCGTGCCGCGGATCTTCAAGCGCATCCGGCCCGCGTTCCGCTACGACCGGTCCCTGGGAGTGATCACCAAGGCCCGCCAGGCCGGCCTGGTGACCAAGTCCAACCTGATCCTCGGCATGGGCGAGGAGCGCGAGGAGATCGTCCAGGCCATGCGCGACCTGCACGAGGCCGGGTGCGACCTGCTCACCGTGACCCAGTACCTCCGGCCCACCCCGCGCCACCACCCCGTCGAGCGCTGGGTGAAGCCCGAGGAGTTCGTGGAGCTCCAGAAGGAGGCGGAGGCGATCGGGTTCGCGGGGGTCCTCTCCGGGCCGCTGGTCCGCTCCTCCTACCGGGCGGGGCGCCTGTACAAGCAGGCCGTCGAGGCTCGCCAGCACGTCTGAGCCCTCTTCTGCCGGTCAGTGAAACCTGAAAGGACCCCGCTCGGGCCTTGGGTTCACGTGGTCGTCGCGACATCTCGATCCGAGGAGTCGCGACGACCCCTTGAAACCGTCGGCGAGCGGGGTCCTTCCGGTTTCACGAGTCGGCGTCCGGCAGATTACGTTTTCACTTCTTGACCCCTGGATTTGTATCCTTCAGAACATGGCCAAGAAGCCCGAAGACTCAGAGCGCCCGGGGCGCATCAAGCAGCTCCGCATGATCGCGAAGATCATCAAGGAGGCCAATCCCAAGGGGATGCCGATCGTCTACGCGTCGGCGCTGGGCACGCTCGCGCTGTGCGTGGTGATCGGCCTGGTCACGGGCTGGTTCTGGTATCTCCTCTTCATCGGGATCATGCTGGCCCTCACCGTCGGGCTGGTGGTGTTCGGCCAGCTCGCCCAGAGGGCCCAGTACTCCATGTTGCACGGGCAGGTCGGCGCCGCCGCCGCGATCCTGCAGGGCATGCGCGGCAACTGGGAGGTCACCCCCGCCGTCGCCGTCACCCGCGACCAGGACATCGTGCACCGCGTGGTCGGCTACCCCGGCATCATCCTGGTCTCCGAGGGGCCGGGCAGCCGTGTGCAGAAGATGCTGGTCGCCGAGAAGAAGCGCGTCCAGCGGGTCGCGCTGGACGTCCCGGTCTACGACATCCAGTCCGGTGACGGCGACGGGCAGGTTCCGCTCGCCAAGCTGCAGCGCCACCTGATGAAGCTGCCCCGCAACCTCAAGAAGCCCGCCCTGTACGAGATCAACAACCGGCTGAAGGCCCTCCCGCAGACACTGCCGATGCCCAAGGGCCCGCTGCCGCGCGGCGCGAAGATGCCCCGCCCGAAGATGCGCTGATGAGCCTCGCCGGGTTGGGGCGCCACCGGGTGGACGCCGCGGCCACCTCCCGGGCCAACCGTGGCTGGTGGGACGCCTCCGCCGACGAATACCAGGCGGAGCACGGGGAGTTCCTGCGCGACTCGGGGTTCGTCTGGGGCCCCGAGGGCCTGGACGAGGCCGACGCCCGCCTGCTGGGCGACGTCGCGGGCAAGGACGTGCTGGAGATCGGCTGCGGCGCCGGACAGTGCGGGCGCTGGCTGGCCGGGCAGGGCGCCAGGGTGGCCGCCTTCGACCTGTCCTTCAGGCAACTGCAGCACTCCGGCCGGATCGACCTGGACGCCGGGTCGGCGCTGCCGGTGGTCCAGGCGGACGCCGAGGTCCTGCCCTTCGCCGACCGGACGTTCGACCTGGCCTGCTCGGCGTACGGCGCGCTGCCCTTCGTGGCGGACGCCGGGGCCGTGCTGGCCGAGGTCCACCGGGTGCTGCGCCCCGGGGGCCTGCTGGTCTTCTCGGTGAGCCATCCGATCCGCTGGGCCTTCCCCGACGACCCCGGCCCCGCCGGGCTCACCTCCGACCGCTCCTACTTCGACCGTTCCGCGTACGTGGAGATCGGCGAGGACGGGCGGCCCTCCTACGTCGAGCACCACCGCACGATGGCCGACTGGGTCGGGCTCATCACCGCCTCAGGGCTGGCGCTGCGAGGGCTGGTCGAGCCCGAGTGGCCGCCGGGTCACGACCGCGAGTGGGGTGGCTGGAGTCCGCTGCGCGGCCGCCACCTGCCCGGCACCGCGATCTTCACCTGCGCACGCCAGGCGCGCCATCCCGCCTGAACAGCCGGTGGGATGGCGCGCTCGCGCCGAGCGACGCCCTAACGGTCGCCGCCGAGCTCCATGACGAGTCCGCCGAGGACGTCGAAGGTGGTGAAATCCCCGGCGGAGACGAGGTTCTTGGTCACGGCGACCGAGATCCCGGTGGCCGTGTCGGCGTACGCGGCCGACCCTCCGCTTCCCGCCATGCCGAACAGGGTGGGGCCGTTGAGGAGCTCGGTGGCGCCGAGGGCGTATCCGAGTGACCGGGTGGCCGGGAAGGCGGTGATCTCGTCCGTCCCGCTGAACTCCACCGCGGTGATCTCGCGGAGTCGTTCCCGCGAGACGAGCCTGACGCCGTCCACCTCGCCCAGCAGGGCGGCGTACATGCGGGCCACGGCGCGGGCGGACATGGTGCCGCCCGCCGGGATGTCGGAGGTCAGTACGTCGGCGCGGTTGCCGAAAGCGGCGTCGGGCATCGCCGCCATCGGCGCCGCCGTGTAGCCGTCCACGACCCTGAAGAACGGGATGTCCGCGAACATCTCCGGGGACATCTCGAAGTCGCTCGGGGCGTCCTCCAGGCGGGCGAGCCTGCCCAGCTCGGATTCGGGGACGCCGAAGAACAACTCGTCGGCCACGCCCAGCGGTCCGGCGACCTCCTCCCGCAGGACCTGGGAGATCGGCCTGCCGGTGGCCCGGCGGACGATCTCTCCGACGATGTAGCCGAACGACTGGGGGTGGTAGCCGCTGCCGGTGCCCGGCTCCCACCAGGGCTTGGCGTCGGCGATCACCGCGCACATCCCCTCCCAGTCGCACAGGTCCTCCGGCGTGGTGGCCACCGGTACGCCCGGCACGCCCGTCGAGTGGGTGAGGGCGTGCCGTACGGTCGCGCGCTCCTTGCCGTGGGCACCGAACTCCGGCCACAGCTCGGCGATCGGCGTGTCGTAGCCGAGGACGCCCCGTTCCACCAGCACGTGCACCACCGTCGAGGTGACGCCCTTGCCCGTCGAGGCGCTCCAGATCGGCGTGTCCGGCGTGACGGGACGCCCGGTGGCCGGATCGGCGACGCCCGCGACGACGTCGACCACCGGCTCGCCGTGCCGGTACGCGGCGACCTGCAGGCCCCGCTCGGCGCCGGACTCCACCAGCTTGTCGGCCGCTTCCTGGACCCGCTTCTGCATATCGTTCATCGTCCTGCCCTTCGTGATGAGGTGTGTGACCTGTACGACGGCGGAAGGCCGGGAAAGGAATCGGTCCGGGAGGAGAAATTCGCTCCGAGGTCCGGCGCCGCCCGGCCACGGGAGGTCGGCGCCGGAAAACCGGGAGGGGAACCAGCGCAGGAAGATCAGCGCCGGGAGATCGCGAGCAGGACGGCGGGCTCCCGCCCCGGGTTGCGCAGGGCCCGCACGGTGAGCCCGTCCAGCCACAGCACGTCACCGCGCAGGAAGACCCGGCGATCACCGTCGGAGCAGACCAGTTCGATCCGCCCCCGCTCCAGCAGGACGATCGCCCCCCGCCACTCGTCCCCGTCGTGGACGTGCGAGTCCCCGGGCGCGACGACGACCCTGCGCACGTCGAACGCCGGCCCGGCCCCTCCGGGAGGGATGGGCGCCGGGTCCTCACCGGCGCCCATCACAACGTCGGGGGAAGGTCGAAAGCCGGGAAGATCTCGGCGCCGAAGGTCGTGATCTGGGTGACCAGCCCTTCCTCGACCCGCAGGACCCCGAGCCACGAGCCGTGGTACTCGGACTCGCCGGGACGCCTGACGTACGCCGCCGCGGCGGGCTGCCGGTTGGCGCGGGTGGGCAGGACCCGCCAGTCCCCCCACGCCTCGGGGCCGATCATGGCGGGGCGCCACGTGTCGACGATCGAAGGTCCGCCCAGGATCCAGATCGGCGCCGGCGGCATCGACTGCCACGCGTCCGCGCGCAGCACCCCGGCCAGGATGGCGGGATCGGCCTGCTCGACGGCGTCGATGTAGCGCTGCAGCACCGCGCGTTCCTCACCGGTCGGATCCGACGACGGTGCCCATTCCAGCCGTCGCGCGGGCATGTTCTCCCGCATCGTCGACCGGGCCCGCTGCAGGGTGCTCTTCACCGAGACGACGCTCACCTCCAGCAGGGCGGCGGCCTCCTGCGCCGACCAGCCGAGCACGTCGCGCAGGATCAGTACCACCCGCTGCCGGGGAGGCAGGTGCTGGATGGCGGCCATGAACGCCAGCTCGATCGTCTCCTTGGCGACCACGGCGGCGTCCGGTTCGGCGTCGGCGGGCGCGGCGGGCTCCAGGAGGCGGTCCGGGTAGGGACGCAGCCAGAAGACCTCGGTCGAGGACGGCGACGGCACGCCCGGAGTGGCGAGCACCGGCGCCTCGCGAGGGCGCGGGCGACGCGGGTGACGGTCGAGGAAGTCCAGGCACGCGTTGGTCGCGATCCGATACAGCCAGGCCCTGAACGTCGAGCGCCCCTGAAAGCTCTCCCGCCTGCGCCAGGCACGCAGGAACGTCTCCTGCACCATGTCCTCGGACTCCTCGAACGAGCCGAGCATCCGGTAGCAGTGCACCCGCAACTCACGCCGGTACCTCTCGACGAGCGCGCCGAACGCCGGCTCGTCACCCGCCAGCGCCGCGGCCAGGACCTCGGCGTCCTCCGACCGCTCCCGGCCTGTCTCGTCTCCGCTCACGATCTCATACCTCCCGTACGGCGTCCCGCCCTGCGCGGGCGCCCACGGTATGACGACCGCCGGGCGGAAAAGGAATCGGCGGTCTCGGCCCGCACCGGGGGCCGGGAACGAGCACCGGGAACGGGAGAGCGGAGAAGGGGGGAAGGAAGCCGGGCGCGGGCCGGCTCAGAGGCGTACGACCACGGTGTTCGCCGCACGGTCGTGCAGGCCGCGCTGGTCGCGGTCCCAGACGAGGGCGGGCACGGCGAGGCAGAGCAGGAAGGTCCGCGCGAGCACCGAGACGAACCCGGGGGCGCCGCCGCCGAGCGCGGCGACCCGGATGCCGAACAGGCGCATCCCGAAGGTCATCCCCATGGTGCCCACCAGCAGGAGGTATTCGACGGCGAGGATCAGGACCGGCACCCAGGGCGTCGCGGCGGCGTCGATCCGCAGGAGACCCTGGGTGATGGCCCAGGTGCAGATCAGCCAGTCGACCATGATGGCGCCGATTCTGCGGCCGAATCCGGCCACCGCGCCGCTGCCCTCCTCGGGCATCCCGAGCCGCTCCCCCGGGTAGCCGAGATCGACTCCGGCCGACCGGACGCCACCGAGCCAGGTCTGGGTCCAACGCGGCTGCTTGCTGCTCATGGTCCCAACGGTATCCGCCCCGGGTACCGCCCTCGTACTCGCCCGGAACGACTGGCGAGACCAGGCGAAAGCCATGGATCATATGCGTCGGTATCTCAACAAGCACATTTCCCCCCGGAGCCCCCCGTGCCTGACAACGACGACATCGACCAGCGGTTCAAGACGCTCACGGACCAGATCAGCGCGCGGGAACGCAAGCGGATGACCAAGATCGCAGAACAGGAGTGGGCGCGGCAGCCCCGTCTCAGGCGGGCCCGCAGGCGGCGGAGGGCGGCGATCGCCGTCGCCGTCCTGGTGGCGGCGGCCGGGGGGTTCGTCGTCTACCGGCCAGACGTCGTCGAGGGCGTCCGCGCCTCGGTCTTCGCGGGGTTCGCGGACTTCGGCACCGCCCCGACGGCCCAGAGCCCTGAGCAGGCGAAAGCGGCGGACGTCTCCCCCTTCCACGGCTCCCCCGCCCAGGATTACGCCGACGGCGCCAAGGGGCTGGTCATGCCGAAAGCTCGGGCGCTCGGCGGGCTGAGCCGCAAAGAGGTGTCGACGGCCCTTCGCCACGCGAGAAAACTCCTGATCGCCTCGCACCTGGACCGCAAGGTGCTGCTGGGCGGCAGGCCGAACGCGCTGATCCGGCTGCTGGACCCCGAGCAGCGCGCGCCCTTCGTCAAGGGACTCAAGCGCCCTGACGGGAAAAAGGGGTACGAGAGCCGGAGGTGGGTGACCAGCCTGGCTCCGAAGAGCGCGGAACTGGCCAGCGAGACCTTCAAGGTCAACGGCAAAACCCGGTTCACCACCTTCAAGGAGGACGGGTTCGTTCGCGTCCGGATCAAGGTCAACTACCTGTTCGTGTACGCGATCCAGCGGCCTGGCCGGCCGGAGACCCTCACCAGGCTCGTCGCGCACAACCTCGGCACACTGGACGTGTGGCGGGTGGGCGATCGGCTGCGCCTCTGGATCGTCGACTGGAACGGCGGAGGAGTGGCCCCGGCGCGGTGCGATGTCGACGACACCTTCGTACACCCGTTCTATCCGGACTCGCCCGCCGACCTGACACTGAAGGCCGGCGCGAAGGCCGTGGACGCCTACTCACAGGAGGAGGAGACGAACGAGGAGTGCAGCCCTCTGAAGTCGAACACGTGAAAATCCGGCAAAACCGGGCAAAGGAAACCTTCCGTATACCCGTCCACGCGAGGTCCGAGAACTAGCGTGGAGGCGACTTTCGCTTAACACGGGTGAAACAAACGAGACACGGGGCGGTAACGGCACAGGCATACTTTCGGTCCTGTTAGCCCGTCCCATGGGAGGTTCGCGTGTTCAACTCCGCCGACGACGTCCTGAAGTTCATCAAGGACGAAGGGGTGCAGTTCGTTGATGTCAGGTTCACCGACCTGCCGGGGACGACGCACCACTTCACGTTCCCCTCGGAGAACTTCGGAGCCGCCGTCTTCACCGACGGCCTGATGTTCGACGGATCGTCGATCCGCGGATTCCAGGCCATCCACGAGTCGGACATGCTGCTGCTGCCCGACCCGTCCACGGCCGTGCTCGACCCGTTCAGGCAGCACAAGACGCTCAACATCAACTTCTTCGTGCACGACCCGCTGACGGGCGAGGCCTACAGCCGCGACCCGCGCAACGTCGCCCGCAAGGCGGAGGAGTATCTCAAGGGCACCGGCATCGCCGACACGATCTACTTCGGCCCCGAGGCCGAGTTCTACATCTTCGACGACGTCCGGTTCGAGACCAACGCCCACTCGAGCTACTACCACATCGACTCGATCGAGGGCGCCTGGAACAGCGGCAAGGCCCAGGACGGCGGCAACCTCGGTTACAAGCCGCGCTTCAAGGGCGGCTACTTCCCGGTCCCGCCGATGGACCACTTCACCGACCTGCGTTCGGAGATGGTCCGCAAGCTCATCGACGCCGGGATCGACGTCGAGATGCAGCACCACGAGGTGGGCACGGCCGGCCAGGCGGAGATCGACTTCCGCTTCAACACGCTGCTCAAGGCCGCCGACACCATGATGCTGTACAAGTACATCGTCAAGAGCACGGCCCTGGAGCACGGCCACACGGTCACCTTCATGCCCAAGCCGATCTTCGGTGACAACGGCTCGGGCATGCACTGCCACCAGTCGCTCTGGAAGGACGGCGAGCCGCTCTTCTACGACGAGGTCGGCTACGCGGGCCTGTCCGACACCGCCCGCTACTACATCGGCGGCCTGCTCAAGCACGCCCCGTCGCTGCTGGCGTTCACCAACCCGACGGTCAACTCCTACCACCGCCTGGTGCCCGGCTACGAGGCCCCGGTCAACCTGGTCTACTCCCAGCGCAACCGCTCGGCGTGCATCCGCATCCCGATCACGGGCTCCAACCCGAAGGCCAAGCGCATCGAGTTCCGGGTCCCCGACCCCTCCTGCAACCCCTACTTCGCCTTCGCCGCCCAGCTCATGGCGGGCATCGACGGCATCCGCAACAAGATCGAGCCGGTCGAGCCGGTCGACAAGGACCTCTACGAGCTTCCCCCGGAGGAGGCCCGCAACATCCCGCAGGTTCCCGGCACCCTGTCGGACGTGCTCGCGGCCCTGGAGGCCGACCACGAGTACCTCCTGGAGGGCGGCGTCTTCACGCCGGACCTGATCGAGACCTGGATCGCCTACAAGCGCGAGAACGAGATCGACCCGATCCGCCTGCGCCCGCACCCCCACGAGTTCGAGCTCTACTACGACGTCTGAGCCGCTGATCTTCCGACCTGCATAAACGCCGGCCGGTTGAGCCGTCAGGGCATTCGGGCCTCCCACGAAAGGCCGCCGACCGCCCCTCCACCGAGGGGACGTTCGGCGGCCTTTCGGCATGCCCCCCCGCACCGGACCTGGGCGACAGAGCCATTGGAGGACGGCGCGTCATGTTGCGTCACCTGTCGCATCCGGGCTTCGACGCCTCTCCGGGACCGGACTTCGACACCTCTGGGCCTATCGCGTCCTCCGCAGCGGGCTTCAGCAGCCCGGCCATGATGCGCCTCCTGTAGTCCTCACGATCAAGAAGCGGGCCTTTCCGTCGTTAGATCGCCGACAAATGGGACAGAGGGGGTGAGCCGGGCGGTGAACGAGTCCGGTCGGTGATCACTATCTGGAGGTTGCGCATGCTTGCTCAGTCCATACGGAAGGCGGCCATCGCCGCGGCGGCGATGACGGCGCTCGTCGGCCTGGTCGGCGGTTGCGGGGGCGACGGTGACAACGACAGGGATGACAGCCCTGATGTGGTCAACACGACCGGACCCGGTGTGGACGACGACGGCGGTATGGACGACGACGGCGGTGTCGACAACGACGGGGACGGCAACTGACCGACACCGGCCCACGTCCACCAGCACAGACCGATACCGGGGCGGCGAACGACGCCGCCCACCTCACCGCGACCCGCGTGCCCGGCACGCGGGTCGCGGTGTGCCGGGCGCTCCCCGATCGGTGTCCGCGGATCGTCCGGGGAGGTGAGCGGGCGAAGAGCCTTCCGGAAGCCCTCATGAGACGCGCGAGGCCGGGTTGTTGGGCAGACTGGTCGTGACTTATGCGGATAAAACAGGCGAGGTGACGTGACAGCGGGCGCCCCTCACCGACTTCGCGATCTTCTCGGGCACCGGCGGCAGGCCGCGACGGCCGCACTGCTGGGAATGCTTCTGCTGCTGAGCGCCTCGACACCGACCCTGCCGGCCGCCCTCAACCGGATCACCGCCATCGCGTACGCGATCGAGGCCGGATCACACCAACCCGGCTGGTGGGGCGGCGCGATCCCGTACTCCTGGGGCGGCGGTCACGGCGAGGAGCCGGGCCCCTCCTTCGGCACCTGCCGGGGCTACACGGGGGCGATCAAGCCCTGCCCGGCCACCCGGACCCTCGGCCTGGACTGCTCCGGTCTCACCCGCTGGGTCTACCACCTCGCCTACGGGCGCGACGTCCTGGGGCCCGGCAACACCGACGACCACGTGAAGCGGCTCAAGAGGGTCCCCGCCGCCGTCGCCAAGCCGGGTGACCTCGTCTTCTACGGCAAGGTCGGTAAGCGCAAGGTCCGCACCCACCATGTCGGCGTCTACGTCGGACAGGGCAAGATGATCAATGCGCGAAGGACCGGGACCGAGGTTCGGGTCGATCGCGTCGCGGCCCTCGACGACCTCGCGGGCTACTTCCGCTACTCGGGACCCCTCTGAGCCACCCTCCAGAGAACGAGCCGCCCGGAAAACAGCGCCGCCCTGAAAACAGCAGGGTCTCGTGGAAACAGGAGAATGCCCTACAAGGGGGCTGCCGTGAAAACCGCACGGCGGAATCCCCGGCCTTCCACACCGGAAAGACATCGACCGTAGGAGAGACATGCGTCTGGGTGTCATGTTCGACCGCGACCTTCCCCCCGAGTCGCTCGTCCCCTTCTGCCGCCATCTGGACGCGGCCGAGGTGGACGACGTCTGGGTGGTGGAGGATCTCGGCTGGACCGGGGCGATCTCGTCCGCGGCCACCGCGCTCGCCGTCACCGAGCGCCTGCGGGTGGGCATCGGGATCACCCCCGCTCCCCTGCGCAACCCGGCACTGCTCGCCATGGAACTGGGCAACCTGGCCCGCCTGCACCCCGGCCGGCTCGCGGCCGGCATCGGGCACGGCGTCCAGGACTGGATGCGCCAGGTGGGTGCCCTCGCCCCCTCCCCGCTCGCGCTGCTCGGGGAGACGATCACGGCGGTACGCGGGCTGCTGCGCGGTGAGACGGTCACCCTGGAGGGCAGGGCGGTGCGGCTCGACGGGGTGCGTCTGGTACATCCTCCCGCCGTCGTGCCGCCGGTGCTGGCCGGGGTGCTGCGGCCCCGCTCGCTGGAGCTGTCGGGACGGGTGGCGCAGGGCACGATCCTGCCCGAGGGCGTCGGCCCCCGGCAGATCGAGGAGGCCCTGAAGCTGACCGGTGAAGATGATCACGAGATGGTGGTCTTCGTCAACCTCTACATCGGCGACGACGCCGCGACGGTCACCGCCCTGGCCGAGGGGTCCGCCGGGTTCCTGAAAGTCGCCCCCGACGAGGTGGTGATGGCGGTGGGTTCCGCCGAGGAGGCGGCCGACCAGGTCAGGTCACTGTGGGAGGCGGGTGCCCGCACCGTCGTGGTCCGCCCGTTCGGACCCGACCCGCTCCCCCAGGTCGATCTTCTGCTGGCCGAGCTCCGCTAGCGCCGGACAGCGGCACGACCGAGGCTAGGAACGACTGCCCCGTACGCCGGTGAGGCGGCGCAGGACGTCCCACCAGAACGAGGCGCCGAACAGCAGCGCGACCATGGTGAGCAGGTAGCCGGGCCAGTGCCCGGGGGTGATGAGCCGATCCCACCAGGCTTCGCCGTTCCAGTTGAAGGACGGGTCGGCGGAGCCGTCGGGCGGGATCGTGATGCTCACGATCGCGTGGTCGAAGATCTTGACCAGCGCCGGGGAGCTGAGGGACTCGGTCACGCACTGGTACGGCTCGGCGAGGCCGGCCTCGCTGCCCGCGCACTTGTCCTTGAGGGCCGTGTAGCCGTCGTCGCCGCCCGCGATGGCGCTCACCCCCGCGCGGTAGGCGTTGTCGCGCAGCAGGGTCTTGCCGTACTCCAGCGCGTCCATGCTGAACGCCAGCGTCAGGACCACTCCCAGCGCGAAGACCACCCACTTGACGTAGCGGGCGTAGAGCGTGGACAGGCGCTGCATCTCCCCGTTGAACCAGTCCTCGACCCCCTTGCGGAACCTCGGCAGATCCCGCTGCGCGCCCTCCCAGACTCCCTTGAGGTGACCCGCGAGGGGGCTGTTGATCGCCTCCAGCTTCGCGAGCAGGCCGTCGATCCCCCCCTCCTCGGCGGCGACCAGTTCCATCACCGCGCCGGAGAACCGCGCGGGCGGGATGTTGGCGATGCTGGTGCGGGAGCCCTTGGGGTGGTCGATCTCCTGGAGCCGCTCGTACAGCCGCGCGGTCATGTCGACCGGCGGTTCCGGCCTCCCGTCCGTCGGGAAGTCGGACGAACCAGAAGGATCGGAGGGGCCGGGGGATCCGGTACCCGCCTCCCCGGTGGCCTCCCCCGGGGCGATCCCCTCGGCGATCTCCGCCGAGACCTTCTCCCTGGCCTGCTCCGCGGCGAGGACGGCCGCGGGGTCGACCCGCATCGGCTCGACGACCGAGGGCGCGGGGTCGGAGCTGTGCACCGGGCGCGGATCGTCCCTGGAGAAGGGCAGCTTCGCGAAGACGTCGGCGATCTTCGACGGGATCCACGACCTGCCGTCCTCCGAGCCGTCCAGGGTGTCCCTGAGGTAGGCCCACAGGAACTTGCTGCGGATCCCGAGCAGCCGAACGAAGGCCTCGTTGATCCCGCTCACCAGGAGCGACAGGAGCAGGAAGGCGAGGATCAGGCCGATGGCCAGATCAATGTAAACGGATATCAAATGGATCACCCGGACCGTTGATACACGCCTGCCCCAGGCGGCGCAACGCGATCACTCAAACAGGTTGGTTTTCGTGATCGGGGAACACGCGAACGAGCGGTTCTCCCCTTCGGTGCGGGCCGGTCCCCGATCCGCACCGAACACGCCGGCCCACGGGAGCTCCGGACAGACCGGCCCTCCGGAAAAGGCCAGGGAGGACCGGGGAAGAGCGGCCTTCGGAAAGGGCACCCGGAGGGACCGGTCCTTCCGATCCGACCGGAGCCGGACCGGAAGGACCCGGAGAACCGGGTGGATCAGTCCTCGTAGAAGACGCGCTCCACGACCCGGCGGGCACGGCGGGTGGCGCGGCGGTAGTCGTCCACGAAGTCCTCCGTACCGTCGGGCGGGTAGCCGAGCGCGCGGGCGAGGAGCGTGCGCTCACGGGCGTCCACCGGGATCGCGTCGGAGGCGCGTCCCCGCACCGCGACGATGGCGTCGCGGATGCGCGAGGCGAACCTCCATGCCTCGGCGAGCACGGCCTCGTCGGCCTCGGCCAGCAGGCCCTCCGTGACCGCCGCGCTCAGCGCCTCAAGGGTGCGGGTGGTGCGCAGCGACGGCCGCTGTCCCGCATGGCGGAGCTGGATGAGCTGGGCCACCCACTCCACGTCGGACAGCCCGCCGGGACCGAGCTTGGTGTGCAGGGCGGGGTCGGCGCCGCGCGGGAGGCGTTCGGCCTCCATCCTCGCCTTGAGCCTGCGGATCTCCAGCACGGCCGCGTCGGAGATGCCCCCCTCCGGGTAGCGCAGCGGGTCGGCCAGGTGCAGCAGCCCGATACCGAGTTCGGCGTCCCCCGCGGAGAAGCGGGCCCGCAGCAGCGCCTGCGACTCCCACGGCGACGACCACCGCTCGTAGTAGGCGGCGTAGGAGGCGAGGGTACGGACCAGCGGCCCCGCCTTGCCTTCGGGGCGCAGGCCGGGGTCGATGAGCAGCGGCGGGTCGGGGGCGGGCAGGGCGAGCAGGCGGCGCAGCTCGTTGGCCACCTCGAACGCCGTCTCGGTGGCCTCGCGCTCGGACACGCCCTCGCGCGGCGAGTGGACGAACATCACGTCGGCGTCGCTGCCGTAGGAGGACTCGATCCCGCCCAGGCGACCCATCGCGATCACCGCGAACCTCGTGCCCAGCGGGGTGCGGCGCTCCATCTCGACCTTGTCGATGGCGGCGTCCAGCGCGGCCTGGATCGTCACGTCGTTGAGCCCGGACAGCGTCTGGCCGACCTCCTCGATGCCGATGATCCCGGAGAGGTCGGCGACGGCCGTGCGGAGCAGTTCCCTGCGGCGCAGCGCCCTGACCGCCGCCACCGCGCCCTCGGCGTCCCCCGGATGGCGGGCGACCACGGTCCGCGCCTCGGACAGCACCGCCTCGACGGGTCTGGGGGCGAGTTCCGTGTCCGAGCCGAGCATCGCGACCGACTCGGGGGCGTTCATCAGCAGGCCCGTCACGTAGCGGCTGGTACCGAGCATCTTGGCCAGGCGCGACGCCACGGCGGTCTCGTCGCGGAGCAGCCGCAGGTACCAGGGGGTGGAGCCGAGCTTGTCCGAGACCTGGCGGAAGCCGAGCAGGCCGGCGTCGGGGTCGGGGGCGTCGGCGAACCAGCCGAGCATGACCGGCAGCAGGGTCCGCTGGATCGCGGCGCGGCGGGAGACGCCCGTGGTCAGCGCGCTGATGTGGCGCAGCGCCCCGCCGGGGTCGGCGTAGCCGAGGGCTTCGAGGCGGGCCTTGGCCGCGGCCGTGGAGAGCCGGTCCTCCGACTCGGGCAGCCGGGCCACGGCCTGCAGCAGCGGCCGGTAGAACAGCTTCTCGTGCAGGCGCCTCGCCTCCATGGCGTGCCGCCGCCACCTGGTGGTGAACTCCCCCACCGGGTCGGCGGTCATGCCCAGGCTCCGGCCGAGGCGGCGCAGGTCGGCGTTGCCCTCGGGCACCACGTGCGTGCGGCGGAGCCGGTGCAGCTGGATCAGGTGCTCGACCTGGCGCAGGAAGGTGTACGCCTCGGCGAGAGCCTTGGCGTCGTCCCTGCCCACGTAGCCGCCGCGGGAGAGGGCACCGAGCGCGGGCAGCGTGGCCCTGCGGCGCAGCAGCGGGTCGAGGCGGCCGTGGACGAGCTGGAGCAGCTGCACCGCGAACTCGATGTCGCGCAACCCACCGGGCCCGAGCTTCAGCTGACGGTCGGCCTCGCCGCTGCGGACGTGGGCCTCCACCCGGCGGCGCATGGCCTGGACGTCCTCGACGAACTTGTCGCGGGTGGCGGCCTGCCAGACCATCTCGTTCATCGCGGCGACGTACTGCTCGCCGAGTGCGGTGTCGCCCGCGACCGGCCGCGCCTTCAGCAGCGCCTGGAACTCCCAGGTCTTCGCCCAGCGCCGGTAGTAGGCGAGGTGGCTGGCGAGGGTGCGGACCAGCGGCCCGGCCTTGCCCTCCGGGCGCAGCGCCGCGTCGACCTCCCACAGCGCGCCCTCCGGCGTGCTGGTCGAGCAGGCGCGCATCATGCCCTGGGCGAGCCGGGTGGCGAGTTTGATCGCCTCGTGCTCGTCGAGGGAGCTGTCGGATCCCTCGCGCGGCTCGGCCACGAAGATGACGTCGACGTCGCTGATGTAGTTGAGCTCGCGCGCCCCGCACTTGCCCATGCCGATGACCGCCAGTCTCACCGCCCCCGCCTCAGGGTGCTCGGACCTGGCGACGGCGAGTCCCGCCTCCAGCGCGGCCCCCGCCAGGTCGGACAGCTCGGCGGTCACCTCCGAGAGCGAGACGACCCCGGTGACGTCGCGGGCGGCGAGATGGAGCAGGCGGCCCCGGTAGGCGGCGCGCAGCGCAGACAGGGTGGCGGTGGAGGCGTCGACGGCGACCGGCTCGGGCTCGTCCGGCTCGGCGCCGACCGCGAGCAGCAGCTCGGAGCGGAGCTCATCCTCGGTCGGACGCTCCACGGCCGACGCCCCGCCGAGCGTGCGCCAGTGGTCGGGGTGCCTCACGACGTGGTCGCCGAGCGCGGCGCTGACGCCGAAGACGCCGATCAGCCGCTCGCGCATCCCGGGGTCGGCCCGGAGCGCTCCAAGAACGCTGGGATCCTGTTCGGCCAGCCGGTTCAGCGAGGTGAGCGCCAGGTCGGGATCGGCCGCGGCGACCAGCGAGGTCAGCAGGTCGATGTCGCCGACGGCCTCCGGTCCCAGTTCGTCGAGCAGTCGCTCGGCCCTGGCACCGTCGGCGAAGCCGAGTCTCGCCAGGCGTCCGGCGGTCGTCTGCATCCGGGGCACGGTTTCCACCGACCCTCCATGGTCCTCGATCACAAGCACGGGTGCCCTTCCTCAATCCCTACCCCGAGCGATCAAAGGTGCACGCTCCCACACTCGCATGGGCCTCGCTTCCCCGGCGAACCGGGAGGGGCGGTGCATCTGCTTCCGGGTCCCCACCCTGGTCCGCATCCCAGCGTTCGGAGCGTCGCCGCACAGGTTAATCCTGAAACTGTGCGGCGTCGTTAGCGGATTCGGAACGTAATCGCGCAGTCACGCGGTTTGGACGGCGATGACGACGGCGGCGAAACGTTCGGCGAGAGGTCTCCACGCGCCGACCAGGTCGTTCCTCGCCTCCTTCACCCGCGTGTTCAGCTCCTCGACCGAGTGGCCCAGGCCGGTCAGGGTGTCGGCCGATCCGGCCGTCCAGTCGACGAAGATCTCCGGGGTGGCCTCGGGGTGGAACTGCACCGCCCAGGCGTTCTCCCCCAGCCGGTACGCCTGGTTGGGGTACGGGTCGCCGGTGGCGAGCGGAACCGCGCCCGGGGGAAGCTCCGTGATCGCGTCGCGGTGGTACTGCACGGCGAGCGAGGGGCCGAGACCGGCGAACAGCCGATCCGTTCCGGCCGCGGGAAGAGGGACGACCTCGGTCACGCCGACCTCGAGTCCGTGCTCCCCGCGCCCGACGGCACCGCCGCAGGCGAGCGCCATGAGCTGTGCCCCCAGGCAGATCCCCAGGGTCGGCACGCCCCGCTCGACGCAGACGCGGATCAGGTCGCGGGTGGCGGGCAGCCAGGGACACCTCTCGTCCTCCCAGGCCGCCGCCTCGCCACCAAGGACGATCAGTCCCCCGGTGATCCGCTCGGGCACCGCCTCGCCCAGGTAGGGCCGGACGACCTCGCAGACGGCCCCGGCCTCGGACAGCCATCCGGCGAGGAACCCGAGCCCCGCGTCGGCCTCGTGCTCGATGACGGTGATCCTCATACCGTAATTATGGGTTGACATGGGCACGAGACGGTCACAGCGGCAGGGAGATGCGAGATCACCGCGCTCCCTGCCGCCCGTACGTGGACCGCATGCCGCCCCCATGCCGTCCGTATGTGGACCGCATGCCGCCCGTACGTGGACCGTGCGCCGGCCGTATGCCGAGCCCGTACCACCGCCCGTATTGTCGGCCCTGTGTTCGGCGGAGACATTGACCTCGGACGCGAGTACCCGCCACCTTGGCATCAGCCCCGCCGGAACCGAAGGCGAGGCTCCACGCGCAAGGAGAACCGATGAATCCCGTCCTGAGTGATGTCGAGGTCCCCGGCGGCGCGTTGCGCGTCGCCCGGTTCGGCACCGGGTCCCGCGTGATCGTGGCGGTGCACGGCATCACCGCCTCGCTCATGGCCTGGGCCGGCGTCGCCCGCAGGCTCCCCGCCGAGTGGTCGCTGGTCGCGATGGACCTGCGGGGCCGCGGCCACAGTGCCGGGCTCCCGGGCCCGTACGGCCTGGCCAGGCACGCCGAGGACGTGAACCTCGTCGCCCGGTCCGTGGGCGCCGAGTCCGACATCGTGCTCACCGGTCACTCGATGGGCGCCTACGTCGCGGCCCTCGCCGCCGCGGGGCACGACTACGCCAGGGTGGTGCTGGTCGACGGCGGACTCCCGAGACCGCTGCCCTCCGGCACCGACCCCGACGCGGTGCTGGAGGCCACGCTGGGCCCGGCCATCGCCCGGCTGGACCAGACCTTCCCCGACGCCGACGCGTACGTGGACTTCTTCAAGGCCCACCCCGCCTTCGCCGACGCGTGGACCGAGGAGGCGGAGGAGTACGTCCGCTACGACGCGTCGGGGCCGGAGGGCACAGGGGGCACAGAAGGCTCAGAGGGCACGGTGCGCTCGCGGGTGCGGCGGGAACCGGTCCGCGAGGACGGCCGGTGGATGCTCACCGAGGGCGAGACGGTCGACGCCGCGCTGCGCGCGATCACCTCGCCCCTGTCCCTGCTGCGCGCCCCGCGCGGACTGCTGAACCAGCCGGTCGGCTTCATGCCCGACGAGCTGGCGGCCGCGTGGACCGGGTGGCTGCCCGCGCTGGAGGACGAGGTGATCGACGACTGCAACCACTACACGATCCTCTTCGACGACCGCTGCGCCTCGCTGGTCGCCAAGCACCTCTCCCGCTGAGCCCCTGGCGCCGACCCGCGCCGCCCGGGGCCGGGTCAGCCGGTCTTGGCGGGAGTGATCCAGGTGGCCTTGGCCGCGGCGACCAGGGTGCCGTCGGCCTCGTAGACGGCGCTCTCGCCGAAGAGCTTGCGGCCCTCGCGGCCGGTGGCGCGGGCCACGACGGAGTAGATGCCTCCGGGGTAGACCCGGCGGTGGATCCGTACGGTCAGACGGCCGAGCAGGGCGAATTCGCCGGGTCCGAAGTGCGCCCAGCCGGTGGGGCAGTCGAGGGCGGCCCAGACGACCGTGTGGGGGACGGTGCCGTCCGCCTCGGTGATGGTCATCGGGACCCGCCAGCCGGCGGCGATCAGGTCGGTGCCGGGCACGGGACCCGGGAAGATCCGCAGGCCGTCGCCGGGGGCGCGCAGGCCGCACGCGAAGCAGCCGGGGAAGGCGTGCTCGACGAGACCGGCGAAGCCGACCTCGGCCCGCGCGGCCTCGGTGAAGGGCACGAAGTCCGGGACGTCGAACTCCTCGGCGACCGTGACGGCCTCGACGAGGAGCCTGTCGCCGTGGGTGAGGGTCGCGGTGTTGGCGAGGTGGCGCAGGGAGAGCTCGGTGTCCAGTGGCGTGGGTGCGTGCAGCGTGACCTCGATGGCCGAGTCGTGCCGGGCGCCGTGCAGCGCCTCCGAGACCGTGCCCGCGATCCAGCCGCCGTTCGCGGACCCCTCGGGACCACGGAAACGCGCCGGAACGGTGAGCACGGTCTGCAGCTCGGACGTCATTGTCATGCCGCACCTCCTGTCGCCTTTATGGCGATCGATCCTCATAAATCACGTTAATTGGACCGACCGATTTTATCGGACTGCTTGTACATACAGCCAACTCGGGTTCGATGACGCGCTCGTTAGCCGCGAGTAACACCGGTATGACGTTCGGCGGGCGCTCCCGGATCGCCCGCCGTGACGACCACGGCGGGCATCCCGGGCGCATGCCTCACGGGCACGGCGGACGCCCCGGAGGCCCACCGGGCCCGTGAGATCGTGACCGCGGTCAGAGGACCGGCAGGTAGCGGCCGAGCTCGAATTCGGTGACCTGCCTGCGGTATTCGTTCCACTCCGCGCGCTTGTTGCGCAGGAAGTAGTCGAAGACGTGCTCGCCGAGGGTCTCGGCGACGAGCTCGCTGCGCTCCATGACCGCGATCGCCTCGTCGAGCGACTGGGGCAGCGGCTGGATGCCCAGCGCCCTGCGCTCGGCCGAGGTGAGCGCCCACACGTCGTCCTCGGCACCCGGGGGCATCTCGTAACCCTCCTCGATGCCCTTCAGCCCGGCCGCGAGGATCACGGCGAAGGCGAGATAGGGGTTGCAGGCGGAGTCGAGCGAGCGGAACTCGATGCGGGTCGAGCCGCCCTTGTGCGGCTTGTACATCGGCACCCGGACGAGGGCGGAGCGGTTGTTGTGACCCCAGGAGACGTAGCTCGGGGCCTCACCGCCCGCTCCGGCGATCGCCTCGGCGCCGCCCCACAGCCGCTTGTAGGAGTTGACCCACTGGTTGCAGACCGCGGTGATCTCGGCGGCGTGCGTGAGCAGGCCACCGATGAAGGAGCGGCCGATCTTGGAGAGCTGGTAGTCGGCACCGGGCTCGTAGAAGGCGTTGCGGTCGCCCTCGAAGAGCGACATGTGGGTGTGCATGCCCGAGCCGGGGTACTCGGTGAAGGGCTTGGGCATGAAGCTCGCCCAGATGCCCTGCTCCAGCGCGACCTCCTTCATCACCAGGCGGAAGGTCATGATGTTGTCGGCGGTGGTGAGCGCGTCGGCGTAGCGCAGGTCGATCTCCTGCTGGCCGGGGCCGCCCTCGTGGTGGCTGTACTCGACGGAGATGCCCATCGACTCCAGCATCATGATCGCGTTGCGCCGGAAGTCGTGGCCGGAGCTGTGCGGGGTGTGGTCGAAGTAGCCGCCGCCGTCGATCGGCTCGGGGCGCTCGGCGCCCTCCGGCCGGCTCTTCAGCAGGAAGAACTCGATCTCCGGGTGGGTGTAGAAGCTGAAGCCCATGTCGGAGGCCTTCGCCAGGGTGCGCTTGAGCACCCAGCGCGGGTCGGCGTGCGAGGGCGAGCCGTCCGGCATGAGGATGTCGCAGAACATCCGGGCCGCGCCCGGCGTCTCGCTGCGCCACGGAAGGATCTGGAAGGTCGACGGGTCGGGCTTGGCGAGCATGTCCGACTCGTAGACCCGGGCGAAGCCCTCGATGGCCGAGCCGTCGAAGCCGATGCCCTCGGCGAAGGCCCCTTCGAGCTCGGCCGGGGCGATGGCCACCGACTTCAGGAACCCGAGCACATCGGTGAACCACAGCCGGATGAACCGGATGTCGCGCTCCTCAAGGGTGCGGAGAACGAACTCCTGCTGGCGGTCCAAGGCTTCTCCTTCATTGCCGACGTGCCGCAACACGCCTAGTGGTCTCCCAGTTTGCCCTCTCAGTGTTTCGCACACGTTACGAGGAAGAACGGTGAGATGTGGCACAGGGACCGTCGCGCCTCCACACGCCCGTCCCTCTCTCCTCTTACAGTGTGCGACCGGAGCCGCTGGGAACCCGATCCGGGGGGAGACGACGATGACGCGTACCGAGGTCCACCGACCACCGCACGCGGTCCCGCCACCGGCCAGGCTCGCCGAACGCCTCGCGGCGCTGGCGATGCCCTGCCCCGTCCACCCGTCGATACACCTGGTCGAGGCCGCGACCTCCGACTGGGCGCGCACGTCGGGCCTGGACCCCGATCCCGCCGCCGCCCGGCTGGCCGGACGGGCGTTCGCCCGTTGCGAAACCGGCGCGGTGACGCGGCTCGCCCGCTGGCTGACCTGGATGTCGTGCCTGCGGCGGACTCCCGAGGCCCTCACCCCGGTCCTCGCCGTGGCCGCGGGCGGCGAGCCGGGCCGGGCCCCGCTGGAGCGGGCCTTCTCCGGCCTGTGGACGGCGTGCGCGCCGGAGATGGGCGACGCCTGGCGCGAGCGGTTCACGGCCGGGCTCGCCGCCCAGCGCGAGGCGCTCCTCTCCCCCGGGACGACCTCGGCCGGGGATCGTACGCGGTCGCCCGTGGACGCCTTCGGCCGCTACCTGTTCGATCTGGTGGAGCCCTGCCTGGGGGTGGAGGTGCCCGCCCCGGTGTGGCGGAGCACGCACTGGCGGGCGCTCGTCGAGGTGAGCGGCGAGGTGGCCGCCCGGTGCGAGGAGGCGGTGGCCGGACCCGGCCACACGGGCGCCATTTCTGTGGAACGCTCCAATTCCGGGGCGGAAGAGTGGAAGATCGACGGGGTCGCCACCCGCATGGAGGAGCTGTGGACGGCCGCCCGCGCGATCCCGGCGCTCGTGGAGCGGCACGACCTGGGCTTCACCGCCGGCCGCGAGGCGACGCGGGTGGCATGCGCTTTCTTGACCATCCCGAGGGCCTACCTGGAGTGGCTGCTGGAAACGCCTCGCTATCGTCACTTGGCGTAACCGTTCTTCTTCGATGAGTAATGCTGGAGTAAGCGATGAGCACCACGCTCCTCAACCACAAGCTCGACCGTGCCTTCGGGCATATGGACGTCGACGGCGACGGATCGATCGAGCGCGAGGACCTTCTCGGACTCGGCGCCCGGATCCTCGTCGGCTTCGGCGAGGCGCCGACCTCCCACGCCGGCAGCAGGCTCGCCCAGGGCTTCGAGGAGATCTGGCGGACCCTCGCCGCGGAGATCGACACCGACGGCGACGGCGTGATCTCGTCCGAGGAGTTCCGCGCCGGCATGACCTCGGCGTTCGTCGAGGGGGACCGGTTCGACACGGTGTTCGCGCCCGCGGCCGAGGCGTTGGCGGGGCTGTGCGACACCGACGGGGACGGGGCCGTGGGGCCGGACGAGTTCTGGATCATGATGGCCGCGTTCGGCACCCCGCGCGAGGACGTGCGGGCCACCTTCGAGCGGCTCGACGGCGACGGTGACGGCGTCGTGTCCGTGGGCGAGCTGGTCGAGGCGACCCGGCAGTTCTACACGAGCGCCGATCCCGACGTGGTCGGCAACTGGCTGTTCGGTCCGCTCTAGTGGCCCTCATCCCGACGTTCGGCGATCCTCTGACCCGTCCCCGTCCCCACCCACAGCCCTTGTCGTCCTCGACGCACCTTTCCCCGCCTCCCTCCCCCGTCCCACCAGCCGGACCGCGGAGACCCGCCGGGCCGCCGCGGTCCTCCGGGGTGGCCGCGGCCCTGCTGCTGCCCCTCACCGAACTCGTGCCGGTGATGTCGGCGCCGTGCCCGATGCACCCCTCGATCGACCTGATCGGCGCCGAGCTCGCCGCCTGGGCCCGCGCGGTGGAGCTCGAACCTCCCCCCGGCGCCGGATTCGAGCGGATGGCCGGCCGCGCCTTCTGCGGATTCGGCGTGGAGTCGGCGCTGCTGTTCGCCAAATGGCTGACCTGGCTGTTCCACTTCGACGACGAGTGGGACGAGAAACCCGCCGGGCGCGCGACCGAGATCGTCAAGGACACCTTCGCGCGGCTCGACCTCGTCGCGCGTTCTCCCGCCCACGCCTCCTCGCCCGTCGAGCTGGCCTTCGGCGACCTGTGGAAGGCCACCACCGAGCGGATGAGCACCCGCTGGCGGCACCGGTTCCTGGCCGGGCTGGCGGCCCAGGGCGAGGCCTGCCGTACCGAGGCCGAGAACCGGTGCGCGGGCCGCGTACCCTCCCCCGCGGAGTACCCGCGGCTGCGGCGGGGCACCGCGGGTCCCTATCTGTTCGACCTGGTGGAGCCCTGCCTGGGGGTGGAGGTGCCCGCGGGGCTGCGCGAGAGCACGACCTGGCGGACGCTGGTGGACGCCTGCAACGACGTCACCGCCTGGTGCAACGACGTCGCCTCGCACCACAAGGAGCGGGCCAACGGTGACGTGCACAACTACGTGACGGTCGCCGCGACCGCGTTCGGGCTCTCCGACGCCGACGCCGTCGCCTGGGTGAACGGCCGGATCGCCGCGCGCGCCGAGGACCTGCGGACCTCCGCGCGCCGGCTGCCGACGCTGTTCGACCGGTTCGGGTTCTCGACCGGCCAGGCCAGGGACGTCAGCAAGGTCGCGTGCGCGTTCCTCACGGCGCCGAGGGCCCAGCTGGAATGGCTGCTGGAGTCCAGCCGGTACGACGTACCCTGACCGGCCGCCCCCGGGCGGATCCGCCCGGGGGCCCGCCGAGCCCGCACGCCCGGTCCCGGCCTCGGTGCCGGCGGCCCGCGGGCGTCGTACGGTGCCCACCGGCGTTGAGTATTCGTTGATTGAATTGCGGTCTTCGCCGGTTAAGGTCCTTTTAAGCACGAAATGAAGGGCCGAAACCATCATGCGCGGGCTGTACCGTGTGGTCCCGACGGTGACGCCCGTCCAGAGCAGGGTGGCGGCGGTGCTCACCGCCACCGCGTCCGTGGCGACCCTCATCGCCACCGCGTCCGTGGCGATGGTGTGCGTCAACGTCTGGGTCACGGCACGGCTCCCGCAGCCCTCCTACACACCGCTGCCGTTCTCACCCGAGGACGTGGCAGGCGTCGCGTTCCCCATCCTCGGTGCGCTGCTGGTGTTCCAGCGGCCCCGGCTCGTCATCGGCTGGCTGCTCTGCCTGGGCGGACTGTGCTCCGCGCTGAACAGTCTCACGATCAACCTCGCCCTCCTTGACGCGGGGCACCGGCTGCTCCCCCAGGAGGCGGTCTGGACGGTCGCCGGGGTGAGCTGGAAGCTGGCCATCCTCTTCCTGGTCGTGCTGCTGCCGCTGCTCTATCCGGACGGGAGGCCGCCGTCGCCGCGCTGGCGGGCGCTGGTGTGGGTCTCCGTCGCCGTCCTGTGCGCCGACGTGCTCCTCATGGACCTCATGCCTCTCGCCGGGCAGCGGTACACGAGTTCCGGCCCCCACCCGCTGCGGTTCTCGCTGGACATGCTCACCAACGCGATCATGATCATCGCCTTCGCCTCGCTCGCCGTGAGGTTCCGGCGGGCCGGCCGCGAGGAGCGCCGGCAGATCCTCTGGACGCTGATCGCGCTCGCCACCGTCATCGTCCCCTGGGTGATCGGCAATCCGGTGTGGTGGCTCACGTCGTTCACGATCCCGCTCGTCCCGGTCGCGATCACCTTCTCGGTGCTGCGGCACCGCCTCTACGGGATCGACACGCTCATCACCAGGACGCTGGTCGGGGCAGGCCTCGTCGGCGTGATCGGCGGGGTCTACGTGGCGGTGGGCACCGCCTCCAGCCTGTTCCTGTCGGATGTGGACCGGATCGGCGGCCTGGTCGCCGCGCTCTGCGCGGGGGTGTTCTTCCATCCGATGCGACGGCTGCTTCAGCGTGGCGCCGACCGCCTCCTGTACGGCGGCAGGGGCGACCCGGTGGCGCTGGCCGCCGGACTCGGCCGCAGGCTCCAGCGCATCGCCCCCGAGGCCGGCCTGTCCGCGGCCCTGGACGTGCTGCGCGACGGCCTGGCGGTCACCGGCGCCGGCGTGCGCTTCCAGGGCGGCTGGCCGGAGGAGGTGACGGTGGGGACGCTGGAGGAGGTGACACGCGACATCCGGCTGGTCTGGCACGGCGAGCCCGTCGGACGTCTGCTCATCGGCCCGCCGGGGGCCCGGCGCCTGCCCGCCGCGCACAACGAACGGGTCATCGCCGCGCTCACACCGTACGTGGCCGACGCGGCCCACGCGGTCCGGCTGGTCGGCGCGCTGCGGCGCTCCCGGGAGCGCATCGTCACCACCCGCGAGGAGGAGCGCCGCCGTCTCCGCCGCGACCTGCACGACGGTCTCGGCCAGTCGCTCAGCGGGATGGCGATGGCCATCAACGCGGCCAGGATCTCCCTGCGCACCTCCCCCGAGACGGCCGAACGCATGCTCGGCGAGCTGCGCTCCGGCATGGACAGCGTCACCGGAGACATCAGGCACCTGGTGTACGGCCTGCGCCCGCCCGCGCTGGACGATCTCGGCCTGGCCGGAGCCGTGGCGGAGATGGCGGGCCCCGGCGTCACCGTCGAGGTGAGGGGCGAGCTGCCGGGACTGCCCGCCGCGACCGAGGTCGCCGCGTACCGCATCGCGCAGGAGGCGCTGACCAACGCGCGCAGGCACGCGGGGGCCGCGACCGTGCGAGTATCGCTGGAACGGGGCGAGGACGACCTGAGCGTCCGGGTGCGCGACGACGGGATCGGCCTGCCCTCCGGACGTCGTTCGGGGGTCGGGCTGGCGTCGATGCGCGAGCGCGCCGCCGAACTGGGCGGGACATGCGTGATCACCACGCCCACCGAGGGGGGAACCGTGGTCGAAGCGATACTTCCGGTGAACTTGAATGTGGAGATCTGACCACGGATGATTTCTTACGGCTTGCGAACGATGGTGAGTATTGCTCTATGAGGTTGGTCCAGGTAGCCCTACCCTTACGCCTGCAATGCTGACATTTCGTGCTCTCGGACCGTTCCAGGCGCGTCACGGCGAGACGTCACTCGACCTCGGAGGCCAGCGCCAGATGGCGGTGCTGGCCCGGCTCCTCGTGGCCGGAGGCCGCGCCGTCCCCGTGACCATGCTCATCGACGAGCTGTGGCCCGGCGAGCCTCCCGCCCAGGCCCTGTCGACCATCCAGGGATACGTGTCGCGGTTGCGGCGCGCCCTGGAGCCCGGCCGCGCGCCCCGCGAGGAGGCCGAGGTCCTGGTCTCCGCCCCACCGGGGTACGCGCTGCGCGCCTCGCCGGGCCAGGTGGACGCCTGGAGTTTCGAGAACGCGGTCAAGGCGGGCGGCGCGCCCGCCCAGGTGTGGGAGCGCCTGGAGGCCGCCCTCGCGCTCTGGCGCGGCCCGGCCCTGGCCGAGTTCTCCGACCTGCCCTGGGCCGTGAGCGAGGCCGGCAGGCTGGAGGAACTGCGGCTGATCGCGGTCGAGCGCCGCGCCGACGCGGGACTCCTGCTGGGGCACTCCGGCGCCCTGGTCGCGGACCTGGAGGCACACGCCTCGGCGCACCCGCTGCGTGAGGAGGCCTGGCGGCTGCTCGCACTGGCCCTGTACCGCAACGGCAGGCAGGGGGACGCACTGGGAGCGCTGCGGCGTGCCAGGGTGCTGCTCCGTGACGAGCTCGGCCTCGACCTGGGCGCCCCTCTGCAGCGCCTGGAGTCCGACATGCTGGCCCAGGCCGTCCACCTCGACCCGCCCGCCGAGGCCGTGCGGGCCGCGAAGCCCGCGACGCACACCGTGGAACGGAGACCGGCACCGCCGGGCCTGCGGATCGTCGTGGTGGACGACCAGGCGCTGGTCCGCACCGGCCTGCGTGTGGTGCTCGACAGCGAGCCCGGCTTCGAGCTGGTCGGGGAGGCCGAGAACGGCGAGCAGGCGATCGCGGTCGTCAAGGAGACCTCCCCCGACCTGGTGCTGATGGACATCCAGATGCCCAGGCTGGACGGGCTGACCGCCGCGCGGAGGATCCTGACCGACGAGGCACCGCCGAAGGTCATCATGATGACCACCTTCGGCACGGACGACAACCTCTACGCGGCACTGCGGGCCGGGGTGAGCGGATTCGTCCTCAAGACGTCGGCGCCCGAGCAGCTCATCACCGCGATGCGGGCCGCGCAGGCCGGTGACGCGCTGATCGACCCCGCCGTCACCACCCGCCTGATCGCGGCCTTCGCCGGCCGCACCGATCCGTCGGCGCCGCCCGGCCTCGCCGGTCTCGGCGACGCGGAACTCGACCTGATGAAACTGGTCGCCCGAGGACTGACCAACCGGCAGATCGCGGCGACCCTCGCGGTCCCGGAGGGGTCGGTCTCGCGGTCGGTGGTCAAGCTGCTCGACCACCTCGGACTGTTCGACCGTGCCCAACTCGTCGTCACGGCGTACGAGTCCGGGCTGGTCAACCCCGGCGACGTGGGCAGATAAAGATGCGCCCACGGCCACGCGACCACGACCGGGGCCGGACGCTCGACGGCGCCGACGGTGTGCCCAGACCTGTCGTGGACGCGGTCACCGTGACCGAGGACGCCCCCGCCTGGCCCGCCGTCTCGCCGGTGCGCGCTCTGCTGCGCTCCCCGGCGCGGCTCGCCGCCGTCTCGGCGGCGCTCCTCTCGGTGGGGCTCTCCGTCGTCGGCTTCGTGCTCGGCCTCGACCTGCCGCACGAGTGGCGACCACCGGTGCCCGCCACTCCCGACCTCGCGGCGGGGCTGACGTTCCCCGTGGTGGGCGCGTTCCTGCTGGCACACCGCTCGCGCCCGGTCACGGCGTGGCTGATGTGCGTGGGCGGCCTGATGTGCGCCGTCAACACGTTCTCCGAGGCGGCGATGTTCACCTTCGCCGCGGCGGGCGAGATGGAGTCCGCGGGCTACCTCCGCATGAGCATGGTCACGGGGAAGTCCCTCGGCGGGCTCCTGCTGGCGATCCTGTTACCGCTGTACTCCCCCGACGGGCGGCTGCCCTCGCGGCGGTGGCGGCCGCTGGTGACGGCCGGCGTGGTCGTGTTCGCGACGCAGTTGCTGCTGCACCTCACCCGCCCCGACCCCGACCCCGCGCTCTACCCCTGGCCGCGGGTCATTCCCAGCCCGCTCTCGCTGGACCTCCTCGCCCCGTACAACACGGTGGCGCGCGAGGTGGCCTCCATACTGATCTCGGCTCTCGCGGTCCTCGCACTCGTCTCCATGGTGCTGCGCTTCCGGCGGGCGGGCCCGGAGGTGCGCCGCCAGATCGCCTGGCCGGTCTTCGCGTTCGCCGTCTACGTCGCCTTCCTGCTCGCCGGACCCGACTGGTGGCTGGCCGCGACGATCTGGACCGGGCTCATCCCGGGGGCCATCGTCTTCTCGGTGCTGCGCTACCGGCTCTACGGCATCGACACGGTGGTCAGCCGCGCCTTCGTCGCCGCCGGGCTGATCGCCGCGGTCAGCGCCATGTACGCGGTCGGCGCGGTCGCCGGGCTGGCGCTGTCGGGATACGACCGGATCGGCGGCCTGATCGCGGCTCTGCTCGCCGGGATCGTCTTCCATCCGCTCCGGCACAGGCTCAGGCGCCTCGTCGACCGGCTCATGTACGGCACTCGCGGTGACCCTCGGGCGTTCGCCGCGCTCCTGTCCAGAGAGGTCCGCGAGACCGAGCCCGTCAACGCGCTCGCCGCCGTCGCAGCCGTGATCAAGGACGGGCTGAGCGTCACCGGCGTCACCGTCGAGGTCTACGGGCCCGGCTCCAGGCAGGTCCAGGTCGGCCCGCTCGGCGAGGCGCCGCGCGAGGTGCCGCTGGTCTGGCACGGCGAGCCGGTCGGGCGACTACTGCTCGGCTCCCCCGGCCCCCGCAGGTTCGCCGCCGCGCACAACGACCGTCTGGTCGCGGTGGCGGTCCCGTACGTCGCCGACGTGGCGCACGCCGTACGGATGACCGCCGACCTGCAGCGTTCCCGGGAACGCATCCTCACCGCCCGGGAGGAGGAGCGCCGCCGCCTGCGCAGGGACCTGCACGACGGGCTCGGCCACGCGCTGACCGAGATGGCCATGTCGATCAACATGGCCAGGATCAGCCTGCGCACCGCTCCCGCCTCGGCGGACAGGCTCCTGCTCGAACTGCGAAGCGGCATGGACGCGGTCAGCCGGGAGATCAGGGAACTGGTGTACGGCCTGCGCCCGCCCACCCTCGACGAACTCGGCCTGGCGGGGGCCGTGCGTGCCCTCGCTCAGGAGGGTGGCCCCCGGGTGGCGGTGGAGATCGAGGGCGACCTGTCGGATCTGCCCGCGGCGGCCGAGGTGGCCGCGTACCGCATCGCGCAGGAAGGGCTCACCAACATCCGCAAGCACGCGGGCGCCAGTTCGGCGGTGATCTCGCTGCGGCGCGGTGAGTCACTCGTGGTCCGTGTCCAGGACGACGGAAGCGGACTGCCCTCGGGACCTCGCTCGGGGGTGGGACTGTTGTCCATGCGCGAGCGGGCCGCCGAACTGGGCGGCACCTGCGTGATCGAGTCGGCGCCCGAGGGCGGAACGGTCGTGGAGGCCGTGCTGCCGATCCCCTCGACTCCGATCGCGGCGGGCCGCGTGTAAACCTTTTCGCCTTCTCGGGGCTCTAACCAGCCGTTGAGTAATTCACCCGAGGAGATCCCCTTGAAGCACTGGGCCCTGGCCACCGGCGTCGCACTCGCCCTGACGGCCGTCGTCACCACTCCCGC
This sequence comes from Streptosporangium sp. NPDC000563, assembly GCF_040299985.1. NCBI lineage: Bacteria > Bacillati > Actinomycetota > Actinomycetes > Streptosporangiales > Streptosporangiaceae > Streptosporangium > Streptosporangium sp. NPDC000563. The sequence goes on along the minus strand of NZ_JBEPDA010000012.1, from coordinate 121,240 downwards.
CCTCGCCGAGGGCATCGAGGGCTTCGGGGCGGCGGCCGGATCCCTCGGTGAGAGCAGAGGGACGGCCGGAGGCATCGGGGCGGTGACCGGCTCCACCGCGAGCACCGGGAACACCGGGAACACCGGGAACACCGGGAACACCGGGAACACCGACGCCGCCCGATCCACCGGGGGCACCGCGCCCAAGGCGGTCTCGAACGCGACCGCGGCCCCGATCTCGGGCGCCGTCTACTTCCGCTACGGGGGAAGCGGAGTCGAGGTGCTGACATACCGGGGAGGCCGGAGCAGCGGCGGCCCGACCGCCGGCGCCGGCGCCTTCGCCGGCCAGTTCGCGGTCGCGCCCGACGGCCGGAGGATCGCCTGGATCGACGACAAGAACAGGTTGCGCGTCACATCGGCCAACGGACCCCGCATGGGCACGGTGATCGCCAAGAACGCCGCCTACGGCGGCCCGTGTCTCACTCCCGCCTGGTCCGCCGACGGCAAGCGGATCGCCTATCCGGTGAAGGGCACCGGCGAGGCGATGACGGTGGCCGTGATCGGCCCCGACGGCAGGGGCCGGTTCAACGCCGGGAAGACCTCGGGTCCCTGCCACCTGACCTGGTCGGCCGACGGCAGGACCCTCGCCGGGTACGCGGGCGACACGGACGGCGTCCACCTCCTGGACACCAGGCGGCGGACCTCCAGTCGCGCCCCGGGGGTCAGGCTCGCCAACCACGTGGAGAGCCTGTCACCCGACGGCCGCAGGGTGGTGGTCAACGCCATCGGCGCGAACGCCCCGGGTGGCGACGGCTCCTGGCCCCTGTCGTTCACCCCGTCGATCTACGACACCAGGACCGGCGCGAAGGCCGCCATCCCGGTCAAGGGGCGGCTGCTTGGCGCGCGCTATCTGCGCGACGGGCGTCTGGCGGTCCGCGTCAAGGGCACGTCCGTCAACACGATCGTGGTCCTCTCCCGCTCGGGCAAGGAGATCCAGCGGATGGCCGAGCCCGCCGGGGCGAAGAACCTCGGACTGCTCTGGCTCCTCGGCTGACAGGTCCCCCGCGGCGTCTGCCCCACGACGTCACGAACGACACCCGGATCTCATCGCGTCTTCGCGCCTCACAAGTCGATTAATGCGTACATGCATTAAGAAATCACATTTCCCGGAAATTTGTCACAGGAAATAAAAGCCAGGCAAAATCAGCCTCCTCTTAACTTACTCCGAAAATAAGGAAAAGAGAGCTCGGGTCCTTTGGCCCGATACGGCCGGCCTATATGTTTCCCCCTAGATCATGGCCGTGGGCGGACTCCGCCCACGGCCCGAACAAAGGGGAAAACCATGTACGGCAAGCGGCAGCTGACGGTGATCGGCCCAACGCTTCTCGCGGCACTCGCCCTCGGACCCGTCTCGTTCTCCTACGCCTCGCCCGCACCGGATCCCGAGCAGGCCGTGACGGTGAACACCGCGCAGAACGAGAGCATGACGGACCCGATCACGTCGGCGGAAACATCGGATTCCGCGGACTCGATGGATTCCGGGGAGTCCGCGGAAGACCCGAGCGACTACTGGCGGGGATACCGGAACGGTTACCGGGCCGCCGCACAGGACTGTCGCAGGAGGGGCATGCCGCGGAGCTACGCCGGGCCGCCCAGCGACTACGACAGAGGCTGGCTGGACGGCTACGACGCCGGATACGCCCGCTTCTGCTGGTCGACGAACTGAACGCCGTCACCGACGCACGGCTCTCGACCGTGATCGGGGGGCACCGCCGCGCTCAAGGCGAAGCGAGGCGAGCACGGGCGTGACGGTTCGAGTGATCCCGCGATCTCGGTGACCTTCCTCGTCCCGGTGCGCCCGAGGATCCCATTGACTCCGACGCGATCCGGACGATCCCGGGAAAGACAGGAACGGCCGGTCGCGAAACCCGGTGGAAGGCCTCGCCCGGCGGGTCCGAATGTTCATTGAATGTCGGTGGACGCCGCGGAGTCGCGAACGACCTCGCCGAAAGCCCGCCGGGCGTCGGCGAGGCCGGAGCCGGAGGAACACCGGACGGTCCACGGCGGAGGTCCGCGCTCATCCGCCGGTCACCGAGCAGGGATCACCCAAAGGGCACCTTCCGGGCAGGCCCTCATAGGATGGCCACGTGGCTCAACTCCGTATCGCCCTGGCCCAGACCAATCCCGCTGTCGGCGACCTGGCCGCCAACACCGACAAACTCGTCGAGTGGACCCGCCGCGCCGCAGACCGAGGCGCGCACCTGGTCGTCTTCACCGAGATGTTCCTGACCGGATATCCCGTCGAGGACCTCGTGTTGCGCACCTCGTTCGTGGAGGCGTCGATCGCCGCGATCGAGGGGGCCGCGCGACGACTGGCGGAGGCGGGACTCGGCGAGATCCCCGTGGTGGTCGGCTACGTGGACCGCGCGAAGCTCGCCCCGCGCGTCGGCCAGCCCAAGGGCGCCCCGCTCGACGCGGCCGCGCTGCTGCACCGGGGCCGGGTGGTCGTCAAGACCGCCAAGCACCACCTGCCGAACTACGGCGTCTTCGACGAGTACCGCTACTTCGTCCGCGGCGACCGGCTGCCGATCTTCCGGCTGCACGGTGTCGACGTGGCGATCGCGGTCTGCGAGGACCTCTGGCAGGAGGGCGGCCCCGTCGCGGTGGTGGCCGAGGCCGGAGCCGGGCTGCTGGTGGTACCGAACGCCTCCCCGTACGAGAAGGAGAAGGACGACGTACGCCTGGAGCTGGTGGCCAGGCGCGCCCGCGAGGCCGGATGCGCCCTCGCCTACGTCAACCAGGTCGGCGGCCAGGACGAGCTGGTCTTCGACGGAGACTCACTGGTCGTCTCCGCCTCCGGCGAACTGGTCGCGCGCGCGGCGCGGTTCTCCGAGGAACTGCTGATCACGGACCTGGAGTTGCCCGACGCCAGGTACGGAGGTCTCGGCACCTTCCAGATGGACGCCGAGGACGGCACCGTGATCACGGTGGATCGGCTTGAGCTGTCGGCCCGCCCCGTCGAGCCGTACCAGCCGCAGCCCCCCACGATCGCCGAGCAGCTCGACGACACCGCCGAGGTCTACTCCGCGCTCGTGCTCGCGGTCCGCGACTACGTCACCAAGAACGGCTTCCAGTCGGTGATCCTCGGCCTGTCCGGCGGCATCGACTCGGCGCTCACCGCCACGATCGCCTCCGACGCCGTCGGCCCCGACCGGGTGCACGTGGTGCTGATGCCCTCCCGCTACTCCTCCGACCACTCGGTGAGCGACGCCCAGGAGCTGGTCGACCGGCAGGGGATCAACGCCACGACCGTGCCGATCGCCGAGATCGTGAGCGGCTTCGAGAAGGAGATCGAGCTCACCGGCCTGGCCTCGGAGAACCTCCAGGCCCGGGTGCGCGGCATGATCCTGATGGGCCTGTCCAACGAGCACGGCCATCTCGTCCTCACCACCGGCAACAAGAGCGAGCTGGCCACCGGTTACTCCACCCTCTACGGCGACTCCGCGGGCGGCTTCGCCCCCATCAAGGACGTGCTCAAGACCTTCGTCTGGGAGCTGTCACGCTGGCGCAACGCCCAGGCGGGCCGGTCGGGCGAGTTCCTGCACCCCTTCACGGTGCCGCCGATTCCGGAGAGCTCGATCGAGAAGGAGCCCAGCGCGGAGCTCCGTCCCGACCAGCGCGACACCGACTCCCTGCCGGAGTACGGGATCCTGGACCGGCTGCTGGACGACTACGTCGAAAAGGACATGGGCTCCGCCGAACTCGTCGCCGCAGGGCACGACCCGGCCCTGGTCGCCAGGGTGATCCGCCTGGTCGACCTGGCCGAGTACAAGCGCCGCCAGTATCCTCCGGGTCCGAAGATCACCCCCAAGAACTTCGGCCGCGACCGCCGTCTGCCCATCACCAACCGCTGGCGCGAGCCCACCGTCTGACACCCGGCGCCCTGAGCGGCCGGTGAACGTTCCGGTCCCTCGCCGATACGCGAGGGCGCGACGCCTCACCTTCGATCACGGAGCACCCCGAACGCGATGAAACCCCGGCGGCGGGCGCCGGGGTTTCATCGTGACACGTGACGCTGTCCGCGCGGGCCCCCGCCCTCGGACAGAGCTCTTACCGGAAAGCTGTACGAAACCCCTCAGGCGCCGAGGCCCGCCAGGAGGTGGTCGACGATCCGTTCGGCCAGGTCGGAGGACCCGGCGGCCTCGCCGCCCCCCTCGGTGCGGACGTACCACATGACGGTGCCGACCAGGTTCGCCATCGCGATGGGGACGTCGAGGTCGGCCCGCAACTCGCCGGTGGCGACGCCGCGCCGCAGCAGGGCGGCGATCGCCGCCCTGCGCGGCTCGATGGTCGCCCGGTGGATGCGTTCCACCAGGCGGGGGTGCCGTTCGGCCTCGTTCATCGCGATGTTCATCACGCAGCGGTTGCGCGCGTCGCACGCGTCGCGCAGCAGCACCCGCGCGTAGACGATGAGATCGTCTCGGACCGAGACGCCCGCGAGCGGAGGCAGCGGCGTCTTGAGGGTCGACAGCGCGTCGACGAGCAGGTCTTCCTTGTTCGACCATCGCCGGTAGATCGTGGTCTTGCCGACTCCCGCGCGGGCGGCGATCGCCTCGATCGACAACTCGGAGAGGCCGATGCTCTCCCCGACCAGGTCGAGGGTCGCGTCGATGATGGCCTTCTCCGCCCTGGCGCTGCGGGGACGGCCCGCGGGGCGGGGCGTCTGAGCTCCGGCTGCCTGAAACTCGTCGGTGGTCGTCATGACGTCTCTACACTACCGCCGGTTCCTTCTCAGGGCTGATCTCGTCGGGAACGGCGGCTCCGGAGGACTTGCCGGGCAGCCACCTGAGCACCACCAGGGCTCCGAGCAGCGCGATGACCGCGGAGACGAGGGCGGTGATGTGCATGCCCTCGATGAAGGCGAGCTTGGCCGGTTCGATGAGCGCCGCGCCCTGGGCGCCGAGGCCCTGGGCCACGCCGAGCGTGCCGGTCAGGGACTCGCCCGCGACGTGCTTGAGCTGGTCGGGCAGACCGGTCAGGGCCGGGGCGATCTGGTCGCGGTAGGTGGCCGAGAGCAGCGAGCCGAGGAGCGCGACGCCGAGCGCGCCGGCCACCTGGCGGACGGTGTTGCTCATGGCCGAGCCGACGCCGGCCTTCTCCCTGGGGAGCGCCTCCATGATCGCGGTGGTCGCCGGGGGCATGATGTTCGCCATCGCCGCCCCTTGGACGAAGAACACGATCTCCAGCAGGACGATCGGGGTGTTCTCGTCCATCAGCGCGTACGAGGCGAGCGCGCCGGCCACGACGACCATGCTGACGGTGGCGCTCAGCTTGCCGCCGAAGCGGGCGGCCATCTGCTGGCTCAGCGGGGCGAAGATCAGCTGCGCGGCGGCGAAGGGGATCATCAGGGCGCCCGCCTGCAGCGCGCTGAAGCCCAGCACGATCTGCAGGTAGAAGACCAGGAAGAACATCGCGCCCATCATCGCGAAGAACACGATGCCGATCATGCCGACCGCGGTGGCGAAGCGCGGGTCGCGGAAGTAGCCGACGTCGAAGGCCGGGTGGTCGATGCGACGCTCGTACCAGACGAAGGCGGCGAGCACGAGGATGCCGAGGATCGTCGGGGCGAGCACCTCGGCGCTGGCGATCGTGGCCAGTTCCCCGCCCCGGATGATGCCGTAGGTGACGGCGACGAGGCCGACGATGGAGAGGACCACGCCGACCGGGTCGAGCCTGGAGGGCTTGGGGTCACGCGACTCGGGCACCACCAGGCTGATGAGCACCATGCTGACCAGCACGATCGGCAGGTTGATCAGGAAGACCGAGCCCCACCAGAAGTGCTCGATGAGCAGGCCACCGGTGATCGGGCCGATCGCCACGGCCAGGCCCACCCCGCCGGCCCAGATCCCGATCGCCTTGCCGCGCTCCCTCGGGGGGAAGACGTTGGAGATGATCGCCAGCGTGGCCGGCATGATCGCGGCCCCGCCGACGCCCATGAACGCGCGGGCGACGATCAGCTGCATGGGGTCCTGAGCGTAGGCGCTGGCCAGCGAGGCGAGTCCGAAGAGGACCATGCCGACCATGAGCATGCGCTTGCGTCCGGTGCGATCGCCGATCACCCCGAAGGTGAACAGCAGGCCCGCGAACACGAGCGTGTAGGAGTTGATCGCCCATTCCAGCTGGCTCTGGGTGGCGCCCAGACCTGCCACGGGGTCCGCGATCGTCTTCAGTGCGACGTTGAGGATGGTGTTGTCGATCACGACCGCGAGGAGGCTGAAGACCAGCACCCCAAGGATCTGCCACCGTCGCGGGTGGCCGAGCTGTTGTTCCACGAAAGGCCCCGTATTCGATACGCTTGAGTTTCGAAACACCACCGTAGCGCCAGATTTTACGATACGCAACCGTATCGTTTCGTATTTATCGTGAAATGTCGTGACCTGGGTCAGGCGGCCATCGGGACAGGCTCCTCGACCACGGTCGCGGTGCGCCGCCAGAACGGCAGCGCGACCAGCACCATCACCACACCGACCAGCCCGGCGGCGACGAAGGCCCAGCCGGGGCCGGAACCGTCGATGATCACGCCCGCGATGGGCGCCGCGGCACCCCCGCCGATCAGCAGCGCCGTGCCGTGCAGGCCCATCGCCTCACCCCGGGCCCCGACGGGCACCCAGCGGCTCACGGTCTCGATCGTGGAGGAGAGCGCGGGGGCGCACAGCACCCCGGCGGGCAGCAGGGCGAGGACCAGCCAGTGCCAGTCGCCGCCGACCAGCCCGACGGGGACGGTGAGGGCGCCCATGGCACCGATCAGGACCAGTGGCGACACCCCTCGGGGCAGCATGCCGTACACGAAACCGCCGATCAGCGAGTAGGCGCACCACAGGCCGATCGCCAGCCCGATCCACGCGGTGTCACCGCCCCGCTGCATCGTCGCGACCAGGGAGAGTTCGGTGGCGGCGAGCACGAAGGTCGCCGCGGCGACCGTGCCGAGCAGACCGAGCATGCCCGGGGTAAGCCATCGGCGCCGGGGGATCCTCCCCTGCGGCCTTCGGAGCTCCTCGTCCGAGCGGACGGGCGGGTTCAGCACGATCAGCGTCGTCCCCGAGACGACCAAGCCGGCCGCGACGATGCCCATGGTGGGCACGCTGCCGAGGAGGGTCACCCCCGCGACCGCCAGGGCGGGACCTGTCATGTAGGAGATTTCAACGATCATGGAGTCGAGGGAGAAGCCCATCCTGCGCTGGTCGACCGGGACCAGCGCCGCGAGACACTGCCTGATCACGCTGAACACCGGGAGGCTGAGCAGGCCCGCGGGCACCGCGGCCGCGAGCAGCAGGGGGAACGGCATCGCCCACGCGGTGGACCAGAAGGCGAGCTGGGCGAGTGTGGTGACCACCAGCACCGGGCGCAGACCATGACTGTCGACGAACCTTCCGGCCAGCGGAGAGCCGACCGCCATCCCCACCGTGCTCGCCATCGTCACCAGACCCGCCGCGGCGAACCCGAGGCCGAGCCCGCTGGGATCGACGACGTGCATCGTGAGCGTGATGGCGATCGCGGTCGAGGGGATGCGGGCGACCATCCCGACCAGCAGCAACGACCGCACGCCCGGAATCGCCAGCAGGCGGCGGTAAGGTTCTAAAGCCATTGTGATTACTTACCTCCGCGAGCATTGTGCCGCACACCCCCGACGCTTCCGCCACTGGATTACCGCACCCTCGAAGGGCACCACACATCACCCCGCCCTTCCTCACGTACGCCGCGCACCACCCGACAACCCCATGAACACACCATCTGTCACGACAAATAACAATCCGTCATGGGATCAAGCGTACGAACGTGTCGTACTCCCCCCATACCTCTCCGGATTACCAGACCGATCGGGGCTGTTGCACCTGTCGTACGCGTGCAATCATCGGAACCGTCCGGGGACGCCACAGGGGCGCCTCGAGACTTCATTGGAGGGTCCCATGTCCTCTTCCGTCCCCAACCGGCCGACCTCCCTCTACGGCGGCCAGGCTGGACGAAGGATCACCGTGCGCGACGTCGCCGCCGCCAAGGAGCGCGGCGAGCGATGGCCGATGGTCACCGCGTACGACGCCATGACCGCCAGGGTCTTCGACGAGGCCGGCATCCCCGTGCTGCTCGTCGGTGACTCGGCCGCCATGGTCGTGTACGGGTACGACTCGACGCTGCCCGTCTCGGTGGACGATCTCATGCCCCTGACGGCGGCCGTGGTCCGCGGCTCCTCCCGGGCGATGGTCGTGGCCGACCTGCCGTTCGGCTCCTACCAGTCCTCTCCTCAGCAGGCCCTGGAGACGGCCGCCCGCTTCATGAAGGAGGCGGGAGCCCACGCCGTCAAGCTTGAGGGCGGGCGGCGGGTGCTCCCCCAGGTCGAGGCCCTGGTCTCGGCCGGCATCCCGGTGATGGCCCACCTGGGTCTGACCCCCCAGTCGGTGAACGCCCTCGGCGGTTACCGCGTACAGGGCCGCGGCCAGTCGGGCGACGAACTGATGGCCGACGCCAAGGACCTGGAGTACGCCGGCGCGTTCTCCGTGGTCCTGGAATGTGTGCCCGCGGACCTGGCCGAGCGGGTCACCGCGTCCCTGTCGATCCCCACGATCGGCATCGGCGCCGGACCCGGCACCGACGCGCAGGTCCTCGTCTGGCAGGACCTGATGGGCCTGACCGCGAGCCCCGCCAAGTTCGTCAAGAAGTACTTCGACCTCGCCCACGAGATGGACAGGGCCGTGCGCAGCTTCGCCGACGAGGTGTCGACCGGCGCCTTCCCCACCGCCGAGCACAGCTACCGCTGACGTCCCCGGGCCCCGCGGCCCGGTGACCGTGTCATCGGGGTCACCCGGGGTCACCCGGGGTCACCGAGCCGCCTCGGCCGTCCCGAGGCGGCTCCTCCGCGTGGTCCACGCGCCGCGTCCGGTGAGTGCGGACGAACGCCTCCCGGCCGAGGTCGGCAGATCCCCGCCGAAGACACCGAAGACACCACGGTCGGTCGGACGACGAGCCGGACCTCACCGGGAGGCGTTCACCTCCGTCCTCACTGTCAGAACTGTCAGACGAGCGTGGCGGGATCGGTGTTGGCGCCGCACACGACGACGGCCACCCGCTCGCCGGGGGCCGGGGTGTAGACGCCGGACAGCAGGGCCGCGTACGCCGCGGCCCCCGCGTGCTCGGCGGCGATCCTGTGGCTCCGCCACAGCTCGCGCCGCGCCTCGACGATGGCCTCGTCGGAGACGAGGAGGCTCCGCACCCCCGCCGCGCTCGTGATCTCGTAGGCGATCTCGCCCGCCCGGCTCGCGCCCAGGGCGTCGGCCCCCACCCCGGAGACCTCGACGCCGACCGGCCCGCCCGCCTCCAGCGCCCGGTGCAGGGTCGGGATGAGCTCGGGCTCGACGGTGATCACGCGAGCGCGGCCACCGAGTGCGACGGTGATACCGGCGACGAGCCCGCCGCCGCCGACCGCGACGATCACCGTGTCGACTCCCCCGGTCTGCTCCAGGATCTCCAGGCCCACCGTGCCCTGTCCCGCGACCACCTCGGCCTGGTCGTAGGCGTGGATGTCCAGGGCACCTGTCTCGGCCGCGCGCTTGACCGACGCCTCGTACGCCTCGGCGTAGACATCGCCGATCTGGGTCACCCGCGCGCCGAGCGCGCGCAGCCCGGCGACCTTCACCGGGCTGGAGACCGTCGGCACGAACACCTCAGCCCGGACGCCGAGGCCGCGTGCCACGTACGCCACCGCCAGGCCGTGGTTGCCCCCGCTCGCCGCGATCAGCCCGGCCTCGGGGATCCCTCCGCGGGCCAGAGCGCGGTTGAAGCCTCCCCGCGCCTTGAACGACCCCGAATGCTGCAGCCCCTCCAGCTTCAGGAACAACCCCGGTGACACCTCGACCACCGGCGTGCGCAGGACATGTCCCGCGATGCGCTCGGCGGCCCGTTCCACATCCCCGATGGACACCCTCATACGTGCTCCCTCCCGGAAACGATCAGAAAGCGGCCCCGTGCCGCGGTGCGGGAGTCATCGATGATCGGGTTTCCCTCGGTTTCAGGCAAGAGCCTGCTCGAAGTCGGCCCACAGGTCCTCGACGTGCTCGATGCCGACCGCCACCCGCACGGTACCCTCTCCGATCCCGTGCCTGGCGAGCTCCTCGGCCGCGAGGGTGTGGTGGGAGGTGGTCGCGGGATGCAGGATGAGCGTCTCGACGCCACCGAGGGACGGGGCGAGCAGGGCCAGCTTCACCGAGCTCATGAACCGCTCCCCCGCCTCCCGCCCGCCGACCAGGTCGAAGGAGAAGACTCCCCCGAAGTCGGGCAGGAGCTTGGCCGCCAGTTCGTAGGAGGGGTGGGAGGGCAGTCCCGGCCAGTGCACGACGGAGACGGCGGGATGGGCGTTCAGGCGGGTGGCCAGCTCGCGGGCGTTGGAGCAGTGGCGCTCCATCCGCAGCGGCAGTGTCTGGATGCCGCGCAGGGTGAGCCAGGCGGCGAACGGGTCCGCGCTGGCGCCCAGCTTGACGTTGAAGGCCCACACCTTGCGGTACAGCTCGTCGGAGGCGAAGACGGCGATCCCGCCGAGCACGTCGGTGTGACCGCTCAGGTACTTCGTCGTGGAGTGCACCACGATGTCGGCGCCGTGCTCTATCGGCCTGCACAGGATCGGGGAGGCGAAGGTGTTGTCGACCACGGAGATCAGTCCGGCCTCGCGGGCCGCGGCGCACATACCCGGCAGGTCGGCGACCTGGGTCACCGGGTTGGCGATGGTCTCCAGATAGACGAGCCTCGTCTCGGGCCTCACGGCCGCGCGCAACGCCGCCGGGTCGTCCTCGGGCACGTAGGAGACCTCGATCTGGAACCGCCCCACCAGATCGTTGATCATCCCGGCGGTGCCGCCGTAGAGGGCCTTCTGCGCGATCAGGTGGTCGCCGGGCTTCAGCAACCCGAGCAGTACGGAGTTGATGGCGCCCATACCGGAGCCGGTGGCCACGGCGCCGACGCCGCCCTCCAGTCCGGCGACGGCCTCCTCAAGGGAGCGGACCGTCGGATTCGACAGCCGCCCGTAGACGAAGGCTCCGTCCGGACGGCCCATCCCGTCGGCGAAAACGGCCGGATCGTCGAAGACGAACCCGGAGGTCTGGTAGATCGGCACCGCGATGGGACGGCTGCCGTTCAGTGGCGGCTGGGGCAGGTGGACGGTACGGGTCTCCGGACGAAAACCAGTCATGCGCCTCTCCGGACGAGAATCAGTCATGTGTCAAGAATGTCCGGCCAACGAGCTACTTGTCAGATCCAATCAGGCAAGATTGGCCCGGTTTGAGGGTCGAATTTCGGCAAACGGCCACCGGACGAAGCCCATGCACCCCGCCCCGTCCCCGGCTCCCGCGACCATGAGCGACCGTCAGATGTCGGTGATGCGCAGACCCGCGTGAGCCTTGTAGCGGCGGTTGATCGAGATGAGGTTCGCGGTCAGCGCCTCGACCTGGTGGGCGTTGCGCAGACGGCCCGCGTACACACCGCGCACCCCGGGGATCCGGCCCGCCAGCGCCTGGACGGTGTCGGTGGCCTCGCGGTCGTCACCCACCACGAGCACGTCCAGGGTGATCTCCTCGACCTCGGGGTCCAGCAGCAGGACCGCCGAGACGTGGTGGAAGGCGGCGACCACGCGGCTGTCGGGCAGGACGGCCGCGGCCTGCTGGGCGGCGCTGCCCTCCTCGACCGGGAGCATGTACGCCCCCTGCTTGTCGAAGCCGAGCGGGTTGACGCAGTCGATGACGATCTTCCCTGCCAGTTCGGAGCGGAGGGACTCCAGCGTGGCACGGTGCCCGTCCCAGGGAGTGGCCACGATCACCACGTCGGCCTCCGCCGCCACGGCCGGGTTGTCCGCGCCACGCACCGAGCCACGCACAGAGCCACGCACAGAGCCGCCGATGCTCTCCGCCACCGCCTGAGCCCGTTCCGCGCTCCGCGAGCCGATCAGCACGGTGTGCCCGGCGAGGGCGAACCGCCGGGCCAGGCCCTTGCCCTGGTCACCGGTTCCGCCCAGGATCCCGATCGAAATCCCGCTCACGTCCGGAATATCAATGCTCACTCAGCGCTCCTCATCGTCCCCCGGCCGCTCAGGACCGGACTCCAGCGACCATATCGCCTGCCCCGATCTTCTCAGGGGCGCGTTTCCAGGATCGGCGCGGGGTCTGTGGGGCACGATGGTGCGATGGACGCCGGGTCGGTGACACTGCTGCGCGAAATCCTCGCCTCGACCGGCTGGGTCGAGCGGACCCGCGAGCTGGGCCTCGCCCTTCGCGCGACGCGCTCCCCCGGCGGGCTGCTGGTGGTCGGTACACCCCAGGAGGAGCCCTGGCACCTGACCGCGCACCTGAGTGACGAGGCGAGGTTCTCCGGACTGCCCCAGCTCGCCCCGACACTGGTCCGCTGGGCGCCCGCCCCCGAAGCGCCCGCGCACCTGCGGGTCGGTCTGGAGCGGATCGAGCGGGCGGGGCGGGGCGAGACGCTGTTCGTGGTGACCGAGGAACGCGCCCCCGAGGCGCTGCTGGAACGGGTGAGCGACGCCCGCAGGACCGGCACGACGATCCTCGCCCTGGACGGCGGCGACCCGGATCTGGCGGGTCTGGCCCACGACGCGCTGACGGTTCCCGAGCGGGCGCCGTTCTCCTTCGACGGGGCCCAGCACCTGGTGAGCATGGCCGCGGGCGAGGTCGGGCGCCGTCCCGGCCTGCGCGACCGCCTGGCGAGGTTACTGGAGCGGATCAGCGGTCCTCAGGTCGCCGACTAGGTCCGCGGCTCGGCGCACCGCGACGGCCACGAGACGGCCCCGCGACGACCACGGTCCGCATCGGCCGGCGGCCTCAGTCGTCCCCGTCCCCGTCCCAGGCGCGGTCGCCCTCCTTCCACTCCTCGTTCCTGTCGGCCGCGGTCTTCAGCGCGGCGCCGGCGGCCTCGCGTGTCGGGTACGGCCCCATCCTGTCCTTGTTCGGGCATCCCTCGTCGGGTTCGACGGCCATGTGCCTCAGGCAGAACCACCATTGATCACTCATGCGGCAATACTGCCCAGTGAGAAGCACAACTAGACTGGGGGACCATGACGACACTGCTCCAGCCCGGGCGGATCTCCCCTATCCGCAAGGTGCCCTCTCACATCCGGCGGCCGGAGTACGTCGGGAAGAAAACCCCGAAGACCGGCGAGCCCGACGTCAAGACCCCCGAGATCATCGAGCGGATGCGGGTCGCGGGCAAGCTGGCGGCCCAGGCGCTCGAAGAGGTCGGCAGGCACGTGGCGCCCGGCGTCACCACCGACGAGCTCGACCGGATCGGTCACGAGTTCCTCTGCGACCGCGGCGCCTATCCCAGCACCCTCGGCTACCGGGGATATCCCAAGTCGCTGTGCACCTCGATCAACGAGGTGATCTGCCACGGCATCCCCGACGACACCGTGCTGCGCGACGGCGACATCGTCAACGTCGACATCACCGCCTTCATCGACGGCGTGCACGGCGACACCGACGCCACCTTCCTCGTCGGCGACGTGGACGAGGAGTCGCGCCTGCTCGTCGAGCGCACCCGCGAGGCCACCAACCGGGCCATCAAGGCCATCGCCCCCGGCCGTCAGCTCAACGTGGCCGGTCGCGTGATCGAGGCCTACGCCAAGCGGTTCGGCTACGGCGTGGTCCGCGACTTCACCGGGCACGGCATCGGCACCACGTTCCACTCGGGCCTGATCGTCCCCCACTACGACGACCCGTCACTCGCGGTCACGCTGGAGCCGGGCATGACGTTCACGATCGAGCCCATGCTCACGCTCGGCACCATCGACTACGAGATCTGGCCCGACGGCTGGACCGCCGTCACCAAGGACCGCATGCGGACCGCCCAGTTCGAGCACACCATCCTGGTGACCGAGACCGGCCATGAGATCCTGACACTCCCCTGAGGCTCGGCCCGCTCCACGACCGCGTCTCAGGCTTGAAGGCCCCTGGGAGCCTCCGGCCTGGAGCGACGCCCCCTGGGGCGGCGCCTCCGTCGGGGATCCGCCCGCTCGGTGTCCCGGTCAGTCCTGGCGGGGCACCACTCCGGTGACGGTGGTCCCCTCGCCGGGAACGCCGTTGACACCGAGCGTGCCGCCTAACTGCTCGAAACGGGTGCGCATCGCGGTGATGCCCCGGCCCCCGGCCTCTCCGAAGAAGCCGACACCGTTGTCACTCACCGTCATGCGCAGGCCGCCGCGCCCGGAGGTGACGGCGACGGAGACGACGCGGGCCCGGCTGTGCCGCTCGGCGTTGGCCAGCGCCTCCCCAAGCGCGGCCAGTACGGCTCTCGCGACCCCGGGCGGAACGCCCTGGGCGGGCAGCGCCCAGATCTCGACGGCGATCCCGGTGCGCTCGGCCCACTCTGTGAGTTGCTCTTCGAGCGCTTGGGCGAGGCTTCGGCTTCGGCCCTCGCGTACGCGCACTTCCTCGGACACTGCTCAACCTTCCTGATGCACATTGCAGCCCCCGGCCCCCCGACCGGATATGTGGATGGGCGTGGCGCGCGATGACGAAGCGCCGCACCCGCTGCGGTGAGCACGAGCCCCCTGAAAACACAGGCTACCGGGAGGTGTCCTTAAGGGGGCTCGAAGATAGAAGGCCGTAGCTGTCCGGCTACTCCGCGCCGTCTCGCCTGTTGAGTTTGGCCAGGTAGTCATTGTACGCGTCGAGCTGGGCATCGCCACTGCCACCGTCTCTGGCCGCGACGGCGTCGGCACGGCGGTCGGCGCGCCGGGCCCCGCGATCGTCGTGGCGCCACCACTGGTAGGCGAGCGCGATGAGCACGATGAGGGTCGGGATCTCGCCGAACGCCCAGGCGATGGCGCCGCCGGTCTGCTGGTCCTCGATCGCGGACGCGCCCCAGGTCCGGCCGAGCTGGTCGTACCAGTCGGAGGCGAGCACGGTGCTCATGCTCATCAGCGCGATGCCGAAGAACGCGTGGAACGGCATGGTCACGAACAGCAGGATGAGCCGGGCCACGTGCGGCAGCCGGTAGGGGGCCGGATCGACACCGATGATCACCCAGAAGAACAGGGTCCCGCTGAGCAGGAAGTGCACCGTCATCACGATGTGACCGAGGTGCTCCTCCATCGCGGCGGCGAACAGCGGTGTGAAGTACAGCGCGTAGGTGGAGACGATGAAGATCGCGGTGGCGATCGCCGGATGGGCGATGAAGCGGACGAACCTGCTGTGCAGAATCGTCGTCAGCCACTCCCGCGGCCCCCGGTCGCCCCTGCGGGCGGCGGGCTTGAGCGCGCGCAGGGCGAGGGTGACGGGCGCACCGAGCACGAGGAAGATCGGCACCAGCATGGAGAGCGTCATGTGCTCGGCCATGTGCGCGCTGAACAGCACCTTGGCGTAGCGGGCGACACCGCTCTGGGTGGCGATCAGCAGGATCAGCACACCGGTGAACCAGGCGGCCGTACGCCCCTTGGACCAGGCGTCACCGCGCCGGGTGAGCCGTACGACACCGGCGAGGTAGAGACCGGCGAGCAGGGCGATGATCGTGCCGGAGAACAGGTCGAACCACCACAGCGAGGCCAGGTTGGCGAGCGAGATCTCCGGCGGCATGGTGTAGCCGAGCACCTCGAAGGCCCTGTCGACGGGCAGGATCGCCGGGGGCGGTGCGGTGCGGGACAGCGCGACGGCGAGGCCGACGGCCGCGAACATGACGACGATCTCGCCTCCGGCGAAGCGGAGGAACGTGCCGGATCCGCCCGCCGCGAGCAACGGCAGGGTCCGGGTGCGGTGCCACCAGCCGACGGCGCCGAGCAGTGCGAACGCGGCCGTCTTGGCGAGCAGCAGCAGACCGTAGGCGGAGGTGAACAGCTCGGAGATCGCGCTGAGCCTGGCCAGGACGCTGAACAGGCCGGACAGTCCCACCCCGACGAAGCACCACAGCGCGAGGGACGAGAAGCGTGCGGCGGCGATCTCCAGGTGCGGCTGACGGCGCAGCGCGTGCGCGCAGAGCACGCCGAGGCCGCCCACCCAGAGGGCGAGGACGACCAGGTGGACTGCGACGCCGGTGGTGGCCAGATCGTGGTTGGGCGAGGAGGCGGAGTGGCCGGTCAGGGCGGGCGGGAGCATGGTGGCCAGGGCGAGAACCAGCAGGCCGCCGGCCGCGCCGGCGGTGATCGCCCCACGGGCGAAGAGCGCGATCGCGACCGAGAACAGCACGACCAGGGTGAGCGCGATGCCCTGGGAGACCTGGCTGGCGAAGCTGGTGAGCTCGTCGCCGCCGAGCACGTCGGCCACCGGCAGCCCGAGCGCCTCCGAGAGGCTGAACACCATCGTGGCCGCGGCGGCCCCGGCCCAGACGAGGGCGATCCAGGAGGCGGCCTTGACGTAGCCGAGGGCGGGTTTGCCCAGCAGGCCCTTGTCGTTGGGAAGCAGGAACGCGGCGGCCAGGAGCGTGCCGACGGTGAGCACGCCCGCCGCGTCCATCGTCAGCTTCGCCAGCGGCAGGCCCCAGCGGGTGAAGGAACCCTGGTCGGGCAGGCCGGGAATGATGCGCGGGCTCGCGGCACCTCCCGCGATCATGGCGATCACCAGGGCGGCGACGGCCGCCGCCGCGCCCGCCAGAGCGAGCTTCACGACCCGGCCGTTCGCCGGCGCCTCGGCCTGTGCCGCCTGCGCGGCCCGCGCGGTTTTGCTCATGTCTTCTTCCTGCCGCGCATGCTGAGGAACAGGCCGATGCCGATGCCGGTCAGGCCTCCGACGACGATCCACATCCAGCCGGGGACGCCTCCCGAGGAGCCGGGTTCCTCGGACTGCCCGGCTGCGGCGGCCGGGCTGAGCGTGGCGACCGGCGTGCTCTCGGCGACCGTGCTTTCGGCGGCCGTGCTCTCCGCGGGTTCCGGGCTCGCCGAGGACGGCGACGGGGACGGCTCCGCGGAACCGAGCAGGGTGAAGGGGATCTCCCCCTCGATCGGGTGGCCGTCGGAGGACACGACGCGGTAGGCGATGACGTACGCGCCGGGAGGTAGATCTCCCTTGACCTTCTGGGTCACCACGGGGCCGTCGGCGACGGGCTTGCCGTCCTGGTACGTCTCGTCGCCGGAGCGCACGACGACGTTCGGGAAGCGCACCGAGGCACTGAACGTCAGCTTCACCTCCTCCAGGCTCTCGACCTTCGCGCCCTTGGCCGGATCACTGCTCTTGAGCCGGTCATGGGCGAGGGCGGGCGAGGCGAAGGCCGTGCCGAGAACGAGGGCGGCGAGAAGCGCGAGGGCGACCGCGACAGGGGAAGTCTTCATGGCAACCACAAGGCTACCGACGAGACCGCGCGGTCTCGACCCCCCTGTCCGATCCGCGACCGCGCGGGTCGCCCTCACCGTCTCGATCTACAGGCCGACGCAGGCCATCGCCCGCTTGTAGGCGTCGATGCTCCGGTCGGGCTCGTCGATCCGCTCCAGGACGCGGGCCGCGGTCAGCCAGGCATGGGCGGTGAAGCGGGTCTCGGGCGCCTGCTCCAGGCACTCGGCCCCGGCGGACAGTTCCCGCGACGCCTCGGCCTGCATGCCCAGCGCCGCGAGGGTCTCGCCGTGCAGCAGGCGTGCCTCCGCCTGCAGGGCCTTGGGCATGCCGTCGAGCAGGCCGCAGACGAAGCGCATGTACTCCTCGGCCCGGTCGGGGCGGGCGAGCAGCAGCTCCACCCGGACGAGGCTCATCGCGCAGCGCATCTTGGTGATCGAGCCGGCGGAGCTCTCCGCGAGCTCCTTCTCCACCTTGAGCAGCACGTCACGCCAGCTCTCGGCCTCCATGGGCCGGGCGATCAGCATGACCTGGGCGTAGTCGCCGCGCAGCCGGGCCAGCCGACGGGGGTCGCCGTACTCGGACTGGATGGCCAGGGCGCGCTCGGCGTGCGTGACCGCCTCGTCGGTGTGACCGGTCTCGACGGCGGCGATCGCGGCGCCCCAGTGCGCCAGGGTGAGCGCCATCGGGGTGCCGAGGAGCTCGGCGGCGGCGACCAGCTCGGCGGCGAACTGGCGGGCCCGCAGCAGGTCACCCCGCTCCACGTACGCGGCGAAGAGCTGGCTGCCCAGCCTCATGAGACCGTCGGTCCAGGCGGGCCTGACCGCGCCGGTGAGGATCCGCTCGGGAACCTCCATCGCCCGGGTGAGGTCTCCGATCTCGCGGTAGCAGCGCGAGAGCGCGACGGCGACCGCGATGTGACGCTCGGGGCTCATGACCGTCGTGTCGCTCTCGTGCAGCCCGCTGAAGAGGACGATCGCCTGCTTCAGGTCGCCGCAGGCCTCGGTCGCGAGGGCGAGACCGTACTCGACGTCCTGCCGTAGCTGGGGCAGGCCGGCCAGGCCGCTGTCTGCGAGAAGCTCGGCGTAGCGGTTGCGGGCTTCGACGACCTCGCCGTTGTCCAGGGCCATCTGTGCGTAGCTCAGCGCGAGCTCGATCTCCTGCATCTGCTCGGCGGTGACGCCGTTGATCAGATAGGTCAGGGAGCAGTCGAGTTTTTCCGCGAGAAGCTCCAGCACCGCGGGGGTCGGAGTACGCTTGCCACTCTCGATGAGAGAGACGTAACTGTCCGACAACTCTGGATGAGCGAGCTGCGCCTGAGAAAGACCCCGTTGCCGACGGGCGGTTTTGATGCGCTGCCCCACCAAGTCTTGACCGGTCACGTTACCCCTTGAAAGATATCATTTGAGCAGCAGAACCTACGACAGGAGTCTCCCCGTGCGCCGACGTCTTGCCTTGTCTGCCCTCGCCATGCTGTTTACGGCTACTTTTGCCGTCACTGGCAATGTTACGACCGCGAGTGCTGATTCGTCTGCCCCCTCGAAGGACACCGGCAAGTATTCTTTGCAGACGACTAGCGCCCAGGCCTACCTGGGCTGGAACCACCCAGACTGAGCGACGACTCAGCCCGGCCGAAGGACAAGGAACGACACACCCCGCCCCGCCCTCTATGGAGAGCTTCCAGCCAGTGAGCCGCTCCACCCGACGAAACCGGCGCGCTCGCGCCGATGTGAGCGCGCAGGTTTCCCTCATGCACGCTTCAGCAAGACGGAATCATTGAACACCGGGGCGTCCGCGCCCCCGGATGGTTGGCGCCACCGATCGCGGCCGAGCCGGGATCCGAACCCCTTCCGTGATGATCGTTGTTCCTCACGGAGGATCCCGGCCGGAAGAGCACACGTGTGTGATCCACTTTGTACACGTTCCGCTTCGTCGCAGGTCACGGCTCGTGGGCCGCATGACCCAGGTCGAGGGTGCCGCCGACGGCCACTCGACCTCTCGTAGGCGTCATCCGTTCCTCTCGCTTTTCGTCGCCGACCGGTCCGCAGGCCGGTCGGCTCACGACCCCCTGTCGCCGAGCGCCCTCTCGGTATCCTCACGTTTGGAATCAGTCGTCACCCTGAAAATATATTGAAACAATCCACCATCAAGTCAATGTCCTAAAGCGGTCAGCCGAAGCCAGGGAAGACGGACGGCCATTTCGCGGCGGACGCAAAGAAAGCCCCGAACTGTTTCGGCTCACGGAAAACCAGGAATGCGCACGCCCCACAGGAAAGTAAACGAGCATGATCCGCCCACGGGAAAGCCTCGGGGAAAGCAGCGAGCGCGGGCGGCTCGCCCCCACTTCGACCTCTCTTGAGTTCGGCCTCTCGCCCCAGTCGGCGCACACGGCACGTGCCCGCGAGCGTCTCTAGGTGATCTCTAGAATCACCTGCGACAGTGAAACGGCGAGAATCCCAGAATGATCCGGCGAAGTCCGGTGGCGGGAGTTCGCCTCTTCGGGCCCGGCCCGAGAAGGCCTTGCCGAGCACCCCTGCCACCGCCGGCCCGGACGACGAACGCGAGGGGCACATGACCCACTCCTTACCGGTCCCACCCTCCAGGGGAGAGCGATCCCAGGTCCGACAAGACGCCGAAACCCTGTGCTCATCCGCGAAACGGTCAATAGATGTGTTTCTTCCTGAACCAGGAAGAAACACTACGTTTCTCCAGATTTTCGATTCCCCCAGCATCCCGCCGGGGGTGCGGACGAGGATCGTGGTCGATTCGCCGTACGAAACAGCCGGTTTCCCCGCGTCCGTGGAGCTGAGGGTCGACCCGCTGATCTCTGAGAGATTCATGGTGATCGACGATCACATCGCCTTGACGGGCCACACGTCCCGGATGGCCGTGGTGCGTACCCCCGCGCTGCTCTCGTTGCTGGGAGACCTGTTCGAGCACGTCTGGTCACGCGCCGAACAGCGTCCGCGGGAGTGGAAGGCGCCGTTCTCACTCACGGAGCAGGAGAAGACCATCTTGCGAATGGCCGCGGAGGGCATGACGGACGAGGTGATCGGCCGCCGGCTCGGGCTGACCTCCCGCACCGTGCGCCGCCATATGGCCAACGCGATGGGGCGGATCGGGGCGCACAGCAGACTCCAGGCGGGGATCCGCATCGCCAAAGCGGGAATCGTCTAGGTTCTGCTTCCCGGTCTTCCGGTAACGGGTATGTGCCCGGAAGGCGCCCGTCGTGGTTTCCGGAGCGCGGCATCTCATCGTCGGTGAAGACGAGCGCGGCGGTCAGGTTCGCATCGAA
The DNA here is from genome assembly GCF_040299985.1 of Streptosporangium sp. NPDC000563. Classification (NCBI taxonomy): domain Bacteria; kingdom Bacillati; phylum Actinomycetota; class Actinomycetes; order Streptosporangiales; family Streptosporangiaceae; genus Streptosporangium; species Streptosporangium sp. NPDC000563. The sequence goes on along the minus strand of NZ_JBEPDA010000012.1, from coordinate 100,663 downwards.
TCCGGTCCGGCATGTCTCGCCGACCACCGCGAGAGTCCTGGAGAATCCCTCCGGCCTCGGTGGATCACGCGTTCTCAGGACTCTCCCAAAATGGCCCGAATGGTTTCGGACGGCGTTCTGGCCACGACCACCCGGAATCGCTCTCGCGGACACTCCCGGGGACACGCGGAGACCATCGCCCGACTTGATTCATGTCCGGTTCCCGGACGTCCCACCTCGAATACAAAATGTGATCGGGTGCGTGCGAGAAGTGATCGAAATCATGTCGTCCGCGTTCTTACGGCATCCGGGCGGAGGATGACGCGACCTCCACTTCGACGCGAACCCATCGGCTGGACCTGGCTTCCGCGAATTCGCTACGCCATGCTTGACCGCATGTGGGAATCCGAATGGGCAGGACCGACGAAATCGTGAGGATGGATGACGGCCCCCGGCCGGGGGATTTCCACATCGGCGTGCTGGGCTCGGTGGTCGTCCGTAGACTCTCCGACGAACTTGAGTTGGGAGAGCCCCGGCAGCAGGCGATTCTCTGCGTCCTGGCCGCCAATACCGGACGGGCGGTTACGAAAGACCAGTTGATCGACGGCGTGTGGGGGGCGGATCCGCCGAAGACCGCGGAGCAGAGCGTTTACACGTACGTGTCCAAACTGCGGCGAACACTGGAGCCGGACCGCGATTCACGAAGACCTTCGAGGCTGCTCGCCTCCACCTCGGGCGGATACGCTCTGCGACTCGAACCCGGGCAGGTGGACGCCGAAGTGTTCAAAGAACACCTCGACCAGGCCCGGAGATCATACGCCGAAGGCTCCCACGAGACGGCCCTGCGGTTCCTGAGGGACGCGCTGAAACTGTGGCGAGGGCCGTGTCTGAGCGGAATCCCCGGCCCGTTCGCCGAGTTCGAGCGGCGCAGACTGGAAGAACTGCACCTGGTCGCGCTGGAACTGCACGCGGAGCTGCTGCTCCTGCTCGGACACCCGCAGGACGCCGCCACCCGGCTTGTCACCCTGACCGCGGAGCACCCGTTGCGAGAGCGGCTCCGAGAGCTGCACATGACCGCGCTCTACCACTGCGGCCGGCAGGCGGAGGCGTTGAAGATCTACCGGGAGACCCGGCGCCTGCTCTCGGAGGAGCTGGGCATCGAGCCGCACGAGAGTCTCCGCAGGTGCCACGAGCTGATCCTGCGCGCCGCCCCTCTGTCCGACCTGCCCTTGCCGGTGGCCTCCCTCACCCCGAAGCCGACGCACACCCGGCCCTCCGGGAACCGTACGGCGGCGGAGAGGACGACGGTCCGGCAGTTGCCACGTGATCCCGTGGATTTCGTCGGGCGTGCGGAGGAGCTCGTGCGGTTGAGAGCACTGCTCTCCCCCTGGGACGGCTCCCCGCCGCACCATGTCGTCGCGATCACCGGAGCGCCGGGATCCGGTAAATCGACCCTGGCCATCCGGGCCGCGCACCTGGTCCGCGACCGCTTTCCCGACGGGCAGCTGTACGTGAACCTGCGCGGGGCCACCCCGGGCATGAAACGACTCGAACCGATCGAGGTGATCACCAGGTTCCTGCGTGACCTCGGCATGCCCCCGCACACCGTCCCCGCCGACGTCGAGGAGGCCGCGGCACGCTGGCGCGGCGAACTCGACGGCCGCCAGATGCTCATCGTGCTCGACGACGCCGCCGGCCTGGCCCAGATCCGCCCGCTGCTGTCGGTGTCGAGGGGCAACGCGATCCTGACGACCAGCCGGGAGAGCTTCACCCTGCTCGACGACTGCGCCCGCGTGCCGATCTCCGGGATGCGACGGACCGAGTCCTCGGCGATGCTCGCGAAACTGATCGGAGCCGAACGAGTCGCCCAGGACAGCCAGGCCACGAAGCGCCTGATCGATCTCTGCGCGGGCATGCCACTCGCCGTCGGCATCGCCGGAGCCCGGCTGGCGAACCGGCCACGCTGGAAGGTGACCGACCTGGTGGACCGGCTGAACGACGAGCACGGTCGGCTGAGGGAACTGGCGGCGGGCGATATCGCGGTACGGACCAGCCTGGCCGTCAGCTACGACACGCTCGCCGGCAGCGACCAACTCCTCGACCGGACGGCCGCCCGCGCGCTGCGCGCCCTCGGCGTGCTGCAGACGGCCGACGTGACGGCGCACATCGTCGGCGCCCTGCTGGACGTCTCGGTGGAGATGGCGGAGCACGCCATGGAACGGCTCGTCGACGCGCACCTCGCGGAGATGGACGAGCCCGGAAGATACCGGTTGCACGACCTGGTTCGTCTGTTCGCCAAAGAGCAGGCCGCGAGCGAGGAGCCGGAAGCCGACCGCGACGCCATGCTGGACCGGGCGTTGAGCTCGTACGTCGGAACCACCCGCCTGGCCATAAAGGTGGGCCGCTACCCGCGCCCGGCGCAGACGGACGTCGACCTCAGCGCCGCACCCCTCCCACTGACCTCGTGCGAGGAGGCCCGCGACTGGCTGCACCGGGAGCAGGCCAACCTACTGTCCGCCGCCTCCCAGGCGATGTCCGCCTCCCGGGAACGAACCGCCCGGCTCGGGGTGGCCCTGGTCTTCGCACTGTTCTGGCACCTCCACCACACCGGTCTCCACGGCCAGCTCCTCGAGATCAGCTCGCAGCCTCTCGCGATCGGCCGGCGGCTGGACGATCACAGCATCGAGTCGTACGCCCACGGCTTCGCGGGTCTCGCGCTGAACATGGCCAACCGCCCGGCGGAGGCCGTGCACCACCTCCGGCATCAGCTGATCCTGTATCGCCGGCTCTCCGACGCGCACGGGGAGCAGAGAGCACTGGGCAATCTCGCCATGAACTACCTCGAACTGGGCCGCTACGAGGAGACCATCGACTGTGCCCGGAAACAACGGGAGATCGCGAACGCGATCGAGCACAGGTCGGGCGAGCACTACGCGCTCACCATGCTCGGAGCGGGATACAACGGCCTGCGCCGGTTCGAGCAGGCGCTGGAGGTGCTGGACGAAGCCCTGACCATGTGCCGCAAGGACGGCAACCGGTACCAGGAGGCGTCCGTGCACAACAGGATCGGCGAGACCCATCTCAGCAGGGGGGACGCCGTGTCGGCCAAGGCCTCCTTCGAGGCCGCTCTCGGCTGCGCGCGCGCCGAGCGGCTGAGCGTCGCCGAACCGTACCTGCTGCTCGGTCTGGCCCGCTCCCACCGGCTCCTCGGCGACACGGAACAGGCCTCGGCCTACCTCGCGCGCTCCCTCGCGACGGCCAGGGAGAGGGGGAACGCGGAGGTGGAGGAGCAGGCATTGACGGAGGAGGCTGTCCTGGCCCGGGAAGAGCCGGTCACGCCCCTGGGCTAGGCGTCTGTCCCGGCCAGGGCGGTGACACGGCAACGGATGCGCCCGTGGGTGGTTCCGGGAGCTTCGCGGGCCGCTCGACGGCAGGAGCCGTGGCCGGTCAACGCCCGGGTGCCGGGCGCAACCGCAAGAGTCGCCAACGGCCGCCCCCCGCGTTCCGTCGTGCCTGCCATGTCCTCCCCCGCACCCGGCTGATGTACTGCTGACATGAGTGGCATCGAAACGCGGCGGCATCGCGGCGTCGGCGAGAGCGTCCTGCGCCCCGACGGGACGCTGAAGGTGACGGGCGAGTTCGCCTACTCCTCCGACCTGTACCTGGCGGACATGATCTGGGGGGTCACCCTGCGCAGCCCGCATCCGTCTGCGTGGATCCGCTCGATCGACATCGGCCCCGCGCTCGCCATGCCCGGTGTGTACGCGGTGCTCACCCACGAGGACGTTCCCGGCGCGAAGTTCTACGGCCTGGAGCACAGGGACCAGCCGGTGCTCGCCGTCGACCAGGTCCGCTACCAGGGCGAGCCGGTCGCGCTGGTCGCCGCCGACCACCCCGAGCGCGCCAGGCGGGCGGCCGAGGCCGTCGTGGTGGAGTACGAGGTCCGCGAGGCCGTCACCGACCCGCGCCGGGCCGCCTTCGACGCCTCCTGCCCCTCGGTCCACGAGAGCGGCAACGTGCTGCGCCACCAGCCGATCCGGGTCGGCTCCACCTTCGAGGCCCCGGTGGTCGTCACCGGCGAGTACGAGGTCGGCATGCAGGACCAGGCGTTCCTCGGCCCCGAGTCCGGCCTGGCCGTACCCGCCGAGGACGGCGGGGTGGACCTGTACATCGCCACGCAGTGGCTGCACTCCGACCGGGAGCAGATCGCGCCGTGCCTGGGGCTGCCCGAGGAGAAGGTGCGGCTCTCCCTGGCCGGGGTGGGCGGGGCGTTCGGCGCGCGCGAGGACCTGTCCATGCAGGTCCACGCGTGCATGCTGGCCCTGCGCACCGGCCGCCCCGTGAAGATCGTCTATAACCGCGAGGAGTCCTTCTACGGCCACGTCCACCGCCACCCCGCCCGGATGCGCTACGAGCACGGTGCCACCCGCGACGGCAGGCTGTTGTACGTGCGGGCGGAGATCCTGCTGGACGGCGGCGCCTACTGTTCCACCTCTCCCGCGGTGGTGGGCAACGCGGCCTCCCTGGGGGTGGGGCCTTACGAGGTGGACAACGTCTGGATCGACGCCTACGGCGTCTACACCAACAACCCGCCCTGCGGCGCGATGCGCGGCTTCGGCGCGGTGCAGGCGTGCTACGCGTACGAGTCGCAGATGGACCGGCTCGCCGAGGCGTGCGGGATCTCCCCGGTCGAGGTGAGGGTGCGCAACGCGGTCTCCCAGGGGTCGGTGCTGGCCACCGGGCAGGTGATCGACTCCCCCGCGCCGCTCGCCGAGATGCTCAGGGAGCTCGACGCGATGCCGCTGCCCGCCGCGCCGGAGGTCACGGACTCACCGGATCTGCGGAGCCTGCCGGGCGGCGTCTCGCAGACCACGCGCGGCGAGGGGGTGCGGCGCGGTGTCGGGTACGGCGTGGGCATCAAGAACATCTGCTTCTCCGAGGGCTTCGACGACTACTCGACCGCGAGGGTGCGGGTGGAGCTGATCGGTGGCGAGCCGCACGTCCTGGTGCACACGGCGGCGGCCGAGGTGGGGCAGGGCCTGCTGATGGTCCAGGAGCAGATCGCCAGGACCGAGCTGGGGATCGACGCGGTGACGGTCGCGGGGGCGGACACCTCGGTCGGTTCCGCCGGATCCTCGTCCGCCTCGCGCCAGTCCTACGTCACCGGAGGCGCGGTCAGGGCGGCCTGCCAGGCGGTGAGGGAACGGCTCGCGAAGCTGACGGGCGACGGGACGTCCCTGGTGGAGGCGCTGGAGCGGGCCGGTGCTGTGGAGGAGACGAGACAGTACCGGCACCGGCCCACCTTCCCCCTGGACCCGCTCACCGGCCAGGGCGACTCGCACACCCAGCTCGCCCTGTGCGTCCACCGGGCCGTGGTGGACGTGGACGTGGAGCTCGGCCTGGTCAAGGTGGTCGAGCTGGCCGCCGTGCAGGACGTGGGAAAGATCATGAACCCGCTCGCGCTGGAGGGACAGATCCACGGCGGCTCGGCCCAGGGGCTGGGGCTGGCGCTCATGGAGGAGATCCAGGTCCGCGACGGGCTGGTGCTCAATCCCTCGTTCACCGACTACCTGATCCCCACCATCCTCGACATGCCGCCCATGCGGCTGTCGATCATGGAGAATCCCGACCCGAACGCCCCTTACGGGCTGCGCGGCGCGGGCGAGCCGCCCACGCTCTCGTCCACTCCCGCGGTGGCCGCCGCCGTACGGGCCGCCACCGGCCTGCGGCTGCCCCGGGTGCCCATCCGGCCCCACGACATCGCCCTGGAGGGATGACCGTCGCGGGGAGGGCCGCGCCGACCGGCCTCAGCCGGCGTCGCCCAGCTCGCAGGCGACGCCGTCGTTGTCCCCGTCGATGTACCACTGGTACTCCTCGTGGACACCCCGGGTGTAGGGGCCGTACCCGTTCTCCCTCGCGGCCTTGCAGGTGGCGAACTTGCGGTCGAGTCCCTCGGCGGACGTGTTCCCCGAGGTGGCTCCCGTGGTGTTCGCCGGGCGGTTCTGGCCGGTCCCCGAGGTTCCAGAGGTTCCCGAGGGGTTCGTGGCGGCCGGGTCCCCGCCGGTGTTCGCCGGAGGGGTCACCGGCTGGTTGTCGGTGGGGGTCACGGGCTGGTTCTGGTTTCCCTGAGGGGTCAGGGGCTGGTTCGCCGGAGGGGTCGCGCCCGGGTCGGCGGGCGGGGTGAAGACCGATCCGTTCGGCTGCGGGACGTCCGACGGCTGTGGGACGACGTCGCCCGAGCCGAGCAGCTTGACGACCATCGCGTCCGCCTGCTCCTTGGTGAAGGAGCCCGCGATGCTCAGGCTGTCGTCGGTGATCGTCTGGGCGACCTTGGGGGCCGCCACCACCTTCTGTCCCACGACGATCGCGATCTGCTGCCTGACCGGGTCGTCCGCGTTCACCGCCTCCGCGGTCAGGTCGTTGATCTGCTCGCGGAAGGCGGGCGCGAACGCGATCCTGACCGAGTAGGCGCCGCTCTTCTCCTGGATCGTCTCGATCTTCCTCACCGCGTTCACGGTGATCCCCGCGCCGAGCGAGTAGCAGTTCTGCCCGAGGTCGTCGGGATAGGTCTCGGCGACCGTGCAGGCTCCGGGCCTCACCTCGGTCACCGGGGCGAAGTGAATGGGGTTCGCCAGCCGCCTGGGTGGTGTGCCACCGAGCGGCATGTCGGGGTTGCGGGTCATGAGCACCGCGATGGTGCCGAGCACGCCGGTGATCAGCACGACGACGACGAGGGTGGTCACCAGGATCGCGGTCGTGGCGCGGCTCGCCCTGGGCGCCCCGTCCGGCGCTTCTCCGGCCCGCTTCTCACCGGTCCCCGGTGCGCCCGGGATCGGCCCGCCGGGTCCCGGGCTCACGGGTCCCCGAGCGGGGAGCTCCTTTCCTCCGGCGGGAGGCGGGAGGTCGGAGCCGGGGCCGCCCGGCCCCTCGGGAACCGGGCCGCCCGGCTCCTCCACGATCGGGTCCGCCGGATCGCCGGGGCCCTGCCCCAGGGGAACCGTCCTCTCGAAGCCGAGACCGCCCGGTCCTTGATCGCCGAAACTCGCACCGCCGGGACCCGGGTCGCCGAAACCGGGACCATCGGGCCTCACCCCGCCGGCACCAAAAGCGTCGAAACTAGAACCTTTAGCACTAAAAGCATCAAAATCAGAGCCGCCAGGACCACCGAAGACGTCGCCGCCGGGACCACTTCGGCGAGGATCACCGAGAGCGTCGAAGCCGGAACCACCGGAACCACCGAAAGCGTCGCCGTCAGGACCAACCCGACCGGGCCCACCGAAAGCGTCGAAGCCAGGGCTGCCGGAACCACCGAAGACGGCGCCGCCGGGACCACTTCGGCGAGGATCACCGAGAGCGTCGACGTCGGAGCCGCCCCTGCCGGGAGCGCCGAAGGCGTCGCGGTCAGGACCGACGCGGCCGTAACCGCCGAAGGCGTCGAAGCCGGAACCGTGATCGGAACCGGGAACGGGACCCGGGCCGCCGAGGCCCCGATCGCCGCGACCTGGAGCGCCGAAGGCGGTGTGACCGTCCGGGCCGTCGGAGCCGTCCGAGGCGCCGGAGGGGCCGGCGTCCGGTTCGCCGGGGCCGCGGGCGTGACGTCCGGACGAGGCGCCAGAACGCCCCGGCGGGGTGAAGGCGTCATAGGAGCCGGGCGAGGACCACGGCGCGTCAGGAGGGTCGTCAGACCCTCCTGGAGGCCCTTGCGGTACGGGCGGCTCACCCTGCCCCGCGTGCATCCCCATCGTCATATCCCCGTATTCCTCGCATCTGCTCGCGGCGAGCCTACCGACCGGTGCGGGGAGCCGGTAACCCCGCACGTCACGACACCCTTCGGGAAACCGAACGTCGGCGATTGCTGACGGAATGTCATCAACTCTGCCCCCATTCCTGCCGCCTTGCGCGTGATGACTCTCTTTCGGGGAACGCACAGTGAATGTAGAGGACACGCGCCCACCCTGGAGGAGCCGTGAAAATCTCCGTTCCCCGCGAGGTCAAGAACCACGAATATCGCGTGGCGCTCACCCCCGGCGGGGCCCACGAGTTCATCAGGAACGGCCACGAGGTCTTCGTCGAGAAGGACGCCGGGGTGGGGTCCTCCATTCCCGACGCCGACTTCCGACGCGTCGGCGCGACCATCCTGGACTCGGCCGACGAGGTGTGGGCCGCGGGCGAGCTGGTACTGAAGGTCAAGGAGCCGATCTCCGAGGAGTACCACCGGATGCGCAAGGGCCAGGTGCTCTTCACCTACCTGCATCTGGCCGCCTCGCAGGCGTGCACCCGGGCCATGCTGGAGACCGGGGTCACCGGCATCGCCTACGAGACCGTGCAGAACGCGAACGGCTCCCTGCCGCTGCTCGCCCCCATGTCGGAGGTGGCCGGGCGGCTCGCCCCCCAGGTGGGGGCGTACCACCTGATGCGCCCCGGGGGCGGCCGCGGCGTGCTGATGGGCGGGGTGTCGGGAGTGCATCCGGCCAGCGTGGTCGTGATCGGCGCCGGGGTCTCCGGCATGAACGCCGCGGTCATCGCGCTCGGCATGCAGGCGGAGGTGCTGCTGCTCGACCGCGACATCGACAGGCTCCGCCAGGCGGACATGATCTACAAGGGCCACTGCAGGACCATCGCCTCCTCCACGTACGAGATCGAACGGGCGGTGCTGAACGCGGATCTGGTCATCGGCGCGGTGCTGATCCCGGGGGCGAGGGCTCCCAAGCTGGTCGACAACGCGCTGGTCTCGCGGATGAGGCCGGGGTCGGTCCTGGTGGACATCTCCATCGACCAGGGCGGTTGCTTCGAGGACTCCCGGCCCACCACCCACGCCGACCCGACCTACCGGGTGCACGACTCGGTGTTCTACTGCGTGGCCAACATGCCGGGCGCGGTGCCGCACACCTCGACGTACGCGCTGACCAACGTGACCGTCCCCTACGCCCTCGCGATCGCCCAGGTGGGCTGGCGGGAGGCCCTTCGGAGAGATCCGGCGCTGGCCGCCGGCCTGAACACGCACGAGGGGCACCTGACCAACCGGCCCGTGGCCGAGGCTCACGGGCTGGAGGCGGTGCCCCTGGAACAGGTGCTGCGGGCCTAGTCGCGGGCCCGGTGCGGCCGGTGCGCCTCGTCAGGACGGCGTCACCGGTGTCGCGACCGGCCGGATCAGGGCGCCGGGGTGGGGCTGGGAACCGGGGCGTCGGTGGCCGGGGCATCGGTCGCGGGAGCGTCCGTGGCCGGGGCGTCGCTGGGAGCCGCGGACCCGTCGGGGGCGCCCGGCGGCTGGCTGGGCGCGGTCTCCGGGATGGGCGCCTCGGCGGTGGTGGTGCCCACGCCTCCGCTGCAGGACGCTCCGAGCTCGGGGGTGTCCCGGCCGTTCTTGTACTTGGTGATGAACCTGGGCAGGCGCCCGTCGTTCGCGCTGTCCAGCTTGAGCTGGTTGTTCCAGGAGCTGGCCACGACCTTGGAGGGCAGGCCGGGGTACGGGCTCAGGAGCATGTAGTCCTTGGAGGCCAGTTCCCGCAGCTTGTCCACCTCGGCCTTGGGGAGATCCGGCTGGTAGGTGATCCACACGGCGCCGTGCTCCATGGAGTGGACGGCGTTCTCGTTGTTGATCGGCTGCTCGTAGATGCCGCAGTTCTGCCAGGCCGGGTTGTGCTCACCGCCCATCGGCGGGTTCTCCTTGTACGTCACCTTGGTCTGGGTGTGCTGGCTGCCCGTGTACTTCGCGGTGGCGACGTTGTCCAGTGAGGTCGCGGCCCGCTCGTTGACCAGGTAGTAGGCGACGACCGCGACCAGCAGGACGACGACGGCACCTCCGGCACCCCACATGAGAAGCGCGGCCCTGCGCTCCTTGCGCCTCTGCTCATCGCGCATGCGGTTGAGGTGCTCGCGCCTCGCCTGCGCCTTTTCCTTGGTCATCAACCCTCCAGCCGGCAAACAACTTCGGGTCACCCTATGCCCTACCGGCGTATGTGGAGAATAAGGGGATGACAACGCGTGATACAGCGACGATTCCCGACAGTGGGTACGCTGGGCAGGTAATGGAAACCCCGGGTAAAGAGGGCGCGACGTCCAGGCGTGGTGGCGTGGTGGTCGGCGCACTGCTCGGCTGCCTGGTCACGGCGGTCGTGTTGCTGCTCGCGACGGGCAGGACGGCCACTCCGACGGACGCCTCGGCGGAGGCGGGTTTCGCCCGCGACATGGCCGTTCACCATGCCCAGGCCGTCGAGATGTCCTTCATCGCCAGGGACGGCAGCCAGGACGACGCATTGCGGCGCCTGGCCTACGACATCATCGTCACGCAGACGGCCCAGCGCGGCATCTTCACGGGCTGGCTGCAGCAGTGGGGCCTCACCCAGTCGGGTGATCGTCCCTCCATGGCGTGGATGGCCGGGCACGGTGGCGGTCACGCTGTAACACCGGACGCGCCCGCCGCGATGCCCGGTATGGCAAGTGAGGACGAGCTCAAAAAGCTCCGCGAGGCCACAGGCAAGGAGCAGGAGGTCCTCTTCCTCCAACTCATGATCCGTCATCACGAGGGCGGCGTGCAGATGGGCGAGGGTCTGCTGAAACTGTCCGACCGTGAAGAGGTGGCCACCATGGCACAGCACATCGTCGACGGTCAGACGGGCGAGATCGAGTTGATGACCGACATGTTGCGGCAGCGCGGCGCCCAGCGGCTGCCTTCCATCCTTTAGTGGCGTCGGCGCGTCCCTGTGCGGCCGGTTTCCGGTCAGGGCAGCATGGAGCCAACCTGGCCGGAGGAAAGAGAATGGTGAACGACGAGCCGGAGAACCGCCTGGAGGTGAGCATCTCCGCCGAGGTGGAAATGGGGCAGTACGCCAACTTCGCCTCGGTGTGGCACACCCAGGATGGCTTCGTCCTGGACTTCGCGGTGATCACCAGGCCGCCCCAGCTGGCCAACGACCCCTCCTCAGGGCAGCACTTCGTGAGCGTGCCGACCCGGATCGTGAGCCGGATCCGCATCCCCCCGAGTCAGGTCTTCGAGCTGATGAAGGCCCTCGAACAGCAGCTGACCGCGTACGAGCACGAGACGGGTCACAAGAACTGAGGCCCGGCGGGGGGTTTCGGCCCCCTGAAAGGGTCCTGAAAGGGGTCCCCGCGCCGGGCCTTCACGACGCGCCTTACGACAGGTCCTGGCGCGGACGTAGCTCCTGCGCCACGGCGGCGGCGAACGCGTCCACGTCGGCTTCGGTGGTGTCGAACGCGGTCATCCAGCGGACCTCGCCGGTGGCCTCGTTCCAGGTGTAGAACCGGAAGCGCTTCTGCAGTCGCTCGGTCACGTCCGCCGGCAGGATGGCGAAGACCGCGTTGGCCTGCACCGGGCGCGGGATCTCCACCCCCGGCACGTCCCGCACGGCGTCGGCGAGCCGCCGGGCCATCGCGTTGGCGTTGCGGGCGTTGCGCAGCCACAGGTCGCCCGCGAGCAGCGCCTCGAACTGCACCGCGACGAACCGCATCTTGGAGGCGAGCTGCATCGCGCTCTTGCGCAGGTAGCGCAGGCCGCGCACGGCGTCGGGATTGAGCACCACGACGGCCTCGCCGAACATCAGGCCGGCCTTGGTGCCGCCGAAGGACAGCACGTCCACGCCCACGTCGGTGGTGAACGCGCGCAGCGGCACGTCCAGCGCCGCGGCGGCGTTGGTCGCGCGGGCGCCGTCGAGGTGGACGAGCATGCCCAGGTCGTGGGCGTGGTCGCAGATCGCGCCGATCTCCTCGGGCGTGTAGAGCGTGCCCAGCTCGGTGGTCTGCGTGATCGACACCACCTTGGGCTGTGCCCGGTGCTCGTCGCCGAAGCCCCACGCCTGCCTGTCGATCAGCTCGGGCGTGAGCTTGCCGTCCGGGGTGGCGACCGGCAGCAGCTTGAGCCCCGCCGACCGCTCGGGGGCGCCGCCCTCGTCGGTGTGGATGTGCGCCGACTCCGCGCAGACCACCGCCTCCCAGTGGGCGGTCATCGAACGAAGCGCGACCACGTTGGCCCCGGTGCCGTTGAACATCGGCCACGCCTGCGCGGCGGGGCCGAAGTGCTTCTTGAAGACCTCCTGGAGCGCGGCGGTGTAGACGTCGTCGCCGTACGCGGTCTGGTGGCCCCCGTTGGCGAGCGCGATCGCCTGAAGGATCTCCGGGTGGACCCCGGCGTAGTTGTCGCTGGCGAAGCCCTTCACCAGCGGGTCGTGCCTGCGGATGGCGTCCGTCACGCGGTCCTCCCCTCCCGCCTCGCGTCGACGGTGAGGTCGATCCTGGTGCCGTTGGCGTCGGTCTTCCACAGGTCGTCGATCGCCTCGGCGAGGTCGTCGACGTCGGTGAAGCCGGGGAAGGTCCGCTCGGGGCTCGCCGCGCGCATGCCCTCGTGCACGAGCGCCTTGACGACCAGGATGTTCGCGGTGGAGGCGGTGCCCTCCAGGGCGTCGGCGAAGGCGAGGGTCCAGGCCTCGGAGGCGGCCTTCGCCGTGCCGTACGCCGCGTTGCCCTGGGTGGGGCGCTCGGCCGCCTTGGCGGAGACGATGGCGAACCGGCCGCGCTCGCTCGCCTTGAGCAGCGGCTCGAAGGCGAGCGTGACGTGCTGGAGGGTACGGATCAGCAGGTCGTGCAGGAGCTCCCAGTCGTCCAGCGACGTCTCGGCGAAGGTCTTGGACCCGCGCCAGCCGCCGACCAGGTGCACGATCCCGTCCACCCTGCCGTGTTCCGCCCGCACGTCCGCCGCGAGCCTTTCCACGGCGGCGGCGTCGAGCAGGTCGACCGCGAGGCACCCGTCGGCGCCGCTCTTGTCGACGCCGATCACCGTGTGGCCCTCGCCGGTGAACCTGCGGACGACGGCCCGGCCCGCGGGACCGCCCGCACCGGTGACAAGGATGATCATGCTCGGATCCCCTTCGTGGAGTCGACGACGTCGCCGAGCTTACGGCGCAGGGCCTCGTAGAACATGCTCAGCGGGAACTCGTCGGGCAGCACCGCGTCCACCACGGCCTTGGGGCTGTTACCCCCCGGGGAGCGACCCCCGGACCCCCGGGCATCTTCCACGGGCAGGGCCTCGGCCCCGCCGGCCCAGACCGAGGCGGGGTTCGGCGCGACGTAGGTGGCGACCAGCTGGTGGGCGGCGAGCCAGTGGGCGAGCTTGGAGCGGTCGATGCCGTCCCTGTAGAGCTTCTCGACCTCGCCCCGCAGGTCCGCGACCCCCTCGGCGAGACGGTCCCAGTCGACGCTGAGCCGGTTGTCGGTCCAGCGGACGACGTCGTTGCGGTGCAGGTACGAGAAGAGCAGCTGCCCGCCCAGGCCGTCGTAGTTGCGGACCCGGTTACCGGTGATCGGGAAGCGGAACAGCCGGTCGAACAGGATCGCGAGCTGGACGTAGCGGGCGTGCGGCACGCCTTCGCGCTCCAGCTTCACGGCCTCGCCGAACGCGGTCAGGTCGCAGCGCAGCTCCTCCAGGGAGTAGAGCCAGTACGGCATGCGCTGCTTGATCATGAAGGGGTCGAACGGCAGGTCGCCGTGGCTGTGGGTCCGGTCGTGGATGAGGTCCCAGAGCACGAAGGTGTCCTGGGCCAGCTCCTGCGACGCGATCAGCCTGGCCGCGTCCGGCGGCAGCGCGAGCTTCAGCGTGGCCGCGGCGGCACCGCTCACCACGCGGAACCTCGCGGCCTCCCGGTCGGCGAAGATCCCGCCCCAGGTGAAGCGGGCCGGGGTCTCGCGGACCGCGACGGTCTCGGGGAAGAGCACCGCGGAGTTGGTGTCGTAGCCGGAGGTGAAGTCCTCGAAGGCGATCGGCACGAACATCGGGTTGTCGTAGCGGGTCCGCTCCAGCTCGGCCAGCCACTCGGGCCAGATCGTCCGGATCCACACGGCCTCGATGTGGCGGAAGGTGGTGCCGTTCTGGGTGTACATCGGGAAGACGACCAGGTGCTCCAGCCCGTCCACCCGCTGGGTGTCGGGGTGGAAGGCGTCGAGCGCGTCGAGGAAGTCGGGGACGCCCAGCCCCTGGTCGACCCACTTGCCGAAGTCGGCGACGACGGCGGCCAGGTAGGCGGCGTCGTGCGGGAAGCGCGGCGCGAGCCGCTCGACGTGCCCGACGATCTTCGAGACCAGCTCGGCGGCCCGCTCCCGGTCGCCCTCCTCCTGGATCGAGCCGTCCTTGGCCTGTAACGGCCTGATCGCCTCGACGGCGTCCTTGAGCGCCTGGAACTCGGCGCGGGCCTCAGCGGCCTCAGCGTCCTCGGCGGCCTCGGCGTCCTCGGCGCTCCCGACGGCCGAGCCCTCGGCGGCGGAGCTCTTGACAGCGGGGACGCGGGCGACCCAGGTGACGAGATTGCCCCAGAGCGCGGCGTGGTCGTAGTCGCCGATCGAGTCGTCACCGAACAGGTCGGAGTCGGCGACGACCACGACGCGGCCCTCCCCGTGCCATACGGCCACCGCCAGCGGGCGGTTCGCGGGGGTCGCGGTGGGCGAGGTGGCGAACAGGACGGTCTCGTGGTCGGAGACGGTGAGCGTCCCCGCCCGGTAGAAGCAGGCGCGGCGGGCCCCGGCGAGCAGGTCCTGCCCGCCGCGAGAGTCGTGCGCGGCGTTCCGGGGGGTGCCCAGGACCCAGGAGGCCACGCCGTTGTGTGCGCTCCCGGGGTCCCGGACGAGGGTGTGCTCGACGCCCACGCCGAAGCGCGCGAGCAGCTCGGTGAGGTTGCTGCCGTACTTCTCCTGCTCGTACTCGGCCAGCACGACGAGCCCGCCGCCGTCGCGGACGTACTCCTCGATCGCGTCGAGCTCCTCGACCGGGAAGACCGGGCTGCCCAGCCCGGTGGTGCGCTCCCACCGGTCGGCGGAGGGATGCGCGATCACCAGCACGTCCCGCGCGCTCAGCAGACCGGGGGTGAGCGGGCCCTCGACGTGCGCGTCCACGGAGTGGCCCAGCCCGCGCAGCAGCCCGGCCGCACGTACGTAGCCGCTGTCGTCGGGGTGGCCGGGATTCATCGTCTCGGCCACATCCCGCCGGATGGTCCACGACTCGCTGTGTGCCTCGTCGAACAGTACGCGCGGGAAAGCTGACACGATAAATCCTCCTTCAGGCAAGAGCAGATAACGGAAAATATACACACCATATGCCCGTTTTGCCGCATCCCTTACGGGGTGAGGAGATTAAAAGATCGCAGCCTCACGGACGGGACGGAGTGCGGGCGGGACGCACACGACCCCGATCGCCCAGTCGCGGCCGGACCTCACGTCCACCGACGACCCGCCGGCACACAGATCATTCCCCCTCACAACAAAGGCGACTCGACTTACGTAACGTGTTTAATCAATCACAAAGGGTATAAAAGGGATGAAGGTCACAAAGATGCCGTGAGCGTTCTCCAGGGGGGAAGATGCCTGTACGGAGTGCCCGATCCGTTGCCGTTCCGGCAGCGGCACTGCTGGCCGTGACACTGCTCGTCGGCGGCTGCGGCGGCGGCCAGTCCACCGCCGTGAAACCGGAAACCGCCGTGGCCACGACGTCCGCGGCCGTTCCACCCGCCGCGGGCGCCCCGCCCGCCGCCGACCTCTCCGGGGAGGACACCGCCCAGGAGTACACCGCGGAGGAGTGCCCCACCGGCGTCAACGCCAAGAGGTTCGCCAAGACCCGTTTCGCGCTGCACGCGGGCCTCGCGCTGGGCGCCTTCTACCGCTACATCTACCAACCGCTGCAGAGCGGCGGCTTCAAGGCCGGAGCGGAGAAGCGGAAGCGGACCTTCGCCAAGGCCGCCGTCGCCGGTCTCTTCACTCTTCACGAACTGAAGGTGGCCCGGCGCTTCGCCCTGGCCAACCCGACCCTGTGCAAGGGGGTCAAGGCGGTCACCGACAGCTTCAGCGCCCTGACCACCAAGCTGAAGAACGGCACCGCCACCGAGGCCGACCTCCAGGCCGGCAAGGACTCCTTCAACAACCTGCGGCAGAACGCCACCCAGCACGGCTACGACTTCAAGGAGAGGACCGCCGTCGTCCCCGGCGCGGGCTGAGCGCACATCCGGCCGGGGCAGGTCCTGGGACACAGGGCCTGCCCCGGCCGGCGCACCGCCGACCCTCCGGCGAACGGCACCACCTCCCGCGGACGGCACCACCCTCGCGCGGACGGCTTTCCCGAACCCGGCATCCGGTCGCCGCCGACAGTGAACGCGACGGATCCCCCCTGCGGCAGCCGGTGAGCGCCCGGCCGAGGGCCGGTCGGCGAGCGCGGCGATCGGCGGCACAACTTTCCGCCCCGGCGCCCCGTATCGTCACCGCCCCCGGCTCGACGAGATCGCGCGTGCGACGGAGTGAGCAACGGCGAACGCGCCGCCGGTAACCGCACCCCTTCGCGACCCTTCGCCTTTTCAACTTCGGAAACCGACGCCATGACGCCCAGCAGTAACAGAACAGGGAGTCATTGTGAAATCGAGCCGAAACAGGTGCTGTTTACCTTTGCCTGGTCCGATGACTCCAAGGTGAAGAGGTGAGGCGGTCATCGACCGCATACATTCAGGACACATTTCTTCGGAATGGGATTCCAGGCTCGTGAAGGCCGACAGCACCCGGCCACCGGTCACATGAGCGAACTCTGAACCCGACCCACTCGACCCTCGTCGCCGAGCCGAGGGCTCGACGGCCGGACCGGTGACCCCCACCCCTTTCCCTGTCATCACCGCTGCTCACAGCGCTGCTATCACATCGAGCGGAACCCGAACTCGGCGAGATCCGTTCCCGGCCGCGTTTCACGGCCCAGTCGGAAGGGTCACGTTCGAGGTCGGCGCCGCCGACCGAAAAACGCTTACCGATATACCACCGAGAACACATCCGGAATTCTCGGGAACCCGCCATGCGCGTTTACGGGTTCACGGCACGGTAAACCCCTGGAGGGAAATCCTTTGTTGGCACGGTTCAAGCGATTCACGTCCGCACTGGTCGTAGTCGCGCTTGTCGTCCTGATGGCGGATACGGCACACGCCGATTTCAGTCCCATCGGCTCCGAACCTTATGTTCCCTACGTCCAACCGGCGGACGCGGACATTCCCCGGCGAGGCTGCGCCACCACGCTGTCCGACCCCAGGAACACCGCGGGGAGCATCCCCGCGGTCCAGGTGATCTACGCCTGGCACGAGGAGTCCGGGAACCGCTACGACGACTTCGTCGAGAGGATCGCCAAGATCGTCGACCGGGTGGACTGGTCGCTGGACGAGTCCACGAACTACGACCAGCATGTCAATCTGAGCTGCCGGACCGGCTACGGCACCGGCAGCTACGCGGACTACGCGCGCGCCCTCGTGGTGCCGGAGAAGATCGAGAGCGGGGTGATCGGCGGCGAGACCGCCGCGGACGTCGTCGAGGACGACCTGGCGGCGGCGGGCTACGACCACGCCAACCGTACCTACATGGTGTTCGAGGACTTCGACGGGACGGCGCAGGCCTTCTGCGAACTCCTGTGCGTCGCGGCGACCGACGAGTGGGACAGCGCGACCATGCTGCACGAGTTCATCCACCTGTTCGACGTCGACCACGCCAAGGTCACCGAGACGGTCCTCCACGAGGACACCGACGTCATGTCCACCCAGTGGCACACCTGGCAGGTGGACCAGGAGTTCAACAACTACTACGACCCGAGCGAGACCACGGCCACGTTCTACACGAGCGCCTATCCGCACCCTCGCAAGGCCAACCTCGCCACCTGGTCGATGCTCACCCCGCCGCTCTGCTGCGACATCGGGTACAGCAACGACCTGCTGACCGCGCAGGAACGCACGGTCGAGGCAGACGCGCCCTATGGGTACCCCACGGGCTTCACCGTCTCCGGCGGCGGATGGATGCAGGTCACTCCGCCTGGAGCGGACAGCCAGGTGTCGGCCCGCTACTACGACGGCCGGCGATCCTTGACCATGAACGTCCAGTCGTGGGCCGAGGGGATCCTGTCGGTCACCCGCAGGCCCCAGGTGACGCCGGGGCAACGGTACAAGTTCTTCGCCCGGCTCACGACCGCCACCTCCGGCGGCGTCAAGCTGCGGCTCTCCTGGTACAACGCGTCGAACGCGCTGATCTCGAACAGTGACAGCTCGCTCCACGCCCTGACATCTGACTGGGCGGAGTACAACGTCTCGGCGATCGCACCGACCGGCGCGGCCACCGTGCAGCTCTCGGTGGTGAGCCCGAACGGCCAGTCCTTCGCCTATGTGGTGGACAGCCTCCAGCTCAACCATTGTGACAACACGCGGACCGCCGACGGATGCCGACTGGAGAGCGGCCTGCCCACCCCCTGACAGGTGTCCCGCTCGTCATGTCGACCGGCTGATCCACGCTCCCTGCGAGCGCCGGATCAGCCGGTTTGACGACCGCCGTGTTCACCCGAGGTGTTCCGGCGCGAATCGAGGACGTGATCAGCGGGCGTCTCGGCCCTCCGGTGTGATCGGTAGGGTCGCGGTATGGGGAGCCAGAACCACGACCGCGCCGACGACGTCCGTGACGCGGTGGCCGAGCACCTGCCCGGCTACCGCGTCGAGACCGTCACACCGTTCGGCGAGGGCGAGGACAACGTCGCGTACCAGGTCAACGGCGAGTTGATCGTACGTTTCAGCAAGGAGCCGGATCCGGCGCGGCGGGCCGTACTCGTGGCGCGTGAGGCCCGCCTGCTCGCCGCCGTCGCCGGCCTCTCACCGGTGCCCGTCCCCGAACCGGAGTTCACGGTCGCGGAACGGGGCTGCCTCGCCTACCGCAGGCTCCCCGGCCGGCCGCTGCTCGACCTGCCCCTGCCGGAGCGGCTGGCCCACGGCCCGTCGATCGCCGCCACGCTCGGCGACCTGCTCGCCGCCGCGCACGCCGTTCCGGCGGATCGGCTGGCCGGGCTGGTGGAGGTGGACGCCCCACCGCCGTCCGAATGGCTGGACGAGGCGGCGGAGATCCATCCCGCGATCGCCGAGGAGATCCCCGAGGCCCACCACCGGGCGGTGCGGGACTTCCTGAAGACCCCTCCTCCGGCCCCAGGCCGCGAACCGGTCTTCTCGCACAACGACCTGGGGATCGAGCACGTTCTCGTCGACCCCGCCACGGGCGCGGTGACCGGCGTCATCGACTGGAGCGACGCCGCGATCGTCGACCCGGCCTACGACTTCGGTCTGTTGTACCGCGACCTCGGCCCCGCCGCCCTGGACGCCGCCCTCGGCCGCTACCGGTCCGGTGACACCGCCGCCCTGCGTGAGCGCGCCGTCTTCTACGGCAGATGCAGCGTCTTCGAGGACCTGGCCTACGGCCTCGAAACCGGTCGGGACGCGTACGCCGGTAAGTCCCTCGCCGCTCTGGAGTGGCTCTTCGCCTCCTAGACGCCCCCTTCACGGCTTCGCCGGATGAGCGTCCCCGGACGGGGGAGGCGGGCTCGGCGCGCGGGAGCGCGAGGGGATGCGGCAGCGGTGTGCCGGTGACCGACGCCTTTGGCGGTCGCAGGCAGACGTCCCGGCTCGGACCTCAGATCAGGCCGAGGGCGAGCATCGCGTCGGCGACGCGCTTGAAGCCGTCGATGTTGGCACCGGCCACGTAGTTGCCCGGCATGCCGTACTCCTCGGCGGTCTTCAGGCAGCGGCCGTGGATGTCCTGCATGATCTCCTGGAGGCGGCGCTCGGAGAACTCGAAGGTCCACGAGTCGCGGCTGGCGTTCTGCTGCATCTCCAGCGCGCTGGTGGCCACACCGCCGGCGTTGGCGGCCTTGCCGGGACCGAAGGAGACACCGGCCTCCTGGAAGATCCGGATGCCCTCCGGCGTGGTGGGCATGTTGGCGCCCTCGCCGATCGCGATACAGCCGCCGCGCACCAGCACCTCGGCGTCCTTGCCGGTGATCTCGTTCTGGGTGGCCGACGGCATCGCCACCTCGCACGGCACCTCCCAGACGCTCCGTCCCGCCACGAAGGACACTCCGCCGCCGCGCCGCCTGGCGTAGGCGTCCATCCGCAGGTGCTCGATCTGCTTGACCTGCTTGAGCAGGTCGAGGTCGATGCCCTTCTCGTCGATGACGTACCCCGAGGAGTCGGAACAGGCGACCACCGTGCCGCCGAGCTGCCGTACCTTCTCGATCGCGTAGACGGCGACGTTGCCGGAGCCGGAGACGACGACGCGCTTGCCGTCGAAGGACGTGCCGCGGGCCTTGAGCATCTCCTCGACGAAGAAGGCGCAACCGTACCCGGTCGCCTCGGTGCGGACCTGCGCGCCGCCGTAGCTGAGCCCCTTGCCGGTGATCACCGCGGACTCGTACCGGTTGGTGATGCGCTTGTACTGGCCGAACAGGTAACCGACCTCACGCTGGCCGACACCGATGTCCCCTGCCGGGACATCGGTGTACTCGCCGATGTGCCGGTAGAGCTCGGTCATGAAGCTCTGGCAGAAGCGCATGATCTCGCGCTGGGAGCGGCCCTTGGGGTCGAAGTCCGAGCCGCCCTTGCCGCCGCCGATCGGCAGGCCGGTCAGTCCGTTCTTGAAGATCTGCTCGAAGCCGAGAAACTTGACGATGCCGAGGTAGACCGAGGGGTGGAAGCGCAGGCCGCCCTTGTAGGGGCCGAGCGCGCTGTTGAACTCGACCCGGAAACCGCGGTTGATGTGCACCTCGCCCTGGTCGTCCTCCCAGGGCACCCGGAAGATGATCTGCCGCTCCGGCTCGCAGATCCGCTCAATGATCTTGGATTCGGCGTATTCGGGGTGCTTGCCGAGAACCGGGCCGATGCTCTCCAGCACCTCACGAACGGCCTGGTGGAACTCGATCTCCCCCGGGTTGCGACGCAGGACGCTGTCGTAAATCGATTCAAGCTTCTCGTGCAACATCGCTCATCTTTCTGGTCGCAAGTCCGCGCACTGTGGGCCAGACCTTGGGAGAGGCGGTTCTCACAACTCCCACCGCCCTACTGTGAGACCTTATTACCCGCTGAATACCCCACGAGAGGGACCCCGGATCAGCCTGGTGAGGGACGCCCTCGCGCGTACCCGCCACCTACCTTCCTGAGTGAGAGAAGCCCCGCACAGGCAGGAAAGCCCATGTTTCGTGACTCAGCCGACTTCCGGCGTGTCTCCTCAGGTGTGCTACTGATCGTCGCCCCGCTGCTCCAGGCGATCGCCGTCATCGTCGACCCCGGCACCTGGGGGGACGATCGCGAGTCCGTCAGCTTCGGGGACAACCCCGCCCTCGCCCAGGTCCAGTCGGTGATGTACCACTGGTCCTACCTGCTGATGGCCGTCGCGGCCCTCGGCCTGCTGCACGTGATGCGCCGCCGCGCGGTGGTCTTCGGCCACATCGTCGGCCCGCTCACCGTCATCGGCTACATCAGCCTGTCGGGCCTGCTCCTGACCGACCCGGTGGAGTGGTGGCTCGGGCAGCGCAACACCCCCGAGCAGACGCAGCGGATCCTCGACGAGATGCTGAACCTGCCCGGCGTCGTCTTCGGATTCCAGATGCCCTGGCTGTTCTTCGCCCTCTTCGGCCTGCCCGTCCTGCTGATCGGCGTCTGGCGAGCCGGATTCGCGCACTGGTGGGTGCCGCTCGTCGTCCTGATCGGCTACGGCGCCTCGCTGGTCGTCCCGTACGGTCCGGCGACCATCCCGATGTGGATCGCCCCCGCGGTCGCGCTGGGGCATCTCGGTGTCAAGATGCTCCGGATGAGCCGCGAGGAGTGGATCTCCTACTACCCGACCGCCGCCCCCGGCCGGACCACGCCCGACTCGTACGCGAACACCACCGCCTGAGCCCGGTCGCGCAGGTGAAGCTTCATCAGCACCCGCGCCACGTGCGTCTTGACCGTGGCCTCGCCGACGAAGAGCTCCCCCGCGATCTCGGCGTTGGTCAGGCCGCGCGCCAGGAAGCGCAGCACCTCCAGCTCGCGCGGGGTGAGATCGGCCAGCTGCGGCGGAGGCGCGGGGTCGTGGCGTCCGGCGAAGGAGGCGATGACGCGGGTGGTGACGGCCGGGTCGAGCAGGGCGTCCCCGGCGACGACGACGCGGATCGCCTCCACGAGCTGCTCGGGCGGCGAGACCTTGAGCAGAAACCCGCTCGTCCCGGCCCGAAGCGCGGCGTAGAGGTTCTCGTCGGTGTCGAAGGTCGTCAGTATGACGACCTTCGGCGGGTCCTGCTGGCCCAGCAACTGCCTCGCGGCGGTGATGCCGTCCATGCGCGGCATCGAGATGTCCATCAGCACGATGTCGGGCCTGGTACGGCGGGCCACGGCGAGGGCCTCGATCCCGTCGGCGGCCTCACCGACCACCTCGAGCCCGACCTCGCTCTCCACGACGAGCTTCAGCCCGGCGCGAACCATCGCCTGGTCGTCGGCGATCACGACGCGGATGTTCACTTCTCCTCCTTGCGGGCGGCTGGACACCTCGTTCCGGGGCCGAGCGATCGAACGGCCCGTACGCACCGGTACCGAAGGGGAAGGAGAGCCGCCCTGCGGGGAGACTAAAGCCTGGCGACCGTCTTGCCCATAGGACAAAACGCCCGGTCAAGCCGCTCACAAGTCGGACACAAGTCAACGGGTCAGAACGCCGGGAACGAGACACTCCGCACGAACCTGTTGGCGACCGCGTCATCGCACCTGCCGGACGCGCAGAAGTAGATCAGGATGGCGGGCTCGTCATGCCGTTCGACGACCCAGCCGGTGAATTCGAGCTGACCGCCGCGCTGTGGGTCGGCGATCGTCCCCTGCAGGCGCGCGGCGTTCTGCCCGCCCACGCTCACCTGCACGACCTGGGAGAAGACACTGACCGTCCCGGGGAGCGAGGACTGCAGGGTCTCCTGCAGCTGCTTGGCGCCGCCGAGCGGGTCGAGGGTGTCGAGGGTCTGCGCGTACAGGCCGGTGGCGTCCTGCGGGGCATCCTTGATGATCTCGTTCGCCGCGGCCCAGTCGGCGGTGACGGGTGTGGCGAACAGCGCGCGGAACTGCTCCACCTTCGGGGAGGCCACCACGAACACGTCGGCGTGCGGCTCAAGGGTCCAGGTCCCGGGGTGCTGGAAGGCGACCGGCACCGCGGAGGAGCCCGGGTACGCCACCCAGGTGTCGCCGCCGCGCAGGAACGTGGCGAGCACCGCCACCAGCGCGACGATCGCCGTGATCGCCACGGCCGCGCCGATGAGGATGCCCTTCCCCCCGGACGGGCGTCCCTTGGGCCCTCTTCGTTTCCCGGACACCTCGGTCGTCTCGGACACCGTCGACGACACCGCCGGAGATACAGTCGGCGACACCGCCGACGACGCCGAGGGAGCCTGCGCGAGCTGGTACGGCTGCCCGGCGCCGCTGATCGCGTCACGCAGCTCGGCGACGAACTGGCCGCAGGTGTCGTAGCGCTGCTCGGGCGACTTGGCCAGGGCCCGCATCATCACACCGTCGACTTCGAGCGGCAGCTCGGGGCGGAGCGTGGTGAGCGGCGTGGGCGTCTCGGCGAGATGCGCCCACAGCAGGGCGATCTCGTTGTCGCGCTGGAAGGGCAGCCGCCCCGACAGGGCCTCGTAGACCACGCAGGCCAGGCCGTACTGGTCGCAGCGGCCGTCGATGTGCTCCTTGTTGATCTGCTCGGGCGACATGTAGCGGGGGGTGCCGATGAACTGGTTGGTCTGGGTCAGCCCGGAGATCGAGGTGCGGTGCTTGGTGATGCCGAAGTCGGTGAGGTAGGCGTGGTCGCCGTCGGCGTGACCGGCGATCAGGATGTTGGCGGGCTTGACGTCGCGGTGGACCAGGTCGTGGGCGTGCGCGGTGTCGAGCGCGGCGGCCACCTGGGCGAAGATCCGGCTCACCTGGCTGACCGGCATCGGCCCCCGGTCGTAGAAGAGCTTGCGCAGGTCGGGTCCGTCGACGTAACGCATCGCGATGTAGAGGGTGCCGTCCTCGGCGCTGTCGGCCTCGTAGATCGGGATGATGTTGGGGTGGTCGATGCTCGCGACCGTGCGCGACTCCAGCACGAAGCGCTGGCGGAACCTGTCGTCCTCACCGAGAAGCGGATTGAGGATCTTCAGTGCCACCCTGCGGTTCAGCCTGGGGTCGATCGCGAGATAGACCACGGCCATGCCGCCCTTGCCGATGATGTCCTCGACCTGGTAGCCGGCCACTTCCCGGCCGATCAGCGCCCTGTCGTTCATGGACATCACGTCTTGGTCGGCTGGCCGCAGTAGCCGCAGAAGCTGTGGGCGGGGCCCAGTCGCATCCCGCAGCCCGTGCAGTATTTCTGCACGATCGTCTCTCCGGGTTTCGTGCCCGGTGCCGTGCCGGCACCCGGGGCCGTGTTGTGGCCGGGATCGCGTGCCACCAGCACCGGCTGACCGGGGGTGGAGGAGATCTTGGGCAGCGCCGGGAAGGACCGGCCGACGACGACCGTGGAGTCGGCCTGCTCGTCGAAGGCCGGTCGCGGCGGTATCGGTATCGGTGGCGAGGCCGGGACCGTGGGCCCGGTCTTGGCGGCCGGGCTCGGCTCGGGCTCGGGGTCGGGATCCTGCGACCCACGGCGCCAGAGCAGGATCGCGATGACCAGCACGACGAGCACCAGCAGGCCGCCGCCGACCAGGAACGGCCACAGGGGCGTGCTCTTGGGCAGGTCGGTGGAGGCGGCCGCCCTCTTGGTCGCCTCGTCCTCCGCCGTGCCCCGCTTGGCCTGCGACGTCTTCAGGTGCGCCGCCGCCACGATGTGGCCGGGGTAGAGGTCGAGCACGCGCTGGAAGGCGGGGACGGCGTCGCCGTAGTAATGGGTGTGGAAGCGGGTCAGCGCCTGCTCGAAGGCGGCGTCGATCGAGCCCCGGGCGGGCGTGACGTCCGCCTCGGCGAGGGCCTTGGTGATCTCACGGATGCCGATCATCCGGGCGTCCTTGCCGCCGCCGATCAGCAGTCCGACGACCTCGCCCTTCTTGTCCTCGATCACCGGGCCACCGAGCAGGCCCTTGTCGATCAGGGCTCCCAGCTTCTCCGGCTCGTTGACCTTGTTCTCCGGGTCCTTGAACTGCCGGCCGCTCTCCCCCGCGCCGCCCGCCCGCAGGTGGGCGATGTCGACGGTCTCCGGCAGGTTCGCTGCGGGCCGCCCGGTGAACCCCGCGACCGCCACCGGCGAGCCCTCCTTGGCGGGCACCACGGCGGCGAGCGGGGCGGTGGGCAGGCCCGCGCTCCCGTCCGCGCGGCCGACGGGGCTCAGCACCGCGGGACTGTCCGGCTTGTCACCGACACGGACGATCTCCGCCTTGAACCCCTCCTTGTCCGGGGGAGAGATGTTGGGGAAGACCGTGATCTCGGTGGTGACGTCGATGATGCAGGTGGCGGTGGGCTGCTTGGGCGGGTAACACTCCTGCAGGTGGTGGTCGAGCTGGTCGTCCTTGAGCCTGTGCCGCTCGAAGTCCTCGGGGATCTTGACCTTGTGGTGCGCGGCGAAGATCTTGTTGGCCGCATAGATCCGGACGTCGCGGTCGGTCTTGACCACCCGGGTGAGGGTGACCATGCCCCCGTCGGGGTTGATCACGGTGCCGGTGCCGCTGCCGATCGGCACGTCGTAGGAACGCTCCACGTGGACCAGCTCACCGATGTGGTCGAGCAGCGTGATGTCGACCCGCGCCGTCGCCTCGATCCTGACCACCGCGGGGGTCACCAGGTCGGTGATCCCGCTGGGATGCTCATGAGCCAGGGCGGGAGCCACCCCGGCGATCGCCAGACAGAGCCCTCCGAGCACCGCCAGCGCCGAACCGAACCGCCGCATCGCCACTCCCTACAGGGGATAGGACCAGGGTCGCAAACGGGGGTGAATAAGTGAACCGTCCAGGCCCGTAGGACTTGACTTTCTTTCCGCCATCACCAGTAAAAGGCCATGAGCAGGGCATCGCCACCCCGCTTCGCCCATCCCGTCTTACGGCCTATCGTCACGTCCACGCCCCGTCGCGGACAGTTACGCAAAGTCTAATCCCGGCGGCCCCTCCGGCGCGACAACGTATACCGATCGAAGATCACCCAAAGCGGCCCGGCCCTTTCGGCTCCGGTCCTTTCGATCCCCGCTCCCTCAGCTCCGGTCCCTTCGATCGCGGGGACGCAGCAGCACCGCGGGATCGAAGGAGACCTCGAACGGGGCGAGCAGGCTCGTCACCTCTCCGGCCTCGTGCTTCTCCGCCGCCTTGTACTCGTCACCGGCGAGCTCGTGAACGTGGACGGACGGCCCGTCGGACAGCTCGATCCGCCAGTAAACGGGAATTCCCGCCGCCGCGTAGGCGGCCCTCTTGAGGTGGCGGTCTCGCGCCCGGGTGCTCGGGCTCACCATCTCGACGGCGAGGAGGATGTCGCGCGGCGCGAACATCAGCTCCGTCTCGTCGACGGCCTCGGCGGGCACCACGACCAGGTCGGGGATGAAGAAGTCACGCCTGCTCACCCGGAGATTGACCTCCGGCAGCGGCTCGAACTCCGGCGGCGCGGCGTCTTCGAGAATTCGCGCGAGACGCAAGATTGCACGCTGGTGCAGGGGGACAGGAGAGGGACTCACCAGTAGGCTCCCGTTGAAGAGCTCGTAGCGGTTCCCGTCGTCGGGGAACGTGAGCAGGTCGTCGACGGTGAACGGCGGCTCTCCATGGAGAACCGTCCGTCTGGTCGTCGGCTCCGTCGTTGCCATCGCGGTCACCTGCTCAGTATCGGGAGTCTCGCCCTCGCCCACATGCTACTTCCCTCGATTTCCTTACTTTAAGTAGTTGATACATCACGTTTCGCCCATCGGTGCGCGCCCTGACGGACGGCGGTGTGGACGGCGCGGGCGACGCGGGCACCCCAGGTGGAGCGGGGACCGCCGAAGAGTTCCTCCGGGCCCCCGGGAATCCGCTCGGGGGCGACCACGCAGACGGCGTCGGAGGCGGTGCCGGTGCAGGGGAAACCGGCCTCCAGCAGTGCCTGGGTCTTCGCCTCGGTCACCGTCATGACCATGTTGACCAGGGCGGCGTCGCTCATCGCGACCGGGACGGCGGCGACGATGTTGATCGTTCCCGGCAGCAGCATGGGGGCCAGTTCGGGGTCGGCGGCGCCCTCGGGGGCGGCGGCCCAGGTGGGGACGCGCAGGCCGACGGTCGCCACCACCTCCGCTCCCCCGTCGTGGGCCCGGGTGAAGTGCTCGACCGAGGCCGCGGTGAGCATGCCGACCCCGGGGCCGGGCGGAGCGAGCTCCAGGAGGTGGTCCACCGGGTCCATCCGCGAGTATCCGGCTATCACCTGCGCGTTGAGCACCCAGGCGACCGGGCCGATGCCGCCGCCGACCATCGCCGAGGAGATCGCCCGCCACCCCGGCCCGAACTCCCACAGCAACGAGGCGAGCCGCGCGCCGTCCTCGTCGCGATGGCTCAGCCTCGGGGACGCTCCATGTGCCGGCGACTGTCTCGGAGATGCTCCATGTGTCGGGAAGGGTCCCGAAGACGCTCCGTGTTCCGGCGAGGGTCCCGGTGATGCTTCGCGTGAACCTCGGCTCCGCTCCGGGACCTCCGGCCGGACCTCGTAGCCGCTCACGAACGTCTCCGGACGATTTCCCATCTCGCTCAAGGACGCTCCAGATGGACCTCGGGCCTGCCGCCGGGACCGGCCGCGACACGCACACGGGCGTCGAAGTGCTCACCGATCAGCTCGCCCGTCAGCACCTCGGCCGGGGCACCCGAGGCGGCCACCCGTCCGCCGGAGAGCAGCATCATCGAGTCGGCGTACTGACCCGCCAGGCTCAGGTCGTGGAGTGTCGTGACGACGGTGAGCCCGTCGGCCAGCCTGAGCCGGTCCACGAGTTCCAGCACCTGCTGCTGGTGTCCCAGATCGAGGGCCGTGGTGGGCTCGTCGAGCAGGAGCACCCGGGCCTGCTGGACCAGCGCCCTGGCGAGCACGACGCGCTGACGCTCGCCACCGGACAGGCGGGCGAGCGGGCGGGCGGCGAGGGGTGACAGGTCCAGCCGCTCCAGCACCGAGACGGTCACCTCGCGGTCGTGCCGGCTCTCGCGGCCCAGGTAGGGGATGTACGGGGTGCGGCCGAGCAGGGCGTAGTCGAACACGGTCATGTCGGCCGGCAGCGCCGGGGACTGCGGGGCGTAGGCGAGCAGCCCGGCCCGCTCCCTGGCCTTGAGCCGCCGCAACGGCATGTCGTCGACGAGCGCATCCCCCTCGAAGGGCAGCACCCCCGCCAGGGCCCGCAGCAAAGTGGACTTGCCCGCGCCGTTGGCCCCGATGACGGCCAGCCATCCGCCGGTCCGCACGTCGAGCCCGACGCCGGACAGCACCGGGCGCCGATCCAGCACCACCGACAGGTCCCGCACCACCAGGTGACTCACCGCGTCTCCCCTTCGCGCGGCGCGCGGGTCACGGCCGCGCACCCGCCGTCCGAGCGGAGCCGCGCCTTCTTCTTCCGGACCACGTACGACTCCATGGGCCCGGTTCCGGGCACGCGCCTCATGGTCTCGGCCCCGCAGGGCACACGCCGCCTCATGTCTCGACCCTGCGGGTCACGCGCAGCACGGCCACGAAGAACGGTGCGCCGACGAACGCGGTCACCACCCCGATGGGCAGCTCGGCGGGGGCGAGTACGGTCCTGGCGATCAGGTCGGCGAGGACGAGGAAGGCGGCCCCGCCGATGAGCGAGATCGGCAGCACGATCCGGTACGACGACCCGGCGAGGCGACGGACCACGTGCGGCACGACGATGCCGACGAAGCCGATCAGCCCGCTCACCGCGACGGCCGCCGCGGTGGCGAGGGAGGCGGCGAGCAGCACCACGAGGCGGACGCGGGTCGCGTTCAGGCCGAGGGTGACCGCCTCGTCGTCACCGACCGAGAGCACGTCGAGAAGCCTGCCGTGAAGCAGCATGACCGTCACGGAGACGGCGGCGTACGGGACGACGAGGGTGACCTGGCCCCAGCCGCCGCCGACGTCGCCGAGGATCCAGGCGTAGATGCGCTGGAGCTCCTCCACCTTGAGCTGCTGCAGGAACGTCTGGACGGCGGTGAGGAAGGAGGTGACCGCGACGCCCGCGAGTACCAGCGTCGCGGTGCCGCCGCCCCGGCCCGCCGCGCTGCCCAGCGCGTAGGCGAGCAGCACGCCGCCGACGGCCCCGGTGAAGGCCGCGGCGGGGATGCCGATCGCCTCGACGTCGCCACCGGTGAAGACGATCGCCGCCGTGGTGGTGAGACCGGCGCCCGCCGCGGCACCCAGCAGGTAGGGATCGGCGAGCGGGTTACGGAAGACGCCCTGGTATCCGGCTCCCGCGACGGCCAGCAGGCCGCCGACGATCGCGGCGAGCAGGACCCGGGGCAGCCGCAGTTCGGTCAGCAGGCCCAGCTCGACCGGGGCGAGTCCCGAGTCCGCCGAGACGAACGGCAGCCAGTCGAGCAGCTGGAGCATCACGCTGGTCGGCGCGATGTCCGCCGCGCCGACCAGCAGCCCGGCGAGCATGCTCACCAGGAGCACCGCCATGGCCGCGAGCGCCACCAGCGGGCGCAGCCTGGCCGCCTGCCTCCCCCGGGCATCGGCCTTCCGAACCGCGTCGGCGCCGGCGTCCGTGTTCGTCTCGGTGGCTGTACCGATGCCGGTGTCGGTGTCGGCGTTCGTCTCGGTGGCTGTACCGATGCCGGCGTCCGTGCCCGTGTTCGTCTCGACGCCGGGGTCCGTGTCGGCTGAAGGCGACGATCCGGAGGTCGCGTCGCCGGGACTCACCGACGGTCCGGGGTGCGGCCCTCGTCCTTCGAGGCGGGGAGGAGACATCTGCCGTTTCTTCCTGACACCGATCAGCCCGCCGACACCTTCTGAACGGCGTCGCCGATCTGCTCGGCGAGGTCGACGACGCGCGGCCCCCAGCGGGAGGCGATGTCGTCGTCGAGGGGGATGACCCGGTCGTTCTTGATGGCGGAGAGCCTGGACCAGCCGGGACGCTTGGCGAGGGTTTCCCTGGACTGGGCACAGCACTTGGTGTCGGCCAGGAAGACGAGGTCGGGGTCGGCCTGGGCGACGAACTCGGCGGAGAGCTTGGGGTAGCCGCCGGCCGGGTCGGGAGCCTTGTCGGCGATGTTCGTCATGCCGAACAGCCCGTAGATCTGGCCGAGGAAGGTGTCGGAGGTGACCGAATAGGGGGTGGTGTCCAGCTCGTGGTAGTAGGTGAGCTTCGCGTCCTTCGGTGCGGCGGCGGTGATCTCGTCGAGCCGCTTTCTCATCCCGGCGACGAGTTCGGCGGCCCTGTCGCCGTTGCCGGTGGCGTCCCCCAGGTCGGTGATCTGGTCGTATGCCTCGTCGAACTTGGTCGCGGCGGGCTCCAGCAGGACGGGGACACCGACCTTGCCCAGCGCGGCCACCACGCCGCCGATGTCGTTGGCGACCACGACGAGGTCGGGTTTCCTGGCGATGATCGCCTCCACGTTCGGCTTGAAACCGGACAGGTCGCTCTTCGGCGCCTCGGCGGGATAGGTGGACTGGTCGTCCACCGCCACGACCTGCGGTCCGGCTCCGATCGCGAACAGGCTCTCGGTCGCGCTCGGCGACAGCGAGACGATCCGCTCGGGCCTCTTGGCGACGACGACGGGGCCGTTGCCCGCCTCGACGGTGACGGGGAAGCCCGCCGAGGGAGTGGCCGCCGCGGGGGCGGTCGGGGACAGGGTCTGGGACGGGGCCGAGGCCGGGGAGCTCTGGCCGCATCCGGCCAGGGTCAGTGCGGCGAACAGGGCACCGGCGAGGGCGCTGCGTACGGGCCTCACACGAGGTCCTTTCAGTTGCCGGAACCGAGAGACCCAGGAGAGACGGGTCACCCTTTTCCACGAGGGTCTGCGTCGACGCGGCGGAGGCGACCTGGCTCGACCCCTCGGGGTCATGACAGTTGCGGGACAGCGCCGGACTCACACCGGACTTCGCTCACGCTGCGCGTCAGACGAACGGTATCAATTCCCCAGAACGTCCTTCGAAGGTCCCCGGGTGTCGAGGCCCTCGACACCCGTCCTCCGGCGCACCGCTCTCCGGCGAACCCCTCCGACACGCGTCCTCCGGGCGAGCCGTCCTTCGGTGAACCCCTCCGTCGCGCACCCTCCGGCGAACCGTTCTTCGGTGAACCCCTCCGTCGCGCACCCTCCGGCGAACCGTCCTCCGGTGAACCCCTCCGTCGCGCACCCTCCGGCGAACCGTCCTCCGGTGAACCCCTCCGTCGCGCACCCTGCGGTAAACCGTTCCTCGCCTCTTCGGCGAACCACCCTCAGCCGAGTCCCACCTCGGCCGAACCACTCACCGCCGCCGTCCCTCAGCCGAACTGCTCCTCGGCGGCGGCGATGATCTCCTGCAGGCGCAGGCCGTGCGCGGCGTCCAGGGGGTGACCACCGCCGCGCCGTACGGTACGCGTGAACTCGGTGAGCATCAGGGAGAAGATGTCGGAGCCCAGCCGGGTGCCGTCGAGGGACTCCCTGCCGAGGCGCCCGTAGATCTCGACCTCGGAGGGCGGGTTCTCACCCGGCACGCTCATGCACAGCGACGCCTCGCTCACCGCGCCGGTCTCGTGCTCGAGCAGCAGGCCGACCCAGCCCAGCGGGTTGCCGTGCGCCCGGACCCCGACGACCCTGCCGAGCGCCGCGTCCAGCATGTCGATCATGTGCGGCCCGACGTCGAGGATCGCGCCGCGCTCCAGACGCCAGGAGGTGGCGAAGGCCCCGCCGAGCATCGCCCCCGAGACGTTGGCCGCCCGCCCGCCGAACGGCTCGATCGCCGACACCCTGGCAAGGAAGGCGCGGGTGGCGGGTGAGTAACGCCAGGTGAGGACCATCTGCGAGGCCACTCCCGCCTCGGCGACCGCCTCGGCCAGCCGCCGGGCCCCGTCCAGGTCGGCGGCGAGCGGTTTCTCCAGCAGCAGCGCCTTGCCCGCCTTGGCGGCGCGTACCCCCAGCTCCGCCTGCACGGCGGGCGGCACCGAGAACGCGACCGCCTCGCAGTTGTCGAAGAGTTCCTCGATCCGTTCGAAGACCGGGGCGCCGAACCTCGCCGCGGCCTCGGGACGACGGGCCCACACGCCCGCCAGACGCGTGTTCGGACCAGCCGCCAGCATCGGTGCGTGCACCATCTCGGCCCATGGTCCGGCGCCCACCAGACCTACAGATAACGTCACTAATCCAGTTTCGCATGCTCTCTCTCCCCTCATCGCGTGCTCCGGGGGTATGCCGTGCTCAGTCCGCGCTCAGTCCATGAGCCGTCCATGAGCCGTCCGTGAGCCGTTCATGAGCCGCCGACGACCGGCATCGGCCGTACCGGCATGATGGTGGGCACCATGAATCAGATGACTCTGTTGCGACACGGCGAGACCGAATGGAGCCGGGACGGCCGACACACCGGACTCACCGACATGCCGTTGACCCCCAAGGGCGAGGACCAGGCGCGGGCGCTCGCCCCGCTGATCGCGGGCCTGGCATTCGACCTGGCCCTGGTGAGCCCGGCCGGTCGTGCGAGGAACACCGCCGAACTGGCCGGGATCAAGGACTACGAGATCGAGCCCGATCTGTGGGAATGGGACTACGGCGGCTACGAGGGCATCACCACCCCGAAGATCCGTGAGGGTCGCCCCGGCTGGTATCTGTGGCGTGACGGCGTCGTTCCCGGCGACGCCGGCCATCCCGGCGAGAGCGCGGAGCAGGTGGGCGCCCGCGCCGACCGGGTGATCGCCCGCGCCGGGACCGTGGAGGGCGACGTGGTCCTCGTCGCCCACGGGCACTTCCTGCGGGTGCTGTGCGCCCGCTGGCTCAGGCTGTCCCCGCAGGACGGGCGGCTCTTCCGGCTGGACACCGGGACCTACTCCCGGCTCGGCTTCGAGCACGGCGAGCCGGTGATCCTCGCCTGGAACGCCCCCGTCTGACCTCGAAAAACCGCCGGGCCGGGCGCCGTCACGTCGTACGGGAGACGGAGGGCTCGGTCAGGCGGCGGCGGCGACGGGCTGGGGACCGCGGCCGGTCAGCCATTCGAGGACCTTGCGATGACCGTGGCAGGCGTCCTCGAAATGACCCCAGCGCCAGTAACGTGGCTGGTCGCGCACTCCGGTGACCCATGTGCGGTAGGACACCGGAGTGGACGCACCTTCCCCTGTGGCCGCCGAGGCGACGCCGTAAGTGCGGATCACGACGCGCCCGCCTGGCGCGAACAGCACGTCGTCGGCCACCGGATACAAGGTCATCTGGTCGAGCACGGTTTGAGCCCCCAATCACTGTGATCTCAAACTCTTCCGTGCCGATCCACTCCCCCGGTTACATCATCGGCGCGTCGCGGTTAACCCGGCTGCCCCGATGTAAAAACGGTGTTACACCGTTAAGCCGTCGAACTCCCCATCCTTCACCCCGAGCACCAGGGCGCGAATCTCGTCCCGTGTGTAGATCAGGGCAGGCCCCTCGGGAAAACGCGAGTTGCGGACCGCGATGCTGCCATCCGTCAGTTCGGCCAGCTCGACGCAGTTACCCGTCGAGTTGCTGTAGCGGCTCTTGCGCCAGCTGGCCCCGGCAAGGTCAGTGGCGGGCATGCCGTTGTAGGTCTGCTTCATTTACATCTCTCTGAGAAGGTCGCCGAGGATCTCGGCGGTGCCCCCGGGCGTGGTGCTTTCCACGCACAACTGCTCCATGGCCGTGAGGTATGGATCGATGTCCTCACGTTTGTCCAGGTAGAGGGCACCCCAGAGCTGCTCGACATAGACGACGTCCGACAGGTCGGACTCGGGAAACCGCAAGATGCTGAACGCACCACCCTCGGCCGCGTGCATGCCGAATCGGAAGGGCATCACCTGAAGGGTGATGTTGGGAAGCGCGGACACTTCCAGCAGGTGCTGGAGTTGTTCACGCATGATCTCCTTACCTCCGATGGGCCGCTTCAGGGCCGCCTCGTCGATGACCGCCCACAACCGGGGGCCGTCTTTTCTCGTCAGGCGATCCTGCCGCTGCATGCGCATATGCACACGACGCTCGATCTCCGCCTCCGGCACGTCCGGGTAGCCCAACCGGATCACGGTGCGCGCGTAGGCGGACGTCTGCAGCAGGCCGGGAACGAACTGCACCTCGTAGGTGCGGATCATGTTCGTCGCCTCCTCCAGCCCCACGTAGGTGGTGAACCAGTTCGGCAACAGGTCGCCGTACTTGTGCCACCAGCCCGGGGTGTTCGCCTCGCGGACCATCTCCAGCAGGCCGCGCCGTTCTGCGTCGTCGAGCACGCCGTACAGGGTGAGCAGGTCTTCCACGTCACGTGTCTTGAAACCGACGCGGCCGAGTTCCATGCGGCTGATCTTGGACTCCGAGGCACGGATGTGAAATCCCGCGACCTCTCGGGCAAGTCCCTTCTCCTCACGCAACCGGCGCAGGCTCGCGCCGAGCATGATTCGCCGAACGGTGGAACCGGTACCGGGCGGATCCATGGACACGTGGTGCTCCTCGCTCGCTTTCCTGATCGACAGTCTGTCACTTCATGGCCAAAGAATCCTCGGCCATGACCAAGATCCCCTTTCGTCCGTAATCACCCAATCAGGGGTAACGGTAGCGGTTGCACAGGTCTTATGCACGTGCATTCGCTCTTGCACCTGCACGGGAGTTTGCACCATGATGACGGCTGTGCAGTCCGCCCAAACCGCGCCCCCCCGAGCGTCAACGTCATGGACGGCTCTCGACTGGTGGCCCCCCGCCGGCTGGTGGCCCGATTCCGCGCGTGATCTTCTTCCCAGGTCCCCGGTAGCCATGGCCAGCGCCACATTCGTCCTCCCTCCACAGGCCGAGTCCGTCCACTCCGCCCGCAGCTTCGCGACAGGCACCCTCACCGGCTGGAACCTCGCCGAACTGGGCGAGAACATGGAGCTGGTGGTCTCGGAGCTGGCGACCAACGCCTTCAGGCACGGCCTGAGGCTGGCCGAGTCACGCGCCAGGGAACCGATCCGGCTCTCCCTGCTCCGGCGAGGCGGGCTGGTCGCCTGCACGCTCAACGACCCGGGGGCCGGCTTTCCCGCCCTCCGTGACCCCTGCCCCCTCGACATCGGCGGCCTCGGACTGCACATCGTCGAGTCGCTGAGTCTCCGATGGGGCTGGGCACCGCTCGCTCCGTACGGCAAGATCGTGTGGGCCGTCCTCCGGACGGGTCCGTGCGAAGAGCCGGATCCCTTCGACCGCCCGTAGTCCCCTTTTTTCCTCCCCTCTCCCCACAGGGCCCCTCGAACGCCCTCGGGTCCGATCACCCCGGGCCCGAGGTTCTCCCGGGGCTCCGACGACCTTCTCCGCTCCCCCGAGCCTCTACCGACCCTCCCGGACGGCGCCGCCTCTTCCCTTCTCACAGGCGCCGACCGGTCCCGGGGCCGCCACCTCTCCCGTCTCGCGGCCCCGGGACCGGTCAGATCCGGGTGGAGAGTTTTATAACGCATCGCATTCTGCGCGGTAGATGCCGTCAGAGATGCCCTCTGCATTACCGTGGATGTTTATGGCTCACGGAGAGTCCCCGCGCGAGATTCCTGAGAGAACTGCGAGATGGACGATCACCTGCTCGGCTGGTTGAAAACCCTCGACGAAGAACGGCTCGCCCGAGTTCTGGCCAACCGGCTGGACGCCATCGCCCCACCGTGGCCACGCCGCCTGGACACCCTGGCGCAGCGGCTGGGCAACGGTTTCGCGGTGATGGAGGTCATGCGCGGCCTGCCGCTGCCCTCACTGGAGGTGGCGCAGGCCTCGCTCGCCCTCGGCGAGCAGGCCGGGCCTGACACGGTGGCCCGGTTCATGGGCGTGCCCGAGGCCGAGGTGGCCCCCTGGCTCGACCTGCTGTTCGACCACGCGTTGGCGTGGCCGGACGCCGAGGGCCGCATCCGCGTGGCCGAGGGGGTCGCCCGGTGGTGGACGGCGCCCTGCGGGCTCGGCGACCCGATTCCCCACTACCTGAACTCCTGGACGGTCAGCGCCGACGCGTTGCGCGGACTGGCCAGGGCCCTCGGCCTTCCGCAGGGCCCCAAGCGGCGCACGGTCACCAGGGTGACCGAGATCCTCTCCGATCCGGAGCGGGTGATCGCACTGCTGGAGAAGGCCCCGGACGGCACGAGAGGGCTGCTGGAGGAGTTCGCCTGGGACGGCCCGGTCCGCGACGTGGACGGCGGCAGGTTCGTGGTGCCCGGATCTCCCGAGAAGTGGGCGGCCGACCACGGCCTGCTCTTCCGGCCCAGCTGGAACATGGCCGAGATGCCTCGTGAGGTGGCGCTCGCGCTGCGCGGCCCCGACTATCACCCTCCCTTCACCCCCCTCCCGCCCGACCTCGCCACCATTCCCGTCGACCCCGAGGCCGTCGACCACCTGATGACGCTCGCCGCACCGCACGTGGTGGAGCGCTGTGCCGCCATGTTGGAGAACACCGCGAAGTTCCCGCTGCCGCTGCTCAAGGCGGGCGGGGTCGGGGTGCGCGAGGTCCGGCGGGTGGCCAAGGACACCGGCTGCGACGAGGACGAGACCCGGTTGCTGCTCGAGGTGTGCGCGGTGGCCCGGCTGCTCGCCTGGGACGAGCCCGCCGGAGGGCTGGTGCCCACGGAGAAGTTCGACCGCTGGCGGCTGGACGACGCCGCCGCCAGGCTCCGGGTGCTGCTGTCGGCGTGGTGGCGGATGGAGCGTTCGTCGCTGCGGAAGATCGACGGCAAGTACGGCACGGTGCTCGGCGACGACCCGGCGGGGGCCATGGTCGCCCGCGCCCGGCGGGCGCTGCTCGGCGTGCTGGCCCGGCTGCCCGCCAACACCGCCTGCACCGACCTGTCGGGGCTGGTCAGGTCCGCGCACTGGCACGCGCCGCTGCTGGACCGGGCGCTGCTCGCCGAGTGCGCCCCCGCCGTGCTGGAGGAGGCCCGCGTGCTCGGGCTGGTCGCCCTCGACACGATCACCGATCTCGGCCGGGCGATGGCCGGTCTCGACGCCTTTCCCGGCGACGAGATCGACGACTCGGCGCCCATCGTGGAGAACGACCCCGTACTGGTCGAGTGCTCCACCAGGGCGCTCGCCAGTGTGCGGCGCAGCGCCCTCTTCGGCGCCGATCTCACCGCAGTGGTGACCGGCCCCCCCGCCGGTGAGCTCGCCGAACTGCTCGACCGGGCCGCCGAACGCGAGTCGCGAGGCGCGGCCTCGGTGTGGCGGTTCACCCCGGCCAGCGTGCGCCGCGCCATGGACTCCGGTTACACCGCCGAGGGCCTGCTGGCGGACCTGGCGGAGGTGGGCGCGGTGCCGCAGCCCCTCGACTACCTCGTCCACGACGTGGCCAGGCGGCACGGCGAGGTCACCGTGACCACGGTCGCCTGCATCGTGCAGGCCTCCGATCCGGTGCTGCTCGCCGAGATCGCCGGGCACCGGCGACTGGGCCGGTTGGGCCTGCGGCTGCTCGCCCCGACCGTGCTGGCCAGCTCGCAGCCCGCCGACAAGACCCTCGCGGCGCTGAGGGAGAACGGTTACGCGCCGGTGCCGATCGAGGACACCGGTGAGATCACCATCCGCAGGGCCCGCGTCGAGGAGCCGCGGAACGGGCGGCTCATCCTGCTTCCCGGGGGCAGGGTGGCCGAGTTGGAGCAGCCTTCTTACCCGCTGGTGGAACCGCCTCCCGATCCGCGCGAGCATGCCCAGCGCCTGCTCGTCGCCGAGGGCGAGGCGTCCCAGTCCGTCGGCAGGACGTGGGCGGTCATCGGCCGCATGGCCTCCCGGCTGCCGACCGCCCAGCAGTCGCTGCTCGGCTTCGTCGTCGACCGTGGCGTACGGGCGGCGATCACGCTGACCGACGGCCTGACCGCCACCATCAGCCACGGCGAGCTGCGCAGCGGCGTGCTCGACGCGTGGTGCGAGGAGGCGGGCGACTACCTGGAGTTCCCGCTGGCCGACATCGTGGAGGTTCGCGGCACCTACGCCTGATCCGAACGAGTCGGTTCGCGAGGGCGTGCCGACTACAGCTTCTTCGCCTTGGCGAGGTCGGCGTTGAGCCGCTCCAGCACGTCGGCGTAGCCCTGGTAGCTGTAGCGCTCCTCGGCGTGCCACTGGTAGACCTGTCCCGCCTTGACCGCGGGCAGCCCGGCGAAGGTCGGCTTCTTCTTCATCTCCTCGGGCCGCATCGACTGGGAGCGGGCGTCCACCAGGATCACGTCCGCCCGGTAGGTGTCGGCGTTCTCCCAGCTCAGGGTCTGCCAGTAGCCGCCTTCGTCGACCTTCTCCGGCACCACGACGTCCAGGCCGAGCTCCTTGAAGTAGCGCACGTCCGCGTGCGCCTCGGGGTTGGCCACCCACATCGCCTCCGGCCCGCCCGCCATGACCATGATCTTCAGGCCCTTGTTCTCCGGGGTGACGATCGCGGCGGAGGCGGCGTCGAACCTGGCCTTGGCCTCGGCAACCTCGGGGGCGTCGAGATCCGCGCCGAGGGCGGCGGCGACCTG
Source organism: Streptosporangium sp. NPDC000563 (assembly GCF_040299985.1). NCBI lineage: Bacteria > Bacillati > Actinomycetota > Actinomycetes > Streptosporangiales > Streptosporangiaceae > Streptosporangium > Streptosporangium sp. NPDC000563. The sequence continues at coordinate 62,338 of NZ_JBEPDA010000012.1, read as the reverse complement.
CCCGTACCTCTCAATGATCTTGGGTACCGACATGTCCATCTGGCTGACGCCGAGGGTGGGGGCGACCTGCTCGATGGTGGCGGCGGACTTCTCCGGCACGTACCAGAGGGCGTCCTTGGCGTACATGCCGCTGACCAGCAGGTCCGGTTGCAGGGAGATGTACTTCTCGACGTTGAACTCGTCCCACACGTTGCCGAGGGACTCGACCTTGGTGATGTCGACAGCACCGACCTGGGGATCCTTCGTGCCGTCCTTGAGCCGGTGCGGCCCGAAGACGGCGATCGGCCGGACGCCGAAGTCCCACAGCGCCGCGGCGGCGCCGACCTGGGCGACGACCCGGGCCGGGCGGCCGGGCACATCGATCTTCTTGCCTCGGTCGTCGGTGAAGGTCCAGGGACCCGCCGAGGGGGAGGTCGCGGCCGACGGGCCGCCCGTCGCCGCGGTCGTCTCCGTTCCGCTCCCGCAGGCGGCCAGGACGAACACGAGACCGAGGCCCGCGGCCATGAATCCCCGCCGAGGCAGGACAGGTCGGGACATTTCTCACTCCAATGGATAGGCTTACCTAAATTGACTCCTACGTTAGATTAGCCTTGCCTAAGCATTACCGAAGAAGAGGGGTACCTGGTGAGCAGGGCCGGTGTGACCACGGCCGCGTCCGAGACGCCCGGGAAACCGGACGGGCCGCGTCCCGGGCGAGCGGGAGGGCCGAGCAGGCGCCCGGTGACGCTCGTGGCCGGGCTGCTGGCGGGACTGGCCGTGCTGGTGCTGCTCGCGATGGTCGGTATCGCGGTGGGATCGCGCTCGATCCCGCTGTCCACGGTCCTGGACGCGCTGCTCGCGCCCGACGGGTCCCCGGACCACACGGTCATCAGGGAACTTCGCGTACCGAGGACCCTGATCGGCATCGGCGTGGGCGCGGCACTCGGCCTGGCCGGGGCGCTGATGCAGAGCCTCACCCGCAATCCGCTCGCCGACCCCGGACTGCTCGGCGTCAACCAGGGCGCCATGTTCGGGGTGACGGTCGCGATCGGACTGCTCGGGGTGGGCGACCCCTCCCTCTACGTCTGGTTCGCGTTCGCCGGTGCGGCCGCCGCCGCCGCACTCGCCTACGCGCTCGGCTCCGCCGGGCGCTCGGGAGGCGGGCCGGTACGGCTCACACTCGCCGGTGTCGCACTGGGCATGGTCTTCAACGCGGCCGCGTCGGCGATCCTGCGGAGCGACAACGCGACCTTCGACCGGATGCGGTTCTGGCTCACCGGCTCACTGGCCGGGGTGAGCGGCGACGTCGCGATACGGCTCGCCCCGTTCCTCGCGGCCGGGCTGGTGCTCGGACTGCTGCTCGCCAAACCGCTCAACGCCCTCGCGCTCGGCGACGAGGCGGGACGCGCGCTCGGCGTGAACATGGCCCGCACGCGCGGGCTCACCGCGATCGCCGTCACCCTGCTGTGCGGAGCCGCCACCGCCGCCACCGGACCGCTCTGGTTCGTGGGCCTGGCCGTGCCGCACGCGGTGCGCGCCCTCACCGGCCCCGACCAACGCTGGGTCCTGCCCTACACCCTCGTGCTCGCCCCCGTGGTGCTGCTCGGCTCCGACATCCTCGGCCGGGTCGTCGCCGCCCCCGGTGAGGTGCAGGTGGGCATCATGTGCGCGGTCGTCGGCGCCCCGGTGTTCATCCTGCTCGCCCGCCGCCGGAGGCTCGCCGCGCTATGAAGATCACCTCACGGCGGACGGACACCCCGAAGGCCCGCCGCACGAACTCTCTCCTGAGAGTCACCTCACGGACGGCACCCGCCACGGAGACCTCCCACCTCGCGAACGGCTCACCGCGGACACCCGCCGCCCTGCGCCTGGGTTCCTGGTCGCTGCGGCTCCCACCGCGCGGCCTCGCCGCCGGGGCCGCCGTCGCCCTCCTGGGACTGGCCGTCAGCCTCGTCGCGCTGTCCACCGGCGAGTTCACCGTTCCCATCCCCGACATCGTGGCCGCCCTGTTCGGTGAGGGGCCTCCGGTCGCCGAACTCATCGTGAGCCGCCTGCGGGCGCCGCGTGTGGTGACCGGCCTGCTGGTCGGCGCCGCGTTCGGGCTGAGCGGCGCCATCCTGCAGAGCCTCACCCGCAACCCGCTCGGCAGCCCCGACTTCATCGGCTTCACCGCCGGAGCCTCCACCGGGGGCATCGCCGCCGTCATCCTGGGCGGCACCGCCTGGCAGATCGCCGGAGCCTCCCTCGCCGGGTGCGTCCTGTCCGCACTGGTGGTCTACGCCCTCGCCTACCGGCGCGGGGTGCAGGGCTACCGGCTGATCCTGGTCGGCATCGGGATCGGCGCGCTGCTGGTCTCCGCCGACTGGTACATGCTCACCCGCGCCGACATCAACGACGCCGCCACCGCGGGAGCGTGGATCACCGGCAGCCTCGGCGGACGCGGCTGGGAGCACGCGATCCCGGTCGCGTACGCGCTGGCGGTGCTCCTGCCCGTCTGCGCCTGGCTGTCTCGCCCGCTGCGGATGATGGAGATGGGCGACGACGCGGCCAAGGCCGCGGGCATCCGCGTCGAGCCGGTACGCGCGACGGCGATCGCCGTCGCGGTGCTGCTGTGCGGGGTCGCCGTCGCCGCCGCCGGACCCGTGATCTTCGTGGCGATGGCCGCGCCGCAACTGGCCCGCCGGATCACCCGCTCCCCCGGCGTCACCCTGCTCACCTCGGCGCTGACCGGCGCCACCCTGCTGGTCGGCGCCGACCTGGCCGCACAGCGCGTCTTCGCGCCGGTGCAGCTACCGGTCGGGATCATGACCGCCGCGATCGGCGGGATATACCTGGTGTTTCTACTCCGGAGGGAACGACGTTGAGACTGTACGGCACCGACCTGACGCTCTCCTACGACAAGCGCGTGGTGGCCAGCGACCTGAACGTCACGATCCCCGACGGGTCGTTCACCGTGATCATCGGCCCCAACGCGTGCGGCAAGTCCACCATGCTGCGCGCCCTGGCCCGCATGCTCAAACCCCGCGCGGGGACGGTCCACCTGGACGGGGCCGCGATCACCTCGCTGCCGTCCAAGGAGGTGGCGCGCAGGCTGGGCCTGCTGCCGCAGAGCTCGATCGTGCCCGACGGCATCACGGTCGCCGACCTGGTGGGCAGGGGCCGCTACCCGCACCAGCGGCTGATGCGGCAGTGGTCCCGCGAGGACGAGGTCGCGGTGGCGGCGGCGATGGAGTCCACCGACGTGACCGAACTGGCGGAGCGCTGCGTGGACGAGCTCTCCGGCGGCCAGCGCCAGCGGGTCTGGCTCGCGATGGCGCTCGCCCAGGAGACGCCGATCCTGCTGCTCGACGAGCCGACGACCTTCCTGGACATCGCCCACCAGATCGAGGTGCTCGATCTCTGTGCCGACCTGCACGAGCGGGGCAGGACCCTCGTCGCCGTACTGCACGACCTGAACCAGGCCTGCCGCTACGCCACCCACCTGATCGTGATGCGCGACGGCCGGATCGTCGCCGAGGGCGACCCCTCCTCGATCATCACGGCCGCGCTGGTGGAGCAGGTCTTCGAACTGCGCTGCGAGATCATCGAGGATCCGCAGAGCGGCACCCCGCTGATCGTCCCCGAGACCCGCCGCCGCGCCCCCGCCCGCGCCTGAGCCCCTCGCTCATCCCTCCAGCGCGACCCGGCGGGCCAGTCCGAGGGGGAGCCCGCCCGAACCGGCCAGCGTGTCGTGGAAGGCGCGCAGGTCGCCGCGGCCCGCGGCCAGGTAGTCGTCGCGGATGCGGTCGATCTCCAGGGCGCCGGTGAGGTAGGAGGGCGCCTGGGTGGGCCACGCGCAGTAGCGGTCGACCTCCCCCTTCGCCGTGCCGGGGGTGAGCGACGATCTCGTGGTCATGTACTCCTCCGCCTGCTCGATCGTCATGTCGCCGCAGTGCAGCGAGGTGTCGACGACGATGCGGGCCGCGCGGAAGAGCCTGAAGTCGAGGTGGGCGAGCTCCTGGGCCGGGGTGGTGAAGTACCCCTGCTCGTGCATGAGCTTCTCGACGTACAGGCCCCAGCCCTCGGCGAAGTACGGGGTGCGAAACAGCCTGCGGGCCCGCCGGGGGTTGTCCGCCACCCACGACAGGTGCCAGTGGTGGCCGGGATATGCCTCGTGGACGGCGATGGAGGGCATCTGCGCCCTGGCGTTGGTACGCAGCCGCTGACGGATCTGTTCCTCGGTGAAGGACGCGGGGGTGTACGGGACGAAGAAGTGCCCGATCCTGGAGGTCGACAGGGGCGGGGGCGACATGTAGGAGGCGACGGCGACGATGGGCCGCTGAAACTCCGGCGACGGGACGACCCTGCACTCCTCGCCCCGCGCGAAGGTCACCAGGCCGCGCTCGCGGACGAACCTCCTGGCCCGCTCCGTCTCGGCCTCGTACTCGGCCCGCATGTCCTCCAGCGTCGGCGCGTGGTCGTCCTGGAGTTCGGCGATGACCGCGTGCCAGTCACCGGAACCGCCGTCCAGCCTCGCCGCGACCTCGCGCATCCGCGCGTCCAGCTCGTCGTAGGCGGCCTGTCCCCGGTCGCGCAGCTCGCCGGCGCCGTAGCCGAGCATCTCCCGCTCACGCAGCAGGGTGGAGTAGAGCTCCTCCCCCATCCGCCAGGTGCCGGTCGCCCGGAAACCTTCGAGGAACCCCACCAGCTCGTCGAAGGCCGCCGCCGCGGGTTCGGCCGCGGCCGCCAGCCGGGCGCGCAGGGCCTCGTCGGCGACCTGGCCGGGGACCGTCTCGGTGAGGAAGCGCCGGGCGGTCCGCGACTGGCCCAGCCCTCGCTGGACCAGCAGCGGAGCCGCCAGGGCGGGATCGAGATTCGCCCGGCAGGCGGCGATGACGTCCGGCACCTCGGCCAGCCGCGCGACGGCCGCGTCCACCAGTTCGGCCTCGGGGGACAACCGCTGCAGGAACGGCCCGAACATCGAGGAGAAGATCGGCCCCACGTAGGCGGAAGGATCGCGCCGCCAGAGGGGCCACGTCTCGTACGCGATCTCGCCGCGCAGCATGGACATGACCAGCTCCCGGTCGATCTCGTCCTCGAAGCTCTCGGACCTTTCCGGCCTCTCCGGGCCCGCGGGAGCTCCGGGGCTCCCGGGAGCCCGGACCCGCTGGAGGCGCTCCAGCCATCGGCGCGTCTCACGCTCCCTGGCGAGGATTCCGGACTCGGTGAAGTCACCGAGAGTCCTGTCGTACCCCTGCGCGCCCGCGAGGGCGGCGTAGGAGGGATTCGCCGCCAGATACCAGTCGAGAAAGCCGCTCACGAGCTCAGGAGACGTCATAACGCCGGATCCTACTGGGCCGATGATCTCGTCACCGGTCTTGCCGCCCGCCGGCTCTCCCGCGGCCGGAATCACCCGGACATGTGGGCCTCGGGTGGACCGGAGTTCGCGGACGAGCGAGCACGCCCCCGCGATTCCCATAAACTCGTCTCGTGGGTGACCCGAAATTCGAGATCCAGATGCTCCACGACCGTGTCATGGTCAAGATCGAGCAGGAGTCCGAGGAACGCCGCAGCACGGCCGGAATCGTCATCCCCGCGACGGTGAAGATGGCCAACCGCCTCGTCTGGGGTGAGGTCTGCGGCGCGGGCCAGAACGTCCGCGCGGTGAAGGTCGGCGACAAGGTCCTGTTCAACCCCGAGGAGCAGTACGAGGTCGAGGTCCACGGCCAGGTCTACCTGGTGATGCGCGAGCGCGACCTGCACGCCATCGCCACCCCGCAGACCGACAACGGTACCGGCCTGTATCTCTGACGGCCGTCTCCGGCGACACCGGCCCGCGCCGTCGACGGCACCCGCCTCCCCGGCCCTCCGAGGTCTCCGGTGACCCCGATGACACGGCCCGCGCCTCCGGCGGTACCGCCCGCGCACCGCACCCGCGCGCGGGCGTCTCACCCGCCGCCGGTCACCGCCGGGTGTAGCCGAGATAGAGCTTGTTGGACCAGTCGTCGGCGGAGAAGGCCGCCAGGACCCGCGTCACCTTGCCCTTCAGCGTGGACAGGACCACCTGGTAGTGGCCCGAGGAGGGAACGACCGCGATGAAGTGCGTCTCGTCCCACCAGCCCCACAGGGCCTTCGGCTTGATGCCCGGCACCTTGTTCACGAGCTTGCCCGAGGTGCGGTCCCAGACGCAGACGTGCTCGGTGTAACTGGAGGGGCACCAGGTCATCAGGCTCCGCCCCGAAGGGGTGAAGGCGTCCTCCCCACCGGCGGGCCTGCCGGTCTTGGCCAGGGTGCGGCGGATCGCGCCGTCCTGCCCGTAGAAGCGGGTGCCCCCCGCGTACTCGGCCACGACATCGAGACCGTCGGAGCTCCAGCGGAACCTCGCGGCCTTGTCGACATTGGCCACGGTCACGCTCTTGGCGGTCTTCGCCACCGTGTCGACGACCACGAAGCCGGAGGTCACCCACGCGGATCCGCTCTTTCTCTCGACGGTCAGCACCGCCTTGTCGCCCCTGCGGTTCCAGTGGACGTAGTGCGCGACGAGCGGCTTCTTCACCGTGCGGATCCTGGTGCTCTTGGAGGCCGCGAGGTCGAGCAGGACGACCGAGTCGTAGCCCTCCTGGTAGGAGACGGGCACCGCGAGGGCCTTGGTCGCCTTCGGCGCGACCGTGATCTCCTGGTAGGCGGCCTGCCGGGTGAATCCGGCGCCCCTTCGCAGGTAGGTCATCTTGCCGAAGGAGTAGGAGGTCACTCTGAGCGCGTCCTTGGAATCCTCCCTGACGGTGACCCGGGTGCCGGGCAGCACGATGTCGACGGGCGCGGCGAGAGGCCCGGCGAGAGGCGCGGCGGCGGGTGCGGCGGCGGCCGGCTCGGCGGCGTGTGCGGCCGCCGGAACCGGCACGAGCACCGAGACCAGAAGCGCCAGGCTTCCAACCACTCTGTAAATCCCAGGAGTCACGGACACGGCGGCATCCTAAGCCGGAAAGCCCTCAAGATCGTGATCTAGAACGAATCGGTTAGAAGAGGTGTGGGAGAGGGTGAGCGGGGTGAGGAGACACTGGAAGCGCGTGAGACGGAAAATCGAGGACACGCGCGAGCGACGAACCGAAAACGCGAGCGGGCAACGCAAAGTCACCCGGACGAAGTGGGCTGGATTCGGCCACGATGAGCCATGCCATGGAGTTAGCGGCCGTATCGCCGATTAATGTCCTCCCATGAGGGATCGGTCATGTGCGCCCCACTCCTGGGTGCCCACCGCGGCCGGTTACGCGGCGATGGCGATCGGCGTCCTGGACATCCTCAGGGCCGTGCTGCCCTCGTTCAGGAGAAGCCGGGTCGGCGAGCTCACCGGACTCCTGCCGGGGACGTTCACCTCTCTCGCCCAGGCCGCCTCGCTCGTCCTGGGCATCCTCATCGTCATGCTCGCCCACGGCCTCCGGCGCAGGAAGAGAAGGGCCTGGCAGGCGGTGATGGTGCTCCTGCCACTGAGCGTTCTCACCGAGTTCCTGCACTCGCACCGCCCCTTCACCGCCCTCCTCAGCACGCTGGTCGTCGCCCTGCTCGTGGTCAGACAGCGCGAGTTCTACGCCCTCTCCGACCCCCGGACCCGCCGGCGGGCGCTGTGGAACCTCCTCGCCCTGGGCGCCCTGGACATCGTCATCGGCTGGGTCGTGGTCAACGCCCACCCCCGGACGATCATCGGTGATCCCAGTGCCGGAGAGCGGCTCCAGCACGTGCTGCTCGGCCTCGTCGGGGTGGAGGGCCCGGTCGGATACTCCTCGGAGCGGACCGCCGACCTGGTCTACTTCTCACTCCTCGGTCTCGGCGCGCTCACCGCGGTGACGACCCTCTACCTCGCGCTGCGGCCGGAGAGGCCCGTCGCCGAACTGGGCCCCGAGCAGGAGGCCGCGGTCCGTGCGCTGCTCGCCGGACACGGCGCCCGCGACTCGCTGGGCTACTTCGCGCTGCGCCGCGACAAGAGCGTCGTGTTCTCCCCGACGGGCAAGGCGGTGATCGCCTACCGGGTGGTCTCGGGGGTCATGCTCGCCAGCGGCGATCCCATCGGGGACGTCGAGGCGTGGCCGGGCGCGATCAGGCGGTTCATGGAGGAGGCGGAACGGCACGCCTGGGTGCCCGCCGTGATCGGTTGCAGCGAGACGGGCGGCGAGATCTGGACGAGGGAGGGCCGCCTGTCCGCCCTGGAGATCGGTGACGAGGCGATCGTCGACGTCGCCGGCTTCACCCTCGAGGGCAGGGCGATGCGCAACGTCCGGCAGATGGTGAAGCGGGTGGAGCGCGCGGGCTACACCTGTCTCGTACGGCGGGTCGGAGACCTCACCGAGGCGGAGAAGGACCGGATCCGGCACGCCGCCGACTTCTGGCGCGGCACGGACACCGAGCGGGGCTTCTCCATGGCCCTCGGCCGCTTCGGTGACCCCGCCGACGCCGAATGCGTCGTCGTCACGGCGCACAGGCTCCCCGATGGCACCGAGGGCTCAGGAAACACCGCGAAGAGCGGTGATTCCGGGGATTCCGGGGATTCCGGGGATCGCGGGTACGGCGAGGGCGGCCCGGACGGCGCAGGCGGCGCGGAGGCCGGGGACGGCGACAGGGGCGGCCAGGACGAGGTGAACGGTGCGAGCGGCACCACCGGCGCGGGCGGCAAAGGCGGCGCGAGCCGCATGACCGGCGCGGGCGACGCGCACGGTAAGGATGCCGCGAAGGACGGGAGAGAGGCGGGTGAGGACATCCGCGCCGTCCTGCACTTCGTCCCCTGGGGGGAGCACGGCATCTCCCTCGACCTGATGCGCCGTGACCACGACGCCGACCCGGGCCTCAACGACCTGCTCATCGTCAAGGCCCTGCAGGCGGCCCCGGCCCTCGGTGTGAGCGTGGTCTCGCTCAATTTCGCGATGTTCCGCGCCGCGCTCGCCAGGGGCGAGCGGCTGGGTGCGGGCCCGATCCTCCGTCTCTGGTACGGCGTCCTGGTCTTCCTGTCCAGGTGGTTCCAGATCGAGTCGCTGTACAGGTTCAATGCGAAGTTCCAGCCGCTGTGGAAACCCCGATTCCTCGTCTATCCCTCGGCGCGGGACCTTCCGCGGATCGGCCTGTCGGCGCTCCAGGCGGAGGCCTTCGTCTCCCTCCGCCTTCCCAGGATCGCCTTTCGCCGCGTCAGGCCCCTCCGCCCGGCGCCTCCCCGCACCTCACGCACTCCATCTCCATGACCATGGGAACCTCCATGACCGCGGGAACGTGATGGCGCCGGTGCTCGTAGAACCGATGACCGAGCCCTGCCGCGACGAGCACCCCGCCGAGCAGCACGAGCATGAACGGTCCGTACTTCTCGTGCCCTATCAGCCCCATGACGAGGTGGGCTATACCGGCGGCGACGATGATCGCGCCGACGTTGAGCAGTTCCCTGTTGAGCGTCCACCCCGAGGCGGATCGTTCCCGTTCCGTCTCACTCATGCCCTCAGGTTCACTACGGTCAGTTACAGTCCTCGACGGATTCCGTCACCGCGATGTAAAACGCGGAGCGGCGATGTAAAACGCGGAGCATCTTCTCCCGGTGGCAAATGTTGTGATCCATGAAGAAACAGGACTTTCCCCGGCCGAAAGACCTGACAGCCTCGGATGCCGGCCCCGTCAGCCGCCGAGCCGGCGGAACCTGCGCGCCGACAACGGCAGGAAGACGGCGATCAGCAGCAGCGGCCAGAGCACCGCCATGAGCGTGGCGTTCTGCACGATCCACGACTCCCCCGCCCAGCCGGGGTTGTCGAAGAGCCGTCTCGCGGCCGTCGCGGTGGCCGAGAGCGGGTTCCACTCCGCGATCGCGCCGAGCCAGCCGGGCATGGTGGCGGGGTCGACGAACACGCTGGACAGGAAGCCGACCGGCCAGACCAGGATCTGCACCGACGTCACCACCTCCGGTCCTCCCGCGACGAGGCCGATGTAGATGCCCACCCAGATCAGGGCGAAGCGCAGCAGCAGGAGCAGTCCCACGGCGGCCAGCGCGTCGGGCACCCCTCCCCCGGCGCGCCAGCCGAGCAGCAGTCCGGCCCCGATCATGACGGCCAGCCCGACGACCGAGTTGAGCATGTCGGCGATCCCGCGGCCCATCACGACCGCCGAGGCGCTCATCGGCATCGAACGGAACCTGTCGGTCACGCCCTTGGCCGCGTCGGTGGTGACCGCCGTCATCGTGCTCTCCAGGCCGAAGAGCATCGTCATCGCGAACATGCCGGGGATCAGGAAGTCGAAGTAGCCGCCCCCGCCGGGGACGCCGATGGCGCCGCCGAACAGGCCGCCGAACATCAGCACCATCAGGACCGGGAAGAGCCATCCGACGGCGACCGTTCCCGGGCGACGGCCCCAGTGGCTCAGGTCGCGCAGGGTGATGGTCCAGGAGTCGGCCAGCGCCCAGCCGAACCGGGCGAGCGGGGAGGCGGCGGGCGTGGTCGGGGTCGTCGTGCTCACGTGGATGCCTCCGCATCGGGGGTCGGAATCGTGGTACTCACGCGGATGCCTCCGCATCGGGGATCGTCGTACTCGGCGGGGGCCCACCGGGAACGGTGACCGCCCGCGCCGGAGCGCACGGCGGCGATGTCCGTCCGGTCCCTTTCGCGGGAGAGCGAGGTCACGGTGCTCACGCGGACGCCCCGGCGTGGGCGGTCGTGCTCTCGGCGCCGCCCGTGAGGTGCAGGAAGACCTCGTCGAGCGTGGGGCGGCGCAGTGTGACGTCGACCGGCTCGATCCCGGCGTCACCGAGCGCGGTGGCCATGGTGACGAGCGCCCGGGTGCGCTCGGCGACCGGGATGCTGACCCGGCGCGCCTCGGCGTCCACGTGGATCTCACCGGAGGCGACCCGCGCCGCGAGGGCCTCGGTCGCGGCCACGTCCGCCGGGTCGGTGAGGACGATGTCGAGCCAGTCGCCGCCGATGGCGGACTTCAGCTCCTCCGGGGTGCCCTCGGTCACGACCCGGCCCGCGCCGAGCATGGTGATCCGGTCGGCCAGCCGGTCCGCCTCCTCCAGATACTGGGTGGTGAGCAGCACGGTCGTGCCGGAGCCGACCAGGTCGCGGATGGCCGACCACACCTCCTGGCGGGCGGCCGGGTCGAGGCCGGTGGTGGGCTCGTCCACGAACAGCACCCGGGGCGAGACGATGAGGCTCGCCGCCAGGTCGAGCCGCCTGCGCATGCCACCGGAATACTCACCGACCGGCTTGGCCCCTGTGTCGGCCAGTGAGAACCGCTCCAGCAGTTCGTCGGCCCGCCTCCGCGCCCCGGCCGCGGGCAGATGGTTCAGCCTGCCGAACATCACCAGGTTCTGCCGCCCGCTGAGGATCTCGTCGACCGCCGCGTACTGCCCGACCAGCCCGATCCGCTCGCGCACCTGCCGCGCCTGCGTACGGACGTCGAATCCCGCGACGCTCGCCCGGCCCGAGTCCGGGCGCAGCAGCGTGGACAGGATTCTGATCGCCGTGGTCTTGCCCGCGCCGTTGGGACCGAGCAGGCCGCAGACCGTTCCGGCCGCCACCTCCAGGTCGAATCCGTTGAGACCCGTGCCCTCGGCGGCACCCGTGTAGTTCTTTCGCAGGTCGTAGGCGGCGATCGCCGCCACGTCCCGTCCGGCCGCCCTCGCGTCTGCTGGTTTCACTCTTCGCACCCGTCTTCCCGTCCGGCACTCACCGGCAGTTCGCCCCACATCTGCGCGTTCTTTGAACGTAGACCGTACCGTACACCGTACGGCTCAGCTACGGTGGTCCCAACGCCGAGAATCTGGAGACTGTTCCCGTGAGTGCGAAGAAAGCTTCCGACGCCGACCCGGCACGCAGCCTGGCGCTCCTGTGGGGCTCGCACAGCAAGCCGGGGCGCTCGGGGCTGACGGTGCGTTCGATCGTCCTGGCGGCCGTCGAGCTGGCCAACGCCGAAGGGCTCGAAGCGGTCTCGATGCGCCAGGTCGCCGAGCGACTGGGGGTCGGGACCATGTCCCTCTACACCCACGTCCCCGGCAAGGGCGAGCTGGTCGACCTCATGGTCGACACCGCGTACGGGGAGCTCTACGACGACGTGGACGCCCCGTCCCGGCAACCGGGCGGGTGGCGGGGCGCGCTGGAGTTCGTCGCCGCCCGCAACTGGGACCTCTACCGGCGCAACCCGTGGATGCTGCAGGTCATCGACGCCCGCTCCACCCTGGGACCGAACGCCTCGCTCAAGTACGAGGCCGAGCTACGCCCGCTGGACGGCGTCGGCCTGACGGACGTCGAGATGGACTCCGTCCTGGCCCTGGTCCTCAGCCACGTGCAGAGCACCGCCAGAACGGCCGCCAACCAGGCACGGGTCCAGGAGGAGAGCGGGATGACCGACGTCGAGTGGTGGGTGTCCAACGCCCCGCTGCTCGACAAGATCATGGACGGCACCCGCTTCCCGGTCGCCTCCCGGGTCGGCCAGGCCGCGGGCGAGGCCCACCAGGCGATCTCCGACCCCGCACACGCCCTCACCTTCGGCCTGGACCGCATCCTGGCCGGAATCGCCGCCCTGATCGCGGGCCGGAATCGCTCATGAACCCGGATCCCGAGGAGTGCCCCGCGGACGATCCGTCACAGGAGAACGGACGCCGTCCCCTCAGACCGTTCCCCGCTTTCTCTCGGGACCCGGGTGGCGATCGTGGCGGCACACCGCGAGCGCGTCCCCGCGCCGGTCGTGGAGGCGAGGGCCGACGATCGGTTCGCCGTCCTGCGCCGGTCGCGGGCGGGGGTCGGTGCCGGAAACAGAAAAAGCGGGGTGTGCGGGACGGAAACGGCCTTGGTCGCCGTTTCCGTCCCGCACACCCCGGAGGGCCGGTTTAGTAGTAACCGGTGCCCGTGATGGCCGCGGGCTGGTTGCCCATGTTCTTCACCCGGTAGCGGATGCACTGGGCGGGCGGGGTGGTGGTGGCGGCGACGTACGCGGCGTGGTCGTTCGCGGCGATCGGCACCGACCCGACGTACCTGCCGCGGCAGTTACCGATCTTCACCTTGACGGGCACGCTGTTCTCGTCGAGCTTGACCAGAACGTTTCCGCCGTACCGGGCTCCGGGGACGAGTTCGGGCGTGAGGAACACCTCCTCGCCCGGCTGGACCCTCGCGGCCAGGTTGACGTCGTCGGCGTGGGCGGGGGTGCCGGTCAGTGCGACGGCTCCGGCGGCCGCCAGGACCAACATCGAGGACAGGGCGCGCATCGAACGTCACTCTCCTTACTCGTCTCTGCGGATCGGACGTGGAGACACTACGAAGAGTCACATCCGCGAAAGATAACGAGGTGGAAGGGCCTGGGTAAAACTCCGGGGAGCGCCGGTCCCGTTTCCCGGACAGCGTGCGTCATAGGCGGTCAGAGTGCCGCCGGCGCCGTTGCCGTGGGTGACGGCACGGAGGCGGGACATTCCGGGGAAAGCCCTGCGGGCCGGACAGGACGCCGTCGTCGCGGCGGGCCCAGGAGAAGCGGAGCGAGGGCGGCTATCGGATGAGGAACTTCCGGGCCTCGACGATCAGGTCGATGTGGAGGCTGAGCTTGAGGCCGTAGTAGACGATCGCGGTGGCGGTCACCGCCGCGACGGCGACGACCAGGATCTTGACGCTCCAGCCCTGGCGGCCCAGCCAGGCCGTCCAGGCCGACAGGGTCCGCTTGCCGAACTCCAGCAGCCGGTGCGCCCAGTGGAACTCGGTGGCCAGCACCGCGAGCCCCGCGAAGACGACCAGCCAGCCAGGGCCGGGGAAGGGCACCATGATCAGTCCGCCGACGACCAGTACGGTGCCGATCACGCCGATGACGATCTTCAGGGTGAGACGGCCCGCGCTGGTGGACCTGACGCCGTCGAGCCAGCCGTGGATGCCGGCCCGCCCGGCCGCCGCGTCTTTCAGCGCGTCGGCGTCGCCCAGCTCGACCCGGCGGTCACTCCCGGCGCCGCCGACGGCGGCCTCGCCCTGGACGCCACCGAGGCCGGTCTCTCCGCGTACGCCGCCGGTGCCGGTCTCAGACGGCTGCCCGGTCGCGCCGTGAGGCTCGCGCACCCCATCTGAGATCGTCATGTTCTCCCCAGCACAGTCGGTTTCTTCCACAATAGGCTCTGCTGGGCGACCCGGCCCCGCCGACGTCCTCAGATCATCCTCAGGGGGGAGGGCCGGGGGTCCTCAGGGGGGAGTCCCGAGATCGCCGCGGTCGCCCCTCTCGCCCTTTTAAGGGCGCGAGGAGCGACCTGATGGCGTTCGATCGCCTCCCGGATGGGCCCCCGCCCGCCCTCTGCGGGAAAAACGGTGAGAGAGCGGGCGGGAGGCGGTCAGGGGGCGGTACAGGTGACGGTGGAGGGGACCCCGTTGGTGCCGGTCCAGGAGGCGCCGAAACCGAACGAGGTGGAGGCCCCGGGGGCCAGGACGCCGTTCCAGCTCACGTTCTTCACGGTGACGGCCGCACCGGTCTGGGTGTGGGTGCCGCTCCAGAGCTGGGTGATCGTCTGACCGTTCGGGAACGACCACTTCACGGTCCAGCCGGTGGTCGCCGAGGTGCCGGTGTTCTTTACGGTCACCTCGCCCTGGAAACCACCGGGCCAGGAGTTGGACACCGCGTAGGTCGCGGTGCAGCCGCCGCCGACCTGCCCGGCGAGGGTCTTGAAGGTCACCGGGACGGAGGCCTCCGAGCTGTTGCCCGCCGCGTCACGGGCGATCACGTAGAAGGTGTACGACGTGTCGGCGGTCAACCCGGTGAGCGCGAACGACGGCGAGGTCGGCGACCCCACCTTCACGTCCGTCGCCCCCGCCTCACGGTAGACGTCGTAACCACTCACCCCGACGGCGTCCGTCGAAGCCGCCCAGGTCAACGTCGCACCCGACGACGTGATCGCCGAAGCCACCGGAGTACCCGGCCTGGTCGGCGGGACGGTGTCGACCTGCCCGGCGAGGGTCTTGAAGGTCACCGGGACGGAGGCCTCCGAGCTGTTGCCCGCCGCGTCACGGGCGATCACGTAGAAGGTGTACGAC